>NC_002942.5:610000-1232500 GCF_000008485.1 Legionella pneumophila subsp. pneumophila str. Philadelphia 1 | reverse complement strand
ATGCAAACTCCAAAGCATTTTCCGAGAATTAACCAGAACCTGGCCATGAGCAGTCTGTTCTTAGCCCTTAAATAAGCTTAACTATTTCTAAAAATCAATAATTTAAAAATCCAGATAAAAAGATACGCTTTTAAATTGAATCCCGTTATAAGATTTTCATATATCAGGAATTTTGCCTAAGATGCCGGATCATTGATCCGGCATCGGATGGCTTGATGAGATAAGTGTTTCAGATGAACAGGAAAACTCCTGTTCAAATATGAGTTTTTAAATTATATTCACATTATCGGTTTTTATCGATAGCAAGTCTTTCAATTCATTACCAATATGCTCATCTTCTAACAACGGCTTCATGGTAGTTCCAAGAACCCCTGTAGTCAGTATATCTCTATCCGTATCATTGAGTGGCTCAGCGCCATCCCCCTCAAGATTTTGGAACAATTTCGTGATAGCGTTTAGTTTATCCGTTTTACTGTAACCTGCCGCTCCAAAAAAACTGAACAGTGTTCCTGCCATTCCATAATAGTGTTCATATGTCCTTTCTTGAGTAGAATCGATATAAGGTTTCAACACTTCTCTTAGTCGTGCAATCGCCACAGACCTGGTGTCAGGCTCACTGACATGCTCTTGATGAGTAACGCTGACAGGAACAACAGTCTCTACATCAATACCGTTATCGTAATCAACGCTTTCAGAATCCGAATTCGATTCATCAAGGGTTTCCTCAGTTTCAGCAGCCAATTGGATCTCGAGCAAACGTACCTTTTTTTGCAGATTTTCTATTTTTTCAGGTAAAGTCTTTGTAGCAAGTATGATTAAGCTTACAATGGGATGCTCAGGGTCAATAAAAACCCGCAAATTATCTTTGTTTTGTATTAATTCTGAATTTTCAAATTGAGATAATGCTCTTCTTTTAACCTCTATTGACTGACTCAACAGGGCCTGATCAAGAATGAGAGCCAATTCATTCGCTTCTTTTTCCAATGCTCTTAGTTTAGACATAACTATTCCCAATTTAGTGATAATTTCTTTAAACAGTGATTAATTATAAAACAAAAACATTAAGATAATCTTAACTTATGAAAAATGGGCTATTTTTCCGATTCGTAAATTTTCCTTCGGAATGGTACTTGTTAGAGCTTTTGTAAAATAGTTTTACGGGAGTGTTCTCAAGTTCTATTGGTTTGACTTTTGTCTTCCTGTGGTTGATGCCATTCATAACCAAATAAGTCAGATTATTATGGGGTTCTGCCTTTTTGAATTAAACAGAGTTCATGATTTATCTATTGGTACTGAAAATTCCGATAACATCTACAAGGATAAATTTATGTATTATTTTTGAGCACAAGCAACCTTAAATAGAGTTATATTACACATCATTTGTCGCAAAAACGATCTTCATGAAAATATTTAATTAATATTGATTAATTAATATACAGTTATCTATGAATAGTTGGATAGCTGTTTAAGCAAGAAAGTGAGTTGATTATTCAATTAACTTATTGAAATAAAGAACATTCATCGGTCCTGTAATGGCATAAGAATTCATAGAGTTTAAATCGAGAAAATTTATACGAGTAACTTAAATTTTCAACTTAGAATTTTTAGGAGATTAAATCATGACAACACCACTATTCCCCAAAAATGACGGTTTCGTAACTATACGTCAAGGTAAAACAGGAGACTGTTATCTTTTGGCGACTTTGGATTGTATACTAAATTCGGGGCCAGAAGGTTATGCAGCCATCAAATCATTATTTAAAGAAACAAAAGATGGCATTGAAGTAAGATTTAAATCTAGTGATCTGAGTCAAAATTTACAAAAAGATAAGTTGCAGGGTAAATACAAATATCATTACGATCCGATCAATAATCAAGACGTGTTTTTTATTGACAAAAAGAAAATACAAGAAATTGACCAAACTACTGACGGAGTAAAAAGTAACTCTTTGGCCATAAAAATTTTAGAACGCTTAAGTTCTTATTACTTGGCATCGGATTGGAATCCAAATCTACCATTGGCAAGTATTGTTGCTCATAATGGATCAAAGGGATCAAAAAGGCATAATGAGACCTCAACGAAATTTGTCGGTCAATTATTGGGTTTTATGGCTCATGATACCCGTGATATTCATGAGATCATACGATTTAAAACTACAGCTCCTCAAGAGCCAGTTTATATCAGTATAAAGTATGGAGAAGTTGATTCTAATGGGGTAAGACATGGCAGACATGCTTTGAGACTTGATAGAATTATTCCTAATCCAAAAAGTGCGGGTGGGTATGATTTTGTCTTAGTCAATCCATGGAATAACCAACTGAAAGAAACTTATAGTTTAGATGAAATCCAACAAAGAAAATGTCGTTTCTCTATATTTAGCACCAAGCCTTATAAGAATGATCTTAAACCTTATGAACACGATCTTAAAGAAAAGCTATTCAAAGTCTATCAAAAATTAGGGAAAAAAATATTTGACAATGATAAACTTTATCAGATGATTCTAAAAATGAGCGAAGTGAATGGCAAATTATTAGATTTAAGAACAATTAGCAAATGCGTTAAACTATATGAAAGGATTAGTGGTTTTCCCAATCTGTTTGCCGCGTTATCCCTTAGCGAACAAAAGGCAATGATTTCATATGTTGACCTAGAATCAAAACCGACGAAATTTATCAGATCATTCCTATCTGCAGCACCAACTGCTCGCTCTGCAGTTTTTGAACATCTAGATTTAACTAAATATTATGTGAATAAGATTAGTCAATACCCTATAGAATCTGTGAATTTTGATGACTCTATAGAATCAGTTAATAAATACAAAGAATCTGTAATATCTGAACTGCAAAAAATAAAGGGCCATGCATTGGCTCAAAAAAAATATACTCAACTAGATAGTGCTATTATCGAAAAAGCTTTTGCTGAGAAATTACGTGAGGTAGATGCACTGTTACGGTTTGGGTTATTTTTTAAACCACAAAACATTGATCTAAATCAAGGTTTAAATGTTGAGCCAAATCAAGATTTAAATATTGATCTAAATCAAGCATTAAATGTTGAGCCAGATCAAGAGTTAAATATTGATCCAGATCAAAGAATTGATTTAAATCAAGGAATAGATATTAACAGATACCGTGCTTTATTTTCTAAACCAGTGAATATTAATCCAAATCAAGGTTTAAATATCGATCTAAATCAAGCATTAAATGTTGAGCCAGATCAAGAGTTAAATATTGATCCAGATCAAAGAATTGATTTAAATCAAGGAATAGATATTAATAGATACCGCTTTGGATTATTTTCTAAACCAACGAATATTAATCCAAATCAAGAATTAGATATTGATTTAAATCAAAAGTTGAATCTTGAAACTAAGACTAAAAACTAATCTTAGCTAAATATAAGACTTAGTTATTCAAGTTTGATCTGACAGTTACCAGCTATTCAAAGGTATCTGTCAGGTCATATTTAATTTATAAATTTTTCCATCCAGATTTGTGTGTACTCTATCAAGGATTGCATTCCGAGCACGACCACAACACATCTTACCATGAACAGAATCTTGATTATTAGAGTATCCCTTTCATGCGCCCAGATCTTTTGGAATTCATCGATTAATTGAATTATCTCAAACCAGCTGCTATTGCTGTTTTGCAACAACAGATAGTTTGAGATGGTTAGGATTACTTACCTCGGCCAAATACCTCCAGAATGAGTAGTTACACTGAATTTTTAGAATCATGTACCAAATTTATAAGCTGTTGTAACTCACAAACTGAACCACCACACGCTGGAATAGAAACCGGATTACCATTATAGGTAATTTTTACTGTGTAATAATTTGCTCCATTATCATAGAGAGAAAAATTAACATTTGAGGCATAAGGTGGGGATTTTTCCAAAGGAGCACCTAAAAAACTTAATACACTGGCAATTGTAGTATCATGAGCAGATAGCAAAACATATTTCAGTTTAGATTTTTTCATGCTTCCGGAATTCAGATAATCAGCTATGTTAGTCATCAGCTTTGAACTATAAACATTCGCTATTTGTTGAGGTTTTTCTTGTGCCATAAAAGCCCACTCAGCAGAATTGATAATTGTTTCAATATCGTTAGAAGCTAATCCTTCCGGCATAGGAGCATTATGGATTTGATGAATATATAAGGTATGACCAACTGTTTCCAGATCCCCCAGATTATCAATATTAATACCAGTCAGACGGCTCCATAATGGGTATTTGTCTTTCAATTCATTATTTTTTTGTTGCCACTCCCTGGTAGAAAAAACATATTGCTCCATTAGCTTTTCCCGTTCCTTACGATCTACCTGCTGAATAATAACCTCGTCGTATTTAGACGGTGCGCTAAATACGGGAATAGGCTGAAAAGCATGAGGTAAAGCGGAAGTTCCTGCAGGAATTGTTGGTCCAGTTCCAGGTGGATATAGCCCCATTAACAATGACTGGGCGCTCATCAGAGTACGTGCATAATCCGTAGAGCGGACATAGATGGTTCCGTATTCATAGTGTTCAGGTAACAAATGCGACTCTTCAATATATTTTTTGCGAAATGCCACACCCATTTTGTATTCTTGTTGCATACCTTCTGCCGTAAGCTGGCCAAGCCCCTCTTGCCATTGGTAATTTACAGTAGGCAAAGCAACAATCGGCGTTCTGTCGCCATGACGAATAATGTCCACAGCAAAAATAAGCTTATCTTCTGCTAATAAAATGGAGGGTACGCTAATTAATAGTGCGAAACTCAGGCAAATCTTGTTGACCATGTATTCATACTCCTTGAGTTAAAGTAAACATGAGGCTTCGTAAAAAATTCTTGTCGTATCTTGCCACCGTTGGTTAATCTCGGTTTCGCACTATGACGAAGACACAAACAAAAATCAAGACATCGGCTTTTGTATTCCTTGATTCATTTTGAACCTGGAGGAACAATCTATTTTATACAGGAAGTAAAGAAATTATCCTGAAATCGACTAGAATTAAGATATAGCTCATTTGGTGGGTGAGAAAACCCTTGCCACATTGGAGTTGCAATGAGCCGTTATGTATGCAAGTGGAAATTGATTTATACGTTTTTCATTTTTATTGTCTTTAATAATTGCCCACTTGCCTTTGCGAGCCCTTCCTTAACCAAGCAATTACATACCATATTAAAAGACAATCTCGCAGACTCATTAACCCCTGGAGCAGTATTACTGATATCAAGTGCTGATTTAGGCACAATTTCCGTCGCGGCAGGGTTGGCAGATAAGGAAAATGATATTTCAATGAATATTACGGACAGTTTTCGTCTTGCAAGCATGAGTAAAACATTTTTGGCTGTAACTGTCTTAAAACTGGTAGCAGATAAACAGTTAAATCTTGATGATCATATTGCAGACTTATTGCCAGATAGTATAGATATTGAACGTATACCGAATGGAGATGAGGTAACAGTGCAACAATTACTACAAATGCGTAGCGGCATTCCTAATTATACGGATTATGATTCTTACAGTGATCTCATTGATACTATGGCAGACAAGGAATGGACACCAGAAGAATGCATTAAACTAGTCTACGATCAAAAACCTGACTTTAAGCCAGGAACAGCTTATGAGTACAGCAATACTAATTATTTGTTGCTGCAATTAATTATCGAAAACATAACCGGAGAATCCTATGCCGAATCAATTAAGAAATACATCCTGAAACCTCTTCATTTAAAAAATACATATATAGAAAAGCAAGAATTTGATGACGACCATCATTATTTATCAACACATGGCTATACCTTGGAAGATGGCAAAGTGGTTGACGTAACAGACCATGATGATGGTTTTGGCTTGGCTGATGGTGGAATAATTAGTACTGCTGAAGATATTAATATCTTTGTCCAGGCGTTGTTGAAAGATAAAATACTTTTATCTCCAAACTATTTAACAATGATGCTTACCTTTACAGATGATTACGGTTTTGGAATAGGACGTGAAGAAATTAATGGAGAGATAGCCTGGTCCCATAATGGGGCAAGCTCAGGATACCAAGGCCAGTACTACTATTTTCCAGACCGGCAATTGACTGTTGTTATTTTAACCAACTATTTTGACAGTGATATCATCGAAGACATAGTATCTCAGACTCTCAGTGCGATTGACAATTCTGAATAACTGCTTAGCTGCACTCATCTAATGGAAGCCCGCAAAATAGATTATATGTTATACTAAGTGAAAATTATCTAGGCTTTTATGGGGGCAAAATATGGCTATTTACAAATTTGAAATCTCAACTATGCAAAACGGCAATATACAGATATCAGCAAAGCACAAATTAACAGGAGAGATACACGGCTATGTTCAACTCGCCTCATCGGACAGGTTAGAAAGCAGAAATTTGTTAGAAATAGATCAGCTTTATGTTGACAATAATGCCAGAGGACATGGATTGGGAAGTGAACTTGCCTCAAGAGCCATTAAATATGCTCTTAAAATGGACAAAGGAATTCATATGATGATTCAACCAGGTTCGGATGTGTTTTGGAAAAAATATTTTAATTCTCGTTTTGATGGAAAACGCATTACCCTGTTTGGTGGAGAAGCTTTAAATACTAATTTAGCTGATGGAAAAGTATTTGAAATTTCTAAAGAAAGTCTGGTTGCCAATTACAAATTTCCTCAAGATAGACACTTGCGTGATCGCGATATGGAAAGAATCTGCACCAAACTCTCTAATTAATAAGTGTCAGGCTCTAAAGCCTGACTTGGTCAAATGAATTACTCACAAACACCATTAATAACACAATTTTTCAATTCTTTTGCAAATTTGAATTGATTGTTTTTATCATAAGTCACTTCCCAGTTAAATACACCACCGATATTTCCATAAGCTCTTGGTGGAGCGTAAGCACCACAACTGGTATTACTGGCAATTGCTGTCTTAAGGCACTGAATAGCCCGTTTGATTGTCGTTGTCGGAGTGACTGGTGAACCGTCACTGCCACCATTAGAATTTGGGGAGGGATAACCAATTACAATTTGGGAAGGTCTTAAATAGCTAACATAAGGTTGAAATCCTGTAGGACGTCCATTGACGGTTGCTGGCCAATTTTCCAATAAATCGGTAGCCATGGCTACCGAAAAATCAGGCGTATCAGTTGGTGTAGGGCCATAACATACCTGATCAATACCAAAAGCACATCCTGTATTGTAGAGTTGGATGCCTACCCACGCCAATGACTGATGAGTTTGCATAGTTAAAGAGGCATAATTCCCCCAGGTTTGGTCGAAACCGCTTGTTGCAGCAATATTAGCCACTTGAGGTGTCAGAGTAATCAGCAAAGAAGGATTTTGACTGTACATCGTATTAATAATGCTTGCTAAGACAGCAATGTCACCTTGTGGTTGAGAAAAGGAACCGCCAGCGTTAATACCATGCTCAATATCTATATCAAACCCATCAAAATCATATTGAGAAATTAACTCCTTTAAAGAGTTGATAAATGTTTGTTTAAATGCCTCTGGTGAAGAAGAAGCTACTAAAACCTGGTGAAAATCTACTGTTGTATTGGGAATACTGGTTAACGCACCACCTAAAGAAAGAATAACTTTAATCCCGACTTGATGAAGAGACTGAATATATTCTTTGGTTATTGTTTCAAAAGCAGGAACAATAACACCCGGAGTATTGGTACTAAATACGCCGAAAGCAATCATGACATGAGTATAACCCGCGCTAGCCAACTCTTGAGCGGCAGGTGGAGTTTTCCATCCCGGTACGTAACCAATAATACGCCCTTTTGCAGCGGTTACCGGAGATAAAGTGATGTTTACTGTTGCATTTTCTGTTGCTGTTAAAGGTTGGGGCGAAAATTGTACTGTATAGCCGGGAACACCTTCACTTGAAAGTGTATAAATACCCCCGTCAGTTAAAGAAATGGCAGATGAACCAACACCATTGGCCAAATCTATTGTCTGTTCTACTGTTTGTGAACCATCGTTGGGAGTTAAAATAATTTTCAATGAAGCCAGGGAGGATGGAGCGCCACTGACATTAATTGTCACATTATCTTTCACAATCTGGGCACACTGATAGGTTAAATTGGTAGTTGGAACATTTGCAGCACTTGCCACTAAGGAAGATGGTGTGAAAGTGGGCCAGCAATTGTAATCGTTATATTGAATTGCAGGAGTTGAGAATTGGTAACTACTCCCCTCTTTCAACTCAGCAACAGTCGTTGTGTTCCCCCAAACGGCATGCTGTGAGCGTGAATTTCCTGATTGACTCTGGGTAATTAGAACAGTTGGATTTTCATTGTAGTTGCTTAATTCGCCAGGGAGGTTCTGCACATGGATCTTGATCTTGCCTGTCTCTTGTACCCGAGCATAATTAATAGTCGAGCTCGTTGTTTGGTTTGCAATCACATTCACCATGCTGGGATTGGCCTGTCCCAGATAAAGATTGCCATTACTGTCAGTAACCGTTTCAGCAGAAATAGCATAATTACCTGCAGCAAACCCAGATAGAGTCTTTGAAGTTTCCCATGGTAATTGCACATCACTGACTGATTGACCATTCATTGTGACATGAACTAATGCATATCCTTGTGACACATTTGTTGGTTTTGCAGCAGCATTGATTAATTGGATGCTTCCTGTTTCAACCGTTGTGCTTAAATAAACATTAGCCGTTCCCTCGATATGACTATCAGTGACTGCCCCATATTTAATTGAAATAGAACTTCCAACAGGTAACTTGCTATTAGCACCCGGATAGCTGGGAAAATGCAGGTTTAAAGTGGCTAGATAGTTTCCGCCAGATTGAGGTTGAGAAGAAATATTTAAAGCATTATCCGGGTAAGATAAAGGAGAAAAATCCCCCCAAAAAGAGGTATTTAAAGCTGCTGTTGTTTGAAAGGAGACAGTTGAATTTTGAAAATCGACTGCCTGATTGCAATTATTGGTTAACTTTAATACGATTGATTTCCAGTGTTGATTTCCCGTTGCTGTAAAAAGTGAGTTTACACAGGCTGTAGGCTGGGCAATTGAGGGTTTTAAAGAGGTATTGGCATTGACACTTGTCACAATTGCAATTAAAACACCTGGCAGTAATAATAAATATCGCATCAATCCCTCCTCATTTGTGATTGGAAAAAAACTAATCTATCATCATTTTTTCTTATTTAATAATAAGCTATATGAAAATTGTCAGTTTTTTTACAATTAGCCTTTTAGCTTAAATGAAATAACCAAACCACATGCCAATTGGGATGGTTGATTCGCTGGTTTACTTTCCATTCCACAAAATAGTAGATCGATGAATTAAAAGCAAAAACTTGTTTTCTTTATTTAAACGATTCAACCCCAAACCTATTCTAGAATGATTCGGTTAGTTCTAAATACAACTAAATGCAAAATTTATTACGACAAAATTTGTTACGACTCTATCAAGACGAAATATTAGAACTATAATTAAACAATCAGAATATTATTTATCGCTTCAACAGTGGTATTTTACAGATATGCATCTGTTGAGAGGACGAAATGTGAATACCAATAAAGCAAAAACGGGAATTAAGGGGTTAGATGATATTTTAAATGGTGGTTATTTAAAAAATAAACCAACCCTTCTCAAAGGCAGCCCTGGTACAGGAAAAACAATATTTACCCTTTTTTTTACGCATGAACAACTTAAGTCAAACAACAGCGTCATTTATGTCACCTGCGATGAGTCACCTGAGCAAATTATTGCTCATATGGATGGCTTTAACCTGGAAAGCAGCAAATTTTTACAAGAAGGCAAGCTTTTAATTCTTGACTTCACACCTATATTAACGGACGAAGTGGCCGGGGAATTCAATATCAATGCACTTTTACTCCGTATAGAACAGGCTCAACAGAAAATCAAAGCCGATACACTAATTATTGATTCACTTCAGTCCATTCTTTTAGGCATCAAAAATTATGATCCCAACTACGAGTTGTTAAGATTATTTCAGTGGGCGCGGCAAAAAAATCTTACCGTTCTCACAACGATGGCTGAAACCCAAACGATTTTACAAACAGAAATCTATGACGAATATGTTGTTGATTGTGCTATTGAGCTAAAACAAAAAGTCAAGAACGACCTGATGACGCGCTATTTGCGAATCATTAAAAATCGTGGTTCGTCTCATGGCACTAATGAGTATCCCTTTTCTATTACTCATAATGGCATTTCATTACTTCCCATCACTAGCACAAAACTGAATACAACAACTTCTGCTGCATATCTCAGCACTGGTATAAAAGCCTTGGATAGTATGCTAGGCAGTAAAGGATACCAAACAGGATCGCAGATAATAATCAGCGGACGTTCAGGAACAGCAAAAACGCTTTTTGCAACAAGTTTCGCCCAATCCGCTGTTCGACAAGGCAGGAAAGTGCTGTTCATCTCATTTGAAGAATCCCCTAATGATTTAATCCGTCATGTCAAGTCCATTAATATTGATTTAATGAAATATATCACCAAAAAAAAATTACATATTAATTCAAGACGCTCTGTGGAAATGGGACTGGAAGACCATATTATTTCAATCATCGAATTAACAGAAGAAAAGCAATTTGATGTCCTGATACTGGATCCCATCTCAGCTCTGCTGGATTTAGGTAATACGATGGAAGTCAAGAGACTGTTCATACGTTTTATTTCTTATATGAAATCTCTCAATAAAACCCTTTTATTTACTGAACTGATACCCGATTATTCCAAAGAGCTAACCATACTGGGCTTATCCAGCTTAACAGAAACCTGGATTCGCTTATCTAATGTGGAAAGTAATGGAGAATTCAATCGATTAATCCACATTGCCAAGGCGCGTGGCATAAAAACATCCAACCAAATCAAAGAATTTTATGTCACTGATAAAGGGATTAACATAGAAGCCCCTTATCTTGGTGATAACCAGATGATGTTTGGTTCTCAAAAATCAGCCCACATCTTGAGAGAAAAACAAGAATTACAACAGAGGAAAGAAGAAATTAAACGGATTGAGCTTGAAATTGATAAGCTTGCAGAAACACAACGTGCTCAACTCAAGATTCAAGAGGCAACCTTTTTAGCTAAAAGGACTGAATTGATTGCTAAAAAAAATGAATTGATTGCTAAAGAAGAAGCGCTTATTAAACGCATGGAGTCCAACAAATTGTTAAGAGAGTAAATGAATGACTCGAACTAAGCTAAAACTGTTTGTGATTGGAAATAGTGCTATATCAAAACGTGCCATTATTAATTTGCAATCGATATGCTCAGATCCCAAGCTTGCTGATTTGTGCGATATCGAGGTAGTCGATCTATGTAAAAACAAGGGGATAGCAGAACAAGAAAAAATTCTGGCAACTCCGATATTAATTAAAAAAGAACCCTTGCCTGAACGTCGAATCATCGGTGATTTATCTGATAAGCAAAAAGTTATTTCTGCTTTGGAAATGGATTAGGTGATATCGTGATATCAAACGAGCATATAAACACACAAAACTTTTGGTACCAACTCGTTGAAAAAATGGCTATTGGGGTATTGGTGATTAATAATGAAGGGCAAATTCTTTATGCCAATGATTATGCCGTTCAATTATTTGGCGCCATCCGTACAGAACTCATTGGTACTAATTTCTTATATCCTATGGCTGCAGATGAAACACAGGAAGTTGAAATTTTAAAATCCAGTAATGAAATTTTAACAGCACATATGACAGTCAGGAAAAGTATCTGGGAAAATCGCCAGGTATGGATTATTTCTCTCTTTGATATTACAGAGCTCAAATTAAAGGAAAAACTTTTAAAAATTTCAAGTAAGGGTATCAGTTCAGCGTTTGAAGGCATTATTATCACCGATTCGGAAGGCACCATTCTTGAAGCGAATCAAGCTTTTATGAAAATGACCGGATATACAGAACAGGAAGTCATAGGCCAAAAACCCGCCATTTTTCAATCAAGAAAGCAAAATGAGAAATTCTACAAGGAACTATGGAAGATATTGGCTGAAAAAGGACAGTGGAGTGGTGAGCTTTGGGCTAAAAAGAAAAATAAAAAGTTATTTCCGGCTTTTTTAGCCATCTCATCCGTTAAAAATTCTGAAGGGGACGTAATAAACTACATTGGTTATTATCATGATCTAACACTAATAAAAAAACAAGAACAACAAATTGAGAATTTTAAATATTATGATTATTTAACCGGTTTACCAAATAAATTTTTACTCACCCAAAGACTTCAGATGCTCATCAGCGGATTGTCTGAGGAAAATAAAGAACTCATCGTTTTTAATATTCGAGTATTTGACTCAAACAGCAAAAACTCTCTGCTGGATTTTCCTCCCAATATTCGCGATAAAATCATATTGGAAGTGGTTAACCGTATTGATCGAACATCACCTAAAAAAATGTTTTACTCACGCATTGGTTTAGGTGAATTTATTGTTATTTATTTTATCAAAAGCAGAATTGAAGTGATGGCTTCCATTGCGCAAAGAATGATAGAAAAACTCGCTTGTCCTTATTACATTGATCACCAAACTATTATTTTGCAAACGATCATTGGATTAACCGCCTATTACAAAAATAGCGCATTCAGTGCCGAGGACTTGCTACAACAATCAGAAATTGCCCGCCATAAAGCTCAAATCAACGGTGTTAATATTTTTGAATTTTTTGATCCGCAGGTTGAAGAGCGAATTATAGAATTTAATAAACGCATTGAATCAGTCTCTAAAGCAATGCAGCTAAATGAACTGAAAGTTTATTACCAACCTATTGTAGAATTAAATACGGCTAAAGTGGTGGGTTTGGAAGCGCTACTTCGTTGGCAGCATCCAGAGAAAGGTTTATTGCTTCCCAAACAATTTTTATCCGACCTCAATAATCATCCTCTTTCTCTACAGATTGGTGATTGGGTGCTTCATCAGGTATTACATCAAGTTGAAGAATTGCTCGCTTGCAATATAAAAATCCCCATCAATGTTAATGTTAGTGCTTATCAACTGCAACATCCCAACTTTGTCAAAAAACTGTTTGACACATTAGCACGATACCCTAATGTTCCTCATCGCCTGCTTGTGCTTGAAATCCTTGAAACAGAAGCTATTGAAGATTTAACCCTAGTATCCCAGATAATAGCCGAGTGCAAGGCTAAAGGAATCAACTTTTCCTTGGATGACTTTGGAACAGGTTATGCTTCTTTAACTTTCCTAAAAGAATTGAGTACCTCGGAAGTGAAAATCGATCGAAGTTTTATCATTAACATCTTTGATAACCCTAAAGATCTCGCTATTTTGAAAATAATTATAGAGTCTTGCAAAGTGATTGGCCGCACCCTGATTGCTGAAGGAGTTGAAACAGTAGCACATGGGAAACTATTAGAATTACTTGGTTGCCATCTAATCCAGGGATACGCCATTGCCAAACCTATCCCTCCTGCAAAATTAATTATATGGATAAAAAACTGGCATCTTGGCCCAGAATGGAGAGAAACCAGATTTTCACAAGCAGAACTATCTAATCTGGTAAAAATCTCCATAAAACACTATCTACATTACCAATCAATCAGACTTTATTTAGAGAATAATCAATCCCCTAAACCTGAATTATCACTTGAAGTATGTCCAATAGAACAGTGGCTTATTGAAAATCAACAAACAATCAAAGAAAGCAAACGATTTAAAAAAGTGTGTGATTTGCATCACAAAGAACATGAGGTGGGAAATACAATAATTCAGCTAATTCGGACAGGGCAAAAAGAACAAGTGGACAAACAACTGGCAAAGCTTGATGGCTTAAGAGATAAGTTCTTGAAAGAGTTAATGAATTTAATTTTTTAATTCAATTACTATTTGAAAGTGTTGTAGAATGAATTTCAATAAAAAATATTTTTTATTCAATGAGTTATAAATTAAAATGTAGGTGGGTATCACTAATGACAAGGAGATGGTCGTGCGCAATCTAAAATTTTCTCATCCCTTTTCTATTGGGATTTCTTTATTTTTATTCATTTTGTTCTTTGTTCCCTTGCTCTCTTATGGCGCCAAGACATCCAATATGCGTGGCAAAAGATATTGTGAAATCATCCTATCAAAAACCATCTCAAGTTATGCTGTTTATAATACTTGGGGACTAAATGATTGCCCAGAACAATTATGGAGTAAAGTTTCTATGCCTGCAGTAAAAAAGGAAACAGGGGCTTCTTTTGTCCATCTCAATGGTCCTCGATATTGGGTAATTGACGGATTCAAAAACACTTCTTTGATAAATCCTGCTATCAAAACAATTAGTGGAATTCCAATGCGGGAAGCAGGTATTTTACATCTTAGTTTAATAGATTTATTTAAAAATAAACCTTATCAATCTCATATCGTGGACCGTAAAACAACATGGATCTATCAAGAAGGAAAACCTGTCTTTGAATTGATTGATCCCACTGGGCAAGTTTTTGTCATGCAATCCTATAGTGTTCAAAAATATCCGCAAATAATGGATAACCTCAAACAACTAGGTGATAAACTTCAACTTCCTAAAGGTTGGAAATTTAAAACTGGTGTGCTTAACAAGCTAGAAACAATAGAAGCTGTCAATAACAAAGCCGTAGTTGTCCAGGATAATTTTTTGAATACCTATCAGAAAGCCAGCCATGATTTCCTGAAATAAATTCAGCTGATAATTGGTTACTTTCATAGGTCATGAGTTTAGTATGCGTTGACAATCCATCCTCTACTTTGGGGGTAATGGCATTAATGAACGTGTTAATGGCAATTTCAACCATCTATAAAACCTATGATTAGCAAACCAAGGTAAAATAACAAACATTTTACAAATGTTGTATTATAATTAACCTATATGGAGTATCATAGAGGTTAATTATAATGATATTAAGACTAATCCTTACTTCTTATTTGATTATCTTCCCCTATAAGTTTTTAATGGCTAATCAAGTTATGAATACTGCTATTAAGGTATTAGAGGAATGTTATGATAAAACCACTGATCTTAGAAAATATGTCCCATGTGTTGAGACAGAAGCAGATAAAATACCCGCCTTACAAAATTTGCAAATACGCATAAAATTTAAAAATCCTGAAAAAAATTCTAAAGAAAAAGTACCCATATTGATGGTAGATAAAACAGGATACATGTATTATTGTATTGCAACAGCAGGAAAAAGTTTAACCATAGATTCTTGCGCTGGGACACAGGGAAAACCTTTGTCTGAGGGGCAATTGATGTCAATAGAGTTACTAAAAGATTAATATCTGTTATTCAAATGAGTTTAATGCGATTGACATAGATAAACTGTAAAATCTTGCCTTAGTTAACAGGTTTCCAAAAAACTCGATTAATACTTATTTTCGATACTCAAAGAATAATTAATAGTCTTTCAAAAACATTCATTTTGCACATAACTTTTTCTCCTGGTTTCAAGCAATTATTGTTTTCACATGATCAAATAATGAATCAAAAGTATTGCAAAAGCCAATTTGATCCTATAAGTTACTATTGAGTTTAAATAACAGCTAAAGGACTATTATTATGCCAACTTATTTTGATCCTATTATGCAAGAAGATACTGTACTGGATGAAAACACGATCGTTTACTTAGTTAAGATTGGTGATAATAAATTCAGTATTAAAGCAATTTCATCAGGATTGGAGCACCTCCCCAGTGATCCAACTACTCACGCGGAGAAATATTGGCCTATTCCTGCCAAATCATTGATTGATCATTCAAGTAACAAGCTCCTTTTTGAAGAGGATAAGTTAACGAATCAACCCATAAGCAAAGATCAGGTAATAGAACTATTTGCAGTTGATCCCGATAAGACTGAACCCAAGCAATTTAGTGACTCCGTTAAGAGAGAGTTAACTGAAAACTGGGCACGAGAGGTACTACAGGATCAATTTGCTCATGCAGGGCAAAACCCTCATTTCTTTTTTTATCAACCCCTATTCATCCATGGGCATCATGGAGATAACCCTGCTCAACAACAGGATAATGCAATACCAATTCCTCTCCCACTCCTGATGTTTTCCTTGATACCACCCATGAATAATAATAACCAACAACAAATGACATTATTATTTTTTAACATACTCCTGGTACCTGAGAATCAAGGCCATGAACCTGAGCAGGAAAATACAGGCGAGCATACTCATGGACACTCACATTAAACCCAACCTGTATTACTAACTGTTGTAAATGTCGGGCGCCTCGCCCGACATCTCCAGTTTGACTGGAACGCTCAACACCAATCCCTTTTTAATAAGATAGCTCGCAAGGTATTTGATGGCCTATACCTATTTTATTATCTAAAATGTTAAGTCCGATTTTGTTTTGATCTTCTAGTTGTACAAAATATTCTTTTAATGTTTGGAGAGTGAGTTCATCAGGGTAGCTGAACTTTTTATTACTTAATAATCGATTTAGCCATGAAGCTTTCATATTTAGTGACGACCCGTAAAACGGTCTGAGATCCGTATGGGCAAGCATATAAATCTCACCTATCCATGGATCAAGGAGATAATTTTCAGAGATAACTACAGTATGATTAATGTCTTCAATATCATAAATAAGCGCAGGTATATTTTGTTGTCTCAGCAATGCAGCAAGATAAAAAGCCTGGTGTTCACAATTTCCTGCCATCCCCTTTGACATGGTATTTTTTATTGCCGCCCTCCCATCCAGAAAATCAATCTTGTTGTCCTCAAGATGTTTAAATATCCTGAGCAGGAAAACTCTTATCTCACCGATACCATGAATAGCGATAGAGCTATTTTCCTCATATTGAGTCATTCTATCTTTATTGATTTTTGCGCTTAGTTCATTAATAACTAATGCAGAAGTGCTGGCGATGCACACTGACATAGTTGTTTTCAGAGCATTACATAGTTTTTTGTAATACTCACCTGCTGAATCTTTGATTTCAATTTCCCTGTCTTTGAAAAATCTGACCATGTCTAATCCCTTATATCCATTAAGCGCTTTAGTTTACATACAAGTATGGAATGAGCAAACAGAACAGCCTCTTTTCACCAAAACCACTCTTGCTAATTGTATTTGCTATACTTCAATTGGCACATATAAAAATGGAGTTTAAAATGACAAAATATAGAGATGCAGGAACCGGCCGATATGTCACCAAAGAGTTTGCAAAAAAACATCCTGGAATAACCATTGGTGAAAATAGCAAGCCAAAATCACAAAGAAAACCTAAAAAATAATCACCATTAAGTAATTGGTTTGAGGCTGCATTTTATACAAAAAAAAGACCATGTTACCTTTAAAATAGCTCTCTAAAATAGGCCATTGAGAAGTTTGCTTGATGTTTTAGTATTAATCTATCAATATACATGTGGTGTACGAGGTCAATTCTATTAACGAATTCTCAGTATAGTTCAGTTAATAGAATAAGCCATTACTTTTACATTAAATTTAACCATACGGATATTAGTTAATATAATGAAATATTTTTTAAAACTGTCTCGCCAACATTCCTCAAATCAAAAAAAAAGAACCCAGCCTGCTCAATTTGAAGATCACCATTTAAGAATTCGTCAACCTCAATATGCCCCTATCACTATTGACTTGGTTGGTAGCGTAAGGTTTATCTTTACCTTTTCGTTATTTTGTTTTAGAGCGATTGCTGGTTTACTTACTGGTGCGATTTCTCGAAAAAATCTTTTTGATTTTGTATTTAATAGAACGAAAACTGGCCTTACAGGTTCAATTGAAATCATTACAGTCAGAAGAAGATTAACAAAAGCGACCCAGAAGATACAAGAAATAACTCCCCAAAAATCATTATTAGAAAGAGAATCAGAAGAACCGTCTATTTCAACCAACACGAAACCAACTATCAAACCCAATACTACTCATAAGCAGAATGTATTTTTCACAAAATCTGAAGAGAAATCAGAAACAAAACAATTTAAAGCTGTTGAATCCCATGATTTCAACAATTCTGAAGAACTTATGGCTTTTATGGCAAAAATCAATGAGCTCATAGCACAAGACGAGGCAATGGCTAGCCCAAAAGATGAGAATGAGAGCTCATCTACGGTAGGGGAAGAATATATTGAAAAATTAATTGAGATAATGAAAAACTCAGAATTATTAAAACATGAATTTTGGAGTAGACTGGACCAGATGACTTATAAAGACATTCAATTATTTGTCAGTAAACTTAGTCCAACTAAAGAAAAAGGGAAATTTGGCTCAAGTGACCTGGATTATTTATGGCGTTATTTTAATGGTTTTGAATTTGAGCCTTCAAAAAGAGAAAATAGAAAAGATAAGTTTGCAGTGATGCTTGAAGCCCTTTCAGAAGAACAGTTAAAGGCTTCTTTTGATTCGTCTGATTTTTTAAGCCTTTTAAATAAAGACTACTACATTGAGACTGCAGCTAACACATTAAAACGTAAACAATTGGCATTGTTTGCTTCAGATAGCAAAAGACATGACATTCTGAATTTAATGATAAAAAAACTGAAACCAAGCGCTTATTTGTTAGGCAAACTTGCTTCTGTTATGCCTTATGCCACTACAAAAATTAAAATAGCCCTGATCGATCAGATTGCCCATTTACCTCATTCCGCTTCTTTTAAGATTGAACTTGCGAAATTAGCTGAACACCATATTGGTATGAATACTCAAACCTATATAAAACGTTACCAGTCCCTACCTGCCCTCCCATCCAATACAACCCACAGCAAACCACCCCTTTCAAAATGGGCTTCTGTACCTGCTGTCTCCAAACCAATATATACCAATATCCCTGTAGCAAAAGAAGATTGGACCGATGAAGCCTTTGAGGCATTCCTGCGTGAACTGAATGCAACAACCTACCTCATCAATGAGAAAAAAATAATTGATGATTTAAACAGCTTACCAGATCACAGAATTAAAATGATTATAGAAAAAGCCTCTTCACCCGATTATAAGGATATGCTGAAACACTTTTGGATGATTGAATCCAAGACAATAAATCATAGATCTTTCATAGAGAACAGAAAAAATCGCCTGAAAATTATTTTAGAAAATTTATCGGAATCTCAATTAAAAAGTTCCATAAAAGACAACAAGTTTTGGGATATTTTTAGAAACACTCAAGAACCTTATTGTAAAATGGCTGCCAAAGTATTATCCCCCAGACAATTTGAAATAATCATTTCTAATGCCACTCTCGAAAGACATGCCGACTTTGCAGTAATCATTACTCAAATTAAGAAAGACAGCAGCGCTGACAAAGAAAGACTGCAACAAATTATAGAAGCAATCATTCCCCACACTACTCCATGGTTTGCCTTAGCTTTAGAACGCCAAATAAAAGGTTTATTGACAAGTGATAAATCCTTGTTCGAGAAATTTAGCACTGATTTAAAAAAATACCTCAGTAAATCGCTGGAAAGACCCGAAGTTAGTTTAAAATACAGAAGAGACAGAGATCTAAATCGACGTGCTATTTCTCATCTCCTGACAGAACCACTTGAAAACTCTTACAAAGCGTCCTTTAGTCTTTAAAGATACTCTACTACCTTAAGAGCTCTCTGCTTTTGACCAGTAAGGCACCAATTACAAAAAACCAATAGAGACGTTAACCAAATCGCAATTCATTCATAATTCATTGACAATAACTGCCCCCGATAACTCTTTAAAGCACAGTTTATAATTGACTCATATTAAGCTATATTATTGAGAAATTATTGACAGTATCCGACTTTCGGAACTCGACGCTCCACAATAAAAAAGGAATTTAACTATGTTGAAGCGCGTTCTTAATACTGCAAAAGCCAAACAACCCATTTCCACCACGGGTATATTTGCTCATACTTATTATTGGTTAACTTCTCCTGCTGGCGATCAATCCTATCAAAATCCTAATTACAAAAACGAAGAAGACAACAACACAGGGACGGCAATCTATTTTATCCATGGTACAGCTGATCAACCAGCGGCATTTAAGCGTGTTGCTGAACGTTTGATCGATACCGGTCTTCCTGATGAAATTTGCTCTCTGAATTTACTAGCCTTTGATCAGCGTTACCAGGGAAAAAGTATCAAATTTTTTGCTGAACAACTCAAAAATAAAATAAAAGTTAATCAGCATCAGCGAGTCATTTTAATGGCGCACTCCAGAGGAGGGCTAGTTGCTTCTTATTTTGCAGAGTTTTTAGCAAAAGAAGCCTCCATTGATGTACCGTTAGTAATTACAATGGGCACCCCGTTTAATGGTTCTTACCTTGCTGTAAAACCATTGTCATGGTTTTCTGATTCTATTAGAGAAATGGAGATTAATAGTGAATTTCTTGCACAACTTAAACAAGAGATAGTAGAACACTCCGTTAGTGCGTACCATTTTTTTATTGCAAAAGAAGATGCGATTGTACCTGGAGAATCAGGGTATATAAAAGACTACGTTGATAAGTACCCAGAGTCGCTACATATTTTAGATCGCCACGGTCACCTTTCCATCATGTCTTCTCATCGTTTGGTATCACATATTTCCAGTTTACTCCATGATTATATTGATGATTATCAAAATGATACAGAAGAAGTAAAAATTTCTAAATTAGGAGAACTCACTCTAATTGAAGATTATTATCCCGTAAAATCTGAACCAGATTCCCTTTTCAATCCATAAACGTCCATTCATGGGTTTTGTGGTTATTATTTATTCAGAAAAATAAACTACATCAGTAATGAGCGTTTTTATAAACCACAGCTCATCATGATAATAAATAAAATTTAGTAACAAACAGTATTATTTTCACTAATGAACAGTTATCCTGAGCAAACCTCAAACAAATTGCTTGATAAGATAAAATTATGAATTTTAGCGCTTGGTACTTTCCATCTTTGGCCGCATTAATTCTGTATGGCGCTTGGGGGTATTGGGGAACAAGAGCCTCAGATTTCATTAATCCCCTGTCTATTACTTTTTATTCAAGTATAGGAGTTTTAATTTCCGGGATTATTGCTTTGATTTTATTGGGTTTCAAGCCTGAACTTTCTGTCAAAGGGAGTACTTACGGTTTGCTAAATGGTTTGGCTAATGGAATTGCCTGTATTTTTTTTATTTTGGCATTACGTAATGGCCCCACCATGCCGGTAGTTTTGGTCACCTCTATGTATCCCATGATTACTTTAATATTCTGCATGATTTTTCTCAAACAAGAATTAAGTTTAAAACAAGGATTAGGTATGGTTTTCGCACTGACTGCCTTAATTTTATTTTCAACTGAATGAAAACCCAAATCAGATGAAATAGCCTACATTTCTTTGACTTATCAAAATTAAAGAGATTTACTTAAAAACTTTGGCCAAGCAAAAATCTTCTTGACTAATATAAACAATCTAATCAAGATAAAAGCATCATGCCTAAAATAGGAATAAAAACACAGTTGTTGATTGTTACAAACAAACATGGGTTCGAAGCTTTTGTTACATTAGCTGTCGCTTTTAAATTTTTTGAAAGAGGTTCTTAACTATGCGAAATAATAAAATGGGAGAAAAGATTCCAAGTTTTTTTCATCCTGATAATAAGGCCGCCTCACATCAAATATTGGTAGACGACCCGTTAATCATTAAAGATAGCGAATTGTTAGACCTGTTAAACGCATCAATTGAAAAAGACGAGAAATATCACCTCCTAATATCCTGCATTCGCAGTCACAGTCCCAAATATTTAAATCAAAGAATTATGGTTAAAAGCCATATAACAATCGAAGGTGATGAGCGTACCCCCCCTCACTGGACACCTTTAGCAACAAAAAGAGAATACGGTTATCCAACCGATGGGGATCAAAATAACGAATTGACAACAACACTGGCAAATATCATTGCTACCAATGAATTAAATTTTTCTTCTGCTCAAATGGTTGCCTTGTTTAGAGAGTTAATGATAAAGGGAGTTGATTTTACCGCCATGGATCAATCCCCCTACCTCAATTTAATACATCCAAAATCTGGCAACAACCCTCTCAAAAGCTTGATAGCAGCCAGTTTGGGGGATCCTGAAATTATCCACTTACTGCATGACTTCATGAGTTATATTGAAAATATAGTTCCTCGCGATAAACAATTATTGATTATCAATAATCAAGATAATTTTGAATTCGAGGCGATGCAGCCGGCTGAATTTTTATTAAGGCTAGGCCATGAAGATTTGGCTTTACGCTTATACAGAATGGGAGCTCAACCGACTGTACAAGCATTCCGACTGGCTTGCTCCAGTTATGGCACCACTATTTACTACGAAGAAGCAATGGAATGCATTCAATTCATGATGAATTCTGTTGAGTTGAGTGAAACGGATTTAGTTGAAGGAAAAAATTCCCTGCAAAAAGCAAGTCCGGGACAATACAACGAGATGCTGACAAGAATATTACGTTCCCTGCAGGAGGATTCGAAACTTGATACTGGACATTCTTCTCTCTATGAAATGATACAGAAAGACTACATAGAAAATTATCAGGATAAGAGGTTCATTTCATTTCGTGATTTTTGTCAGAAAGAAGCGAAAATTGATCATCCGCTGATTCAAAAATATGCTCTTTTACGCATCAAGCAAGAAAACGTAGGTAATGGTTATTTCTCAGATTACTACCGCACAGAATCCAGACATTTGTCTGAGAATAAATGGGCTTTCCTCAATAAGAATCAAAGAGCCAGTCAATTGCTGATAAATCTCATTAATGCAATTGACCTTGGATTAATTGACATGGAACTTGGATCATTAAGTATAACCTCGGCCAAACTATAATCTTAGGAACATAAGGCAAGTTCAGCTCATTTCTATTCCTACATTGATTTGAGCTCAATGAACTCCATAGGCTAACTTGCTGGAAAAACAAAGGCAGTTTATTTTTTATTGAACAGATAAAGGTACTCTCCATACCCAGCTTGTTCCATTTCTTTTTTTGGAATAAATTTCAAGGCAGCTGAATTCATGCAATATCGCAACCCGGTTGGTTCTGGCCCGTCTTTAAAGACATGGCCTAAATGAGAGTTAGCGTATTTAGAGCGAACTTCAGTACGCACAATAAAAAAATAGCTTCTGTCAGTATGGAAAACCAAATAGGATGTATCGATTGGCTTTGTAAAACTGGGCCAACCCGTTCCTGAATCGTATTTATCATTAGAACTAAACAAAGGTTCTCCTGATACTATATCAACATAAATACCTTCCTCTTTATTGTTCCAGTATGCATTATCAAATGATTTTTCCGTTGCTCCATTTTGGGTTACCTGATATTGCAATGGAGTCAGCTTCTTAAGCTGCTCTGATTTGTTAAATTGAGGGGTATAGGCCATCACGTTTGGAATTATAAACAGATAAAATACAACGCTGATTAGTTTTGTCATGTCATACTCCACATTCACTGTTCATGCCCACATTGATAACACTTACTTATAGTGTAGCAAGCGTACCCCTATTATCAGAAATCTACGTTTCCATCGGAATTAATATTCATACCCAAAGCAAAAGACAGGCATGATGTTTGGACTTAAACTATTTTATACATTAAATTCATATTAAAGATTATTAGTCATGAGCAAACTGTGAATCAAAAGCAAATAAAAAATGAACTCGCCTTAAAATGGGCTCTTGAGCATCTGGCATTAAACGATGAATTTAAAATCATTGATCAACAGAAAATTATTGAAACCGCTTATTCAACAGTGCATAGAATCACCTCTTCCGAAAGCAACGTTTATTATCTGAAGCAAACACCGGAAATGTTGTACCTGGAACCCCAAACATTAACCTATATTAAGGAACAACGATGTCACAACATTCCCCAAATCATTGCAGAAAATAAACACTTAAATTGCTTTTTGATGCTGTCTTGTGGCGATGAAACTTTACGGAATCTGTTTAAAGAAAATATTGATTTGGAAATGCTTAAAGCAGGTATTCTTAATTACACTAAAATTCAACGGTTAGTAGAGAATCAACTCCCACAACTTATGGAATTGGGTCTTCCTGATTGGCGGCTTGAAAAATTTTCATCACTATATGACCAACTGATACAACAAGAAGAGCTTTTATCAAGTGATGGACTATCAAAAAATGAGATTACCCTCCTGAACAAAGCACACGAAATTTGCTTTAATTTATGTGAATCACTCTCCAAATACCAAATTCCAGAAACAATTAATCATTGTGATTTTCATGAAAATAACATGATTCTCAATCAAAAGACGGGAAATGTAAGCATCATTGACTGGGGAGAAACCGTTATCACTCATCCATTTTTTTCTCTGAATGGCTGTTTGTGGAACATAACTTTCTTTTACCCAATAAAACAGTCCGACAAAATATATGAAATATTGCAACGGCAATGTATTACTCCTTGGTTGGGCCTGCATGACGAAACTGATTTATTAAATGCGCTAAAAATTGCTAACCAACTCAATGGGGTTTTTGCTGCATTAAGTTATAAGCGAATTTATGACGCAACTATGGATCAATCTCAAACAGTTCAACAAGAACACCCTGGTTCTATAGCCGGCTGCCTAAGATCATTCATAAACCATTTTCATTTAGCTTGACCGCTACATCAAAACTGTGATTGCTGAGTTTCATAAAATGACATTATTTATTCATTGCTTCTTGACGCTCAAATTGTTTAAAAAAATCCACCTGTTCTTTGAGTACAAAGGGATGAGCTTGCACATGATCCAATGCGTCACTGACGGATTTTATCCACACAAAATCACTATATTTCCTAAAGGAATGATATGCCATTTCAGCTCCTGCATAAGGTACATCACGATCACCTTTAGTGCCAACCAATAACAAAGGAGCTGTAGGTTTAAAATCATAGTGGTTAAAATTAATTTTTAAAATCTCGGTATTTCTATCTGTCTTACTAATAATTCCATTAGAGAATTTTGGCTGAAAAATAAGCAGCGGATCTTGTGGTAAGGCTTGAAGAATTTCGTCAACAGCATGATATCCATCCATCAATTCCGGGATAAGAGTATTGTAAGGAGGAGCAAAAATTTCGTCAAAACCAGACCAATAACTCTTATAAGTTTGCAGAGAATAAAAGAAATAGGCCAAATAGGCTGTAGCACGAGGTCCTGGTTCCAACATCACAAAATGCATGGTTTCTTCCCAGCCATAAGGAGCTGAACCTGGGGCAACCGCAGAGACAGGTAAATCAGGATACTCTTTTGCCAGCATTTCAAACATTACAATAGTTGAGAATCCGCCTTCTGAATAACCTGCCAGATATAATTTATCGCTTATTGGGTAATGAAGCCTGTTGGCTAACTCCTTAGCAGCAAACAACATATCAATGCTACTGCTGGCAAGAGTTTCTGCCTGAACATAAGGGTGGAGTGTTAATTCATTATCTCCCAGACCAAGATAATCTGGCATCACCGTCATATAACCTGCACTATTACCATAGGCAGCAAGGTATATATAGTTTTTTTCATTATTTCTGGAAGGTACATCATTGCGTTCAAATCGGGTGCCATGCTGATAGCTAATAATTCCCACTTGCCCCACAGGATGAATTGGCATTGCAACTAATCCTGAGGCAATAGTCAGATTTCCATCTGGTGACTGGGTTTTATAATTAATTTTATATAATTGCAGATCATAATGTACTGTAAGGGTGTCTAATGGCGGCATTTTTTTTAAAGCGATTTCTGCTGTTTCCCTGGAAAATTCACCCAAAGCAATATAATTAACCAGCTTCTCATGCTCCAGAGCAGCATGGGAATTAAAGCAAAAAATAATCCCGCAAAATGTAAAAAGAATCCCTTTGAATAAACGCATCGTTTTCATAACCATCTATAAAAATGTGGATAATTACATGTTTAATAAGGAGAATCAAATGAAGCGGTTACTTGCATTAATGCAAAGGAAAAAATCTGTCCCTTTCATCATCTAACAAACAAGTATTCAATTAAAACGCCTGATGAAATAAATGAAGTATCATCTACAAATGCTCTTGTTGCTAAAAAATGCATGAATTTTATTGGAAAACTCAGAGAGATAAGTAACTCCAGAAAAATATACTATCATTAATTTTATAAGATAAGATTATTTTCAATTCCACAGTGAATTGATGTTCAAATAATTTATGGTAATCACAATGTCCAGAGAAGAAGAGCAAGCTAAGAAAAAATTAGAAGAAGATAAAGTACAGGAAGACAAATTTCTCAGAAGTACAGTGGCTGATTATATCCGGGAATTCAGTAGTATGTTACATGCTTGCGAACAACGAGCAAGAAGAAAACCTGCCGACAGGACAGCACTCTCAGCCGAAAAAGACGCACATACTCTTCGTGAATTCCTCGATGACCTTCAGAAAGCTCAACAAGAAGGACATGGAGACCTACCTATACTACGAACCCCGGCCGAATGGGCTGCTATCGATCAAATGCGACAAAGGTGCGTACAGTACCAAATCGATCCCATGCAGAACCATAAAATGAAGAATGAAAAAACAGAGAAACCAACCCATGACTCTCAGGTTTCTGAAGAAAATTTACGCCGACTACAGATATTAGATAGATACAAAGAAACACCTCGCTCTGAAGAGGAAGAAGAGAAAGAAAGAAAAAGACTTATAAATCTTGCAACCAGCGGTAATAATACTTTTATTGCTTATGAAGATTTGGAAACGATAGCCAAGAGTGGTAAACCTTTTTTTATCCCATCCAACTCAAAAGAGGATGCTTGTCTATCTTGTGGTAATGGGCGTTTGTATAAAGGTTCATTATCAGAGATTCGTATGCAATTAGAGTTTGACCTAAAAAAGGATCCGGATAATGAGCAGATGAGAACTGGTTTGAGAAGAATTGAAAATGAAATTTTTATGAAACCTAATTTAGCATCACCCAAAAAAGAAAAAGACTTTACTGAAGCGGGAATAACTCCACAAGAAAACACTTACACTACTCCAAACCCATTTTCAATAAAACCGAAAAAAGAACCTATATAAGCCTATGTACTGATGAGCTTAACCACTTGGATCCAAACAACTGGAAATCTTGCTAAAGTGATGAAGCTTAATGGTTAGTAACATAAGCTTTCTATCAACCAATAAAATGCCGCACCGCTGTCAAGACAAACAAAACACAGTTATTTAAACAATGCTGGTAGAACAGGGACATGGCTATGAGAACAACTTGTACTGCTACAGTCTTCGCCAAATTGAAAAATTTAAATTGAATTTGATGAGGCAGTCAGCTGATAAATGGCAACTGCCCAATCAAATTTGAGCTACCTCATTGCAAGCTTGGGTGATTGTAAATCTTTGAGTGCCTTGCTAAAAATCTCTTCTACTGCCCGTTGCGAATCAGTTTTTATGCCAGTAACTTTAGTAAATAACCCTTGGGCTTTGCTAAGGGTCATATATTCGGAGCTTTGTTTAAATTTCTTTATAAAGTCTTTTAAATCATCTAAATTATCTATTTTTTCTATATCATTTTTTAAATTATTAATTATTGCGCGTTTTAATATATCTCCTTTTACTTGACTGTATCTATCTTTAAAAGATTGGTCACCTGTTTTTTCATCTACCTTTGCTGTAAAAAGATGGAAGCGTGAACCTATTTTTCCGTTCAGGTATTCTTTTACAGCAATATCGCAATTAGTTAATATTTCCTTAAAATATTCACCCCATTTAAATTGGCCTGGCTTTTCGTTATGGAATTTTACAAGTTGGGAGCGTCCAGTATGTATAAGCCCATTACACATCTCCTCCCCATCTACCTCGTCATCATCACAAATCAAACGAAATCCTGGTAAACATTCAGGTTTTTCTTCGTGTGATACCACTGCTTTGTACTTGTCTTCCCCTGGCCCTATTGTATTTCCTACGCCGCGAGGATAAATAATAATATTTCGATGATCAATATTTTCGAATTCTAAAAGAGCTTTAATATAATTTTCATGATTACGGCTGATTATTACAATTTTTACCTGTGGATGTAATTTATTGACATCTTGTAGAAAATTCTTGGCATTTTCTGTTATTTTAATCTTATTGTCAGATGCATCATACTCATTTTTATAGCGCATCCTTTCATCAAAAGTCGCTTTAGTACTCAAAGCTTCACACAGGGGGGAACTAATCACTTCTTTGCCATGTGCACCAGTTATTGTTCCATCGAAATCCAGATAAACGATGTTCTTTACCCTACCTTCATTTCTTTTTGAAGTTTCATCAAAAGACACCGACGTAGTCATGATTATTTCCTCGCAAAACCACCCAATGCATATATTTAATCATTATGATTTGTTTATGTACAATTAATTGTTTTCATAAGTCATATTATTTTTAATAATATCCATTGTTTTTCAATAGTTTAATGATTATTTGTGCGCTTGCGCTCAGCTAAATATGGGTTGCATTGAAAGAAAAAAGAACTACCAGCGAAAACATAAGCTTCCTCAACTATTTTATGGGGTTTACTATTTCGATTTGCTGCAAAAAACAAAGACCATCTACCCATATCATCTTATTCCGTTAATACTTGATGTTAGCCAGGCATTCCATTATATGCTGAGACTCCAGGATAGCAAGGCATCTTAATTCGGTTATGTGAGAACCTGAAAAATTACTGCATCAAAGTTATTCCGAGTGATTAAAGTGGAATTTTTTATTTATTTACATATGGTTAATTCAACTATAATGAAAAAAGTGAACTCTAATGGTTAGTAACACAAGCTTTCAATCAACCAAACAAATGCTTCACCGCCGTCAAGACAAACAGATAGACAAAGTTTGCATAAATCACAACCCCTAGATACCCAATAATGAGAAATAATCCATCTTTTTCTATTAATCCCAAGCTAAAAATAATTAACAACGTAGCAAAAATAAAATTACTAAATGGAATTGGTAACATCAATAATAGGGCAAGGAAGAAAATAACAATCCCATGGATTATTTCCATAAAGCGGGAAGTCATAAACAACCATCTGGGTTTTAAAAAATATTCAATTTTAATTAAGTAAGGAACGGTATTATGTATAAACTTGGCCATTGTTTCCTGGTGAATGGTTCGTTCCGCAATAATTTTTGGTAGCCACATTGTTTTTCTGGCAAAAACCATTTGAAATGCAAATAATAATATTGGAACACTAAAAATCAGGGAGATACCAGGAATAAATGAAAAAGGCAGCGCACTAGGCAACGCAAAAAATAAAAGCACAATTCCAAAGGCACGCTCTCCAAGCACTTGCAAAATACGTTGATAAGTAACTTCCCCCTTTAACTCCTGATGACTTGCGATCTCTAAAAGGGTATCAGAAGAGCGTTCTATGCTTTTTTTCATAAAAAATCCAAGTCAAAATATATAGCATCAATTTACCAACTGTTTGAGGAAAATTTTTACCTTAAGAATTTTTAAAGCTCACACTTTCTCTAACTCTGCAGAAAACACAGAGGTACTTCAAGTTATGATGTGAATTTAACGAATTCTTGTAATAAGAAAATGATTAAAATAATAGCCGCCATTAGAATAAGAATTTTAAATCCTAAACTTGCTGACTCCTTAATATGTTCATTAGTTACCGAAGAAATTTCTTTTGATTGTTCTTCATCAATGTTTGCGTCTTTCAGCAAATTTTTCTTATCAATAGAGCGAGAAATGTAATAAGAAAAATACCCGGTAATCAAGCAAGGTATAAAAAAAGTCAACCAGACAAGAGTCTTACTTACAGACGAAGAATAATAATAGGTATCTTCAAGGTATGCTATCATATTGCTAACAAAGTCAGGAACATTATAATGTAATTCCCAGATTAAAAAAGGCATGATAAAGACACTAAAGAAAAAGAGAACTAAAAAAATAATCAAACAAATTATTCCCATTATAGATAATTTGCCATTGTTATCATACCCACTATGCTCCATAGGTTCCTTCCATCAAATGCCCAGTTAACTAAAATTATTCTTTTTTAAATTTTAAAATATCAGCATCCATAATATAACTGGATATATTTTAAGCAAATTTTTGAAAATTAGCTTAAAGAAAAATAAACTGATTCCCAGTTGCTTCTAACGTCCTCCAACACCACCCCCATATCCCCCATGCCCTTTATGTTTTTGATGTTCGTGTGAAGCTGATTGTCCATCAGCCTGTAAAACATTATCCGCGTTTGATGATATAGTACAAGCAGCCAAAATAAATATTGAGCCTACGGATAACATTAAAGCAATAACTTTCTTCAATCCTCCATGACCAAGCATCGTAAAACTCCTGTTACCTTTTGATTAAAATTGATAAGTGTTTTATAAAAAAATATTGCTCTTATTATCATCGGAATTTGGGGGTTATTATTTATCTAATAACATTAAGTATAGTCTTTGTAATGCTTTGTGCCATTTGTAGTTTTCTTCAAAAAAATATCTCGTAATACATGTGGTTCTTTAGTCACGGCTTGAGTTTTGCGCTTAATCTTTAGTACATATTGACATTTCCCCTGACCCAGCATATGCCATTACTGTGACCAAATAGAGATGAATTTTGCGCAAAATCAAATTCATTCAAAAATAGAAATGCCTCTTCAATTGCTGTTGCAGTAAACTCAAGTTCTGAATTGCTGAGACTTTAAAATATTCATCCTTCAAACGTAGAATCCATGTGAGCTAGATCCATATTACCAGACATGGCAGCCAATAAATTGATATCATTTTACACCAGAGTTTTGCGTAAAGTTCATTGACTACCTACTGCCAGTCATTAAAGATCACGCTCTTCAAGAATTTCTTAGCCATACCCATTCACTTCTATTTCTGCAACACATAGGTTCCAGGAGCTGACGGAAGTGATGTATTCAATACAGGTGGTAGAATGCGTTTTTTGGTTGACTGTTGCACTAACCAATCATGCCATTCTCGCCACCAAGAGCCTTCTCGTTTTTCTGCAATTTCAAGCCAATTCGTGGGATTTAAGTAAGCATCGCCTTTCTTGCGCTCATGAACATGGTAAGCATGACCAGAATGACCTGGCTCACTAATGATACCTGCGTTATGCCCGCCACCTGTAAGGACAAAAGTCACATTCTCCTCTGTCATAAGATGAATTTTATATACCGACTGCCAAGGTGCTACATGGTCTTTTTTAGTACTTACAGCAAAAATAGGACACTGAATATTTTCAGCTGCCACGGATTTTCCTTCCACCATATACCGCCCCTCGGCAAAATCATTGTTTAAGAACAATTTTTCAAGGTATTCACTGTGCATTTTATAAGGCATCCTTGTGGCATCAGCATTCCAGGCTGTTAAATCAATCATCCCACGACGCATGCCATGCATATAGTCTTGCACCATTTTAGACCAGATTAAGTCATATGCCCGCAGCATCTGGAAAGAACCAGCCATTTGCTTAGTGTCCAGATAACCTTGTTCCCACATCATACTTTTAAGGAAATCCACCTGACTTTCATTCACAAAGAGCATTAATTCGCCAGCTTCACTAAAATCCCCTTGGGCCGCAAGTAGCGTGAGGCAATTTAAACGTTCATCCTCATATCTTCCCATCATAGACGCCGTAATCATGGCCAAGGTACCGCCTAAACAATAGCCCATCAGATTGATTTTAGTTTCTGGTAGAATGGTAGAGACCATATCAATGGCCGCCATGGCACCAAGACGATAATAATCGTCCATTCCCAAATCACAGTCCTCTTTATCTGGATTACGCCATGAAATGATAAATACGGTGTGACCTTGTTTTACGAGCCACTTCACTAAAGAGTTATGTGGGGATAAATCAAGAATATAGTATTTCATAATCCAAGCAGGCAGTATCAATATGGGTTCTTTGTACACTGTCTTGGTCTGGGCTTCATATTGAATGAGTTCAATTAAATGATTTTGAAATACCACACGTCCTGCTGTCACAGCCACGTCTTTACCCGGGATAAAATTCTCAGAACCTGTGGGTGGTGCACCAGTTAGCTTTTCTAACCAATCTTCCATTGCTATTTGACTGCCTTTGAGGAGATTAAGCCCGTTGGTGCGAATGGCTTCATGAAATAAATCGGGATTGGACCAAACAAAATTAGAAGGAGACACGGAATCAAGACATTGGCGTACCCAAAACGAAACTGTTCGCTCCACCTGCCGGGGTAATCCTGGGATATTTGTAGCACGTCGCCACCAATCTTCTACCTGCAAAAATCCTTCCGCCAGTAAACGCCAAGGCATGGGCTGCCAACTATCCTTTTTAAAACGCACGTCTTTACCATCAGCAGCACGCTCAACGCAAATAATATTGTTAATGCAGTCATTGGCATGCAAGAATGGATAAAGGGCAAGCTCCCATAAGACCTCTGGAGATTGCGCCAATTGCCAAAGCCAGGTGGAGTAAGACGAGCCCAACGCTGCAGGACTAATACCTAATGTCATTTTAGCAAGATTGGCTTGAAATAGCTTATGGAAGAAAGAGAAGAAACTATCTGAAGCACCTAAAATACTAGGAGCGCAACAAACGCTCAAACTTTCTGAAGCCTTTTCCTGTTGAGTCAGTATGACGTCTTTGGGACAACATTGTTTTTCCAATCCATTCATGGGCCGATATCCTTGGCATTATGAAACAAAATATAGGTTGAGATATTTTTAAATCCACCTTATCTTTAAATAAGTGTAACGTATTCTGGATAATCTTCCATCTTGCCCAAAACTCAGGGCAAACCAGTTTATCGAGGTTCCCATTATTCATAATCTTATTCGTCACAAAAAAGAGCGTTTTTTCTTCCTTGTTCTGGCATTACCAATAAACCCACGCTGACCATTTACTTTATCTATAAACTCTTCCCCAACCTGCGCTTCAAAGTCTTGCAACGAGTCAAGAGATAACTGTTTTTCTTTTGCAGTCATCTATTGCAACTTACCACGTAAACCTTCATTCACATGCTGTTTACAGATGTTAACAAACAAATCGATCATATTAACAGTGTTGGCTAATGGGTTTGTTTTCTCAAATCTGCTTGCCACCGCCATATTACATAAACCACTGGGATAACAATTAAGGTCAGCAATAGTGCTGAAAAAACACCACCCACCATGGGGGCTGCAAGCCGCTTCATGACATCCGCACCAATGCCAGTTGCCCACATCACCGGTAACAAACCGAGTATGTTAGCTAATCCTGCCATCACCATAGGGCGAATACGTGACACCGCACACTGTTGAACCATTTGAATTAAATCAGGCAAAGTTTTGAGTAATCCCTTTTCTTTTTGCTTGTTATAATCTGAATCAAGATAAGCAAGCATCACCGCACTTGTTTCCGCAGCAACTCCTGCGAGAGCAATCATGCCTACCCAAACTGCAATACTCATGTTATATCCCAATACATAAAGCAGCAAAAAGCCACCAAATAAGGCAAACGGCACACCCAACATGACCATCAAAGTCTCTGTGATAGTACGAAAGGTAAAATAAAACAAAACAAAAATAATGACTAAAGTCAGTGGTACGAAAATTTTAAGTCTCTCATAAACTCTCTGCATGAATTCATATTGACCTGACCACGCAAGTGTGTAGCCTGGGGGCAATTTGACTTTGGCCTTAACCACTTGTTTTAGTTCCTCCACGTAGCCACCAATGTCACGGCCGCTGATATCAATGAACACATAACCTGCTAACATGGCATTCTCATCGCGAATCATGGCAGGTCCTGAACGGAAAGTGAGAGTCACTAATTGAGCAATAGGCACTTCAGCGCCACTGGGTGTTTTGACTAAAATGCGATTGATTTTGTCTGGATCATCACGTAATTCTCGTAAATAACGTACATTAACAGGATATCGCTCGCGCCCCTCAATCGTGGTAGCAATGTTTTCACCTCCCACAGCCGATTCAATAATGCGATTGACATCCATAATGGTTAAACCATAACGAGCCAGTTGATCGCGATTAATTTGAAAATCAAGAAAATACCCCCCAGCTACCCGCTCAGCATAGACATTACTTGTACCCAGCACTCCTTTAGCAACCATCTCAATTTCTTTGCCTATAGCTTCAATTTTTTTAATGTCAGGACCAAAAATTTTAATCCCAACTGCTGTTCGAATTCCTGTGGTGAGCATGTCGTTGCGTGCCTTAATGGGCATGGTCCAGGCATTACTCACTCCAGGAAATTGCAACGCTTTATCCATCTCGGCAACCAGGCTTTCATAAGTCATTCCTTTGCGCCAAAATTCTTTAGGCTTTAATTCAACAATCACTTCCATCATATTAAATGGGGAAGGGTCGGTGGAGGTTTCTGCTCTTCCTGTTTTCCCAAAAACATGTGCCACTTCAGGAAACGTTTTTAATCTCTTATCCATTTCCTGCAACAAAGAAGTCGCTTGGGTCACAGAAATACCCGGCAAAGTGACGGGCATATATAAAATTGTCCCCTCATAAAGAGGAGGCATGAACTCAGAGCCAATGAGTTTATAAAGAGGAATAATGCTCAAAGCAGCTACCACGGCAATACCCATCACAAATTTTCGATATCTCAAGGCTAATCTTAACACTGGAGCGTACATTTTTTGCATAAAACGGGTAATAGGATGTTTTTGTTCAGGAATGATTCGACCACGCACTAAAAGAGGCAAGAGCATAGGAATCAAAGTTATCGCAAGCAAAGCGCTCATAAAGATAGCTAAGTTTTTGGTATAAGCTAAAGGTGAAAACAGTCGCCCTTCTTGTGCTTCTAGAGTAAAAACAGGCATGAAAGATATAGCAATGACCAAAAGAGAGGAAAAAATCGCAGGCCCCACTTCCTTCGCCGAATCGATCAACACTTGTGTACGATCGCCAGAGCACCCTTTCATCTCCCAATCCGCAATACGTTTATGGGCATTATCGACCATGATGATAGCCGCATCAACCATATCCCCAATGGCTACAATAATGCCGCCAATGGACATAATGTTAAGACCAATACCTAAGAAATAGATGGGAATAAATGAAATCAAAATGGCAAGTGGCAGGGTAATAATAGGAATCAAAGCCGAACGAAAATGCCCTAAAAACACAATAATGAGCAAACCTACTACCACCAACTCTTCAATCAAATTCCAATTGACAGTGGAGATGGCTTCACGAATTAGATTGCTGCGATCATAAACATTGACGATTTTCATCCCTTCAGGAATGGCTGCCCGTAATTCTTTCAACTTCTCTTTGATGTGACTAATGACCTGTAGCACATCCTCACCAAAGCGCATGATGACAATACCGCCAACTGTTTCTCCTTGACCATTTAATTCGACAACACCTCGACGCATATCTGAGCCAAGCTGCACAGTAGCTACATCGCGCAGCAAAATCGGTGTCCCATTTGTATTGGTACCTATAGCAATTTTTTCAATGTCATCTGTTGACTTAATATACCCTCGCCCACGAATCATGTACTCTACTCCTGAGAGTTCGAGCACCCGCCCGCCGGTATCATTATTACTCATACGTATTTTTTCGATGATGTCAGGAACAGATAGATTGTAGGCAAGAACCTTGACCGGATCTAAATTGATTTGATATTGCTTGACAAAACCACCCACGCTAGCTACTTCAGACACACCAGGAACGCTTCTTAACCAATAACGTAAATACCAATCCTGAAATGTACGTAAGTCTGCCAGATTATGCTTCCCGTTTTCATCTACCAAGGCATATTGATAAATCCAACCTACAGGAGTAGCATCAGGACCTAATTGCGGCGTCACCCCTTCAGGCAACTTTCCTGCCAGTTGGCTCATGTACTCCAAGACTCGTGAACGCGCCCAATAAATATCAGTACCGTCTTCAAAAATGATATAAACATAAGAAAATCCGAAATCAGAAAATCCTCGCACAGCAACCACTTTCGGTGCCGACAGCAGTGCTGTCACAATAGGATAAGTCACTTGATCTTCTATAAGGTCCGGGGAGCGTCCCATCCAAGTAGTATAAACAATCACCTGCGTGTCTGAAATATCAGGTAATGCATCCATGCGGGTATTCTTCAAGGCCATGTAGCCCATAAAAGAAAACCCGAATATGAACAGCAACACAATAAAACGATTGCGCACACAAAATTCAATAATTCGTTCAACCATAAAATCCCTTTGTTCCAAAGGCAAATCATGCCCTTTTATTATTTATGCTGCATGCCTCCCATGGCCGCTTTCAACTGACTTTCTGAGTCAATCAAAAAGTTTGCCGAGGTGATAATCTCATCTCCTTCCTTAACCCCCTGGACTATTTCAAGCAAATCGCCGGCTCGCACCCCAAGAGTAACGTCTCGCCATTCAATTTTACCCTTGCCGTGATAAATAAAGACCACAGCTCGTTCACCCGTGAGTAAAACGGCATTTTTAGGCACTACAAGACGTTCACCAAAAGGGATTTTGAGTTCCAAATTGACGTACATGCCAGGCTTTAATTGTTCTTTTTGATTGTTCACTTCAAAACGCACCTTGACTGTACGTGTTTTTAGGTCAATAGTGGGATAAATAAAATCAAGCTTGGCTTTAAATAATTCATTGGGTAAATAGGTGATCGTCAAATCAGCCGTTTGACCAAGACGGATATAAGGAAGCTCGTACTCGTAAATATCCCCTAAAACCCACAAATGCGATAAATCAGCAATAGTGTACAACTCATCACCCGGCTCTATGCGCATACCGATAAACGCCATTTTTTTAAGCACCGTTCCTTTAATCGGTGAATGAATGGTCATGGTCCTTGTTATTTTTCCAGTATGTTTTAATTGCTCTATATCCTTTTCAGAAATTCCCCACAACAATAATCTTTGGTGAGCTGCTTGAAAAGCATCTTTCGCACCTTGGGCGGCAATGGATGTCGTATTTTGACTCAAAATTTTTTGTGCATTGAGAGCAAGTAAATATTCTTGTTGGGTGGAAACCAAGTCAGGGCTATACACTGTAAAAAGGGCTTGCCCTGCCTTTACTTTTTCACCGGTAAAATTGATAAATAATTTCTCTATCCAACCATCAAAGCGCACATGAATATGGGCAACCCGACGCTCATCGACCGCAACCCGTCCTACCGTGCGAATTGTTTTTTCAATGTTTTGACGGCGTACTGGCTCTGAGGTGATGCCAATGGCTTGTAAGCGGACTGGGTCAATTACAATTTCATTTTTTTGTGTAGGCTGTTTCATGTCCATCTTACCATGCATATCGGTTGTATTTTGCGCATAGGTTATTAATGGCAGCAAAGACAGTAAACTTAAAACAAACATACTCTTTATCATCACCTTATTATTCATAGATAAGTCCCTGTAATTGCTTCGATTTGCGTAATCGCTTTCTCATGCTCAGCAAGCTCACCGTGCCACTCCAATTCGTTTTCTTGCAGGGTCAACAAATTATTAAGCATGGTTAAAAAATCCACCTTACCAACCCCGTAATTAGCCTGAGAAGAAGTAAACGTTAAAGTGGCTTGCGGAATAATAGTATGTTGAATCAGATGAATAAGCTTGGCAGAGCGCTCTGCTAATAAATAGGCATTTTTCACTTGAAAAGAAAGCGCGCGATAAGTGGTCTGCAAATCCTCCATATCAGCACTGTAACGAGCAATTGATTCGCGCACAGCATTATTTTGCTTTTGCATGAAATAAAGCGGAACGGTTGCTTTTAACAACACTTGATAACCTTTGGTGTGCATTCCCGTATCGTGAAGCCGACCACCTTCGATTTCAACGTCGGGGAAATACTCCATTTTACTTAAACGGATGGATTGACGTCCTTTTTGAACATTTCGCCGTTGCATTATTAATTGAGGTGCTCGCTGCTTAATCAGTGAATAAAAATAATCCAAATGATGACTCATTGGTGTCAGAGAAAGGATGGCTGGAGTATTGACCGTGATTTCTAAGGAACGATTTAAAAGACGATTAATGTCAGCCTGTAAGGATTCCCGTTGCTGCTTTAAGATAACCAAGCGCATCAGAAGACGAGAAATTTCGGTTTGAGCGCGATAAATATCTTGTTGAGGTGTTTTTCCGACACTGTAATTAGCTTCGGCACTTTTTTCCATTTCATGGAGAAGCTCTTGGTTTCTTTGTACGATTTCAAGAGATTTATTGACAAAGTAAAGATCATAATAAAGCTGTTTAAGTTCCGCAATGACAGCAAAACACGTGGCTTGATATTCCGCTTCTGCCCGTTTAGCCTCAAGCGTTGCTATTCTTCCTCGTACAACAAGCTTGCCAAGAAAGGGAATTTCTTGTTGGCCACCCAGCATTTGTTCACGTCTTGGATCTACATCCATGGGAATGTTCTCTGACATATTGATATAGCCAGCATTCACCTTGGGATCAGGCAACGCTTTCGCTTGTGGGATCACATGAATTGCGGCAAGTAAACGATCGCGTGCTGCACGAATTTGGGGATTGTTTTGCTTAGCTTCCTCAATTAACTGCGATAAACCAGGATTAGGCTTTGCATAAATGAATGACTCCGTAAAGCAGAAACTCAGGAGAACAATCCAAATAATTTTTCTAACACTAAAATGTCTCACCAGGTGCTTTCCTTAGCCATTTTTGGGCTTCAATTACTAACAAAGGCAACGTGCCTATCAAGATCCAGGAAATACATTGAGTAAATGAGATTTGCCCAATACCAAACAAATCTCGTAGTACGGGAATATGATGAATCAAGACCTGTAGTGAAAAACTAATGCTAATAATTATAAATAAATGCAGATTAGAGAAAAAACCGAGCTGAAATATAGTCTTAGTATCACTACGAGTTCCAAATGCTATCAAAAGTCTTGCTGTCACTAATATGGAAAATGCTGCATCTTGCGCTTGAGTTAAATCCTTATAAGCTAAATACTCATAAGCAAAAACAATTAAAGTTACTACAGCTGTTACACAACCAATAAAACTCACTCGTTTGAGAAACGTACCATCCATCATGGATTTTTGAATGGTTCTGGCTGGGCGATTCAAAATTCCTGGTTCTGACCTATCAGTTGCTAAACCAATGGCTGGCAAACCGTCAGTCACTAAGTTAATCCATAGTAATTGAATAGGGAGCAAAGGCAAGGGCCATCCGATTAAAAGTGCTACAAAAACAACCAGCAATTCAGCACTGTTACCTGCTAATAAATAAATGAGTGTTTTGATAATATTATCGTAAATCGTTCGACCTTCTTCAATCCCTGCTACAATTGATGTGAAGTTGTTATCCATGACAATAATGTCTGAAGCTTCCTTGGTAACAGAAGCTCCTGTTTTTCCCATCGCAATACCAATAGAAGCCTCTTTTAGAGCAGGCGCATCATTCACACCATCACCTGTCATCGCAACTACTCTATTTTGTTTTTTCCAAGCACGTACGATTTTTAATTTATGCTCCGCAGTCACACGAGCATAGACTGCAATGTCTTTGACGCAAGAGTTAAACTCTTCCTCTGATATGTTTTCAAGCTCATTGCCAGTAAGGAGTTGATCACCTTCGCTTAATATCCCAAGTTCTTGAGCAATGGCTCTCGCTGTAACAGGATGGTCTCCTGTAATCATCACCAGTTTGATACCCGCCTTTTTACAGCGGGAAACAGATTCCTTTGCACTGGAATGCGGTGGGTCTTGCAGTCCAATCAGACCTAAAAAAACGAGATTGCTTTCAATCTCCTCAATTTCTTTATCCAGCCATGACGTGTCCAATGGACGTTGTGCGAATGCCAAAATCCTTAATGCCTCACTAGCCATGAATTCACATGATTGCCTCATACGCGCTTTATCATTCAGCGTTAATTTTTTAATACCAGTTTTTGTTAAAATATGAGTGCAGCGTTCTAAAACAATTTCTGGAGCCCCTTTTACGTAAACCATGAGCTCATCATTGTCATATTGACAAACCACTGTCATTCGTTTGCGTTCGGAACTAAAAGGCAACTCCTTAATGCGAGGATTAGAAATTTGTAGTTCACTTCGCCAAAAACCTCCTTTAGCTGCTGCGACCAAAAGAGCCACCTCAGTCGGATCCCCGGCTACTGTCATTTGCCCATTTTGTTGTCTAAATTCAGCATTATTGCAGGATACCATAGCCTGTAATGAGGCCTGCAATAACTTGTCTTCTGAAACATTAATCTCTTGGCCTTGAAGTGAAAATTTTCCTGCGAGATTATAGCCTTCTCCATAAATACTATATACATCGCTTGCTGTCACAAATTTACGTGCTGTCATCTCACCCACAGTTAAAGTTCCTGTTTTATCAGTGCAAATGACTTGTAAATAACCAAGTGTTTCTACTGCCGATAATCGTCTTACCAGCACAGCACGCCGCACCATACGTTGCACACCCAGAGCTAAAGCCACTGTGACCACAGCAGGTAACCCCTCAGGAATCGCAGCAACAGCAAGACTAACTGAACTCATAAACAGATTGAAGATAGGAATATTACGCAGGAGGCCTAAGCCAAAAATAGCCATAACAATGAAAAAGCAAACCCATAATAAACGAGATCCCACTTGATTAAGTTTTTTTTGCAAAGGGGTTTTATCACGAGATGCTTCACCTAGTAACTGGGCAATACGACCCATTTCAGTTTGCATGCCGGTTGCTATGACAAGAGCACGTCCCGTTCCATTGACAACAGCTGTTCCCATAAACACCATATTTTTACGATCGGCTAGAGAGGTGTCTTTCGTACAAAGATCCAGATTTTTAGCAACCGGGAGGGATTCTCCTGTGAGTGGCGCTTCATTGACTTTAAGGGCTGAAAATTCGAATAGACGAGCATCAGCGGCAATTAAATCTCCGCTTTCAAAAAGAATAACATCACCTGGTACGATATCAGAAGCCGCAATCAGCTTCGCATAGCCATCTCGAAGCACGGTTGCTTTAGGAGCAGCCATTTGCTGCAGAGCCAATATCGCCCGATCGGCACGATATTCTAAAGCAAAGCCAATGATGGCATTTAAAATGACAATGGCAAAAATGGCAATGGCATCAGCTTTTTCGCCGAGTAAAAAAGAAACAACAACAGCACCTAAAAGCACCCAGATGATTATATTGCTAAATTGTTGCAAAAAAATAACCAAAGGTGACGTTCTTTTTTGCTTGTCGAGTAGGTTTGGCCCTACTTCTTTTAATCGCCGTACCGCTTCTGCCTCGGTTAACCCCAAAACCAGATCTGCTTTAAACTGAGAAACAATATCCTGAAGCGTTTTTTCGTGCCATTGCAGTACCATTGCATCCATCCTTTGGACCAGCTTTCCCTTAATTTAATGAGGTAAAAAGTTCTACATAATTACCTTAAAATACAAGAGAACATTCTAAAAAATAACCAATATTTCCTATACTTTAATTCGCAAGACCGATTTAGGCAAATCAATGTACTTTCTCATCACCATTTTGAAAAAAAATCAATCATTCTCTATTTTATCATTACCGACCTTTTAACCTCCCAGATTAAAGAGAAAATCAACTTGTGCTATGGTTTATTGCATAAAGTTCAGGGCCAGAGCCACACAAAGATGAACTTAGAAATCTTGCCATTTTTACTGATGTACTAAAAGAACCGTATAATGAATTTTGCCCATCAACATTAAAAAATTCGGTTTAGTTGTAAAACTGTGATTTACTTGGGAGACTGTTGGTTTAATTATCAAGCGATTTTGTCGTAATACAATATCAGTTGAAGAGTTCAGGATCTGACCCTAAATCAGTGTAACCTGTCTCTTTTTAGTGGGAGTTCAACAAATGATCCAGTTCTTTAAAATCATGCACAATCATATCCGCATTGGCCAACAGATCCCTGCTCAGTGTTGTCAGTAAACCCGCAACCAGCATTCCTCCCGCTTTCGCAGCTGCTACACCATGTTCCGAATCCTCTATAACCAAACAGTTTTCAGGCTTGGATTGCAAACGATGTGCTGCAAGCAAATAACCTTCTGGAGATGGTTTACCCAAGCTTACATCTTCACAACTTACAATGGTTTTAAAATAGCAAGCCAAGCGACCGCAATGAATTTTTTCAAGAATTTTTATTATGGAATGGCGATTGGATCCGCTGCAGATACCGATTTTTCCATATTGTCTAGCCACTCGAACTAAAAACCAATCCAGATCAGGAGTCATAGGCAATTGCTCACTGTTCTCGATTAACTCATTATAAACTCTGACCTTGCGTTCTATAACTTGATGTATTTCAGTTGAGGAGAATGCAAGCCCCTTATCATTCAGTATTTTGGGAAACAAACTGATATCACTTAACCCAAGGTAATGAGTCATATATTCTTCATAAGCAAGATTAATCCCTGATTGATTCAGTACTTGGACTATCGCTTCAAAATGCATGGGTTCACTATTAAGTATTACACCGTCAAAATCAAAGATTATTGTATCTATCATGTATTGCCTCTGTAGATTGACATTGTTAAACATATATATTGTCAATTACCCAAGAGAAATTACTTTCATGCTGGACGCTTGATAAAAGGGATATTTCATTTTATTTTAGACAACTATTCTTAAAATTGCTTGTATTGGTCTGCTTAATCAAAAGTGGTATAGGATTTTTTAAACCACCTATTTCCTGTTTTTCAAAAGTAAAGAGAGCTTAAAAGTTGACAACAAGCCTCATAATGATTTCATGGCCTTTTACTCTTTGCTTATAGTGTCATTTGGCTAACTGCCTTGGTTGGTGGTGTACGAATACCTAATGCTTTAATTGATGCCGGCGCTTTTTGCTGTTGATTCATGTACGCCAAAATCTTGTGAATCAGCTACTGCTCTTTAATACACGCAATGATTCTTACATGAGTTAAGTAAAGCATAGAAAACTTACAAAAGAAAACTTCAGTCGAGGCAAGAAATTTAGTTTGAAATTGAAATAGCCATCCAAAACATTATGCAAATGAATTTACAAACAATTAAATCTCTTGATGGTAAAGTCGAATATGCTTTTATAAGGGGCAGTAAGATTACTGTGGCTGTCACTTACTACATTTATAAAATGATCCTAATTGATTAATGACTGCAGCTTTCTTGGAAACATCCAAAACCTCCATCCAAGGCATATAGTTGTTACTTGTATCTATATAAGAGACTGTTCTTTGTCCCATAAAAGCTTTTAATTCTTTCAATAAATTTGAGCCGATCCCTTTAAAACGATGTATAGGACTTACATAAAGATGATTAATGAATACTTCCGATTCAAAATCCGTGAATAAGACAATGCCCACCATGCTATTCTTTATTCTAGCAATAATGGCATATTTATAATTTTCTGGTTTCAGCATATAAGCAGCTAACTCGGTGCTAGTCATTAAAATTCGATTAGCCTTGATAAAAGCAGCTGTTTCATTAAAATCTTTAGCGCAAAACAAAGAGTAACTAACTCTGGCTTTATAATCCAAATAAGTGTCATCAAAAAACATAAATTGCTATATTAGAGGTCTAGATGGCATATATTTAAATACATAACCCGCCAAATGTACAGCATGAGTGATTCAAAAAACCCGGATTTCATCGTAGTTCATCAGGAGCTGCCCCTAAATCACTATTAAGGGAGTTAATTTCTTTAGAGAAAAATAGAATGTCTTAATTTATCTCACTTCATTTTTGACTTATTTAAGCCTAAAAATTTTATAATGTCTGACAAATTGTATGCTTTAGTAAGTTCCATTTTGGAACTCACTACGTACCAAGTTCAATAAATCCTATTTAAAACTTATCGAGATTTAAAAAATAACGAGTCGCTTTAAGCTCACCAGTTCTTTTGAGAATATTTTTTTAACCAAATCATTTAAATCTCTGGTTGTTGTAGCAATCGTTGCATTAGTAATGCTCATATAATTTTTAGCACTTAAACCACCCACAACCCCCTCAGGCCCAGCATGAAATAATCTTAATAACACCTTTTCTTGCCTTGGATTAATTTTCCCTTCGGCTTCCCTTAAAATGACAGATTTTTTAATAATAAAATCAATATACATATAATCCTCCAGAGCAATGTTAGCAAACCATAAAAGCCAGGATGTCAGGTCTAAGGTTTTACTTGCTAAGCCTAATTGCTGATAATATTCCTTTCTCTTTTTTAATAATATTTTTGTCAATACTGTTGAGAGCATATCTGGAGCAGACCCTGCTTTTTGACTTCTGACTAGAAGTTGGCAAAAAACAAGACCTGATCCTGAACGCTCATGTTCACGATAATACCTGGGGTGATGCGATAGAACTACCCTCCACAATCCATTCGGCAAGGCTGACCAGGGCTTAGTGTCTCTATGGGGATATTGTACTCATTCGCATTCGCATTGGCATAAGCAGTATGGGGTAAACGTCCATGACCTTTGGTTTCTTTGGGCTCAGGAAGTGTTGCATTAGAATCCTCTGATTTTTCTACATATGAACAGAGGATCAGGGTCAGATCTTGCTTTTTGCTTTCTCTAAAATTCCCTAAAACTACTATGATAAGCAAAAGGCAAGATCTGACCCTTTAGCGCTGATACTTGTATTCTGCAAACTCTTTAATAAATTGCAAAATTAAAGGAACATCGGACAGTATTGCAAATCTTATTTTAAAATTAGGGTTCATGGTAATTCCACTGATAATTTTGGTTTATAACTAAGGATTTTAAATCTTTTGCGCTACCCAAACTGTAGCCTCGCCACACTCAGGATCACAGACTTTATGTACCAGCACTTTAAATGATGAATTTTTGAGAAGGCTTTCATATTCTTTTGTCGACAAAGATGCATGATAAAGTTGTTGGCCTCCATTATCACTCCAGACTTCGCCTTCTTCTTCTCCAGAAGTAAATGCTAGTACTCCCCCAGGTTTGGTATGGGATTCAAATATTTTGAACATATTACGTTGGCTGTCATGATCCAGATGAAAAAAGCTATGCCATGCAAGTATTACATCGAATTGTTGTTGTAAATTTATATCGCGCATATCTGAGACTATCCAGCGTTCATCTGGAAAACGCTTTCTACAAAGCTCAATCATTTTTTGACTGCCATCAACACCAGTAAGTTTAAAGCCTTTTTCAATAAAAAATTGCGCTATAGGCTCTCCAGTTCCACAGCCCAAGTCCAAAATTGAGCTCTTCGGAGGAATTGCATTCACAATTAAATTAAGATATTCCGATTCCATGAGGTTTTTAGTGCGAGCATCATCAAACCAATTAATGATTTCATCATATACTTCATAGACTCTAGTTTTATTTAACTTACTCATGCTCAATTGCTCCTAAAATAACAATAGCTGGATTTATTGATGAGTGAGATTTTATCAGACTACTACAATAAATTTTCAGTCTTCATTTATTCTGAAAAGTAATGTGATCTGCTCATTGATACTCACGACTTTTATTCAGCACATACCTGACAAAATTCTGCGTTTCCTCTAATCTATTTATTTCCTGGCTTGGCTCCCAAGCGGCAGCTAATTCAATCAACTTTTCCCATTTAGTATCAAGATGCTGCATTGCCCATTGTGCTGCTTCTATTTTAGAAGTTATTTTGCCTGTTTCTAAAGAATAAAGGGTGCGGCACATGGTTAAAATTGTAAACACCTGATAGTCACTGCGTTTAAATTTTGAAAAATCAATTAAGTTAGACTCCCAATATTCGTGCAAATTTTTCTGTATAGCAGCCTTCAAACTTTGATTGGATATTTCTTGGATTAAACATTTTATATCGGGCCCTGCAATTGAAATTCCTTTTTCTCTTAGTACAAATAGTTCGATTAAATAATTATTGCCATAATGCCCCAGGTAATAGCGACCTTCATTAAAATAAGGACGCATGCCTTGGGGATCAAAATCTACGAGATCTTTTTGAGGAACGTAGGAAGCTTCAATTTTTTTCGCATATTTTAATTTACTTGAATAAAATTGATTGTGCATTTCCTCAATCTTTCCGATCATATTCTCAGAAAGCATCTTGCTTGTAATAATGTAGCAATCAATATCACTTGTTTCACTATTGAATGAATCACTTGCGAGAGAACCTCCAATGTACATACCTACAAATTCGTTTGCTAGAATAGATTGTATTTGTAAGAGGAGCTGGTGTAGTAGTTCATTTATTCCTTTATATTTTGTCAGGTTCTGAATTTGATCAGTTACTAGAGCTTTGCCTAATACACTGGCAATGAATTGTGTTTTAGCATCGGTATACTGCTCCCGATCATAAGTATATTCATGTGCCAATTCTATTTTTAATTGTTCATACTCACGCGCTACCTCAGGATGAGCAATCAAATAATCCCTAAAAATGATTCTATCGTGCCCACGCTTTGATTTAGGCTCAATAATATGCACATGGTATGTTCGTTTTTCACCAAATGGAGGCATCCCTTTTACAAAAAACATTTTTTCAGGATCAGGATCTTCGGCCCAATATACGTAGTCATAGGCTTTTAATACGGCTATCGCTGTCTGTTTTATAGCGGTTAGAGAATCAACAGTAATTTGAATATCAATAATAGGCTTAGCCAGCATTCCTGGAATAGCTGTGCTACCAACATGTTGGATATCAATAACATGATTAGTTGGCAGGATTTTTCGTAGCTTTTTAATTTCCACTTCAGCTATCTTTGGCCATTGAGAATCATAAGGCACTAATTCAACGGAATCATTCTTGTAAATTTCATACCAAAACAATTCCTCGCCATCAGGCAATTGTTTTTTACTCATGCAATCAAAGCCCGCCTTGTTTAAGACTTTTTGAGAAGCGATATTATCTGGATAGGCGGTAGAAATGAGCTTGTTGACAGATAAGTGCTGAAACCCCCACTGAATTAGTGCCTTTGCTAATTCAGTGCCATAGCCTTTCCCCCAAAACTTTTTATGCAAGTGGTAACCAAGTTCAATTTCGGATTGCTTATCATCAAATAACAAATGGAATAAACCCGCTTCGCCAACAAAGTTTCCGCTTTCCTTTTCAAATACCAGACAAAATCCCATTCCATGCTTTTCTTGATAAGGAATAGCAAAATCTAAGTACTCTCTTACCTCTTCTATTGTCTGAGTACCCCCATAACCAGTATTTTCCATTACTTCTAAATCAGATCTCAATGCTACTAACAGATCAAGATCGGATAATTCGACTCTTTTAAGTATTAGTCTTTTAGTTTCTAGAAAAATGCCCATTGGGTGTCTATCTATATTTTAAACTGGAAGGAATTATACTTTTTATTTGATGCTTCTACGATAGCAGTTGCTACAAAAGGTAGCGCCGGGGTAGCACGAAAATATTATATTTAATTTTAAATCAGGGATAACTTCTGGAAACAGGATCAGGGTCGGATCCTGAACGACCTGTTTATCCTATATATATGATAATCTAGGGGAAGATACACTTATTAAATGGTTTGATAAACCAAAGTCACTTTGTGATAAAAGCAAACTTTCTCATAGACTACTGTAGTCTCTCAATAACTTCTCTATTATTCAATTATTAATGTTTATACCTGTTTTGATTTGAACTTAATAGGGAATCCTAATCGATGACGAATGATCATAAAAATACTCTTTGCCTCATCCACTCGAAGGATTACACACATGCTCAGATACACTAAGACAGCGAAAGAAATTGAAATAGCAAGGGAAACTGCACGTATCCAAAATGAAGGATGGTAAAGGAAGTCAGCTCCATACGCAAAGATAGATTGACACATAAAACCTAATATTGCAGATGCTAAAACACACCGTAATATAGTGTTGAAAAGGTATCTATTCTGCAAATTATGCAAGCGGGTCATGAGAACATATAGAACCAAAAAATTAACAGTAGCAGAAACTGTTGTGGACAAAGCGAGTCCACGATGCCCCATACTCAATTTGAAAATTAAAAAATAATTCAAAATAATATTTAAGATAATGGTTGCAAAACTGACAATCATGGGAGTCCATTTTTTATCAATGGCGTAAAAGGCTGGTGAAAGCACCTTGATGCATGAGTAAGCCACAAGTCCAAGAGCGTAAAATTGCAATGCATATGCGGTTTGCAAGGAATCCGACGCATGAAATTTTCCGTGTTCATAAATGAGGCTTATAATGGGGGTTGCAAAAAACCAAAGTCCAACTGCAGCTGGCATTGTCAAAAACACCGCTAGACGGATCGCGCGAGCCAGTGTTGATCCAAATTGAGAGTGATTGTTCGTTGCAGCAAGACGAGATACGACTGGTAATGTAATCGTAGCAATAGCAACACCTAACACTCCAAGTGGAAATTGCATAAGTCTAAATGCGCTGTTGAGCCATGTTACTGCTTCTTTTCCAAGGTATGAGGCAAATCCTGAATTGATAAGTACATTTATTTGCACTGCACTTGCGGCGATCACTGCTGGAATAGTTAAAATCAAAGTGTTTCGAACCCCAGAATCATACCAATGAAAATTGGGTTTAAAATAAAAACCAACCTTTCTTAAGCTGGGAAATTGTACTCCGAGTTGTAAAAGTCCCCCTATTACCGTTCCGATTGCCAAACCAATAAGTGCCCTCTCTCCAAATGATGGATCAATAAACCATCCACATAAAGCGCCACCAAGAATAGAGCCAATGTTAAAAAAACTCGAGGCTAACGCAGGCATACCAAAAACATTTTTAGAATTCAGCATCCCCATTACTATGGCAGCAAGAGACACTAATAAAATGAAAGGAAACATCAATTGAGTGAGGAAAATCGTTGTTTCAGCATCCTTCACTGAAAAACCAGGCGCTAAAATAAAAATGAGGTATTTGGCAAAAATAATCCCAAAGAGACATAAGATGCTCATGAAAACACTGGTCAATGTAAGCATTTTTGAAGCCAGCTGCCAAGCTGATTTTTCTCCTTCAGTTTCAATTTTTTTAGAGAAAACAGTAATAAAAGAAACGGAGAGAGCGCCCTCTGCAAACAAATCCCTCAAAAGGTTTGGCGCACGGAATGCGATAAGAAAAATCCCCATGGAAGCACTGCCAAATAAAGCATTGAATAAGACTTCTCGAATAAGACCTAATACTCGACTACACATAACAGCAAGGGCAATGATCCCTGTTGCTTTTACATTTAGTGTCTTATCACTACTCATGGATTATCCAAAGTCTCTTCAAAAACATTAATATGATAGCCCAAGTATAAGAGGAGCGATACCCTATCATGCTTGGCATATGCAATAGATATTGTGGTGTTAACTCATTGAAGTAGGTATTAAATTGGAAACAATTAGGCTCTACCCCAACAAACTGTCTCTTGATCACATCTCCATCAACTCGTTAGCTATCCTAAGCCCTTCTACTCGTTCCTGTAATCGGAACCATCCTTTCCAGATAGTAGACCAAGCTGCTTTCCCAGTTCTTTTGGAATCAGTCCAACCGCCCAACTTGGCTATTGCTTTATAAGCCCAAGCAGCAGTAGGTATTTTTTCAGGTAATGATTTTCTTTCAACACTATTCCATAAGACTTTCCATTCAGCATCAGTGAGCAATTCATCGCAAGAAGTACTGCTATCATTGATAACTAGAGTAGTCGGGTATTCAAAATACTCTTTTAATTGGAGTAATCGAATTGCTACAAATGAGAGAATGACAATCATTTTCTCTAAATTTTCAATTGATTGCATACGCTGCTCTTCAGCACCAACCCCCGATTTCCATGCTTTATGAAAATCCTCAATGCGCCATCTCATTTCATAATATCGCGTTATTTTTCGGGTACACTCTAATGTTGTTGTGGCTTCTGTTGTTAATAGAATCCATTCAAGGCAATCGCTTTCAGATGGATTTTTCTCTTTAGCGATTACTACGTTTAAAGTGATTGGTTTTAATTCACGTGCTTTAGCTCTTCGTTCAGAAGGTGAGAAAGTAACAGATGTTGTTTTTAACTCAAGAGTCACTTGGCGTTTCTTTCTATTTGCTTTTTGAGCCACTTCAATTGTATAAATACCCAAGTTTACTGCTGAAGGTAACATTTGAAATAAATAACAGTTACTTCCTTCTAGTTTTCGATTATGGCTCGCTCGAACAATAAAACGTTGAGCATGGTCTAACTTGTACTGAATGTATTCAAAAATATCAGCTTCTCTATCGCAAACAGAAATCACATCAGACATTTTAGAACCCAATCGATTCTCTAATTCCCGAGTATTCTTTTCCCATTTATAGCTTTCTTTCTCTGTATATAACCTTACTCGTCGATGATTTTTTTTGCCTCTTTCTTTGATATCTCGACACCAACGTTCTTGCGCGATTAATCCTATTGTTTTCTCTTGTTCTGCATCCATGAGCATGGTGGTGTGAACATGAAAACCTCGATTGCTTTTTTCTTTAGGACCGCCTAAATCACCTAATGATTCTTTTACTTGATGGGTATAGGAGAGCGTGGTTGTGTCTTCAATGGCTAAAAGCGTGGGGATTGACTGAGATAACCAGCTTGTTACTTGATAACCACCCTCTGCAATTTGATTCGCTGTGACTCGTTTGTTTCGTAAAAAACGATAACTACCTTCTATAAGCGCATCCTGCCCTCCACAACTTCCTGAAAGAGAACCACCAGGCGTCGATGATAATTGTTTGCCTATTTGAATTAACCGACGAGTAAGTCGTTTATCCCCTAAAGCAACTGAACCAAAAATAGCTTCCGACCATGCTGTAGTATCTTCAACTGCTAAGTCCATACATACCTCAAAAAGAGGTGATTTGATCATGTTTGTTTGGAATAAACAAGATGTGTAGAAGATTCAGGTATTTGGGAAAGACCCAAAATTGGTACCAAAATATCTTTCTAGAAGGGATTCGAATTGTAACTTATTGATTTTACTATGCCGTTGCGCGGAATCGAACCGCGGACCTCTTGATTACGAATTAGTGAATTATAGGTTTTAGCCAATTAGACACCTTTTAAAACTCTTTTAATATCCCTTTATTTACTTGATGTTACAACATTATTACGTTATAAGTTCTATTAATTGATTTTAAATAATTGTGCGACACAAGTGCGACACTCTTGCGACACATTAAAAAGTAAGGGTAAAAATTAATTATGAAAATAAACAAAACAAACGTAGAAAACCTCCCTCTTCCTCAAGCAATGGAAGCAGGTAAAACTGCACAGAAGAGATATTATGATGACAACCTAAAAGGCTTTGGCATCCGTGTAACTTCTGGAGGAGCAAAAGCCTTTTTTGTTGAAAAATTCATAAATAAAAAACGCTGTCGCATTACTTTAGGACATTACCCAGAATTAACTGCTGAAATGGCAAAAAACAAAGCGCTACACCTTTTAGGTCAAATCGCTATGGGTATTGACCCCATTGCTGAGAAAAAGGCGACAGAGGTTCGAGATATTACTTTAAATCAAGTTTTTAAAGACTATCTAAGAACCAGAAAAAACTTAAAGCCTAGAACTATAGATAATTACACACACATATTAGATAAAGCATTCACCCATTGGAAAAGCAAACCGATGTTATCTATCACTAGAGATCGCATCGCCAAATACCACGAAAAGCTAGGTAATGAACATGGAGAAGCCTATGCTAATTTAGCTATGCGGATCCTACGAGCCTTATTCAATTTTGCAGCAGGCCAATATGAAGATAACAGCGGCCATTCCCTTTTCATTGATAACCCAGTAAAACGCCTCTCGCAAACTCGCGCCTGGTACCGCATTGAAAAACGAAAAACCTATATAAAATCTCACGAGCTAGCTGCCTGGTATACTAGTTTGCAAGAGATCCAAAATGTAACATTACGTGATTACCTGTTATTAATCTTATTAACTGGTTTACGCAGGCAAGAAGCAGCCACCTTAAAGTGGTCTGATCTCGACTTAAAGGCCAAGACATTCACTATCAATACAACCAAAAACAATGAATCCCATACTCTTCCGCTTTCAGACTTTCTTTATGATTTGTTGATTGCCAGAAAAGAGAAGGCCATTAACGACTATATCTTTCCCGGCTCGGGTACAGCAGGCCATATTATCGAACCTAGAAAGACAATGGCACATGTGATAAAAAATTCCGGTGTTCATTTCACAGTCCATGACTTGAGACGAACATTTATCACTATTGCCGAAAGTCTCGATATTCCAGCCTATGCTTTAAAACGTTTAATGAACCATAAAATGAGTAGTGATGTAACTGCCGGATACATCATTGTTGATGTAGAACGACTTCGAAAACCTATGCAGCTTATTACAGATTATATTTTAAAATGTGTGGGTGTAGTAAAATCCGCTGACATCATTCCTATCCAACCCGAAAAAACGGAGCTTTTGAAATGAATATGCCTGAACTACCCGAATTGCTTACAGCTATACGTTCAATACTAAATCAAGCACGAACCCAGCTACAGCAAACAGTTAATCATACTATGGTACAGGCTTATTGGAATGTTGGGCGTTTAATTGTTGAGCATGAGCAACAAGGTAAAAGTAGAGCTGATTATGGTCAACAGCAAATAAAATTATTATCCGAACAATTATGTAAAGAGTTTGGTAAGGGATTTAAAGAGCGTAATCTTAGGAACATGAGAAATTTTTATCTCATGTATCCAATTTGGCAGACAGTGTCCGCCAAATTGAGTTGGTCACATTATTGCGCATTGTTACGGGTAGAAAAACAGAGCGCGCGTGAATGGTACATGAAAGAAACTATAGAGAATGTTTGGAGTGTCAGGGCATTAGAGCGTCAAATTGATAAATTGTATTACGAACGCTTATTATCAAGTAAAGATAAACAACCTGTGATTGATGAAGCCAATTCTCATATTGAACCATTAAAAGACGATCCGAAAAATTACTTACGTGATCCTTATATTCTGGATTTTTTGAATTTACCACATGCTTCTGTATTGGAAAGTAATCTGGAGCAAGCGCTTATCAACAATCTTCAACAATTCCTATTAGAGCTTGGTAAAGGCTTTGCATTCGTAGAACGACAACAACGAATTGCAACAGAAGATCAGGATTTTTATATCGATTTAGTATTTTACAATTTTAAACTGAAATGCTTTCTACTTATCGACTTAAAAATAGGCAAACTTACTCATCAAGATGTTGGGCAAATGGACACTTATGTAAGGATTTATGATCAGCACCGTAAAAGCTCTGATGATAATCCTACTATCGGTTTGATTTTATGTAGTGAAAAAAGCGAAGCGGTTGCTAAGTATTCTGTGTTAACAGAAAGTAAACAACTATTTGCATCAAAATACTTACCCTACTTACCTACTGAAGAAGAGTTGCGTGCCGAATTAGAACGTGAACGCGCTATTTTAAATGAGTTACCTGATATCAAACAGAAAAATTAGCCAATACCTCTATTGTCAACCGGGGGATAAACATTATTTTTGATTTCTAGTACTTAAACATTAAAATTATTACCGTAATTTTTATTTATATCCCTATGTGTGATTTCACCATAGAAATTATACTATGAAAAATTAATGCAGCTGCTTCCTTTTTGACAGCAGCTTGTAAGGTATTAAATTGCTTAATCCACCATGACTTATTTTCAATCTCAATTAGTATCTCCTTATCCCATTTATTTTGTTCACGAAAAAAGTCAATTACTTGCGTTTTTAATTCCTTTCCATTTTCTATATTCAAATTACCAAACACTTCAAAAAAGTTGCTTAATCTTAAACTGAGGATATTCTTGTTAAAAGAGTAATCAACTATGTGGCCTAAAGAAGTTATTGAATACTCTAGATCTCTCCTTAAAACTGGAGAATCTATTAAAACTCGAATTTTGTCCCCTTCAACTTCTGGTTTAATTTCTCCCTTTGTAATTTTTACACTTAGTTCTTCTAGGTTTTTTGATATGGAATTATTTTCATATCTCAGGTAGGACTCCATTTGAATGCTTTGCAATTTCCTTTCTGTTATCGTCAGAAGAGAAGAAATTTCATAATTTGTTTTTCCATTAAATAAGTCTGAATGTTCTTTTACAAGATAATAAACGAGTAAATCAATATCGTGTTTAGATAAAGAACCAAAACCTAGTTCAAAATATTTACGCAGGAAATCGTCGGTAAATTCATTCTTATTAATCGTAGTAATTTGATCAATTAGCGCCATTTTATTTATCCTTTATTGGTTAATCCAAAATCCCTTTTAATGACATTATTCTTCATTAAATATTAGACTAAAGAATATATTTTTGGTTTAAATTTCAACATTGCAAGGCAATGTATATTGCGCCCTTAGGTGCGACTCGATGGGTCGTCTATGTGATTGTACGGGTAGTCAAACTACGGAATGCATTTATTGGTTTCGTTACGGGACTATTAGAGTACCTATGATTCCGTTCATAGTAGCCTAATTCGACGTGCGTCATTGGTAACGATGGCGTGCGAAGCTCGAATGACAATGTACTGAAGTTTACGCATGTAAACGTCGTGGATTTGCTGATAGGTAAACACGAATCTGGAAGCTTCATCCGGAATAAGGCTAGGCTAATGGGTATGGTTAATGTAAGTGAACTGCTGATAAACATCGAAAGCAATGATGAGCTAAAGAAGCTGATAAGCGAAAGCCAAAATGGCATGCATGGGACAATCCAGGTTTGAGGTTGGATTGCACGGACAAACAACATGCGCGGTGAAGAGGCGGAACCTAACCCCAATTTTGTCATGTAGACGGAACGAGGTAAACCCGACTCAGTGCCTTAGCAATTTTAAGTAAGGCAGGTTAACCGCAAGGAAAACTGATGCTGAAGCGGGCAGAAGATAGACTAAAAAGCAAACGCTCTTCTGTAATGGAAAAGATAGGAACGACTGTTCTATGGTGAAAGCCAGCCCACTTGGTCTTGGTCAACATTGCGAGAGACTAGCAGAATTTCTTTTTAAGGAGACATGCAAATGACTACATCACAAACTAACGATGCGGATGCGGCTCCTACTACTATCAAATGGCAAACCATTAACTGGTTAGCATGTCATGAAGAAGTTAAGAAACTGCAACGACGTATCGCAAAGGCAACACGAGAGAAACGCTGGCGTAAAGTGAACTCATTACAATGGCTACTCACTCATTCCTTCTCGGCCAAAGCAATTGCCGTAAAGCGAGTTACAGAAAATAAAGGCAAAAGAACGGCCGGTGTTGATGGGAAAATATGGTCAACACCTGAAGCAAAATCAAAAGCCATCACTCAACTTAAACGGCGGGGATATAAACCCTACCCTTTAAAGCGAGTGTATATCCCAAAATCAAATAACACTAAAAGACCACTTGGCATCCCGGTTATGCGAGACAGAGCGATGCAAGCTTTATACTTACTTGCACTAGAGCCTGTTTCAGAAACCACTGCTGATTGGAATTCTTATGGATTTCGCCCACGGCGTTCTACTCATGACGCTATTAGCCATCTCTTTGTGATGCTTGCTCGCAAAGGTGCCGCACAATGGGTACTAGAAGGCGACATCAAAGGGTGTTTTGATACAATCAGCCACGAGTGGATTCTTAATAACGTGATGTTAGATAAGAGAATGCTCCAGCACTGGTTAAAAGCGGGATATATTGATAAAGGTCACTTGTTTCCTACCCAGGAAGGCACGCCACAAGGAGGTATTATCTCTCCAACGTTGGCAAATTTGGTATTGGATGGTTTAGAGACGTTGCTTGCAACGAAATTTGGATCATTAAAACACGATGGACACGCTAGCCGTACCAGTAAATACCAAGTGCATTTCGTGAGATATGCTGATGATTTTGTCATCACAGGAAAATCAAAAACTCTTCTTGAAGACGAAGTCAAACCGCTAATAAAGGATTTTCTAGCACAACGAGGTCTAAAGCTTTCTGAGCAAAAGACTAAAGTGACGCATATCACACACGGGTTCGATTTTCTTGGTCAAAATATACGGAAATATAGATTGGGAAAAGCCAACGAAAAACTATTGATAAAACCATCAGCGAACAATGTTAAGGCACTTAAGCTGAAAGTGAAAACGATGATAACAAAACTTTGTACTGCCAAACAAGAAGAAGTAATAGGCGTACTTAATCCTATAATCCGAGGTTGGGCAAATTATCATCATCACATAGTGGCTAAAGAAACATTTACAAAAGTAGACCACTTTATCTGGCGATCATTAAGGTGCTGGGCATGCAGGCGACATCCTAACAAAAACTTAAGATGGGTTAAGCAACGGTATTACCTAGCAATAGAAAACCGTCGCAACATGACCTTCGCCTGTAGGAGCAATGAAACTGGGAAAAAAGCAAAGCTGTTAACTCTTTGCCATGCAGCGGATACTAAAATTATTCGCCATAATAAAATAGTTGGAGCTGCTAATCCCTACCATCCCCAATATGATGATTACTTTAAAAAACGTTCTTGCGAAAGATACCTGTAGTGTTACCGGCTGATCCTATGGGATTGGCTTAGAAAAGAAACAGACATCTTCTGTTTCCTTGATTGAAGCCGTATGCGATGAAAGTCGCACGTACGGTTTTTATGGGGGAATGTCACAGTAATGTGATGTTCCTACCTACTAAAATTCTTTTCTTCGGGACATTGAGTAATTTAATCGAAAACTAAGGAAAAAAACTTCGTGTGCTATAATTTTATTTAATCAAGGATGGTTAATCATGGATAGTATCAACTGGCACACATTTAGGTTTGAACTGGAAATAGAAAAAAACTTAGATCACCGAACTCCGTTTGAAAAAGATAAATGTAAAGTTGTTCATTCTTATTCTTTTCGCCGGCTTCAAGGTAAAATTCAAATTGTGAGCGGTAAAGATTCTGACTTTCATAGAAATAGATTAACTCATTCCATAGAAGTCGCCTCGATTGCAAAAAGCATTTTTAATAATCTATTATATCGATTACAACAAGATAAGAAAAAAAATCTAGAAGATAAGCTTATTTTCTTAAACTCTCAGAAAAATGAAGATATAGACACTTTGCTCGATACAATTGGATTACTTCATGACATTGGACACCCACCATATGGTCATGGTGGTGAGCAAGCACTAAATTATAAAATGAGAAACTATGGAGGATTTGAGGGAAATGCGCAAACTTTAAGACTAATTAATAAAGTAGATTCTTTAAATCTTACTTATAGAACTTTATTGGGAGTACTAAAGTATCCTGCAACCTACAGTGCATTGGTGAATGTAAAAACATATCCTAATCTAGATCAAAGAATCTCCGATCAAAAAGAGATTACGGAATATCTAATAGATAATTCAAGATGGAATCCTCCAAAGTGTTATTATGATAGTGACAACCCAACAGTCCTGAATCTATTAAGTTATATTACTGATAATGAAAGAATAGAGTTTCAAAGATCTTTTCCAGCCCCAAAACCAGATCATAAAAAAACAAAATATAAAACATTTGATTGCAGTGTTATGAATATTGCTGATGATATTTCTTACAGTATTCATGATCTAGAAGATGCTATTTTCTTTCGGCAAATTAGTATGGATGAATTGGTTAATTTCTTTGAAAATCAAAACTTCATTCAAAATTGGAGTAATTATCCAACACTTCTTCTTTCAGATGATTTAAAAGCCAGAAAAAAAGTTATCGGGACATTAATTCACGAAGCAATAATTCATACTTGTATTGAGGAAAATAGTAATTTCAATGAACCTATATTTAGATATTTTGTAAAGTTTGAAAATGAGGCTATTGAAACATTTATAAAAAACCTAAAACTACTTGTAAGCAATAATTTAATTAAAACTCAACACGTAAAGTCAATTATTCATGGAGGAAAGGTACTAATTATGCAGCTATTTGATGCAATTGATGTTAATCCTGAAATGTTATTACCGACAGAAGTATTTCAAAAATATAGCAGACAGACCCAAGAAGCTGACCAAAAAAGGATTATCGCTGATTATATCAGTGGCATGACGGACAATTATCTCTATAAAATGCACCAAAGAATTTTTGGTGGAAACACTCAAAGTACATTTGACACTATCTAATTGACCGACCTAAATCTACTGGAGTTGAACGAATTATCTCATGCATCATATTCCAAATCATCAATCATTGATTTAAAAGATGAATATTTCTTTCCCCCGACACTCTCCAGCTCCTCTATAGCTTCAAGGGTTAGATCATTGGGTTTCTCACTATCCTGAGGATTAGGATTAATTTCTGATAATGTTTTCATATCAAAATTATACTCCATTTCCCCTATATTGAGAGCAGCCTTAATGATTTTTAGTGGTACGAGTGGAACTAAGGGGACATCTTGATATTACTAGGCCATAAGCGTGCCACCCTCAAAATATCCCATGGTACGCGTGGGACAAATAACTCATATTTGTTCACTCTAATTACACTTTCTTTGAATTTGTTTCCAATTGTTGACTTTAATTTTCAAACCACGTAATAATCTGTTCGTTGTTTTAAATAGCTTTATGAAAATGGCTTTAAAGCTATATGGATTTTTGGATAGAAAGTACCAGTGCTACTGGAATTTTCAAATTGGATTTATGGAAAAAGCCTCTTTGGCGACATTTTTTAATGTCGAATGAAAATTCTTTTGAGAAAGGTATTACTATGTCTAAAAATCATGTATCGCGCTTGCAACTCATCAATGAATTCGAATCTGCTCCAGAATCTACCCTCTTTAATCAAAATACACTTGCCGCAGTTTTAGATTGCTCAGTTCAATTACTTGAACGTAATCGTTGGGCTGGTCAGGGTGTGCCCTACTTAAAAATTGGTCGCACCGTTCGCTATCGCAAATTGGATATTCTTAATTATCTTCAACACCAATGTGTTCATAACACCCATCAAGAAGCGGTTTAGCCTTTTTTTGAATAATTGGAAGGTGGTAGCTCACCTTCCTGCGACAGTTGTTGGAGAGAATAAAATGAATTCAGAACAAATATATCATGTTGATTTTAAACAGTCTAAACGCATCAAATCGTTTCACTATGCAGGTGGACTATTCCAGTTAACCTCAGATGGGGTAATTTTTGTTGGTAAGGATAAAGACAATAATGAGCTACCTCCTCGATGGATTTGCTCTTCGTTGTCTGTGGTCGCTAAAACTCGTGATGCCAATAGTGGCGAATGGGGTCGATTACTTGAGTGGGTGGATGATGATGGGATTAAGCATCAATGGGCTATGCCTTTGGCTTTATTGCAAGGAGACTCCAGCGATGTAAGACGGGAGCTGGCGCGATTGGGATTGACCATTTCACCCAGTAAAACAGCTCGTGATTTATTAGCTTCCTATATCCAAGTCTTTCCAGTCGAAGAGCGTGCTCGTTGTGTCGATAAACTGGGCTGGTATAAAGAAGTCTTTGTTACCGCTAATGAAGCCATAGGGCAATCCCTGTCTGTTGCAGGTAGTGTTGAGGATTGGCGAAACTCTATCTCACGATTAGCAGATGGTAATTCTCGCTTGGTATTTGCTATTTCCGCAGCCTTTGCTCCAAGCCTTGCCAATCTTGTTGGTGAAGATTCAGGTGGCTTTCATTTCAGAGGAGCTTCCTCTTCTGGTAAAACAACCGCTTTAAAAGTAGCAGCTTCTGTTTGGGGTAAACCAGATAGTTATATTCGTTTATGGCGAAGCACAGCGAATGGGTTAGAAGGATTGGCAGCACTTCATAATGATGGATTATTAATCCTCAATGAGCTGAGCCAGATGGATCCTAAAGAAGCTGGAGAATGTGCCTATCTACTTGCAAATGGTCAAGGTAAAACAAGAGCTTCTCGTTGTGGTACCGCAAGACAGTCCATGCGTTGGTCATTACTTTTCTTATCAGCTGGTGAGGAGTCATTAACTTCATTAATGGCAAAAGCTGGGCAGCGATGCAATGCAGGTCAAGAAATTCGGTTAGCAGATATTGAAGCGGATGCTGGTGCAGAGATGGGGTTATTTGAGCAGTTACATGATCATATAAACCCAGCCGCTATGTCACTCGCATTAAAAGAAGCTGCCAGTCAATATCATGGTGCTGTTGGTCTAGCATGGCTCCATAAAATTGTGAAACATCGCGCCGAATTGATCGCCCTACTCACTAATAAAATTCAGCATTTTGTTGCTAAAGTCACTAAACCAGAACATTCTGGTCAAATTCAACGAGTAGCCAGACGCTTTGCGTTGGTTGCCATGGCTGGAGAAATAGCGACTCATTACGAACTAACTGGATGGACACGTGGCACAGCATGTAATCCGGCAGAAAAATGCTTTAACGCTTGGCTAAAAGATTTTGGTGAGCATGGTAATAGAGAAGACCGAGCTATACTGTCACAAGTTCGTGCGTTCTTTGAGAAAGAAGGAGCGAGCCGGTTTGAAAACGAAAATCATCCCAACAGTGAACGCCTTTTTAATCGGGCTGGCTTTTTTCACACGGACAGCGAGGGCTTTCGTGTTTTTATGGTTTTATCTGAAGTGTACAGGAAAGAGATCTGTCAAGGATTTGAGCCTAAAATGGTGAATAAAGTTCTTATTAATGCTGGCTGGATAGTCCCCGGTAATGACGGCAAAGCATCTCAAAAACGAAGAATTAAAGGGATTGGTATTCCTAGATGTTATATTTTCACTGAGAAAGTTTGGTCTGACGACTATTAATTGTCCCACTCGTTCCACTGTCGATTTTGATAGTGGAACATCTAAAGTCCAGTAACTACTGGGGTGTTCCACTTGTCCCAGTAGTTCCACGTATTTTTTAGATGTAGGTAAAAATCTATTAGGTTGTATCGACTTTAATGAAGATGATTTCCCATACTACAACTAAATGTAATACGGGAAAATCATTGTACCTTGTTCAATACACAGCACGCTTGTTCTTTCGCAGTTTATTTACTCTGTATTTAGAGCCACACGAGTTTGAGCACCATTTGGCATTCCTGCGGCCTATAAAAAACTTAAGGCAGTCATTACTTTTACAACGTTTCAATCCTTCAAGTCCACAAAGTGAAGTAACATTCGAGAACATATATGCCCCGAAAGCTAATGGTGGTGGATTATATGGCATATAAGCAACATGCACTGCCACCAGCCTATTTTCTATGTTTTCAAAAAGGCATTGAATGTTAACATTCACGAGGATTTCGTTAAGTTTGATTAATAAGTTATCAGATACCCCATTGTCATAATACTCTTCCATGCACTCATAAATAAAAGCCTCTAAGGCTGGTATGGTACTTTTAGAATTAATACCGTTTTTACTGTCTAAATGAATGTTAGCTGCTTCTATTAAAGTAGAAGCTTCGTTACTGCTGTATAGCTTAAGTTCTTTTCCTGTATTGATATAAAAATAGTCATGTAACGCTTTTTTCAATTTAAATCCCTATTGAAGTCGTAACGGCTTTGATGTTTATATCTCGTAACAATATCATTTTCAAGGTTGTGAGAAAATGTCCAAACGTGTTACTACAGCAGATTTCATTCGACGTGCTCGTGACGTGCACGGCAATCGCTACGATTACACAAAAGTGTTTTATGTTGCAGCTAGAAGTAAGGTCGTAATAATTTGTCCTGAGCATGGTGAATTTAAGCAAATACCTGCAGGTCATCTCTCCGGTCGCGGTTGCCATGAATGCGGTGGAAATAAGCCACTGACCATTGCAAGATTTATCGAGCGTGCAAGTAAGAAGCACGGAAACCATTATGACTATTCCCATGTACAATTTCAAAACGTTGAAAGTAAGATTGAAATTATATGTCCGGATCACGGCTTGTTTTTTCAGCAATTAATGTCACATCTAAAGGGTTTTGGTTGCCCTCAGTGCGGTAGAATTAATACAGCTAATAAACTGAGTCATTCCATCCAACGTTTCATTGAAGATGCGAAAAGAGCACATGGGAATAAGTATGACTATTCTCAGGTACGGTACGTCAATGCATTAACCAAGGTAACTATCATCTGCCCAGACCATGGTCCATTCGACCAAAAGCCGTCCAATCATATAAGGGATGTAGGATGTCCAAAGTGCGGCGATGAAAGTGCGGCAATGATAAGGACTCGAACAACTGAAGAGTTCGTTCAGGAAGCAAAGGAGGTGCATGGAGCTCTTTATGACTATTCAAAGGTTGATTACAAATCATCTCACAAGCATGTTGAAATAATATGCCTAGTACATGGTTCGTTTTGGCAATCCCCTGTTAATCATGTAAGGGGTAATAAATCTGGTTGTCCAGGTTGTGCGGTGTCAGGTTTTGATCAAACAAAGCCCGGTTTGTTGTATTACATTGCTGTAAAAAAAGACGATGGTGAACTTCTATACAAGATTGGTATAACAAACCTCTCCATAGAACGTCGATTTCCCTCCGTAGATCGTGCTCGAATAAGGGTTATAAGGATCTGGCGATTTGAATTAGGTCAAATTGCGGCTGAGTATGAAGCAAATATTATTAGCCAATTTAATCGATATAGATATTATGGTCCTGCAGTATTAATGGGAAGTGGAAATACCGAATTGTTCACCAAAGACATACTAAGTTTAGACAAGAGTCATCATGATTTAAGAGATGCGGTTGTTGATTTGGAAGGCAATTTGATTTCTCGACCAAGACAGTTAGAATTTGATTTATCAGAGTAATAAAACACAGAGATGAGGCATTTCCCCCACAATGAATCTATTAGACATCATAGATGCTGGAGAAAATGACTCAAATTACTCCTGCTTAAGTGCATCATTAATTTCCTTCAATGAATACTAGCCATCTTTGATTGCCTCAGTGTGTTCTGTTATGAATTGTGCCCGATTTAACAGTTCATCGAAGGTTAGGATTTCAATATCACTTTGTCCTCTACGAAATAACTCAAAGTTTTCACGCTTTAATCGATCGTTTAATTCATTAGTATTGCCGATAACCAAAATTTTTCGTGGCTGAATAGTATAAATAGAGTCATCTTCTAGGAGATCTCTATTTTTTGGTAGTTGAGATCCTTGCTGCTCCCAGGTTCTACCATTCACTCTTAATTGAGAAACCCCTCCTATTAAATCTTCACTAGGTAATACCACATCATTTCTATATCTTTTTGAGGCTAATAGCTTGGTGTCTGATCTTTTAATTTCAACTAATACCGTAAATTTTAAATATCCTTGAGTAGCACTTAAGAAATCTCCCTTATTAGTTCCACTTCCATCAATTACTACGCCTCCATAATGAGGTTGTCCTGTAATGGCTTTTAAAATTTTATAATTCAATCCATAACCAAATATCCAATTATTATTCTCAAAAAAGGATTGCCAATCTTGCTCACTATGATCACAGGATAGCATTGTTCTAAATTGCTCTAAGGCAGTCATGCGTGTTTGATATAACCGAGCTATACTAAGTTTAGTCGCTAAGTCAGGAGAATTTTCAACCAATTTTTCCCATACTTCTTCTGAGTATCCCTGCTGAATTAGTGTTTCAATAATAGCTGCTCTTTTCGAGTCTATTGACATTAATCTACTATTTTCATCAACTTCAAATTCATGATAGCCAGACGGAATTCCATTTTCTTTATGAATTAAGTATAGGTTGCAAAGATGATTAAAAAGAGACAATGTCTCCTCACTACTTAGAACTAACTTACCAATATCTTTAGCCTTATACTTAGACAATTTTTCAGTTGGAATATCTTCGAACAATCCTTTTTCTGCTTTTTGATGAATAATCTCAATTTTGATACTAGCATCTGGTCGCTCATTATTCTCAACAATCATAGGTCGAATTATTCTTCGTGTTGTTGATGTTCTACTAAACTCAATATCCTCAATTTCTGCTGAGGAGCTCGAGGTAGATTTATAACTATAAGTAATCGTCCCCATTATTACCCTTTGTTTTTTAGACAGATATTAGGCTCTACCCCAACAAAGGGGGCACTTTAATCAAGTTAGTATAAACTAACCTCTTGATTTCGCGATCAAAAAGGAGATTAAAGTGCCGAGACATGATGTTATCCTAAATTTACCTGGTTTTTCTATAAAAAAAGTAAGTGGTTATCAACCCTTGTTATTGGATTTAACCTATAACCGTTTACCACGCTGTTCTCATTGTTCAAGCAAAAAGGTTCGAAAGAAATCGAGTTATGAACGAAAGGTTCATCATGAATTAATAGGTCACAGACGGACTATTCTTCGATTCAAAGCATACAAACTGTTTTGCAATGAATGCGGTCGTTATGGTAATCAACAATTTCCCGGAATTGCTAAATATCAACGGTCTACAGAGCGTTTACAAGTTCAAATATTTCATCACCATACGAGTGGTATTTCCCAGAAAGAGTTATCTCTTCAATTTAAACAAGGGAAAGCAACCATTGAACGTTGGTATCATAGACGCTATCAAATAGAAGGAAATGAATTGCTCAATACGCCTTGTCCAAAAGTGTTAGGTCTTGATGAGCACTTCTTTAGTCGAAAACATGGCTTTGCAACTACCTTATGTGACCTTAAAAAGCATAAAGTGTTTGATATCGTTAAAGGACGAAGAGAGGTTGATTTAAATCACTACCTTAACTCTTTAAAAGGGAAAGACCGTGTTCAAGTGGTCTGTATGGATTTAAGTAATACCTACCGCTCTCTGGTCAAAAAGCATTTCCCAAACGCTAAAATAGTAGCTGATAGGTTTCACGTCATTCGATTAGTACAACATCAATGTATGATGACTTATCGTGAGTTATCCAGCTCAATTAAAAATAACCGAGGTCTATTGGCTTTGTTGCGAACCAAACCAGATAAACTCACATCTCATAAGAAAATAAAGCGAGACACTTTCCTCGCTGAAAATCCAGCCATTGAAGCCATTTATCACTTCCAACAACAGCTTCATGTAAATCTGTGTCGCTTAAATCGGCTCTGATTCCTTCATTGAAGCCATTTATCACTTCCAACAACAGCTTCATGAGCTATTAATGAATAAAACTCTAACTAAAGTACGATGCCGTAAAATCATTCCTCTCTTCTTAAAAATGATTCAGAACTTGAAACAAAGCCCATTTAAATCATTAGTTGCCCTGGGAAAAACCTTAGATTCATGGAAAGAAGAAATTGCCTGTATGTGGCGGTTTAGTAAATCAAATGGCATCACTGAAGGATTTCATCGGAAAATGAAATTAATACAACGAAGAGCTTATGGGTTTAGAAACTTTGAAAACTACCGATTAAGAGTTAGAGTATTATGTGCTTGATAAAATGCCCCCGTATTTGGGAAAGACCCAGATATTATAGCTTCATGAATGTTCGACACATATTCGACACGTTATAGAAATTAAAATATAAGTTTTACTAACCCATTGATTTTACTATGCCGCTGAGAGGAGTCGAACCTCCGACCTCTTGATTACGAAACTTTATTATACCGATATCAAACAATATCATTTAATTTCAAAAATAGCAAAAAACCCTTTATTTATAAGAAATAATTGAGTTTTAGCAATTCAATTAGTATCATTTGATAATATACCTATACATAAATTTTGGTACCAAAAATGGTACCAAAATAAAAAGGACTGTGTAGATGAAATTTATCGATAGCTATATTAAAAATCTCGCGCCAGAGACCACCTGGTTTGAAAAAATAGAATCTTCTGGATTAGGTATTAGAGTAATGCCAAGTGGTAATAAATCTTGGTTTTACCGTTTTAGTATGAATGGTAAACGTCAAAAAATGACCTTAGGAAAATATCCAGCTATTAGTCTAAAACAGGCTCGTGAATATCTTGCTAAAGCGCAAAGTTTAAAAGAGCAAGGTATAAATCCTATAGAAAATACCAAGCTAGAAAAATTAAAAGAAGACAATACCTTTTCAAAATTAATACAGTCTTGGTACGAAAATTATGCCGTTAAAAATAGAAAGCAACCACGCCCTATCAAATATCAGATTGACTCAGAAATAATTCCTCTACTAGGCGATACTGTACTTGATAAGTTACAAACCAAAGATATTACAATCGCCCTTGACAAAATAGTACAACGAGGAGCGCCAATTCATGCGAATCGCATTCTCAGCACTATTAAACAAGTTCTAAACTATGCAGTGAGTCGTGGTTATATTCAATATAATCCAGCTACCAATATACGATCACGTGATATCGGTGGTATTGAAAAGCCCAGGGAGCGGGTACTATCGCCCGAAGAAATAAGAATAATATGGAAATTCCTTGAAAGCGATAAAAGCCAAATGTCTGAATCAGCCAGGTTAGCAATTAAAGTTATTATACTTACTGGTGTTAGAACAGGTGAAATCCGACTGGCACAATGGCATCAATTTGATTTTGAGCAATCTTTATGGACTATTCCTCCCGAGCATTCAAAAGGAGGAATAACTGTAAAAATACACTTGAGTGAACTTACAAAAAAATTACTACTTCAGTTTAAAGAACAATCTGTCTCCCCTTTTGTAATTCCAGGCATAACAATCGATGTTCCTATGTCCAAAGATGCCCTTCCACGCGCAATTAAAAGAATTCAGAATCGGGTGGGAATTCCTGAATGGACTGCCCATGACTTAAGAAGAACCTTTGCGACACAATTGGGTGAGTCACTAAATATTGATCCCGTGGTGATAGAAAAATGTCTTGGCCACAAAATGCCTCGTATTATGGCTACTTATAATAAAAATGAGATGCTACCCCAACGCAAAGAGGCATTGGATTCCTGGGCAAACCATATTGCAAGATTAATCTCATCAAAGGATTGAAAAAATCATATGAACTGCTCTATAATTAACTTAACACAACCGCCACGCCTAGAGGATGTTAGTCCTTGCGTAACCTTGGCGGTTTTTTTTATGCGTATTGCTATGAATAATCCTCTCATTAAATATCTAAAGCCAGCCCTGAGTTTCCAAGATCAACTGGAAAAACTTCAAGCAAAAGGGCTTATTATAAATAATTGGCCTTCAGCCCTGCAAAGCCTTTCTAATACCAACTATTATCGGCTTAGTGCCTACTGTTTACCCTTTAAACGTTCAGATACAACAGGAAATATCACCGAACAATTTCAAGATAATGTTACATTTGAAAATGTCATAGATCTCTATGAGTTTGATCGTAAACTAAGATTGTTAGTAATGGATGGATTAGAGCGAATTGAAATTTCAGTAAGAACCAGTATTGCTTATCACCTTGCTCATAGTTATGGACCATTTGCTTTGTCGAATCCTCAAAATTTCCATCAGCAATTTGAACATAATACCTGGTTAGCACAAATTAATAACGAGATAGAGCGTTCCAGAGAGTACTTTATTGAGCATTATAAAAATAAATATCTGGGCTATCCTAACTTACCAATATGGATGGCAATAGAGGTTTTATCCTTTGGTGCATTGTCGGTCTTATTTAAAGGGCTTAAAAATGAAGACAAAAGGATAATTGCTGAGGGTTATAAGTTACATCCAAAAACTTTAGCCAATTGGCTATACTTTCTAACTTATGTAAGAAATATATGTGCTCATCATAGCCGCCTTTGGAATAAAGATTTAGCCATTAAACCCAAAATTGATGCGATTAATGAACTTTGGCTACCTCCTATTACACCAAGAAATGATCGCTCATATATTATCTTGTTGATCATCAGAAAATTACTAACCACTGCGGGTAATGGCATAGATTGGGCAATATCATCCGAGAAACTTATTCAGCCTATTATTGAAAAATATGATTGGGCGCATGAAAGCATGGGAATTCCAAGGAGCTGGTTAGATCATCCATTGTGGAAAGAAGTTCAATAGCCCACATAATATGGGCTATTATGCTAAGATAATCGCATGTTTTGTTGAATCCAATGATTAACTGTCTCAGAGTGCCATGCCAGTGTTGTGCCATTTAGTTTAACTGGTTGTGGAAATTTTCCGCTAGTCCACCAACGCCTTAATGTCAAACGGTTACGACCAAGAAGCTCCTCTAAATCAGTAATAAACAAAATCTGTTTTGGCATTTTATTATCAGAAAACTGCATCTTAAAGCCTCCTAATGCATGTCAGCTGGAAAAAGCTTCTCAGCTTTCTGCTCTCGTTTAATTTCCATATCGATAAACACAATGAATAATTTCAGCAAATTTAGCTCTACACTTCTATTTTGAGGCAATCGGTTATGGTGATAAATCAATTGCAAATATGCAATTGGTGAGTTAGATAAGTTAGCAATTCGCTGCAACGGATAGTTAGTTGCATCTAGCAAATACTGGATAATCCCCTTGTAAATACCTATTTTATTATTATGGGACATGAAAAATACTCCTGTAAATCATGTGTACTAAAGTCCAATTCACGTCAAATTAACATTTAGCATTATTTGACGAAACTTATATTAAAACAATATTAATTTTATTATCAATATGTGTTTTAAAGAAATTTATATTAAGATACGATATGATATTGAATGATATCGTTTTATATGATAATTTTTTTATGACGTTCGATTACAAGGATAATTTTATGAGTAAGGGACCCTATCAATCGTTTGCTAACCGCTTGATTAGCGCCCTCAAAGATAGAGGATATACGGCCTCTCGCTCGCCAAATGGGATCTGTATTAAAACCCTGGCTGAGTTTACTGGTGCCTCTGAACAAATCTGCCGCCGTTATATACGAGGAGATGCTTTACCAGACTATGAAAAAGTCAAACAACTGGCTTTCCATCTTCAAGTAAACCCAGGCTGGTTACTATTTGGGGAAGACGAAAATGCAACAACGAAGAAGAATGAAGTCGATGAAAAATTGCTTCATTACATCTTGAAACAAAGCCATCATTTATACCCTATCTCTCAGGGAAGTAATGACGATTACGCCGATTTTGTGTTAGGATTGATCAAAGAAGTCAAAGCAATTGACACTTCGGAAAATAATTTACTAAAAATCATTGACTTGGCCATTGGTTCAATTTCTTCTTATGAAGAAAAGAGAAAAAAGCACAGTCATGCAGTTTAAAAAACTTGTAGATATGGATGTAACAGCTGTGGAAGTAAAGCTTCACCCCAAAGCCAAGGAATTTCTGTTTGAACACTTTGTCACAATACGCAGGGTGTTTTCAGATGTACTAGGGCAAGTAGAAACTGACTATGCTTCTATTGCCCTTATTAACCAGGCAGGACAGATCTTTTTCATATCCTCGAACCCAGCCATAGAGCAAAATTTAATTGAGCAAAGTCTCTGGCTATTTGACGGTTGCTATCAACCAGAATTCCTCAGCCAGGATCAACCGAAATTATGGAGCGAACTACCACATATAGGCTGCACAGAATCAATTGTAAAATACAAACAAATAAAACCTAGACTTATAACAGGTATCTCCATCCCCACTGAATATGATTCTTATAAAGCTATCTTTTCATTTGGATTAAAACGGATAAATCCATATATCCAGAACAAAAGCTCGATTCATTGCGAAAAACTGTTAGCCATGGGCAAATTTGCGTTAAGGCGAATTCAAGAGTATTTAATTTTCCCTGACAAACAGCCCTGCATGACGACAAAACCCAAACTGACATTAATCATCAACAATCAGGTGCCCCATGAACACACTCCTTGATAAAAACAACCCTATTTTAAGACAAACCGCTGATCCAATTTCTGAATCAGAATTTGGTAGCAGTTGGTTAAAAGAGCTTATTAAGACTATGTTTGGCATAATGGCTGACAAGGGGGCTGTAGGCGTAGCTGCCCCCCAAATTGGCATCAGCAAACGAGTTATTGTATTTGGTACTGATTACACCAAAAGGAGAAAACCAGAATACCCAATTCCTGATACAGCCTTAATTAATCCTTCATTAAAAATCCTATCTCAAGAAATTCAAACTGGCTACGAGGGTTGCCTTAATTGTGGTGAATTAATGGGTGAAGTTCCAAGAGCCATGGAAATTGAATATTCAGGGTTTGACATAGATGGAAATAGAATTACCAAAAAAGCTTCCGGTTTAGAAGCCCGCATTCTTCAACATGAAATTGATCACCTGGATGGATTTTTATTTTTAGACCGAGTGGAAGATCAAGATTCACTAACCACTCTATCGGCAATGCAAAGTAAAGGATAATCGCATGAAGCACCAAACCCGAATCATTCTGGCAGGTACACTGGGTAATTTAATTGAATCCTTTGACATGGCTATTTGTGGCCTACTCTCAGTTTACATTGCCAAATACCTGATTGGTGATGTCTCCAAGGGTTTGTTTCTCGTCTTTCTTACTTTCTTTGCTGGATACCTAGCCAGACCTATTGGGGCTATGATAATGGGCTTACTATCCGATATCTATGGCAGAAAAATTATCCTTGCAGGTTCTATCCTAACAATGGGCATATCAACAACCCTTATCGGGTTTATCCCCCCTCACAGTACTATAGGTACATTTTCTGCTATTACCTTATTAGTGTTAAGAATTATTCAGAGCTTCTCCTGCGGTGCAGAATATTTAAACTCCTCTGCTTACCTAGTTGAGAATGCCGAAGCCTCAAAAAAGGGCTACTCAGGAAGCTGGGCATCCTTTGGCGCTATGTCAGGGATGCTGATAGCGTCTTTAGTTGTATTGATTGTTACTTATTTTACCAGTCACTATCCTGAACAGGACTGGATGATCTGGCGTGTTCCTTTTGTGCTTGCGCTTTTAGGATCTTCGATTGGTTTATACATCCGTTTATGTATCCCCGAGAGTATGGAATACATCGTATACTATGCAGACAGACCAAAGCCTAAATTTAAGAGTTTACTTTCTGAATCGGTAACCTATATCAAAAACAATAAAATACAATCCCTTTATGTGTTTATTTTGAGTTGTTTGGGTGTAACAACTACATTTCAAATTTACATTTATGGTCCTATGCAAGCTCGTTTATATGGTAATTTTCAAAACCATGAAATTATCATTTCCAACATCATTTCTTTAATGGTACTTCTAGGAGTATTTCCTCTGATTGGGAATCTATCTGATAAAATTAGTAGAGAAAAAATCGTAGTTGCAGCAAGTATAGGATTTCTAGTTCTATCTCAACCTTTTTTCAACTTCTTATCGCACAAAATATTTTATCAGTTAATTTTGAGTCAAGCTTTAATTGCTATTCCAGCAGGAGCATATTATGCAACAGTACCAGTAATGTTAGCTGAAATGTTCCCGATTAAATTACGTTGTAGTGTTTTATCAATACTATATTCCATTGCAGCAAGTTTATCCGCTGGCCTCGCTCCATTACTTTCTATGATACTTGTAAAAAAAACCGGCGTTGCATCGTCACCATCAATTTTAGTTTTTACGCTAATAGCAACAATGTTTATAATAATAATTTACAGAACCATAAAACCTGAAAAGAGATGCTCTTTAACGACACTTAAAGGCTAAAATAATAACATCGCATGGCAATGTGCTTCGGATAAAAGTACCGCTCAGATTACTTAATGATAGTGTTGCAAAAATATTCCCAATAAATGAGGCAGATTCTAACTTTTAGGTGTATCAATTTTAACCTAAATGAATTTTCAGAAATTTAAACGGCTTATATCTAGAACCTAGATAGAAAATAACAACTCAGACTGTAAAGGTGTTAATCTCTGAAATGACGAGCTGTGCTTATCCCATTACAATTAAATAAGCATTACAAAATCGTGAACGAAAATATTATTATGTTTAAATAATTTCTCATTGAAATAATCAAATCGTTATTTTCAGCATAGGGGGATAAATACTAACTCGTATGATAATGAAAGAGGAACCGCCTCACAGCTAATCCTGTCTAACCAGAGCCTGCAGGCGCTCTTGAGCTTGCAAGTGACCTTGCGCAGCAGCCTTTCGGAGCCACTTTATTGCTTCCATACTATTTTGAGGAAGACTCACTCCATCATGATAAAGTGCAGCAAGCACATATTGAGCTTGGGGCAATCCTTGACTAGCAGCTAAATGAAACCATTTCAGAGCTTTTGTGTGATTTCGAATCACCCCTTTGCCGTTAAGAAAGCCCATACCTATATTATATTGAGCCACAGCATCTCCTTGTTTCGCGGCCAGACGAAACCATTTCATCGCTTGAAAATCATCCTGTTGAACATTGCTCCCCGTTGCGTACATTAATCCAAGTGTTCGTTGAGCCATGAGATCGCCATGTTTGCCTGCTTTACGAAACCACTTAACTGCTTCCGTATCATTTTGCCGAACCCCCTTGCCTGTGACATACATAACTGCAAGATTATATTGGGCTATGGCATCTTCTTTCTCAGCTGCCTTGTGAAGCCATTTAAAAGCTTCGACATAATTTTGTTGCCCATTTTCAGCAGTGGAATATAGGATGCCAAGACTACGTTCAGCCTCTGGAAATCCTTGTGCGGCTGCTTTATGAATCCACTTGATTGCTTCCCTATCGTTTTGCTGAGTACCCATACCTTTTTGATACATGACACCAAGATTTAATTGTGACACGGCATCATTTTGAAGAGCGGCTTTACGAAACCATTGCATAGCCTTGCCATTATCCTGAGGGACCCCTTTGCCTGCAGCATACATCAAGCCAAGGTTGCGCTGGGCCATGGCTTCGCCTTGTTTCGCTGCCTTGCAAAACCATTTTACAGCTTCAGAGTCATTTTGTGCTACTCTTTTGCCAATCACATAATCTACACCACGATTATTCCAGGCTGATGGGCTTTTATACCCTATTATCACATTTTCTATGGGCTCTTTAATGACATTCACTATCCCAGAATAACTTCCCACACCAATAATAATTGCGGCTAAAACTAAGATGACAAGACGTAAACGCATACTAAACTAATCCTTGTTAGAGTCGTTAATAAAAACTAAAATGAGTCTCCAACCTCATAATAAGTTATTCTGTTGACTGAGCTCTATTATGACAAAAAGGAATTATGCTATTAAAGATTGGGCATGTAAAAATTTTATGACAAAATAGTAAAAATAGATGAGCAAGAATAAGAATAGGAATCCCATGAACGATATCACGTCATTTAAAATAAAAAAAATAGTCCTTCTTAAAATTATTTTTGCGGTAATTTTTTCGTGCACGACACTTAATGCCTGCGCCGGCACGCAATCCTATCACATCAAATACCACAAGGACTCCAAAATAAACAATGTGCCCTTATCCAATACTGAAGTATTAATAGAGTTCCACCGTGCTGGCAATTCCCTGGGAAGACTCCTGACAAAAACGAATGAGACTCAAGACATCACCATCGACAACACTTATGGGAGCAATTTGGTTATTCATGTGCTATTCATCGAGAAAGAGGGAAAAAGAATACGATGTTGGGGGGTATCTGCTGCTAAAACAAATACCATTGAGATTCAATGTGATAAAGTGGTTTCATTGAAAAAAACAAAGGGAAACACTGGAGAGTCCACTGATTCAATCCATTAAATCACTAAGAGCTCTCTGGTTAACAAGTATTGACAAAAAGAACAACGTGGCATGACACTATGTAACCTGCTTGATTATAAGGAAATAAACAAAATGACTAATAAAATTCGTGGTAAAGTCAAATGGTTTAATAAAGACAAGGGATTTGGTTTTATTGAAAGCAGTGGCAAGGATTACTTTGTCCACTTTAGCTCGATTCAAAGTAACGGCTTTAAAACGCTTCCCGATGGGGCAACCGTTCTTTTTAAAATGGGAAAAGGACAGAAAGGACCTCAGGCCGAGGAAGTAGAGGTTATCAAAAATGACCACCATTAGGTCTAGGCAAGACCGTTCTGATGAACAATAACACTTATTTTTACTGCATGAAACCATCAAGGAGGAAAGAAGTGGACCAACGAGTTGCTTTAGTCACAGGGGGCACTGGTGGTATTGGTACCGCCATATGCCAGGCAATGCAAAAGTTAGATTATCAAGTCATTGCCTGCTATTTTAAACAGGGCAATCATGATTTGGCGAAAGAATGGCAGAAAAAACAAGCCATGCAAGGCTTTGATATCGACATTGTCTACGCTGATATTTCTTCCTTCAATGATTGTGAGAAAGTGACCGAATTGGTCATCGAAAAATACGGCAAAATCGATATTCTAGTGAATAATGCCGGCATGACGAACGATGCCACTTTGAAAAAAATGACTCAAGAACAATGGCAGGATGTCATCAATGCCAATTTGAATAGTGTCTTTAATATGACGAAAACCGTGTTATCCAATATGTTGGATAATAGTTATGGACGTATTATCACCATTTCTTCTGTGAATGGACGCAAAGGTCAATTTGGCCAGTGTAATTACGCGGCCACTAAATCTGCATTATACGGTTTTACCAAAAGTCTGGCGCAAGAAGTGGCAAAGAAAGGCATTACAGTGAATACCGTCTCTCCTGGCTATATTAATACTGAAATGCTCGCTTCTCTAAGGGACGATATTTTAGAAGCGATTGTTGCCCAAATTCCTGTGGGACGATTAGGCAAACCCCAAGAAATTGCTCGTGTTGTTGCCTTCCTTGCAGAGGAGCAAAGTGGTTTTATTACTGGTGCCAATTTTGATATTAATGGTGGGCAATACATGTAACTCACTCAAAAGTCCATTGAGCACTGTTATTTTAAACATTGATAGGGTGGCCGCCATCCACCTAGAGGATTTGCTAAGCAAATGGATGCGGCTTTATTGGATCGGATGCTTACTAATATACAGCGCTCCTATTGTTCAAAGAAGAGCGTTTTATTTCTGAAGCACATAAGTTCCTGGTGCCTCTGGCAGTGAGGGATTCATGACCGATGATGCAATGCGTTTTTTAGTATTTTGCTGGACTAGCCACTCATTCCATTCTCGCCACCAGGAACCTTCCCGCCTCTCTGCCATCGCAAGCCAGCTCTCAGGATTTAAGTAAGCCTCGCCTTGTTTCTGCTCATGAACACGATAAGAGCGTCCTGGGTGACCCGGCTCACTGATGATGCCCGCATTATGCCCACCACCAGTGAGAACAAAGGTCACATCCCCTTCAGTCATAAGATGGATTTTATAGACGGATTGCCAGGGTGCTACATGGTCTTTTTCAGTGCTCACCGCAAAAACAGGTAACTTAATATTCTCAGCAGCCACAGGCTTTCCTTCCACTGTATAACGCCCTTCGGCAAAATCATTCCTTAAGAAGAGTTTTTCAAGGTATTCACTGTGCATTTTGTAAGGCATCCGGGTGGCATCTGCGTTCCAAGCGGTCAAATCAATCATCCCTCGCCGCATTCCATGCATGTAATCTTGAACCATTTTGGACCAAATTAAGTCATAAGCACGCAACATCTGAAAAGAACCAGCCATTTGCTTGGTATCCAGATACCCTTGTTCCCGCATCATACTTTTAAGAAAATCCACTTGACTTTCAGTTACAAAGAGCATTAATTCCCCAGCCTCAGTAAAATCCCCTTGGGCTGCCAAGAGTGTCAAGCTGTTTAAACGCTCGTCCTTGTCTCTGCCCATCGCAGCTGCCGTAATCATAGCCAAGGTACCTCCTAAACAATACCCCATCAGATTGATTTTAGTTTCTGGAAAAAGAGTCGATACCGCATCAATGGCAGCCATTGCGCCTTGTCGATAATAATCATCCATCCCCAAATCCTGGTCTTCTTTGTCAGGATTGCGCCAAGAAATGATAAATACAGTGTGTCCCTGACTTACGAGCCACTTCACCAAGGAGTTATGTGGTGATAAATCGAGAATATAATATTTCATAATCCAGGCTGGTAAGATAAGTATCGGCTCTTTATAGACTGTTTTCGTTTGGGCTTCATATTGAATGAGCTCAATTAAATGATTTTGAAAGACCACCCGCCCTGGAGTAATAGCTACTTGTTTCCCTGGGATAAAATGTTCAGAACCTGTAGGTGGTGCACCGGTTAGCTTTTCTAACCAATCTTCGAGCGCGATTTGGCCGCCTTGGATGAGATTAAGTCCCCCAGTGCGCATGGCTTCATGAAATAAATCAGGATTAGACCAAACAAAATTGGAAGGGGATAGGGCATCAAGGCATTGGCGCGCCCAGAATGAAACAGTACGTTCCACTTGGTTGGGTAATCCTGGCACGTCCGTTGTGGCGCGTCGCCACCAATCTTCCATCTGCAAAAACCCTTCGGCGAATAAACGCCAAGGCATAGGCTGCCAACTGTCTTTTTTAAAACGCACGTCTTTACCATCCGCAGCACGCTCAACACAAACGATATTATTAATGCAATCCTTGGCATGAAAAACCGGATAAAAAGCAAGTTCCCACAAAACCCCAGGGGATTGGGCCAATTGCCAAAGCCAGGTGGAATAAGAAGAACCGATGGCAGCAGGACTTATTCCTGCCGTCCATTTAGCCAAGTTGGCTTGCACTAATCGAGTGAAAAATGGAAAGAAGTTATCGGAAGTACCTCTATCAGCCGGTGCACAACACGAGAAATCTACCCCTTCTTGCAATTCTTGACTCTGAGTGAGTATTCTTTTCTTAGGACAGCATTGTTTTTCTAGTCCCTTCATGGCCGACATCCCTGATATTATGCTCTATAATCAACACGATATAATACAGCATAGCACAAAATTTAACCCATCGATTTTGGTCAATAAAGCGGGGCTTATTAACTTATCCATTTTAGGCTAAATTATTTTTGGTAACCTAATTGGTGTTATTTTTTGATAGGAATGAAACAACATAAAGCTACAGCCCTTTGGAGTTCCTTTCCTCGATAAATTGCGTCATCTGTCCTACTGTTAACGGTTTACTGCTGTAATAGCCTTGCACTTCGAAACAGTGACTTGACCGTAAAAAATTGAGTTGTTCTTCTGTTTCGACACCACCCACAACCACATTCAATCCTAACTCTTTCGACAAAGCAATCGTCGATTTGATAATTAAATTATCATTTTCTCTGAGATGAGCATCTTCAATTAAGGTTTGTTTCAGTTTGATGGATTGGACTGGTGAATTTTTTAAGTGAGATAAAAAAGAATAGCCTGAGCCAAAATTATCAAAAGCAAGCTTTACCCCCATATTGCGAAGCGTACTTAATGTATCTTCAATCTTTCCCAAAAAATTGACTGCCGTTGCTTCCGTAATTTCAAGCTCTAACCAATCCGATGGCATTTGATATTCTTGTAAAATGTGCTTCACAGAAGAAATAAACCCTTTGTGTTGAAATTGATGAAGCGAAATATTAATCGCCAGGGTGCAGTTGAAAGGAGCGTAACTCTTTTTCCAATCCACATACTGCCTACACGCGGTTCGTAAGACCCATTCACCAATTGGAATAATCAAGTTAAAATGCTCTGCAACGGAAATGAATTCATCAGGAAAAACAACGCCCCGCTTGGGATGTTGCCAACGTAATAAGACCTCCATTCCAACCATAGAATTCGTTTTTAAGTCAACCCGGGGCTGATAAACAAGAAAAAATTCTTGTCGCTCCAAAGCAAGATGCAACTCGGTTCCTATTCCCAAGCGTTTTGAATATTGTTTTCTAAGAGACGGTGTGAAGATTTGGCAATTATTTCGACCACATTCTTTGGCGTTGTATAAAGCAATATCGGCATTCTTACGAAGAGTTATTGCCTCATCACCGGCATCAGGAAAGTAAGCAATTCCTATACTTAGTCCAATCATGACGGTATGGCCTTTAATAAGGAATGGTTGACCCATCTTTTGAATCATATTATTGGCCACTAATTTTGCCTGTTGTGGATTATTAATTTCTGTCAGAATCACTGCAAACTCATCTCCTCCCAATCGAGCCACACAATCTTCTTCGCGAAGACTGGAGCAAAGACGCTTCGCTACTTCACGCAATAGACCATCACCGACATCATGACCAAAGCGATCATTCACATTTTTAAAAAAATCCAAATCGATGCTTAACAGAGCCAGATGACGACCGTATCTTTTTGACCTAGCAATCTCACGTTTTAAATCCAGTTCAAACTGCAATCGATTGGGTAATCGGCTTAATACATCAAAATGGGCTAATTTCGATAATTTCTTTTGTACGCTTTCTAAGTCTTTTAGCGTTTTTAGCAGTTCAGCATTCTTTTTTTCCAAATCCTGGTTCAGTAAATGAAGTTCCCTTGTCTTATTTTCCAGCAATAATTCGGCTTCCTCGCGAGCTTTTCTTTCGCGATAATAAGAGCGCTCAAATAATGCTTTGTTCTCATCACTCAAAGGTAATCTCCAAACGACAATGATCATCTTTTTTTAACATGCAGTGAGTCTGCTTAATGGTAATTTTCTTTTTAAAATGTTGCGCTGCTCCCTGGATGAGCCCCATTGCAAAATGACAGAGTCTTCTATGCGATCGATACACCATAACCAATTGGTTTGCAGCAGGCTCTTCATAGCTAATGGTAGGTAATGTTTCATCTGGGTATAACTTTTCTACTTCCACATGAATTGTTCCATCAATGCTTTTTAAAAATTCTTTTAATGTCATGTCCTTTTTTAAAAAAATTGCGCACTTACTCGATAAGATAGGAAACATGTATTCACCAAAGGCCTCTAAAAAAACAGAAGCGTGCTGATTGGTCCTCTTCGCAATGGCCTTAATCAATTGCTGAAATTCTGTATCCGAGTAAGTGCCGCCTGCTGTATAACTTCCACCACTTGGAAGGTCTAGTGAGGATACGAGTTGGTCCCAGGTTTCTATGCCAAATTGTTCTATAATCATGTCATTTAAGGAGGTAAAAACGATACCTTTCATCTATGGTCTTCAGCATAAAACAAATCTTTAAATCCCTTTTAATTAAGTAGCACGTCATTTCTCAATACTAAAATTGGTTTACCTACAGATGAATTCCTCATGAGTCCGCTCAATTTAACTAAAGAACTCTAACCTACTTTAATTCCTGATAACTATCCAGTAAGCCAGGTATTATTTTCTTCTCCTAATCGTATCAATATAGTTCAAATAACGATTATTTACCGTGTTAAAAATTAACAATGTTAAAAATAACAAAATAGGATTTTATTACCATTTCCTAAACAAAACTCAAAAATGATAGACATACCGTGTGGTTATATATGAAGCATAGCACATATGCTTTTTGAATGAAAAAACAAACCGACTTAATTGTACTAGGCAAACAAATTCGCAAAATCAGAAAAGAGAAAGGTTTTTCTCAAGAGGGGTTTGCCAATTTCATCGAAATGAATCGGGGTTACTACGGGACTGTGGAACGTGGCGAAGCCAATATAACCATTTTAAATCTTCTAAAAATTCTTAAAGGATTAGAAGTCACACCAAATGAGTTGTTCCCGCCCTCAACTTATGTGAGCTTCAAGAGGAAAATAACTAAAAACTCAGCCTCATAAACCATAATGAGTAAGGGGCTAATCTAATGCTTGATAAAGAAGTGGAAAATTCTTAATGCCGTTGAAATAAAAACCCATGTAAAAAATGCTTGCAGGATAAGGAAAATTAATAAAGTTATAACAAAAGTACTTGTTTTCGTATACTCAATATTTTCATACGATATCAGGCATTAATTATCACTAATAATGAGTGTTCATTGGGTCATTTCTAATGGTGTCAATGCCCATGTCTGTGGTGATGATAGCCATGATAGCCACCAAATCGCTTCTTAACTGGCATGTTACCTTTTGAGTCCTCTTTAGGAATGTAGGAACTGCAGGAAAACAATAAAAAGGACAAACAAATGAAAATTAGCCCTATTGATTTTTTTACTAAAGTCGAATGTTTCATACTTATTCCCTTCCCTTTTTGAGCTTATTTATTAGATGTTAAGAACATGGTCTTTTTTATTGTGGCATTTAAAAATACTTTTAACCAAAAATTTTTTCCTTTTGAATCATCTTAAAATTTCTTCATAAAAGAATGGTAGAATCTTCGCAATAATTAAATACCCTACTTATCGTCTTCCTTAACTCCAACATCTATTCACATCCTTGGCAGTGAATTCAAATAATAATTTGAACTTATATTAAGCTTGGCGAGGTATAGATTCCCTATTCCGAAAGACAACTGATTTTTTCAACAAGTAGTCATGACTGGCACTGCGTATTTCTAAACGGTGCTATATTATAAAAAGGATTTATAAAATAAGGTGGGTTGTTTTTCTATTGATTCAGCCATCACATGATTTCATTGCAAGGAGTATTGATATGCCAAAGCAGTGCGTTTTTAAAACAGTTATTGGGGTAATGGCTTTATTCAGCGCGATACTTCTGTTGGGCTCTTGTGCCACATCAACAACGACCAATGATTCACACCGTGTTTCTCATACTTATGAGGGACACAACACAGGAGGAAAAGGTTGGCATTAATACAGCGACTTGGTATGTCTTTTGCTTTTCATGGCCAACGCTTATAGTGCTGTGATAGGATGTTCAGCTCGGACAATTCATTGAAAAAATAATAAGGAGATTTCATTATGTTAAAAAGGAATGCATTCATTTTATTGGCCGCTTGCAGTTTGGTTGCCATGCCACTCTTTGCAGAAGACATGTCTTCTGGTTCTCAAATGAATAATATGGGAATGCAAAGCTCTAATCAGCAGTCAACCCAACTGCAAGACGAAATGAAACAAATGCAAGAAGCACTAAAACAAATGCAACAGATGCATGATAAGCTTATGAATGCAAAAACAACGGAAGAAAAGAAATCGTTGATGCAAACACAAATGCCCATGATGGAAGAAGGCATGCACACCATGCAAAAAGGCATGAAGATGATGCAAAGTATGCACGATGATACAGCAAAACAACCCGAGATGATGGATCAACGTATGAAAATGATGCAAATGATGACGCAAATGATGCAGATGATGATGGATAGGCAAATGATGGGATGTCCCATGATGAAAAACCAATAACTCCTCTATAAGAGAGGCCTATCCTAGGGTAATTGACTCAAATCACCAGGGCTCTTATGAGATGTCTAAGAGCCCTATTATGCCAGTAGCCCATTAAGATTGGCCTATTCAGAGCCTACCTATTTCATTGAACTCTATAAAGGGATGGTTTGGTGTATCATCATATAACCCAGTGACATGGGTGTGCAGATTGATGAGACCTCCTACATAGCTTTTGTTTTTTAGATTTGAGGCGAGCTTTTATTAATTAGCATTTTGCTCTCTGTTTTCAAACTCTGTTATATTAAAATTCCATAAAGTGATGTAAAAATAGAGAGAATAGGACGACACCTAATTCATGGGTCATGAATACAATTGGAAAATGATGGATAAAAACACGGCTGTTGCTCAAACTCATGGAACTCCCATCGGCAGGATAATCGAAATCAATGGCCCTGTTGTCAGGATACATTGTGATGTACTACCTCCTTTGCATCAATCTCTTAAAACTTACACGGACAGTGATGAATACATTTTGGAAGTGTGTCAGCATCTTGATGAGCATCATGTGAGAGCCATCACGCTCCACCGTGCCTCAGGATTGCAAAGAGGTTTAATAGTTTATGACCAAGGCACTTCGTTACGAATTCCCGTTTCAAAAGAATGCTTGGGCCGCCTTTTAAATATTTTTGGTGAGCCATTAGACGGAGCCCCGCCATTAGAAACCCATGAATATCGTGATGTTCTGGCAAACTTAGCGCCACTTGAAATGACGAGCACTCAAGAAACCATTCTTGAGACTGGAATTAAAGTCATTGATTTACTTTGTCCTTTCGTCAGAGGGTGTAAAACGGGATTGTTTGGTGGTGCAGGAGTTGGGAAAACCGTACTCCTGATGGAATTGATGCATGCCATTATTCAATTGCATCAAGGGACCTCTGTCTTTGCTGGTGTTGGGGAGCGCATTCGGGAAGGACATGAATTGTGGCATGAGATGAAATCCGCAGGCGTAATGGATAAAACCCTCATGGTGTTTGGTCAAATGGACGAATCACCGGGAGTGCGTTTTCGCACAGGGTTATCGGCATTAACTTATGCGGAATATTTGCGTGATACGTTGGGCCATGAGGTTCTTTTTCTTGTGGATAATATTTATCGTTTTGTGCAAGCCGGCAGTGAAATTTCGGGGTTACTTGGCCGAATGCCGGCTAGTGTCGGTTATCAACCCACCTTAATGACTGAGATAGCGGAACTTGAAGAGCGCATGACATCGACTGCAAAAGGAGCAGTGACCTCGGTACAAGCGGTTTATGTTCCGGCTGATGATATGAGCGATCCGGCGGTGACCGGGATTATTACTCATTTGGATTCCATCATAGTACTCTCTCGCGCACAAGCAGGCAAAGGCATTTATCCCGCCGTGGATCCCTTAGCTTCCAAGAGTCAATTTATGGATAAAATCCTATTGGGCGAGCGACATTATTCCATTGCACAAGCCGTACGAGAACACCTGGAACGTTATCAAGAATTAGAAGACATGATTTCTATGATGGGGATTGAAGAGCTTTCTCCTAAAGACCGTGCTATTGTGTTAAGAGCACGTAAACTGCAGCGCTATCTTAGCCAACCCTTCCATGTCACCAAACTTCAAACAGGAATGGAAGGGAAATCGGTTTCATTAGAACACACATTAACCGATTGCGAATCATTTCTAAGAGGCGATTACGATGAATTTTCAGAAGAAGCGTGTTACATGAGGGGTGCCATGGATAAAGGGAGATAACGACGGACATGGAGCTTTTTACTATCCATCTTAAGAGTGCCACACAATATGAAAAAATCGATAAGGTCATCAGTTTTGTGGGTGAGGATGCTTCTGGGCAATTTGGGATTTTAGCTCATCATGGCCGAATGATGACGTGCTTAAAATTCGGCTTGGCCTGGTTTCGTGATGAGAATCAAGAGACGGAATACTTAGCATTACCAGGTGCCGTGGTTTATTTCATTGACAATCAATTGCATATCGCGACAAGACATTATGTGCGCCATAAAGAGTACCAAGCCATACAAAGGGTCCTGGAGGAAGAATTACATTGGGAAGAAAACAATCTAGTGCGCACCAAAGAAAGCGTGCATCGTTTGGATGAAGAAATGTTAAAGCGTTTATGGGAATTAAACCGGCAGAACAGCTATGGAATTTAAAAATTCAAACAAGGAACTGGAACAACAAGTGAAACGAAACGTCCGCAAAATCAATGAAGCCAAAAAGGGAAAATCAACGTTATTAGCCCAAACAGTTTACCTGGGCACTTTGGGCTTTGTTTTTGTGTTACCCATCATTGCAGGAGCCTATCTCGGGGTTTGGCTCGATGAGAAAATAAAAGGGTATTCCATCAGTTGGACCATCAATTTAATCCTCCTTGGGGTGATTATTGGTGCCATTAACGTGTATCTTTTAATTAAGGACTAACTGTGGGAGAAGAAGGATTCTTAGCGCATTTTGCCTTTTCAATCGGTGGATTACCCATCACACAAAGCGTCTTAACCACGTGGTTCATTATGATCTCCTTATTCATCATGGCATGGAGTACCACTTACAAATGCTCTCTCCTACAGCCAAGCACGTACCAACTCATTTGGGAGGGTGTTTTAAGCACCATGTACGATGCAATAAAAGAAGTATTGCCCGAGCACGTTGAACTGATATTTCCTTTTGTAGCCACCTTGTGGATTTTTATCCTTGTTTCCAATTTAATTGGTGTTATTCCGGGATTTTATTCACCAACAGCGGATTTATCGGTGACGGCATCCCTTGCGATAATGACTTTTTTATCGGTACACTGGTTTGGAATTCGTGCCGAGGGGTGGCGAGAGTATTTGAAACATTATATTAAGCCAACTCCTTTTTTATTGCCTTTTCATTTAATCAGCGAAATCTCTCGAACCTTAGCATTGGCTGTCCGCTTGTTTGGTAATATCATGAGCTTGCAATTAACCGCCCTGATTGTCCTCATGATTGCCGGATTTTTAGTTCCTATTCCAATACTCATTTTACATATTATTGAAGCCATCATCCAAGCGTATATTTTTGGCATGCTGGCCTTAATATACATTGCTGGGGGCATTCAAGCCCATGAGCTTAAAAGCCAAGGAGAATCGTTATGAATGACATAAGTTGGTTTAGTTTAGCGTCAACCGTTATTGCCGCAATAGCCATTGCCATAGGAACTATAGGGCCGGCTCTAGCCATGGGGCGCGCGATTAGTCACGCCTTAGATGCTTTGGCAAGGCAACCTGAAGCCGAAAAATCCATCACCAGAACCTTATTTATTGGTTTGGCCATGATCGAATCGTTAGCCATTTATTGTTTGGTGATTGTTTTGATTATCCTCTTTAGAAATCCATTATTGTCTTATTTTGTAACGCAACAGGGATAAAACCAATGGAACTCTCTTGGACCACTTTTTCATTAGAACTCATTAATTTTCTTATTCTCATTTGGATTTTGAAACGCTTTCTTTATGCGCCCATACAAAAAACCATATTAGAACGAAAAAAAAGAGTGCAAGAACAATTAGAGACTGCGGAAAGACTGCACAGGCAAGCAACGCAATTGCAAACAACCTATGAACATCGTCTTACCGATTGGCAACAAGAGAAAGCGACCCTACAAAACGAGTGGCATGAGGCAATGGAACAATGGAAATCAGAAGAAAGACTCCGGTTTGAAAAACAATTGCATCAAGAAAAAGAACAGATTTTTTCCCATGAAATGCAAAAAGCCGCAGCCATCATTGAAAACAATGCCAAGGAAGCGTTTCTATTGGCTGGGAAATTTGCTGAAAAATTGTTAATGCCTTTTGCGGATGCCCATCTTGAAGAGAAAATCATCAAAAAAACCATTGAGGAGCTCCATCATATTCCGACAGAACAATGGCAATGGCTCCATACTGTGCCTGAAGAAGAAACCGTTTCAATACAAACGGCCTACCCCATCAAAGAACATCAGAAACAGGATCTCTTGCAAGTTATTGAACAATTGTCACCTAAAAAAATTACAGTCTCTTTTACGGAAAATCCAAAGCTTCTCGCGGGATTAACCCTGCAAATGGGCCCCATGTGCTTGCAAGCCAATCTTCGTGATGAATTAAAATTCTTTATAGAGACAAAAAATGAATTGGTCTAACACCCCTTCTTTTCTTGAGAAGCAACGACAACGCCTTGAGCGCTATCAATTTCAAATCAAGGTATCCGAACAAGGGCGGGTGGTTTCTGTTGGAGATGGGATTATCTGGATTAAGGGCTTACCAGGGGCTGCCATCGATGAAATTCTTATTTCAGAGGATGAGTGCTGTATCGCGATGGTGTTCCACCTCACCGAAGAGCTGGTTGGCGCTGTGATGCTGGTACAAACCAAAAAATTAAAGGCAGGCACCCCTATTTTTCCTCTGAAACGCGTATTGAGTATTCCTGTAGGTGATAAACTGCTTGGGCGAGTGATTGATCCTCTAGGCCATCCATTAGACGGCGGTGAGATTCCGCCCCATGAAGAACAAGGATTACTGGATAGGCTGTCCCCACCTATTCTTCACCGTGACTTTGTGAATCGACCATTGTACACAGGAAATAAGATGCTTGATAATCTAATTCCCATTGGAAAAGGACAAAGGGAGTTACTGATTGGGGATAATGGGCTTGGTAAAAGTGCTTTGGCCCTTGACATTGTGATGAATCAAAAAGATAAAAAAGTGTATTGTGTCTATGTGTTGATTGGCCAAAAACGTTCCACGGTAAGCTCTACCATTCAATTATTAAAAGAAGCCAATGCATTGGACTATACGACTGTTGTAGTAGCCCAAGCGACGGCCTTACCAGGATTACTTTATCTGGCTCCTTTTGCAGGGTGCGCCATTGCCGAACACTGGATGAAAAAGGGCTTAGATGCCCTGGTGATCTATGATGATTTGAGTGCTCATGCCAATAGTTATCGTGAACTGTCCCTTTTACTGCGTAGACCTCCTGGACGTGAGGCATTTCCTGCGGACATTTTTTATCTGCATTCCCGTTTATTAGAACGCTCCACCTGTCTTTCCCCTGCTCTGGGCGGCGGTAGTATGACGGCGTTGCCTATTATCGAAACCAAAGAAGGTGAAATGGCCACTTATATTCCAACGAATCTCATCTCCATCACTGATGGGCAAATCTTTTTTGATGAATCCTTATTCTCTTCTGGATTTCTTCCCGCCATTGATATCACCAAATCGGTCTCACGAGTCGGTGGTAAAGCGCAGCATCCGCAAATTAAAAAAGAATCCGGTCGAATGAAACTGGATTACCTGCAATTTCTTGATTTGGAACTGTTCACCCGCTTTGGGGCGAAACTGGATGCCAAAATGCAAAAGCAGATTCAAAAAGGGCGAGTTTTAAGAGAAATTCTAAAACAAGAACGTTTTTCACCACTACCCATTGAATTTCAACTCGCATGGCTTATTGCTTACAATGAGGGTTTCTTTGACGAATTGAATTTAGAAGACATCCCCAAAATGCTCAAAAAAATAGAGGAAGAAATAAAACAAAGCACTTTATCCTTGGGAAGCCCACGAGAACAATGGAAAAAAGCGATAAAAGAATGGCTAATGGCATAGAACGGACTCATTATCCACTCCAAAGCAATGAGTATCACTTAATACCCGGATGGTATCATGACGAAACGAACCAAACTCAAAGAACATGTTCATACTTTAGAAGAAATTGGCCACATTATGACGGCCATGAAAAATCTTTCTTTCATTGAACTGGGCAAAATCACTCAATGTCTTTCCATGCAGGACAACGTCATTAAAACCATTAGTGAGGTGAGTCATGATTTTTTAAGTTTCTATCCCATGCCCCCCATGAATCAACAAGAAAATCCTCCCTTAGTTTCTATTCTTATTGGCTCAGAACGCGGCTTTTGTGGTTCTTTTAATGATAATGTGCTTCATCAGTTAGACGTGCACAAAGAGCACCATTCTGAATTGGAACCAGCACTTATTCTTGTAGGGCATAAACTGGCATTAAAAATGCCTAATGACTCTCGTGTCATGGCAACAATCGATGGACCCAATGCCATTGAAGAAATCCCAGCCGTGATTTCAAACGTGTTACACACGTTAGAAAAGGCCTTATTGCAAAAAAATAAAACATGGCATTCTTGGCAATGGACTATCCTCTTCAATGAGGAAGAGCACAATCAAATTCAAGCAAAAACCTGGCAGCCCTTTAAAGAGTTGGATACAAGTCCTGCGCCTCATTTTTCTGTGCCACCCGTTTTAAATGGTTCCAGAGATCAGTTTTTCGCTGACTTGGTGGAGCATTATTTACTGACCATGTGTTATTCGATTTTTTATCAATCGTTTTTTGCGGAGAATCATCAACGACTGTTTCACTTAAACCAGGCATTAGATCGCTTGGAAAATAAAAAAAATGCATTAAACCATCGTCTCAATTTACTGCGCCAAGAAGAAATTACCGAAGAAATTCAGAATATTTTGCAAAGCGCCCAAGCGATTATTGGTCATGAGTTCACATAGAGCACTATGAGGCAAAAGTCACACCGCCTCTTTATAAGGTCTTTTTCTTATACGGGTTACAGACGACTATTAATTTCAACTGCCCTGGTTTCGATTCTCCACGGCATAAGGCCTTATATTGTTCCTGTCCCGAAATGGCGATGAGTTCGAGAGCGATTTGATACTTATCATCATAACCCATGATAAAATGTTGTTTTTCATCCGTGACCACTGAGAAATGCCCTTTGGGATATCCATAATAGTAGATTTTGATTATTAATGTGGCTTTTTTAAGAGGGATATTTTTTATAGGGGAGGCCTTTGAGTACTCCACTGAAAAAACACCATTTCGATATTGTGCTAACGAAGCAGTCGTCAATAAACTCAAGACCACACACCCTATTAAAACCATCCACTGCTTCGCCATTGGAAATTCCTCCATCCTGGCATCATAATGTTCACTACCATGTCAGAATTAGCACTTAACCGATTGATCCCTGTAAAGTATCAAAGCGTGCCGTCCCTTCACTTTTTTAAGATTCCACATAGGACATCTCTTAAAAAAGCTTCTATTATAGAATAGACAGAACCTCAAAATAGAGCAAATAACGTACTGATTTGGTTGAGTTTCTAATCCATGGAATGAATGACTGCATGAATTCCTAATCATACCCTTTTAAGTTATTGGAAATTTGTTACAGAATATGGGATAAACTAATAAGAGGCAGGAAAACAAATAATCTCAGCTTGTTCAGTGCGCTTTGGAGGGAAAGGATGCTGTTTCAATACATTAAAAAGTTTTTCCTATTTCTATGGGTTCAAGCAGTATCTATTTCTTTCCTGTTGGCGATGGCTTCTGTTTCCTTTGCTCAACTCACAGCACAAGACCATGCTGCCCATCATCAAGGAGAAAAAGAAAGTGAGGGAATGGGGGGCATGATGAAAAACATAGGGACTCCCTCTAAGGAACTGTACCCTTCTTTAATGAATTTACCCACATTATCCCCCGAAAAACGCCTTGCAATTCAACAAAAGGCACATCAACGCATCACATCCGGCATGGCGCTCATGAAAGGTGGACTTAACGAGCTTTTGTTGGCATCCAACAATAACGATTACGCTAAAATGCAAGAAGCTTTAGAGAAATTACGGGAAGGGATAGCGCAATATGAGAGTGCACTGGCTGCACTTCGCGCACTGTCTGAAGGAAAAAATCCTCGCGACATCGCTTTGCAGTGGTTTAAACGTGAAATGAATCTTCTTCCAAGTACTCCTCAAGCCAAAAATGTCTTAGGCGGTCCTTTTTTTCATTTAACGATTATCGCTCTATTTGGTCTGTTTTTTTTGGTCATGATTTGGATGTATTTTTTCAAAATGAGAAGAGCGGCTGCTTTGCTCGATCGCTTAACCAAACAAAATGCGACTGTATCTTCAGAGACACCACCCCAATTCTCAAAAGCACCTGAACCAACCCCTTCCTTAACATCTGTAGAGCCTATTAAATCCTCTCAAGTTTCTAAAGTGCCATCAGAAACAGCCCCAACTACGCCTCCTACCTGCCCCGCTCATAAATGTCCTGTCCCGCAATTTCCAGTCATGAGATCGCTCACCGAACCGGAAGAGAAATGGGAAGGACAACTTCGTGTTTGCCGTATCTTTCAAGAAGCCCCGGGAATCAAAACGTTTCATTTGGCATCAACCCATGAGGTGGCTTTGCCATTTACCTATTATCCTGGCCAGTTCATTACGCTCACCGCCTTAATTAATGGTAAAACCGTAAGACGCAGTTACACCATGGCGTCCACCCCAACCCAATTGCATTATTGCGCCATCACGGTCAAGCGGGAAGAACAAGGCGTGTTTTCCCGTTATTTGCATGACGAAATTAAAGAAGGGGATTTACTGGAGGTGATGGGACCTAATGGTAAATTTACCTTTACTGGTGAAGAGGCAAAGAGCATTGTACTGATTTGTGGAGGAGTTGGTATTACCCCGATGATGAGTATCATCCGCTACCTCACCGATATTGGATGGCACAATGACATTTATTTGCTGTACTGTTGTCGCACGACGAGTGAGTTTCTCTTTCGCGAAGAATTAGAGCAACTTCAAGAAAGATACCTTAATCTCCATGTGTACGCGTCGATGCTGCGTTCAGAGGGAACCATTTGGATGGGGTTGCAAGGCCTATTTACCAAGAACATCATCAGCCATCTTGTCCCTGATATTGCCTCTCATCGTATCCACGTTTGTGGTCCTCCTGCGATGATGGCAGCCATCCTTGGTATCTTAAAAGAACTTAAGGTGCCCGCTGATTTGATTCTAACAGAAGCATTTGGACCAGAAAAGAAACCAGAAATAATCCAAGAAGACTTAGAGGCCATCAAAGCCGATACCCGTTCGATGATTTCTTTTCGGAAATCTGAAAAAATGGTTCCGATTCTTCCAGACCGTACCCTTCTTGAAATCGCTGAAGCCAATGGAATTGCGATTGATAATGCGTGTCGAACCGGGCAATGCGGGTTATGTAAAGTGAAATTGCTGTCAGGGGAAGTGACCATGGCTTGTGAAGATGCGCTTTCAAAGGAAGACAAACAACAGAGGCTCATCTTAGCCTGTCAGGCCAAAGCGACTCAAAACATTGAGGTGGATGCTTAATGAATGCGCAAGGACGTATGATGGTTTTGGGCTTAGTACTTCTAATGCTTATCACATGGCTAGGCTTTGCAGTCCATACGTCTTATCGTTTTGCCGGGAGTTTTTGGGGTGGTGTGTTTGGCGTGAGTGGCTCGATATTGATGCTGATTCCGCTCTTCTACCTCTTTATTAAGCGCATTTCATTTTTGAAAAATTGGGTAACACACTATGTGTCCATGAATACCCTGTTGTCATGGCATATTTATGCAGGCATTATCGGTTCTATTTTAGTCTTGATTCATACCGGGCATAAATTTAATAGTGCTTTAGGTATTGCTTTGACTGCGATGACACTCATTGTCACGCTCAGTGGTTTTATTGGTCGTTATCTCATGGGCTTTATGACTCAGGAAATCGATGAAAAAAAGACAATCCTCTTGGGACTACAACAGCAATACCAAATCGTGGCTCAAGAATTACAAGCAAGCGCACACCCCAAGCAAAACATCGGAAAATTACATCTTATGACCGCTCGCTTTCTTTCCTGGCTGCTTGAAGACACCGCACTGGATGGTCAGTTAATCAAGTCGGCAGAGGTACGCGCTTTGTGTTTAGCAGATGCCATCTCTGAGCTGGAATACGCCATTCGTTTTCACGAGCACTTCAAGCGCCTGTTTCAAAAATGGTTAACCTGTCACATTATTACAGCACTGGTATTGTATGTTTTGTTGGGTCTGCACGTGTGGTCTGGAATTTATTTTGGATTAAGGTGGTTTCAATGAAGCTGAGATGGGCTACCCTCGCTGCCCTTACCGTAATAGCGGCACTGTCTTTTATGGCCTATTATCTGTCTTCTCATGGAGATGAGGTGAGCCGTTTGACGAACCTGGCCGAATGGCAAAGAATGGCAAGCCCTGGAGAACTTTCCAAAGCCCACTCGTTTTTAAGTCACAACTGCACTGCGTGTCATACTCCAGTGAAAGGGGTTGAGGCAACGAACTGCATCGTCTGCCATGCCAACAACGAATCTCTGTTAAAACGCCAGCCAACCTCCTTTCATGCCAACATAGGCAGTTGTGTCGCGTGCCATAGAGAGCACCAGGGTGAGAGCGCGCGCATCACTCAGATGGATCACAATGCGCTGGTTTCGTTGGGACTGCAGCAACTTCGTGCCTTTTCAAATGAAAATGATGAGGAAGAACAGGTGATTATTAATCAGGTTATGCTCTTTTTAGCGCAGAATGAATCCAATAAATCACCATTACTGGTCAACCCCCATTTATCGACTCAAGAACTGACTTTACACTGTGCCTCGTGTCATCAAAACAAGGACAAGCACTTTAAGTTATTTGGCGACGATTGTTCTGCTTGTCATGAAACGGCTCATTGGAGCCTCTCTGAATTTAGGCACCCATCTCCGAGTTCAATGGATTGTGCTCAATGCCATCAAGCGCCACCCAGTCATTATATGGAACATTTTAATATGATTTCAAAAAAAGTGGCTCATGAGCATGAAGCCCGTGTCGATCAATGTTTCCTTTGCCACCAAACCACATTGTGGACTGATATTAAAGGAGTAGGATTTTATAAGCATCATTGAGGGACACCTTCACTACAATGGAAAATTTTATAAGTGCCGTAACAATTTTTTATGGCATTTACCAGGACTATTGATTGGGTGACTGTTTCTGCATCGGTATTTGATGTTGTATCAACATAGACATACCAGCAGGCGTTTGAATATATCCTTTATGCCAATACACAGTGGCATAATAAGCACTACAAATCATGCCTAAAATCGCAAAGAGAACGATGAGCCAACCAAAAACTTTTGCCAGCGGAATACCACGCCCTTCGTTATGTGAAGCCCAGACTACCAAAATAATACCAAACGCTATAGCAATCAAAGACAACATCTGAGCCACATGGAATAGGAATGCTTCACCTGACATCATTGGCATCTGGAAATAGCCTGCATACCAGTATTTAATCGCGTAATAAGTACTGCATAATTCCCCTAAAATCCCGATAATGACGATGAGCCATCCAAATATTTTGGCTAATCCAATACTTTTTCCTTCATTACGTAATGCCCAGACGACCAACATGATTCCAAGCGCTATTGCGATAAGGCCGAGCATCTCGGCACTGTGAAACATAAACATCATGGTGCATCTCCTTTGCTGTCTTGTTGTTTACCAAAACGAGGTATAAACCCAGGAGTAACTGCAGCATAGTGTTTATATTCCTCACCAAACTCCGCCAAAACCTCTTTTTCTTCCCTACGTGCGAGACGAACATACATATAAACCAGTATAGGAAACATGATTAAGGTCAGAATGGTTGGCCATTGCAATAAAAAACCAATCATCACCAGAATAAACCCATCGTATTGCGGATGACGAATTTTGGCGTACAGCCCACTGGTTGCAAGTTGATGCGCCTTTTGAGCACGATAAAGAGTACCCCAGGCTGATGCAATCATCCAAAGACCGCCGATAATGAAGACAAAACTTAAGATATGAAAGACATCAAAATGGGGATCACCTTTCAAGCCAAGCAGGGTATGGAGTAAATGGCCACTGTCATGACCATATAAATCCATTCCAGGATAATATTTAGAAAGCCATCCTGACAGTAAATAAATGGTTAAAGGAAAACCATACATTTCGGTAAAATAAGCAATGACAAACGCAGAAAAAGCACCGAAAGCGCGCCAATCTCGCCTTGTTTTAAACGTGGTGGTAAAACTGTAAGCAAACAAAATGAAAATCGCCGAATTGACAATGACCAATAACCACAAACCATAAGCATAAGAAGAATGTTCCATTTCGATTAATCCTTTTTCTCAGAAGAGTCGTTGTCCTTTTCATCCGATTTATGGTGATGATTCTCTCCATGCCCCCCATGTCCTCTATGCATAAAAAGATGCATCAATGGACAGAGTAAGACTAACAGCACCAATGGTGAAGCGCCTAAAAAGCTTGCTATGTGAGCACCATGCTCTACAATTACGTAATAGCCAATAATCCCAATAATGATAATGGCCACTAGACCAGAAGGAGAACTCCAGAAGCCCTTCTCTTTTTGTGGTTTTGGTGATTTCGGGTGGTGCCCAAATGCAGGCGACATGATGTGCACTCCTTTGACTCAGTAATTTGTATTAGTATAGCCCATCCTTCTAAAGGATTGCGCCAGTCAGGTATCATTTCATAAATTGATCGATTTATGAACTTCAGTGCTATCTTGTCTATACTTAAATTGATAAGTATTGGATTTAGAGTAGCTTAATCAGCTCTTTTACAAGGAGCGGCAATATGTGGACTTTAAAGACGTTGAAGTGGTTTGTTGCAGTAGCCGCTTTGATGGGTTCAAGTGCTGTAGCTTCTGCCTTTGATACCTCAATCAAAACTGATTCACCAATAGATTCCATAACATTGGCTTCCAATATACCTCATGCCCCTCATTGGACACCTCATGGTGGACATGGCCGGTGGCATTGGGATGGACATAGATGGCATTGGATTCAATATCACTACAAGTGGCATCATAACTGGCATCAAAATTGGCACCATAATTGGCATCAACAAAACTGGCATCACGGTGGTCATGACGGACATGGCGGTGGACATTAAGAGGATGGGAACTCATTCCCAAATCTTGATGTGTGAGTAAGGGCATTAACCTTTTGTTAAGAAGGTTTTTTGTGCCAAATATTTGGAAATGAGGCAGAAACGAGACAAATGCGAGCCAGAAAAGCCCTCATCGAGAGACTATGAAAAAAGTATAACTAGCCACAGAACAAATTGAAGCACTTAAATATCTTGTTCGAGATAATAAAAATCAATTAAGCCATTTAAATACCTTAAGCAATTTATTGCAACAGCGGATTGATTATTTTAAGCAGATTATTACCACCTATCAAAAACAAGAGAAAGAAGTAGCCGAAAACATGATGGCAAGTGACACGGGACTTTATCTCGCAACTCAGGTACGCATTTTAACCATCACTATACAAAATGGCGAATTTATTTTACTCAATTGAAAGCGACATTAATTTTATATTTTTACAATTAATACTTTTATTCATAATCAAAGTAAGTAATAGTCTTATATGGGTATGTTAAAAGCACGCTAAATAAAAGGAATTATGGATATGAAAATTGTTTATTTAATAATTAGCTTTATGATTCTTCTTTTGAATTCGGGCTGTGGCGGATTACGTCAAGTAAATGCAGATGCGAAAAATGTGAACTTATATTTGTCCTATCCTACAGGAAATTGCCGTTTCTTAGGGATTATTAAAAACCCAAATGTACATGAAGTTATGGATATCCGCTCCTCTTTAAAAGATCTAGAAAAAGATGATAATAATTTTTTAAAAAATGAAGGCGCGAAGTTAGGAGCAAATGTTATCGTTCTTGTAACCCATACACCAAGTGAAGCTCATAAGAGATATGTAAGGGGATCAAAAAACTTAACAACTATTAATATCCATTCCATAATAGCTAATGCCTATTACTGTCCCCATATGAAAGTTGACCAATTACAACAAAGAAATTTAGAAATTAAGCAAACTCCATTATTTGAAAATGATGATCTGCAGATCAATCATTAAAAATCCAGGATCCTGGGTTAAATTACAAAACTGAGGATAATTTAACCCAGTATTGTCAGATAAATTGTCCCCATCCTAAAGACATGAGGAAGGATTTTCTTGGGAAGAGAAAGCTCAACACCCCAATGAACAAGGTCATTGATAGGTGATATATTCCTCATGGATGGATTAATATCATGAAGGTGACTATTTATTCCTATGAATTCATAAAATAATTCCAATGTATATTTGGCTTTTTTAAAAAAGAACAGCAACTCCTAACGTGATTGTATCTTGAGTGGTAGGCTCTCCCTGACTTCGAAGAATCCTCTTAAGAGCACCATACTCTACATCATGCTCATACTCTGAAAAAATATTAAGTCCTGGCTTAAGACGATAATAAGGTCTCAGGATATAACGCATTTGGTTTAAGCCATTGCCAATCTCGTTTTTGACGACGGTATGAGTGGCCAAAATGCTGCGAATTCCTGTGAGGAAGAAGAAGTTATTGGTCAGCTGGTTAGCCCGTGCTAACTGAATGTCAAACTTGACACTGCCATCACGATAATACGTTCTAATGTTGGTATCAATATACCAAGGCATTAACCCTTCAATACCAATACCAGGTTGCCAATAAGGGCCTCCCGGGCGATAAAAATAATTGACTCCTCCTTTAACCGCCCAAAATTGGCTAATCAAATGCCAATAGAACACATCGATGTCTGCGTTTTCAACGGTTCCTTTATAAATTTCAGCGTCCTCAGTATACAACTGGAGCTTATTGTAATCTGGGCCATAGAGGCCTCTAAACGTCATTTCCTGAGCATTATGAAAAGGGTCTTCGCCCAGCTCGATATAGCTTGAACGATAGAAGCCTTGATGATGTCCTGCAGGGTGTTTGATGAGAGAAGCATCCAGTGGCATGACTTCGTCTTCTCGTACGACCGGCCGATTGATGTAGGCTTGCTGATAGGCGTAATTGTCTGGCTTTCGAGTGCCGTTGGCAATCTCAATGATGGTGGTGTATTGAAATACGCGCGCCATGCCCGCGGTCATGTGCAGAAGATGGTGGCAATGGAAAAACCATTGACCGCTGGCTTCAGTATCAAAATCGGCAACGGCAGTCGCTCCTGGAGGGACTTCAATGGTATGCAATAACGGATCGTAAGCCCCATGACCATTGCGTAAAATAAACCAATGGCCGTGAATATGCATGGGGTGACGCATCATCGAATTATTGGTAAATATAATCCGATAACGCTTTCCTGGCTCAATCAAAATCGGTTTGGCCTTATATTCCGGTAGACCATTAATAAACCAGATATAACGGTCCATGTAGCCAAACAATTCCATTTTAATAATCCCATCGACTGGTTTATTCGGATTATTGGTTTTCACTGCCCCTTTTAACTCTTGGTATTTGGTTCCTAAGGTGGTGGCTTTTGCCGAATCAGGTGGCTCTATTTTATCGCCTATGATGGTCGGCTCAATGGGCATCTTCATGTTCATGGAGCCATTCATCGACATGCCCTGCTCCATAGGCCTGTCAGACTTCATGTTCCTATTCATAGACGTGTCATTAGCAGAGTTAGACGTCTTATTCTGGCCCATTGCGCTATGATTCATGTCCGGCATGGCCATGCTCTTGTTCATTGAGGTCGACGAAGAGTCAGATTTTATTTGAGCAGAGTTAGACGTCTTACTCTGACTCATTGCCCCATGATTCATACCTGGCATGGCCATGCTCTTGTTCATTGAGGTCGACGAGGAGTCAGATTTCATTTGAGCAGAGTTAGACGTCTTATTCTGACTCATTGCCCCATGATTCATACCTGGCATGTCCATACTCTTGTTCATCGAGGTCGATGAGGATTTGGACTTCATTGATGAGGTGTGAGCGGAATGATTGGATGCCTTGTCCATTTTCTTTTGGATAGTCTTAGAGGACATCGAATGATTAGCACTTTGCGAACTCATTGCTTGAGAGTGCGAAGGCATGGTCATGGAGGGTTTCATCGCCGTTGATGATGTTTTTTTGTTCATCAAGGCGTGTTGTTGATTTCCACCCATTCCCCCGCCATTCATAGACATCATCATGTTGGCCATCATTTCTCTTGTGACAGGAAGTGGTTCAGGGAAAGGAGTCACGTGCTGATAGTTGACCACTTGATTAGGATAGGTTACTAAGGCCCCATAGGCTTTACCCAAAGTATCAATCGACTCGGCATAAATAACGTAAGGCTTGTTTTTTTGAATGGTCACCAGAACATCGTAGGTTTCACCCGGTGCAATCCAAAAATCCTCAATGGGATAAGGCCTCACATCATTTCCTTGAATGTGCACCATCTCCACTTTGGCATCAGGAATTTTAACACGATAGATGGTGCTTGCTCCTGCACCAATGAAGCGCAGCCGCACCCTATCCCCTACCTTCACAGGAGCAGTCCAAGGATGAGATTTAGGATGACCATTTAATAAATACGCATCGTAAGCCACGTCACTTAAATCATAGATACTCATGCGCATTTGTTGCATCATTTTATAATCAGCAATTAATTTTTTACGCTCTTCGGGTGACGCTTTACGATAATCATGAAGAAACTTCATAAGCGAGGGTTGTAGGGGAAATCGAGGACCGTAATAATCGCCGTCTTTTTTTAAATTCGCAAGTACTTGTTCCGCAGGGGTGTTGCTCCAATCGGATAACACCACCACATAATCTTTGGTATACTGATAGCTTGGCGGCTTAGGTGGGTCAATAATAAAAGTCCCGTATAAGCCTTCTTGTTCTTGAACCTTGGCATGGGCATGATACCAATAGGTTCCTCGTTGGTAAAGCTTAAAGCGATAATGGAACACGCCTCCCGGAGGAATTGGTTTTTGACTCACCTCATCCACCCCGTCCATTTGCCAAGGGACTAAAAGACCATGCCAATGAATGGACGTTCCCTCATCCAAATGGTTATACACATTGATGGTGACATCGTCCCCTTCTTTAAAATGCAACGTCGGTGCTGGAATTTGCCCATTAACAGCAATAGCGCGCCTCGGTTTGCCCGCAAAATTCACCGTTTTATAAGCAACCACCAAATTAACCGTACGCTTTGCTCCACCGGTCATAGTAAGAGGCGTTACCGTTTTAACAGGGATAGGTTGTTTCATTTTGTATTGTGCAGGTTTCGATTGAGACGATGTAGTCTTGGGATGTGGTAACGGTTGTGTTGAGGCACCATGTTGCTCATGCTGGGCAAACAAAGCAGAAGAACCGAGCAGTAAAAAGGAAAAAATAAAGCAATAGTTCCTTATTAGACAACGCAAATCCTTTTGTACCATGTTTGTATCCTTCCATAAAAATCGTATTAATGCGACGATACTGTCTTTTCTGCTGTGACAGGCAGAACACCATACCCATGCCGATAGACTAATTCCGCTCCATACCAAGCCGTCGTGAGCAACAGCACCTGGACAAAGAGCAACGCCATTAAGAAGACCAGCGTCGGTTTTTGGTGTTTAATATAACGCCAAACCATCCAGAAAGCCACAAGTACAATAGCACTCGAGGTAGTTAGTGCCCAGTTGCGGTGAATCACTTTTACGGCGTGCACCATAGCACCATGTTTCACTGTATAAAAAGCGTAAAACCCAGCGGACACGGTGGCAATCGTGCTCAATGCGGCCAGCCATAAACACCAACGCGCCACGATTTCCAATTCGACAATAAACGGGTTGATTTTCCATCGAGTATTAGAGGCGAAATAGATTAAAGCATAAAGAATCACCGAAACAGAAAATAAGGCCACGGTAAAATGGACAAAAATGGGGTGCCAATTAGGGATAATTTCTATCATGGTCGATGCGTTTCTTATTCCAGTTTGGGGAACCAACATCCTATTCCCTCGTTTCTTCTTATAAAAAAATAGCCAAATGGCTATTCAGTTACCCCCTTTTTATTTCTTATTTAGTATTTTTGTCAATTGAATTGTTATCCGTTATGCTAAATGTCAGAGATGAAAATAGCAACAATAAACCGGGTTGTTTTTAGTCGTTGGCAAGAACAAGAACAATAATCTTGAAGGAATTGTTATGAACGCTAGGGATTGCTTTGCAGAGAAAGAGTACGAAGAACAAGCAAGAGAAACTACACCTCTTTTTGATGAGAACGAGTTTCCTGAAACCAAAGACTTAGGGAATGAGATGGAGCTTGATGAGGAGTTTGATGCCATACGCTCCATGAATTAATACCCTAAATATTAATCGGGATCCTTATAGAGCGCATCAAACCAATTCGTCATGACCTCATTACGCATGATTCGGACGGATTCTAACGAGTCCCTCATCATCTGTGCCCAAGCATGCTCTGTTTTTTTAAAGAAATTACTCTCCGTTACCCTTTGGCGATTGGCTTGAATGGGTGGACTTACTTGTTCGATTGCTTTCATGAGTGGATTCACTTTTTCAGAAAACACATAGCGACTTAGGCGCATGGGATGCGTTTTCTCGAGCCACCAGGATAAGAAAGGATTACTTAAGCTTTGCACAAAAGGTTGGATAACTTTTTGATAAATCGAGTCATTGGCTTCGGATGTTTGACGAACTTTGTCAAACGGTTGCGTGGAGCTCGTTGTGCAAAGTTCGGTGAGTTCGCGCGCTTCAAAACGAACATGATATTGCTCTTTGCTGCAATCGGGATTGCCTGTTGGGTTAACGATTATCATTTCATAAAGCCCTGGCTGTAATTGTTCAATAGCCGCTCCATGCTCTAAAATAGCACGATGGTGCAACCGAACGACCTTAGCCGACACAAAGATTCCTAAATGCCCAACGGAAGGATGAAGAAGATAAACCACTCGCTGTTTGGCCTCCTTCAATGCTTGTGTCGTAGGATAAATCGTTCTTATCCAATGTAAAGCCTGTCTCGGTGGGGTAATTTGATCGCCTTGGGAAGCAAAAAGAACAATCGGGCTTTGAATGCGTTTCAAATCGTAAACGCATCCTTTATGAATCCGCATTTCACCGCGCTCTAGTTGATTGCCAATAAAAAGATTATTCACTGTGGCCATTATCTCTTCTTGACTGAATTGATAAAAACCATTCCACCAGCGTTCAAACTCCAAGAATCGCTCACGCTCTGCATCAATTTCATCAAATAAGCCATAATACTTATCCCAAATGGCCGTGGTGGGATTGAGTAACTCAAAATTAGAGACCAACCACGCCCCATCCAATATCCCTTCTTTTAAATCCGAAAGAAAACGGGCACTCCAGGAACCACCCAAGAGTCCCCCCAATAACTGCATGGGATTGGCTTCTTCTTCGCTGTTGGACCAATAAGAAACCGGTGAGCCATTCATGACCGTCAAACCAACCGATCCCACACAATCAGAAGCCAATAAGGCCAGCATCCAACCGGCTTGGCAATTGCCATAAAGAATGGGGGCTTTGCCTTCATGCCAGGCTTGGACTTTTTCAACAAAATGGCGCAAAGTCATCAGGACATCGGCGAGCGTTTGATGAGGCACAGGATTAGGATAAAAAATAACAAAATACACAGGATGACCACTATGTAACGCGATGCCCACTTCAGAGTCCCGTTTGAAACCACCAATCCCTGGCCCATGGCCTGATCTGGGATCCACAATAATAACTGGATGAGCATGAGGATCAAAACATTCTTCAAAGCACACATCGCCGACTTCAAGAATTTTAACCAATGCATAATTGGTTTTGGGTTCCAATGATTTCCCATCCAAAACTAATTCATATTTGAAATTAAGCAGTGGTGGCAACCCTTGTTGTTCATGCTCCATCATATTATTAGCCCGTTCACGCAAGGTATCCCAAAACAAAATAGAACGCTGCCAATAATCCAGTTGATAAGAAATAAAATCATGCCCCATTTGATAAGGCAAGTCGATGTCTTGCTTGTCCATGCGTCACCACCATCTTGAATCATCCACCTCTTTATCTATTGTGGACGAGGGATAAGATTTTTACAAAAATTTTCTCTCCATTGGATAACTGAAATGGACAAGACTATTAAAGTCAACGACTGCTCAAGGAAGTGATTAAAGGAGATTAAATAATAAATAATCCAATCTTAACCGTTTGTTGTTGCGCAGCAGATAATCTATTATGGTAATACCTCATTTGATTAGGATGAATCTCATGAAAAAAATCAATTTTCTATTGTATTTATTAACCATGCTCGCCATATCCTTTGTGACCTTGGGTCATGGAACCACTGAAACCACTGACACTACAAACCAAACGAAACACATGTATCGTGGCTCCTCGATTACTCTTGAAGAGTTAGCACAAGTTGCAGATTTATCCTCCGCACGGGATCAAAAAGGAAACCCAGTGACCCTAGAAGAAGAAAGCTATCAAGTGGGCTCTTTTACAAAAGGCACAGTGACTATCATTCCCAAAAGTGGGAAAGCGGACGATGTCATTACCTTGGATTTAAAACCAAATTAATGCATAAAAATCTCGCTTTGTAAGTCATGATGTCTGTGCCTCTGATATGGCCATTTGCGTCTGCAGCCTCGTTCCTTAAAACGACAGCAGTCTATAACAAACCACGAACAACACAATACATCATGACTCATTCCTTGATTAATTAGGGACATCTGAAGGATACAAGGCTCGCAGCTGTGCCAACACTTTTTGCAATTTTTCCCAGTTGACTTGTGCCCCTTTTTTATCATTGGCATCGCCTGATTTATCAAGACGCGTGGCCAATTGACTGACATAGCTTAGATTTTGCTGCAGTGTCTTTTTCTGCTCCTCTGACAAATCTTTGCTTAATGCAGGTAATGCGTTGACTAAATCACGAATGGCAAATGCATGCTGGTGTATTGTCGTTAAATCATCACTACTGAGCACTTGATTAATGGATGCCGCATGCTTATCTACAGCCTCCCAAATGGCTGGAATCGTTTTGGGAATAGATTGTGTTGGCTCTTCAGTGGAATCAGCCATTGCTTGAGAATACCCACAAACCAACAAAACACTGGTGATAAGCCCTAACCAAAAATGGCTTTTTTGTTTCAAAGTAATGTGCTTCATGTTTTTTCTCCTTGTTCTGTTTTATTGAATTGCATCCGCTGTTCTCGCCATACTTCAATAGCATTATACACCGTAGGCACCACAAACATATTGAGTACAGTAGAAGTAAATAATCCTCCCAAAAGCACCTGAGCTAAAGGACGCTCAAGTTCCTTTCCTGCAGGCGAACCCCACAACAAAGGAATCAAGCCCAGTGCCGCTGTAGCAGCCGTCATTAATACGGGCACCAAGCGGTCCATGGTGCCATCAATGACCACCTGCTCCCGAGTTTTTCCCTGCAATCGTAATTGATTGTAGTGGCTCACCAAAATAATGCCATTTCTCGCCGCAATTCCAAACAGCGTAATAAACCCAATCATGGCGGCCACACTCATCTCGCCACTCACCACAAACAATGAAATGACCCCACCAATGAGTGCTAAAGGCAAATTAAACATCACCAATAAAGCCTCTCGAAACGTCCCAAACGCTTTATGCAGCAAAATCAGCATCACAAAAATCACCAAGCCACCAAAAACCAAAATCACTCTGGAAGCTTGTTGCTGGCTTTCAAATTGGCCGCCGTATTGAATAAAATAACCAGTGGGCAGTTTGATTTTTTCCTGCACTTCCTGTTGCACTCCAGCAATCACGCTGCCTAAATCTCGTCCCTGCACATTAAAAGAAACCACCAGCAACCGTTGCACGTTCTCGCGATTAATTGCAAAAGGCTGCGGTTCCAATGCAATCTCAGCCACAGCCCGCAATGGGATTTGCGCATTGCTGCCTTCTCCCACCCCATGAGCATCAATCAGCATGTTTTGAATGTTCTTGACGCTGTCACGCCCTGGTTTATCCATTCGAAGATACAAATCAAACGTGCGTTGCCCCTCTAAAACGCTGGAAACACTCACGCCATTCAGAAGCACTTGCACGTCTTCCGAAATCTGCCCCACATTGACACCATAGCGTGCTGCTTTTTCGCGATCGAGTTGAATTACCAATTGGGGTACTTTAATCTGTTGTTCCTTATTCACATCCACCACCCCTGGTACTGATTTTAACAGGGTCTCCATCGATTGCCCTAGTTCATTGAGTGTGGATAAATTATCCCCAAAAATCTTAACGGCCACTTGAGCGCGTACCCCAGAAAGCACTTCATCCATACGATGAGCAATAAATTGTCCCACGTTAAATACGGCCCCAGGAATATTCGCCAAATCCGCACGAATGCGACGCAGCAATTCATCGGGCCTCATGGACTTGTCTTTATCAAAGTTAAGAAGCACATCAAATTCACTGATGTTGGGTGGTAGCGCATCTTCATCAAGCTCACTGCGCCCTGCCCGCTGCGCAATGGAAATCACTTGCGGATAGCGAAGCAATGCTTTTTGTACTTGTTGACCTAAACGCATGGATTCATTAAGGGAGGTCCCCGGCAAGGTACTCATCACGACAATAAAGTTGCCTTCATGAAACTCCGGTAAAAAAGACGTGCCAAAAAAAGGAAGTAACGCCAGTGCAAAGACAAAAGCCGATAAAGCAAACGCAAGAACCATTTTGCAGTGGGCAATAGACCATTGGAGTGCTGTTAAAAAATGCTTTTTAAGCCACAAGACAAAGCGAGTTTCGGACTCCGCCTGATGGTTACCTTCCCTTTCTACGGCATAATGCCGTTCCTTATTCGATAAAGCGTGCAGACTCACTTCAACATCTTGCTGTTTTTCTTGACCACGCACCAGTAACCAGTAACACAAAGCAGGAACCATAGTGATGGAGACCACGAGAGAGCCTAATACCGAGGCAATGTAGGCAATGGCTAAGGGACTAAAAATATGTTCAGCAATCCCCGATAAAAAGAAGATGGGTAAAAAAACCAAACTAATGATAATCGTGGCATAAACCACTGAACTTCGAATTTCAAGCACCGCATCAAAAACCACTTGTATGGTGGGTAAAGGATGGGCTTCCTGACGATTAATCCGTAAGCGATGCACCACATTTTCCACCGTAATGATGCCGTCATCGACTACTTCTCCAATGGCAATGGCCATACCACCTAAGGTCATGGAATTGATGCCAATACCAAAATAATGAAGCACTAAAATACCCACTACGAACGAAACGGGCATCGAAAGGAACGTAATAAACGAAGCACGCCAATTCATCAAAAAAACAAAAAGAACCGCAATAACAATCACAGCCCCTTCAAGCAAAGCCCGAGTTAAATTGTGAATGGCAGATTCAATAAAGCTGGCTTGGCGAAACACATTAGTCACTAAGGTCACATCGTGAGGCAAGGACTTTTTAATTTCGGCAAGTGCTTTTTCGACTTTCGCTGTGGTCGTGACCGTATCAGCCCCATACGCTTTGGAAATTGTCCCAATCACCGCATTCTGGGTATTATAGGCTCCATCACCTCGCTTAATTTCACCACCAAAAGCAACGTTTGCCACATTATTCATGGTAATAGGCACCCCGTTACGAACCACAATCAATGTTTTTTTGATGTCTTTAAGCGTCTTAATCCGCCCAAGAGTACTCACTACGAATTCGGTTCCTGCCTGGTGAACAAAGGCACCGGGTACGTTTTGATTCGCCGATGTCAGCGCTTGTCGCACGTCTTCCACCGAGATTCGATAAGCGAGCATACGCTCAGGAATGAGGCGCACCTGGTATTGCTTGACCTCTCCACCCAGGGAGACTACAGAAGCCACACCACCTAATGCCAGAATCCTGGGCCGAATCGTCCAATCCGAAATAGTGCGCAAGGTTTCAGGACTTTCGGTGCGGCTTACCAACGCGTATTTGACCAACCACCCCACGGCAGACGTAACCGGTAACATGATGGGTGACTCAACGCCAGGAGGGAGGCGATTGACTACTTGTTGAATGCGTTCATTAACTAACTGGCGATTACGATAGATGTCAGTTTGGTCGTCAAACACCACCGTGATGGTGGACAGTCCCACAGACGTTTTAGAGCGCACACTAACCACCCCTGGCGTGCCATTAATCGCACTTTCCAAAGGATAGGTAATTAAAGTTTCCACATCTTGCGTGGCCATACCAGGCGCTTGCGTTTGCACCACTACTTGCGGTGGGGCAAATTCGGGAAACACATCCACTGGCATTTGTTTTAAAGTATAACCACCCAGCAAACAAAGAATAATCGTTAAGGCCAAAATCAAGGGGCGATTATGTAACGACCAGGCAATTAAGTGCGTAAACATTTAGTGAGGCTCCTCTTGGTCTGAATGAGGCTTACTACCCCCACTCAACCACAAAGTATAAAGCTCACGTTGTCCTTGCGTCACAACAAGGTCGCCAGGAACTAGCCCGTCTTTAATTTCTGAATACTCATCATCCACGGCACCTATTTGAACAACGATGCGATCATAAATATCCCTATTTTGCACAAAAACAAACGACTCGTTATCTGCCTGCAACACGGCCGCATTGGGTACGGCAAGTGCTGCTTCATTACGCGCTAAAATGACATTGGCGCGTACAAACATTCCGGGCTTTAGGAGTTTCTCTTCATTATCCAAGGTGATGCGCACATTCACGGTACGAGTTAATGGATCAAGATTGGGTTCAATTAAAGTCACTTGGCCTGGAAAAGTTCGCTTGGGGTAACTTAGGGCATGAACATTCACTTCTTGCCCTACCTTAATCTTATCTAAATCTTCTTCATACACTTGAGCGATGACTAACAGTTTGTCGCGATTGCTGATGTGAAAAAGAACGGTGTTCGGTTCAACGGCTTGACCTAAGTTAATGTTCCTGGCATCAATGATGCCCGCAATGGGTGCCGTGACCGCAACACTCGGTGGAGGATTACCCACTAATCTTGATTGCACTGTGGCTAAGCGTTGTCCTGCCTTGACATTATCTCCTAAATTCACATCAATGGCCGTCACACTTCCGCTAATCCGAATGCTAACATCCGCTTGCGCATCAGGTAACAATTGAACTTGGCCATTCAAACCCAGTATTTGTGCCATAGGACGATTGGTTGCTTCCACCACCTTGATGCCAAGCATCTTGGTTTGCTGGGGTGTTAAATGAACGGGGCCTTTAGCTCCTCCCTCACTCACCTCGATTTCTTCCCCATGAGCAAAGCATCCTTGAATAGGAGCGAGTAGACTAAGAAACAGACTAATTAATGCCATCCTTCTCATGCGCTGTTGCCATCTCATTTACTATCCCCATTCCTTTGATACGCTAAATAAGGGCAAAACCCATTGGTTTTACCAGGACCAATAGCTGTACATAAAGCCACATACACTTGCAAATACTTTTCTAACGTGTTGAGATAAGTCGTTTGTAAATCATTTTGTTGTTTTTGTACTTGCAGCACATTCAAAAAAGAAATTTGTCCATTCTCATAAGAGTCACGAGCCAGTGTGACATTCTCAACGGCTAATTTCAGAGAAACCTGTTGCGTTTCCCTAAGACTCATTTGCAGCGCTTTTAATTGCCCATAGTTACTGGTTACTTCCGTCTCAATACTTAAATTCAAAGCACGCAAAGCCATTATTGCCTGAGTCCCTGTGTGACTTGCTTCTAAAATTCGCCCCTGATTACGATTAAACAGAGGAAGAGGCACAGAAAGAGTCACACCCAAAGTCCTATCGGCAGGTTGAGGTGGGCCCTCTTCGACCACAATTTTATCTTGTTGTACCCCAAGCCCTACCGTCCAATCAGCAAAACGCTCGGCTTTGGCCAAACGCCTGTCGGCATTAGCGCGTTCAATCGATAATGCGATGGATTGACGGTCTGGACGATTTTTAAGCGCCAAGGCTTTTAAGCGGGGTAATTTAAGGAGCGTTCTCTCAGCGATAAAATCCATCTTAAGGGATAAGGGTGAATTGGCTTCTCGCCCCATCAATTGATTCAGTAGCGCATATTGGCTAATACGAAGACTATGCAAAAGGTGCTTTTCTTGCCCGATACGCAGATACTCAATGCGTGCCGCATTCTCATCCAGCTTTGAAATTTCAGCCGCGTGATAACGGTTATGAATCACATCAACGAGCTCTCGGTTTATCCGTAATAAGTAATTCACCTGTTGCGTGCGACGCTCAGTAATCATCGCGGCATAAAATGCATTCGCTACTTTGGCGCTTAATTGGCGCTCTGCTTCCCTGATTTCTGCCATGGCTTTCAACACATCTAAGCGCGCCACTGTCTTTTGCTTTGCAATACGCCCAGAAATCGGAAATGCTTGATTAAACCCAGCACTTCGTGAATATTCCCCTTCATCATTAAATAAGCGATCGTCGTTGTTGGAGAGGTTGAGGCTTGGATTGGGCCAAAGGCCAGCTTGTAGCAAACGGGCCTTGGCAATAGCCACATTATAACGAGCGGCTTTTAAATCCTTGTTGTTTGCAAAAGCCATTTGGGTTATTTCCTGAAGAGTCCATGCCTTCCCCGCTGTTGCCAAAGAGGCGTACAGCAACAGAAGAACGACCCGATAAGAAAACCGCCAAGCACGATGATATTCCATAAACAATAACTCAAGGAAGTCCATCTATTGTTTTATCTTACATCGATAGGCTCGACCTACCATCCAATGGTCTGCCACGAAATCATTTTTGGGATTGCCTTCATAAGTTTGCTGATGTTGACTCACCAAAACCGTATTAGCACCTAATAACGCCGCTTCATTTCTTAGGATATTTCGTTCATCCTTGATCAAATGCTCGTGTGATTGATAGGATTGGCTCATGCCATTGCGATCGTAGGCTCTGACTTCCCCTAAAAAAGTACAGCCTTTTGAGAGCTGATCTGACTGGAGAATGGTTACTTTTTCTCCTTCAGGGGTTAACTTGGCATTATAGGAACAACCCACCAGAAGGGCGGGAATTATCACCAGGAGGGTGCGTTTCATCAGATAATGAGTCATAAATTAATCCCTTCTTTTTATTATTTTTATTTTCTAGTATCTCCCACCCAATGCCATTAAACAATGGGTTGTAAAATAATAGATGATGTCGTACCTGCTTCTGCAGTAAGATGACTGTTTTATGCATTCTCTTTTTCTAGTCAGCGATTGGATGGATACTCGTGTCGATGGGATGGTTTGTTGTTGCAAGCATTGGACTATAGACACAAACCGAGCCATTGATTTTTCTTTGTTTTGCCGCGTAGCACGCCAAATCCGCTTCTTTGATGACGGTATTCACTGAGGCCGAGTGAGGATTCATCTGAGTGATGCCAATAGAGCAACCTAGATTAAGCTCCGATAAAATACCTTCTTTGAACAATTGTCTCGTCACAGTGATAAGATTTTCAGCAATCTTTTTCGCCTCATCGATAGAGATGTTTTCCATCACGGCAATAAACTCATCCCCACCATAACGAGCCACGATATCATCCTTTCGCAATCGCTGCGTTAGGAGTTGCCCAAATGTTTGTAACGTGTTATCTCCCGCATCATGACCATAACGGTCATTGACCGTCTTAAATTTATCCATATCAATAAAAAGAACGATAACCCATCCTCCATGCATCTTAATTTGTTGGAGCCTTGTGTTCAAAACCTCAAAAAGGGTCTCTCTGTTATGACAGCCAGTCAACGAATCATACTGAGCATGCTGCCTTAATAGTTCGTAGCGACTTTTAAAGTCAGCCATCAATTCCACTTTTTGAATGGTCTTAGTCACCAAATGACATGAAAAATAAATATAAGTCGCCGCTAACAAAAACACACTGCCATAAAAATAATTAAGGCAATGAGGATCGACCAATAAACCATAAAAAATGCTGGCTAAATAACTGAGGATAAAAATGCCAATAAAAGCAAGAGAAACAAGCCCTAGTCGCCGATAGTGATTCCTTTGTTGCACTAATCCATTGATTAAATAAGCTCCATTAGCAAGAAAGGCAATACCAAACACTATCATAACAACTGGGATAACCATGATTTGGCCTTGAATACAGTCTGAACTATTTCTTTAGTATAGACTTGATTTTTCTTCAATGAAGTGAACGTGATGATTTTTGTTTAGCCAATACAATAAAGACTAATCACATCTTAAGCTCATCTGACCATCCTTTTTTTCATAGTGTCACTCTCTTTAGTCTCAGCGCATTGATAATCACTGACACTGAAGAAAGCGCCATCGCTGCTGCTGCAATCATAGGACTTAAGAGCAAGCCAGTTAGAGGGTACAAAACCCCAGCAGCCAAGGGCACACCCAGTACATTATAAATAAAGGCGAAGAAAAGATTTTGGCGAATGTTGCTCATGGTACTTTCTGACAAACGTCGCGCTTTGGCGATACCACGCAAATCTCCATGCAACAAGGTAACACCAGCACTTTCGATGGCCACATCAGTGCCTGTTCCCATGGCAATACCAATATCAGCTTTGGCAAGCGCTGGGGCATCATTCACCCCATCTCCTGCCATGGCAACAATAAGACCTTTGTCTTTTAATTCACTCACGATGCGGCTCTTGTCTTCAGGCATGATTTCAGCTACTACCTTTTTGATGCCAAGTGTACCTGCTACCGCTTCAGCTGTTCTTTTGCTATCTCCGGTGAGCATGACAATTTCAATGCCACTTTGCTGAAGTTCGAGGATGGTCTCTGGAGTACTCGATTTAATAGGGTCTTCAACCACCAAGAGAGCTACTGTTTTACCATCAACCGCCATAAACATGACTGAGGCGCCTTTACCACGAAGTTCATCAGCCTTTTCAAAAAGAGGGGCATTATCGCCTCCATGCTCTTGCATTAATCTGGCGTTACCAATAGCAACATGATGGCCGTCTACCTGACCTACAACCCCTTTTCCAGTGGGCGCTTCAAACGCTTCGACTGATCCAAGGGACAATCCTTTTTCTTTTGCAGCATGCACAATAGCATTGGCCAGCGGATGTTCACTTTGATGCTCAAGTGCCGCAGCTAATGCTAAAGCATTATCCTCCACGAAATCATCGGTCACAATGCGTGTCAATTTAGGGTGACCTTCAGTAAGCGTGCCCGTTTTATCGACCACCAGGGTATTGACCTTCTCCATTCGTTCCAACGCTTCGGCATTTTTAATCAATACCCCGCTTTGTGCTCCTTTTCCAACACCGACCATAATGGACATGGGCGTTGCTAAACCTAACGCACAAGGGCAAGCGATGATGAGTACTGACACAGCAGCGATTAAACCATAGCTAAGCGCTGGTTGCGGACCCAACAGTGCCCACACAATAAAAGACAGCACCGCAACCAAAATCACAGCGGGCACAAACCATCCTGAGACGGTATCGGCTAGTCGCTGAATCGGCGCACGGCTTCGTTGGGCATCACTCACCATCTGCACAATGCGTGCAAGCATGGTATCACTGCCCACATGCAGCGCTTTCATGACAAAGCTACCCGTCTGATTAATCGTAGCACCAATAACTTTAGCGCTGGCCTCTTTAGCAACTGGAATGGGCTCACCTGTCACCATGGATTCATCGACAAAGCTTCGTCCTTCTTGCACTTCACCATCCACTGGTATTTTTTCACCAGGCCGAACACGCAACAAATCACCAACGGCAACGTTATCCAGGGACACCTCCTCTTCACTGCCATCTTCCTTAATTCGGTGTGCACTTTCAGGGACCAATTTTAACAAGGCACGGATGGCACTACCCGTTTGTTCTCGAGCTTTTAGTTCCAGCACTTGCCCCAACAAGACAAGCGTAGTAATCACTGCTGCCGCTTCAAAATAAACAGCAACTACTCCTTCTTGACTTCTAAACGCATGGGGAAATACACCTGGCCAAAGGACAGCCACCATACTGTAAATCCACGCCACACCAATACCCATGGCAATCAAGGTAAACATATTGAGTTGGCCTGTTTTTAGAGACTGCCAACCGCGCTTGAAAAAAGGCCAACCTCCCCATAACACCACTGGCGTGGCAAGAAGCAATTGGATCCAACTGGAACCATTACCAGAAATAAAATGCTTCAAACCATGTCCACCCATCTCCAATATCACAACAGGTATAGTTAACATCAATGCAATCCAAAATCGACGTCTCATATCAAGATATTCAGGGCTCACAACCTCCGAAACCGTCACCGTTTCCGGTTCTAAAGCCATACCACAAAGAGGACAATGACCAGGGGCAGATTGGCGAATTTCTGGGTGCATGGGACACGTATAAACAATAGGCCCCTCCATTTTGGAAGAGGCTTGCTGAGTCTTGGGAGAATTATGTTCGTGATGACAAGCATGTCCTTTACCAGAATGGGTATGTCCTTGATGGTGGTCGTGTTTCATGGTTTGCCCTACCTGTTAAGTGTGAGTATGCTTTGGCTTGATTTACCAATGCAGCGAATGGGCTTAATGCCCAGCACCGCCATGACCACCATGCCCACCCGCGCTGTGTCCTCCATAGCCGCTATCGACCTCTTGGGAGCCATGCTTCACTGCTCCATCGCAGGAACTCAAAAAGAATGGTCCTCCGATTAACCCAATAAGCACTGCAATCATTCTAAAGGCTTTCAACATGGATACTCCTTGTAATAATAATCAACTCATTTACGCTTACTTTTTAAAGCGGCCAGTTTGTTTTGGACCAGAACGTCCACAGCCAAATCACTCACATCAATCGCATTGGTGATATGATGAATGGTATTACACGTGATGACTTGCACCCCTTTCATCTCAGATAATAAAGAATAAGCGTCTTCTGCAAACAGCGCATGCACACCAATACAAACGATGGACTTGCCCCCTGCTTGGTGTAAATGCTTCACCGTCTCTACCATGGTTCTGGCGGTGGAAATGATGTCATCGACGAGCACGAGTGTCGAGGATTCGAGCTCAGGAATAGTGGGTACTGAAATAGTCACCTCTTTATCACCACGTCGAATCTTTTCCAAAATCGCATAAGAAAAAGAACCTTTCTCTGCAATATCGGCAACCCACTGTTCACTTTCCATATCAGGACCAATAAGAATTGGCTTAGGAACATGATGTTTAATCCATGTGGCAATCATCGATGTGGCATGCAAAACAAAAGTGGGAATTGAGTAGATTTCATCTAAAGAGTGATAGCGGTGCAAGTGCGGATCAATGGTCATGAGCCAATCGAATGAAGTGGATAAAATGTCCGCAAAATAACGTGAAGTAATTCCTTCTCCTTCGTGAAAACGTTTATCTTGCCGTAGGTAGGAAAGATAAGGAGCAATCAATCCAACTTTTCGAGCCCCTAACTCTTTAGCCGTTTTGGCAAAAAACAACAAAGGCAGTATTTTTTCATCCGGCTGGTTTAAACTGTCCACTACCATAAGACTGCGATTATTAACCTCTGAATTGATTTTTAAGTACCACTCCGTATCTGGAAAGCGATGAAAAGTCACATCCCCCACCTCCACTTGCAGGCTTTCTTGTAATCGCCCAGCGATTTCTGAAGAATCAAATAATGAAAATAACAAGGGCTTCAAGGGTTTTCTCCTAAAATAATGATGTCTTGTTTATCGCGAAGTAAATCACAGGCGTAATGGAGCTCCCCTAAAGACTCCGAATGAATTGTAAACAAAGGCTCGCCTTGTTCAACGGATTCGCCGACATGGGCATGGAGGTCAATACCCGCCGATTTCGATTTTGGCGCACCAGCAAGCTTAGCTATTTTTGCAAGCTTTCGATTGTCAATGAGGGAGACTTTTCCTTCCTTTGCAGCCACAACAGGATAAGTAAAACGTGCCTTGGTCAATTCCCTCATCCCACCCTGAGCCTCACAAATGGCCTGAAATTTCTTAAACGCTTGCCCACTCTCCAATAATTGCGTCGCAATGGATTTACCTAAACCCGGTGGTACTTTCGAAGAACACTCTAACGCAGCACCTGCAAGCGTCAACGCTCGTTCACGCAAATCATTGGGCGCATCAGGCAACCCTTGTAATACTGCCAATACATCGCGAGCTTCTAACGATGGACCAATGCCATGGCCTACCGGCTGCGACCCATCCGTAAATAACGCACGGACAACAAGCCCTAACTCGTTACCTACCTCCTCAAGTGATTGTTTCAGAAGGAGCGCCATAGACTGATTCCTGACTTTGGCAGTAGGTCCTACGGGGATATCAATAACCGCGTGTGTGGCCCCTGTTGCAATTTTTTTAGAAAGAATGGAAGCCACTAATTGCCCTTCACTATCTAAATCTATGGCTCGTTCCACACGAATAAGCACGTCATCAGCAGGACTTAAACTCACAGCCCCACCCCAGACAATACAGCCATTTTCTTGTTCAACCACTTGGCGCATCTTTTGGGGACTTAAGTGGACTGGAGCTAAAGTCTCCATGGTATCTGCAGTTCCCGCAGGGGATGTAATAGCACGCGATGATGTTTTTGGAATCATCAATCCAAATGAAGCCACAATGGGAACTACAATCAGAGTCGTGCGATTTCCCGGTAATCCCCCCACGCAATGTTTATCAACGACCAGAGGCGAAGGCCAAGATAAACGATCGCCACTATCAATCATAGCTTTGGTGAGCTTCATCACTTCCGTACGGGTTAGACGTCCTGCGCCACTTGCCGCTAGAAAAGCGGAAATTTGTACATCAGAAAGTCGACCGCTTAACACATCATCAATAATCACTTTCATTTGCTCAAAAGACAGTTCATTGCCATAAATCTTGGCATGCACATAGCTTAAGGATTCCAAGGGTTTTGGATGAGAGACCTGAATTTCATCACCTTCTTTGGCATGTAAAGACTCCCAGGCGTAATCCGACAAACCAGCCTCACCAGGCTGAAGTAGCTCTGAGGTCACCACATTGAGGGTGGCTATAATGGAGCGGCTACCTAAAGTCACTTGGATACGGGTCTGTACTTCAAATCCTTCCGAGTGACAGACATGGCAATCCTCGCGCATGTAAATAATGGCTTCATGATAGGTTTTAATCCCTAAATGCTTTAAACGAAGCCCATGAGGGGTTTTCTTACTCACAACAAATCCTCCGTTTGCAGATAAGAAGGAATCGTGCAAGAAAAACCGAATTGCTTTTCAATCTTTTCTTTTAATGATTGAGCAGAGTGGGGTTCACCATGAGTAATAAAGACTTTTTTAGGCGGCCTAGCAAAGTGCTTAAGCCATCCTAACAGTTCTTGATAATCCGCATGAGCCGACGTACTGCTCATAACTACCACCTGGGCTCGTATCGGAATAAGACTCCCATGAATTTTGACTTGTCTCTCCCCATTCACAATTCGAGCACCACGAGTGCCACCCGCCTGAAAGCCAGTAAATAACAAAGTGCTTTTGGGATCGGGCGCAAACACTTTCAAATGATGGAGAATGCGACCTCCTTGCGCCATGCCACTAGCCGCTATGATGATTTGCGGCATGTGATGGCGGTCAATCTCCTTGGATTCCTCAGGTGTATTCACATAAGTAGCGATACGGCATAATCCCTGACATTGCTCTGCCGTTAAATGATGGTCTTCTTTATAGGTGCAGAGCAAATGAGTCGCGTCAATGGCCATAGGGCTATCTAAAAAAACCGGAATGTTTTTGGGTATAGCCCCTTGTCGTTTCAATTCGTAAATAAAATAAAGAAGACTTTGAGCACGTCCTACTGCAAAAGCAGGAATAATGACCGAGCCCCCTCGTTTAACGGTTTGATTAATCACCTGAGCCATTTGAGGCAAAGGATCTGTGGCATCATGCAATCGGTCACCATAGGTGGACTCCATCACCAGATAATCCGTTTCTTGAATGAAGGCAGGGGCTTTCATAACGGGATCATAAGGACGGCCAATGTCTCCAGTAAACACAATGGAACCCTTTTGGGTTTTTATTTTGACCATGGCCGCACCCACAATGTGACCAGCACGATGATACTCAAAACTGAAATCGTGAAACAATTGATGCGGAGTATCAAAATCGATCGTTTCAAAATAATTTAATGCCGTCTGAGCTTCTTTTTCAGTATAAAGAGGGAGAGCAGGCTTATGTTTTGAAAAACCATATTTATTGGCCAAGCGGGCTTCTTCTTCCTGCAGATGACCACTGTCGGGTAACAAAATGGAACACAGTGCTTTGGTACCCGGTGTTGTATAAATTTTGCCTTGGAATCCGTTTTTGACGAGCAAGGGAAGATAGCCTGAATGGTCAATATGCGCATGAGTGATAATCACCGCATCAATATCATGGGGATCAATTGGCAAGGGAGCCCAGTTACGTAATCGTAATTCTTTGTAGCCTTGAAAAAGACCGCAATCAATCAGGATTTTTTTAGAACCAATGGTCAAAAGATATTTAGAACCAGTAACCGTCTCAGTTGCTCCTAAAAAAGTTAATTTCATCTTGCCTCCGTTAAGTCTGCTGTTTTTTTCAAATCCATTTGGCCCCGCCACATCACATAAACCACAGGAATCACAATTAAGGTCAATAAAAGGGCAGAAAAAACCCCACCGACCATGGGTGCTGCAAGACGCTTCATCACATCAGCCCCAATGCCTGTAGCCCACATCACCGGTAATAGGCCAATGATGTTAGCAAGACCCGCCATGGCCATGGGACGAATGCGGGAGACCGCACAAAGTTGTACCAGCTGAATTAAATCGGGCAATGTTTTGAGCAACCCTTTTTCTTTTTGTTCATTGTAATCGGAATCAAGATAAGCGAGCATCACGGCACTGGTTTCAGCAGCAACACCGGCGAGTGCGATCATCCCCACCCAAACGGCAATACTCATGTTGTAACCTAATAAATACAGCAATAAAAAGCCGCCAAATAAAGCAAAAGGAACGCCAAGCATCACCATCAAGGTCTCGGTAATGGTGCGGAAAGTAAAGTAAAATAAGACAAAAATGATGGCCAAGGTCAGTGGCACAAAAATTTTAAGTCGCTCATAGACCCGTTGCATAAACTCGTATTGGCCCGACCAAGCAAGCGTATAGCCAGGAGGCAATTTCACTTTAGCGTTGACCACTTGTTTTAATTCCTCTACATAGCCGCCAATGTCCCGGCCACTGATGTCAATGAACACATAACCTGCTAACATGCCATTCTCATCGCGAACCATAGCAGGTCCTGAACGAAAGGTTAAAGTCACCAATTGCGCAACGGGTACCTCTGCACCACTGGGTGTTTTGACTAAAATACGATTGAGTTTGTCGGGGTCGTCGCGCAATTCTCGCAAATAACGCACATTCACTGGGTAGCGTTCACGCCCCTCAATCGTGGTGGCAATGTTTTCACCACCCACGGCCGATTCAATAATGCGATTAACGTCCATAATGGTTAAACCATAGCGAGCCAACTGGTCCCGATTAATTTGAAAATCAAGGAAGTAGCCTCCAGCCACCCGCTCCGCATAGACCGTACTGGTGCCCTTCACTTCTTTGGCCTCCATTTCAATTTCTTTGCCAATAGCTTCAATCTTTTTAATGTCAGGACCAAAAATTTTAATCCCTACCGCTGTTCGGATTCCTGTGGTGAGCATGTCATTGCGTGCTTTAATGGGCATGGTCCAGGCATTACTTACACCAGGAAATTGCAACGCTTTATCCATTTCGGCAACCAGGCTTTCATAAGTCATTCCTTTGCGCCAAAATTCTTTAGGCTTTAACTCCACAATCACTTCCATCATATTAAATGGAGAAGGGTCGGTGGACGTTTCGGCTCTTCCCGTTTTGCCAAAAACGTGCGCCACTTCAGGAAATGCTTTTAATTTTTTATCCATTTCTTGAAGTAAAGCGGTCGCCTGAGTGACTGAAATACCTGGTAAAGTAACCGGCATATACAAAATCGTCCCTTCATAAAGAGGGGGCATGAATTCAGAGCCAATGAGTTTATAAAGAGGAATGGTGGCAAGAGCCAATACAATGGCAATTCCCACCACAAATTGGCGATATCTCAAAGCAAGCCTCAACACGGGCGCGTACATGGCTTGCATCCACCGCGTAATCGGATGTTTTTGTTCAGGAATGATTCGACCACGTACCAAAAGAGGCAATAACACAGGAATTAAGGTGATAGCGAGTAAAGCGCTCATGAAAATGGCCAAGTTTTTGGTATAAGCCAAGGGCGAAAACAGCCGCCCTTCTTGGGCTTCCAAGGTAAAAACGGGCATGAAGGAGATGGCAATCACTAAAAGGGATGAGAAAATCGCAGGCCCCACCTCTTTCGCCGAATCGATTAACACCTGGGTGCGATCGCCTGGGCTTCCTTTTGCTTCCCAATCCGCTATGCGTTTATGGGCATTGTCGACCATGATGATGGCCGCATCGACCATATCACCAACGGCGACAATAATGCCGCCGATGGACATGATGTTCAGTCCAACATGTAAGAAATAAATGGGAATAAACGAAATCAAAATCGCCAGCGGCAAAGTAATAATAGGAATGAGTGCGGAACGAAAATGTCCTAAAAACACAATAATGAGTAACCCAACCACGACGAGCTCTTCAATCAAGTTCCAATTGGCCGTGGAAATCGCTTCTTGGATTAAGTTACTTCGGTCATACACAGGAACCATTTTTATCCCTTCCGGGATGGCCGAAGCCAATTCTTTCAATTTATCCTTGATGCGACCAATCACTTGCAGCACGTCTTCACCAAAGCGCATGATGACAATACCGCCCACAGCTTCGCCTTGGCCATTTAAATCGACCACCCCGCGGCGCATATCCGAGCCAAGTTGTACTGTGGCGACATCACGCAGTAAAATCGGCGTGCCATTGGCATTGGTGCCCACGGCAATTTTTTCAATATCCTCAGTAGACTTAATGTACCCGCGACCACGAATCATGTATTCCACGCCCGAAAACTCAATGACTCGACCACCGGTGTCGTTATTACTCATGCGAATTTTTTCAACAATCTCAGGAACCGATAGGTTGTAGGCAAGGACTTTGACTGGATCCAAATTGACTTGGTATTGCTTGACAAAACCTCCCACACTGGCTACTTCAGACACCCCAGGAATCGCTCTTAACCAATAACGTAAATACCAATCCTGAAATGTGCGTAACTCAGCCAGGTTATGCTTGCCATTGTCATCCACCAAGGCGTATTGATAAATCCAGCCCACTGGTGTGGCATCAGGGCCTAATTGGGGTGTTACCCCTTCGGGCAATTTTCCAGCCAGCTGACTCATGTACTCCAAGACACGAGATCGCGCCCAATAAATATCCGTACCATCCTCAAAAATGATGTAGACATAAGAAAAGCCAAAGTCAGAAAATCCCCGCACAGCAACAACCTTTGGTGCTGATAAAAGCGCAGTGACAATAGGATAAGTGACTTGATCTTCCATCAGATCGGGCGAGCGCCCCATCCAGGTCGTATACACAATGACCTGCGTGTCTGAAATATCAGGCAGCGCGTCCATACGGGTATTTTTCAAGGCCATATAGCCCATGAAAGAAAACCCAAGTACAAAAAGCAACACAATAAACCGGTTGCGTGCACAAAATTCAATAATCCGTTCGACCATAAAATCCCTTTATTTCAAGGCCAAATCACGCCTCTTTATTAGAGCTTCTTTCCCATTATAGCGATTCAGAAAGAAAATCTATTGATGTTGCATGCCTCCCATGGCCGCTTTCAACTGGCTCTCTGAGTCAATGAGGAAATTGGCAGACGTAATAATTTGATCGCCCTCTTTAACCCCTTTGACTATCTCAAGCAAATCACCGGCCCTAACTCCTAAGGTCACATCCCGCCATTCAATTTTGCCATTGCCATGGTAAATAAACACCACTGCGCGCTCACCTGTGAGTAGAACAGCATTTTTAGGAACTACAAGTCGTTTTCCTAAGGGAATTTTGAGTTCCAGATTCACATACATACCCGGTTTTAATTGCTCCTTCTGGTTGTCCACTTCAAAGCGAACCTTGGCGGTACGTGTTTTCATGTCAATCGTAGGGTAGATAAAATCAAGCTTGGCCTTAAATAATTCATTGGGCAAGTAGGTAAGGGTCAAATCAGCCATTTGACCAAGACGAATATAAGGAAGCTCATATTCGTAAATGTCCCCTAAAACCCACAAGCGTGATAAATCAGCAATGGTATAGAGTTCATCTCCTGGCTCAATGCGCATGCCCACCAGCGCCATTTTTTTAAGAACCGTACCTTGGATGGGGGAATGAATCGTCATCGTCCGGGTGATTTTGCCCGTACGTCTTAATTGCTCAATGTCTTTTTCGGATATCCCCCACAGCAACAATCTTTGGTGAGCTGCTTGAAAAGCAGACTTCGCACCACGAGCCGCACTCGATGTCGTATTTTTGCTTAATATTTTTTGGGCATTAAGGGCGAGCAAATATTCTTGCTGAGTGGCGACCAATTCAGGACTGTAAACGGTAAAAAGAGCTTGGTCTGCTTTGACTTTTTCTCCGGTAAAATTAATGAATAAGTTTTCAATCCACCCATCAAAGCGTACATGAATATGGGCAACGAGCCGCTCATCGGCTTCAACACGCCCCACAGTACGGATTATCTTTTCAACCACTTGGCGACGCACCGGCTCTGACGTAATGCCAATGGCTTGTAAACGAGCCGGATCAATCACAATCTCATTTCCTTGAGTGGACTGTTTCATGTCCATCTTGCCATGATTATCCATGGCCTGTTGCGCCTGAGTTACCTGCAACAACGAAAGTAAACTCAAAATAACCACACCCTTGATTATTCTCTTAAAATTCATAAGAACGTCCCTGTGCTTTCTTCGATTTGTGCTATCGCTTTCTCATGTTCAGCGAGTTCACCGTGCCATTCCAATTCATTTTCTTGCAGCGTCAATAAATTATTCAGCATCGTTAAGAAATCCACTTTGCCCACGCCGTAGGTGGCTTGCGATGAAGTAAATGTTAAGCTGGCTTGTGGAATGATGGTATGTTGAATCAGATGAATGAGTTTTGCAGAGCGCTCTGCCAACAAATAAGCATTTTTCACTTGAAAAGAAAGCATGCGATAGGTGGTCTGCAAATCCTCAATATCCGCATTATACCGCGCAAGTGATTCGCGCACGGCATGATTTTGCTTTTGCATAAAATAAAGAGGCACGGTTGCTTTTAACAATACTTGGTAGCCTTTGGTGTGCATTCCCGTATCATGAAGCTGTCCCCCTTCGATTTCCACATCAGGGAAATACTCCATTTTACTTAAGCGGATGGCTTGTCGTCCTTTTTGAACAGCACGTTGCTGCATGATTAATTGCGGTGCTCGGCTCTTAACGAGCGTATAAAAATACTCTAAATTATGACCCATTGGCGTTACAGGGAGCACTGCTGGTGTATGGATTGTAATTTCTAAGGAACGATTTAAAAGGCGATTGATATCCGCCTGCAGGGATCCCCGTTGTTGCTTTAAGATGACTAAACGCATCAGTAGACGAGAAATCTCAGTTTGGGCACGATAAATATCTTGTTGGGGTGTTTTCCCTACACTGTAATTGGCTTCGGAACTCTTTTCCATTTCATGAAGAAGTTCCTGGTTTCTTTGAACAATCTCGATGGACTTATTGACAAAATAAAGGTCGTAATAAAGCCGTTTTAATTCAGCAATGACGGCGAAACTAGTGGCTTGATATTCTGCTTCCGCTCTTTTGGCCTCGAGCGTTGCTATCCTTCCTCGCACAATAAGTTTGCCAGGAAAAGGAATTTCTTGTTGGCCACCCAACATTTGCTCGCGTCTTGGATCCACATCCATAGGGATATTCTCAGACATGTTGATATACCCTGCATTAAGCTTCGGATCAGGTAAGGCACGCGCTTGTGGAATCACATGGATTGCGGCCAGCAGTCGGTCGCGTGCCGCACGAATCTGAGGATTGTTTTGCGTGGCCTCCTTAATTAGCTGCGATAAAGCAAGCGGTGTCTTGGCATAAGATATTGGCCCTGTAAAACAACAGAAACCTAAGAAAATAGTGTAAGTGATTTGTTTCACACTAAAATGCTTCATTGGGTGCCTTCCTTAGCCGTTTCTGAGCTTCTATGATGAGCAAAGGCACCATGCCCAATAGAATCCAAACCAGGCATTGGGTGAATGAGACCGGTTGTATCCCAAATAATTCGCGCAATACCGGGATATGGTGAATTAAGACCTGCAGGGAAAAACTGATGCTCACAATAAAAAAGAGTCTTAAATTGGAGAACAATCCTACTTGCCAAATGTTCTTGGTGTCGCTTCGCGCTCCAAAGGCCCATAAAAGCTCGGCGGTTACTAAAACAGAAAAGGCCGCATCTTGGGCTTGAATTAAATCCTTATCGATTAAATATTCATAAGCAAACACACTAAGGATTACTAAAGCCTTTAAACAACCCACAAAGGTTACTCGTTTGAAAAACGCCATATCCATCATGGATTTTTGCGTGGCTCTGGGTGGACGATTCAAAATCCCTGGCTCTGACATATCGGTAGCTAAGCCAATGGCCGGCAAACCATCGGTTACTAAGTTAATCCATAATAATTGGATAGGAAGTAACGGCAGAGGCCAACCAATTAAAAGGGCTACAAACACAACCAGTAACTCCCCACTATTGCCTGCTAATAAATAGGCAAGCGTTTTGGCAATGTTATCGTAAATAGTCCGGCCTTCTTCAATGCCCGCCACAATCGAGGTGAAATTATTGTCCATGACAATGATGTCAGAGGCTTCCTTGGTGACCGCAGTACCAGTTTTTCCCATGGCAATCCCAACAGATGCTTCTTTTAAAGCAGGCGCATCATTCACCCCATCGCCTGTCATCGCCACCACCATTTGCTGTCTTTTCCAGGCCCGTACGATTTTTAATTTATGCTCCGCGGTCACACGAGCATAGACGGCAATGTCCTTAACGCAATGGTTAAATTCCTCCTCTGGCATATTTTCAAGTTCATTGCCAGTGAGCAATCGGTCACCTGCCTCCAAAATACCAAGCTCTTTGGCAATGGCTCTTGCCGTATCAGGATGGTCTCCTGTAATCATCACCGGTTTGATGCCGGCTTTTTTACAGCGACTGATGGATTCCTTGCTACTTGCATGAGGTGGGTCCTGAAGACCAATAAGACCTAAGAAAACCAGGTTATTTTCAAGCTCTTTCTCTTCTTTTTCTAAAGCTGCAGGCTCTAATTGGCGCTTCGCAAAAGCTAACAGTCGCAATGCTTCGCTGGCCATGAGTTCACAGGATTGTTTCATGCGCGCCTTATCATTCGGTGTTAATTTTTTAATACCTGTTTTGGTCAAAATATGGGTGCAGCGCTCCAAGATAATTTCTGGTGCCCCCTTCACAAAAGCGATGTGTTCATGGTCTTGTCGACACACGACCGACATGCGTTTGCGTTCGGAGCTAAAGGGTAACTCTTTGATACGAGGATAAGAGGCCTGTAGTTCCCCTTGCCAAAGGCCTCCTTTGGCAGCAGCAACCAAAAGTGCCACTTCAGTTGGGTCTCCCACAGTAGCTACCTGTCCATCTTGGCTCTCAAAACTCGCGTTATTGCAAGCCACCATCGCTTGCAAAGTAGCTTGCAACAACGGGTCTTCTGACACATTAATTTCTTGACCTTGAAGAGCAAACCCTCCCGAGAGGTTATAGCCTTCCCCATGAATGCTATAAACATCACTTGCTGTCACAAGCTTACGCGCCGTCATTTCCCCTACCGTCAACGTTCCTGTTTTATCCGTGCAAATGACTTGTAAACAGCCGAGTGTTTCAACCGCCGATAATCGCCTTACCAGTACGGCACGCCGTACCATACGTTGCACGCCGAGTGCTAAAGCCACCGTTACTACGGCAGGCAAGCCTTCAGGAATTGCAGCCACTGCAAGACTGACTGAACTCATGAACAAACTGAAGATAGGGATGTTACGTAAGAGACCTAAGCCAAAAATGGCAATGATAATGAAAAAGCAAAGCCACAATAGACGAGAACCCACTTGATTGAGTTTTTTCTGTAAAGGGGTTTCATCACGAGACGCTTCACCCAGCATTTTGGCAATGTGCCCCATTTCCGTTTGCATACCAGTCGCCACGACAAGCGCGCGACCTGTGCCATCGGCTATAGAGGTGCCCATAAACACCATGTTTTTACGGTCGGCTAGAGGCGTTTCTTTAGAGCAAACCTCTAGATTTTTAGCAACAGGTATGGACTCACCCGTGAGCGGCGCTTCATTAACCTTAAGCGCTGATAATTCAAAAAGGCGAGCATCGGCAGCGATTAAATCACCGCTTTCAAAAAGAAGAACATCACCTGGTACGATATCAGAAGCAGCAATCATCCTCGCGTGGCCATCTCGCAATACTGTGGCTTTAGGGGCCGCCATTTGTTGCAAAGCAAGCATCGCTCGATCGGCGCGATATTCTAAAACGAATCCAATAATGGCATTTAAAATTACAATAGCAAAAATGGCAATAGCGTCGGCTTTTTCATCTAATAAAAAAGAAACGATGACAGCACCTAAAAGTACCCAGGTAACCACGCTCGCAAATTGCTGCAAAAAAATGAGGAAAGGAGACGTTTTTTTCTGTTTGACTCAGCAGGTTGAGTCCCACTTCTTTTAACCGCTGTTCTGCTTCTTTCTCAGATAGTCCTAAAGATAAGTCAGTTTCAAACAACAATGCCATATCTGCAGGTGCTTGTTCGTGCCACTGTTCTGCCATAACAGCCATCCTTTGCATTCACTCACCCATTAGTCGGTGAGCACCATTTTACCCCATTTTTTAGTATCTAAGCGCTCTTATTACAAAAAATCGGCATCTTTCATATTTACTCTTTACTCTTTGAAATCCAATAAAAAGATTTTAGTGTTAGCGACCACCGCCACCATGCCCTACATGGCCTTGAGCGACATGCTCTTCCAGACTTTCAGTATTTTTACCGGTAGTGCCACTATTCATACAAGCAGTAAGTATCAAGCAACATGCCAAAACCATCCAATGACTTTGTTTCATGATGTTCTCGCTCTTTGATTTTAAAAGGAAATAATTACAATATAGGCTCTTTTCTGATAAAAGACAAAGTAGCGCTATGCTTTTGACAACGTCTTTTGCGTCTTACGTTAATTCAAAGACTTAGTTTGTGAAAGCATCTCTACTAATTGATGGAACATACGACATCAACCTCGTTCTCCCAATCCAACAGCTCGGTAAGATTACGTTATTCATCATCCTCATTTTTTTGATAAATAACTTACCGTTTTCTCTTTCCCCTTCACTACTGTCCTTAATCAAATCTACTAATTTTTTTATAGCACTCATGAAGGCTTCCAAATCAATGAAAAATCCCACAATGGTGACCCAAAATAAGTCTACTAATCAAATATTCATAATGCAAACTCGTCTAAGCAATTAAATAATCCCTATGCTATTTAGCAATCCATGATATCATTCTATTAACTGATTGAGGTGTATAGTCAACCTACAAGGACTATAAGAAAAATATCTCATAACCATTGGATTGTCTTGGAGACCGGAGTATCGTGATAAAATTGGCCACCCTCTTAATGAGCTTATTATTAATCAATTTATATCATTCTATCGCTACAGCATCCAATGCCCATTATCATTCTGTGAAAAATCATGCCACCCAGATTTTGAAATCATCGAATAACTCTACCATACGATTATCCATTCAAGAGATAATTGATAAAAAGAACCAGAAACTGATATTAATCAAGCTAATAGACATGAAAAACAATAAACCAGTCACCTCCAACGACTTGATTGAAGCGCATACACAAAAGATTCATTTGTTGATTATTGATGACAGTCTCACAGACTACAGCCATGTCCATCCAGTCGAAACAGCTACCCCTGGTGTCTATCAATTTGAATGGCAACCAACTTTTGAAAAAGCCTCCTATCGGGCATGGGCCGATTTATTACCAACCAATACCAAAACTCAAGAATACGTAATTGCTGATTTTCCATTGACAAAAACCATGAAAAAAACAGAAAATCATATGGACCGGCACCCATTCTCTGAAAGTACTGTCGATGGTTACACTTTCAAATTGTCTTTTGATAAAACACCATTACATGCGGGTAAACCAGCCATGGGGAAAATTGATATTACTGATGCTAAAGGAAAATCAGTTCATACCTTAGAGCCGATTATGGGAGCTTATGCTCATATTGTTGGTTTTAATGAAGATTTTAAAACGGTAATCCATGTCCATCCCATGGGCAAAGAACCAATAAAAACTTCTGAGAGAGGAGGGCCTGAATTGCAATTTCATGTGGAACCTAATAAAGCTGGCTTTATTAAACTGTTTGCCCAAGTACAAATTAATGGAAAAACTCTGTTCGTCCCCTTCGGAGTCACAGTAAACAGATAGCTTGCTCAATCCTTTCCCACACGGGTGATAAGAAATACTTTGATAACAATTTGCCCTCCTCCGAACATGGGATCCTAGTACTCTGCACCTAATTCTTTAGGGACAATTAAAAATTACTTAGAAGGGCATGATCGGATCTATTTTAGGAAGTAATTGTAGAAAGAGTGGGGAGCATATCCCCCATAAGAGAATATGCCTTGAAAAAAGAACAGAATAAACGAAGCATCTGTTCTCCAAAGTTGAATTTTTATTGGAACTAATCATAAAAGTTCATAAATAAATTAGAAAGGAAAAGGAGGTAGCTGATTCCTATCTCTAAGCCAGAATGGATGATGCCACTCTTCATAGATGGAAACGGGCATATTGCTTTGCTTAAATTCATCAAAAGATAAGTCGCAAAGAAACCATTTAAGGAATACCGCGCAAGTTTCCGGACTTATTAATTGACCGGACTGATAAGCCTCATCAAACATTTTATGTAAATGAAATGAAATCGTTTCTCTTAAAATTTTTTGAATTCTTGTATCCACTTCTCCTGGAATAACACAAGACACACCAATATTTTTCTCTGCTAACTCTTTTCTCACAATAGCAGTTACTTCATCCAAACCCGCTTTACTGGCACAGTATGTTGAACTTTCTTTAAGTTTCAGAGTGGCAGCTCTTGATGTAACAAATAAAATCCGAGACTTCTCAGGCATCTGCGCGGCAAGTAGTGCCGTAAGTTTCATTGGAGCTAATAAATTAACCTGAAAAACTTCGTCAATACTGTCACAATCGTATTCGGTCAACGGACGTGGAGGACTTTTCATTCCTGCATTTTGAACTAAAAGATGAAGCGGTATTCCAGATTCATTAATAATTTTAGCAGCCTGTTCGATATCACTATTGTGAGTAAAATTCGATTAAATGGGAACAAAACAAGGAAATAGCGCTTTAGTATCCTCTAAGCTGCTCACATCCCTTCCTGTTCCATAGACAACCCAGCCATCATCTAAAAGAATTTTAGCGAGTTCAAGACCAATTCCATGGCTGGCTCCGGTCACTAATGCAGCTTTATTATTGTTGATGTTCGTCATGAAGCATTCCTTGAAACTTAAGTTACTTTCGTGCGGTATGGTAATCAAAGTTGGCGAAAGTTAAAAGGTTATTCCTAATTCATGTGTTACTAATTGAGTTAATTCTGGAATACTCGCCTTGACTTGAATAATAGTAGGTAAAACCTGAAGCACCTGCTCAATACCAATGTCCTGCTGCTCTTTATCAGAACTAAAAGAACGGTTTATATTATATACTAGCCAATTGATCCAATTGCCAAGAACACCATAAAAAGCGGCTTCCAAATGATCCTGATTTATTGTTATTCCAGAAGACGCATATGTTTTTAGCATTTTTATAAATAAAGTTTTATTAAACAGCGGAGTAGTAATTCCACTCCAATCAAGAGCACCTACTAAGAAAAAACTAAAATGTATTTTAAAAAAATCGATAATCAACGTCTATTTTTCAATAATACATATACAGAAAAGTACTCTATAATTAACAAATAAATGGAGACTAATCGAAAGGAAAAATTTTATGCTTAGAGATATCGTTCTATTTTTTGCGGGATTTGAATTTTTTCATACGATGGCACACGTCTTTTTTGCATTTTTAGTTCCGTTAGACCTTAAATTTATAATTCTGACTCCCACTTTAAATACTTGGTCAATTGTTATCAATGCCCTGATTACTCTAGCTCTTCTTTGGTGGGCAAAACGATTACGAAGTAAGTAGTTATCTATCAAAATAATTAGGAAGAAAAATGAATAATATTAAATATGGATTTGGAAAAAAGACATTGTATTCATTTGATGATGCGATTAAAAAGGTTACTGAAGAACTACAAAAAGAGGGATTTGGAGTTCTTACAAATATTGATGTGTCAGCAACCCTGAAAAAAAAGTTAAATCAGGATATGCCTCCCTATCAAATTCTTGGCGCATGCAATCCCCAATTTGCTCATCATGCTTTAGAAAAAGAACCATCTATTGGTTTGCTTCTACCCTGTAATGTGGTTGTACGCCAAGATAATACAGGCATAGTGTATATTGAATTCATGGATCCGAAAGCGGTATTAGAATTGGTCAGCAATCCTGAAATTAATCATATCGCTAGTGAAGTCAGGAAGCGACTTGAGAGAGTATTAAACGCATTATAATTACTCATCTAAGGCTAAGACTTTAACATACGAAGACCACTTGCAATAACAATAAGCTCACTGATTTCATGAGCTAAAACTGCTATCGGCAACGTGAAATAACCTGTTATTGCACCGACAACAAGAGAGCTAATTACAATTATAGAAAGTCCCAAGTTTTGTAAAATTATATTCCAGGTTCGACGACTAAATGCGATAAGATAAGGTAATTTTAATAAATTATCACCCATTAAGGCTACATCCGCAGTTTCTAATGCAACATCGGTTCCGACAGCTCCCATAGCAACTCCTACATGAGCTGCTGCGAGTGCTGGAGCATCATTTACTCCATCACCAACCATCATTACCTTACCATAACGTCTTTCTAACTCTTCAATTTTTCGTGTCTTATCTTCTGGTGATAAATCAGAAAATACTTCATCAACACCCGCCTGTTCACCAATTGAAGAGGCAGTTATCAAATTATCTCCTGTGAGCATAACCACACGTTCAATACCCATCGATTTTAAGTTAGACACCATCTGCCTGGCTGTTGGTCTTAGAGGATCAGCAATTGCAATTAAACCGAGGATTTCCTTATCAGTTCCTAATAATACGACTGTCTTTCCAGCGGCCTGTAATTTATTTATTTCCTGTGTTAATGTTTCTATCAATAGGCCCATATCAATAAATAATTTTGGATTGCCTATGTAGAATTTTTCCCCATTGATAAAACCAAGTACACCTGAACCAGTTAATGACTTAAACTGTTCAACAGGATTATATTGAATATTTTCTTCATTGGCTTGTTGCAAAATGGCTTGGGCCATGGGATGCTGGGAACGCGATTCAAGAGTTGCTGCTGCATTTAAAATTTGGTTCCGAGTATGGTTATTCAATGGAATGATATCAGTAACCTTCGGTTTACCTTGTGTTAATGTTCCTGTTTTATCTAGTGCAATAACCTTTATCTTCACTAGTTGCTCCAAATATAAGCCACCTTTTAGTAATATTCCATTTCGACTTGCTGTGCCAAGAGCAGCTACAAGTGTAATGGGTATAGAAATCACTAGGGCACATGGTGCTGCAGCAACAATAAATACTGTGGCACGAATCACCCACTCTTGCCAAGGTTGCCCAAATAGAGGTGGTAAAGTAGCTATGAGTATTCCCACCAAAAGGACAAATGGACTATATAGGTTACCAAAACGTTCTATAAAACGTTGACTACGCCCCTTTTTGTCTTGTGCTTTTTCGACAAGAAATATGATACGAGATAATGTATTATCAGCAAATTTTTTGGTTGCACGAACAGTAAGAGTTCCTTCACCGTTTATAGTTGCAGAAAAAACTTTACTCCCTATAGTTTTTTCTACTGGAATTGACTCACCCGTAATAGGTGCTTGATTAACACTAGAATGTCCTGAAATGACTTCTCCATCTGTAGCAAGACTTTCACCAGGAAGAACAATGAATTCATCTCCAATGTGAATTTCTTCTATGGGTATTCGAAATTCAGTATTATTTCGCCGGATTAATGCTGTTTTTGGGGCAAGATCCATCAATGCTCGGATAGCATGCCGCGCTCTTTCACCAGAATAACCTTCAGCAGCTTCAGAAATAGAATACAAAAATACCAATGTTGCTGCTTCCGCCCATTGTCCCATGATACCAGCAACAATGGCAGCAAGAGACATCAAGAATTCAATACCGATTTCATATTCTTTGATAAATTCGTCTATTGCTTCGCGAGCGAAATAATATCCGCCAATTAAAACTGCGCCTACGTAAAACCCGTTAGCGATAATTTTTGGTAATGTCAAATATGAGCCTACAAAACCAATAGTTAATAATAAACCAGCTATAGTTGCTGTAATGACTTTGGGATTATGCCACAGCTTTGGCATTGGCTCTTTATGTGAAGAGCATGTCGAGCAGCCCATTTATTTTTACACTCCTTATTCGTAATTTTTTTAAACACTGATGCTATATGTCGCGTAAAAGTAACGGTTGTTAGAGAACCATCTCTATCATAGATATTGAACAGATCCATTTGCTTTGTTATTTCAATGTTACCAAGGGAATCAATTTATTGATGACCTAACCAAAATACTCCGTTTTATTATTAATACACTTGCTAAGCTGTTTGATGTTCCTCCAACAACAAGCAAAGCATCATCAAGAACTTATGATAATTATATCTCATTGATTAGAAAATATTTTAAAATATCATTCTCTAAAAAAACGGAGTATAAAGAACTGGAAGGATAGATTAAAAATGAGTTACTGCCAACTAACGGATCGTATTCCGAAGTGCTAAGCCAATTAATGAAGTTTAAATGATACTCCATGTAAAAAAATAGCAAGCATGATAAGAAAACTCACTAAGGAAATAATAAAAGATAATTTTTGCTTATTTTTTTGAAAATAAATCATAAGACTGAATAAAATAATGAGAAAAACAACAAACATGCCTAATACCCAAGCATTTATTATCACTTTTATTCCTAATTCTAGTCGTTATAATAATCATGCTCATGCTGAGCGTTTCCACCCGAACCTTTATTATGGCCACTTTCAGAATGTGCTCCAGAAGCAGGTTGTGTTTGAGTGCATGAAGTTAATCCAAATCCTGAAATAAGAATACCTATCAGTAAGAACATCTTAAATCTTGGCATAGTCATTACATCTCCATATATAATCATAAAAAAAATTCACCTTACTACATTGGAAAATAAAATACCTCATATACTAACATAATAAATACCCACTTTGATGAGGGTAAAAATCAATTATTTTACTTCATTAATAATTACAATAAGATTAAAACATTTAGTTTTGTAATGGATTTATGTTAATGAGCCATCAAATACCAAAATTGACTCATTTCCATCCTTTACTTTAAAAATATCTTAGACTTACGTTATTTTATTAACTACTTTCTTGATTAATCATCTGGAGACATATACAACAATCGCAAACCATTAGCCACTACGATTAAACTCGCTCCCATGTCTGCAAAAACTGCCATCCATAACGTTGCATACCCTACAAGAGCTAAAATAAAGAAAATGCCTTTAATCGCAATAGATAAACTGATGTTTTGATAAAGAGTACGTGCCGTCTTACGACTTAAATCAACATAAAAGGGAAGTCTTGCTAGATTGTCATTCATTAGGGCAACGTCAGCAGTTTCTAAGGCAGTATCTGTTCCTTTCCCCATCGCAAAACTCACGGTAGCTTTTGCCAATGCAGGGGCATCATTAATTCCATCTCCTACCATCCCAACGCTATGATAGTGTTCTAAAAGACGATTAATCGCTTGCAGTTTTTCCGCAGGCAATATATTTGCATTTACTTCATCAATACCTACTTTTTTAGCAATAGCCTGAGCCGTTACCGCATTGTCTCCCGTTAACATCGCGGTTTTTATGCCCCGTTCATGGAGTTGTGCAATCGCCTGTTGGCTTGTAACACGTAACGTATCAGCTACTGCAAAAATAGCCAAAACCGTCGTAGCATTACTTAATATTACGGTCGTTTTACCTTCTTCCTCCAAGCGCTTCAGCTCTTGTTCGACAAAATGATTGCATACCTGATTGTCTTCAGCTAACTGATGATTGCCTACAAAATAGAGTTCTTGACCCACCAATCCTTTTACTCCTCGTCCAGGAAGTGCTGAAAATTGTTCAATTTCAAGTAAAGCGTTTTGGGGTTGTTCCTGTTGCCAGTACTGTACTAAGGCATTAGCGACTGGATGCTCCGAGTGACTATCAAGGCTTGCAGCTAACAATAACAAACTCTCCTTAGTTCGATTTTCATCCCAAGCTATGAAGTCAGTTACAACTGGCTTTCCTTCCGTTAAAGTACCTGTCTTATCTAAAGCAATTAACCTCAGTCGATGACCAACCTCTAAGTAGCTTCCTCCTTTAATAAGAAGCCCTTGTTTTGCTGCCGCTGCAAGGCCACTTACAACAGTCACGGGTGTTGAAATCACTAAAGCGCAAGGGCAAGCAATAACTAATAAAGTCAGTGACTTATAAAGAGAATCATAAAAAGGATAACCAAATGCTAAAGGTGGAATTAATGCAACAAAAAAAGCCATCAATACCATAATTGGAGTGTAATATTTAGAAAATTGATCAACAAATCGTTGCGTTGGGGCTCGATCCGCTTGCGCTTGCTCTATCGCTTTACCAATTTTAGCAAGCAATGTATCGCCTGACGCTTTACTGACCTGCACTTCAAACGCGCCGTGCTCATTTAATGTTCCTGCAAAAACCAAATCGCCTACTTTTTTTGTTATTGGCATTGATTCACCAGTAATCGGCGCTTGATTGACCGTGCTCTGACCTGAAATAACAACACCATCCAGAGGAATACGCTCTCCAGGTTTTACTCTAAAAACAGCACCAGGCACCACTTTTTCAATGGCCAAGGTTTGCCATTGACCATCGTCCTGTTTCACCGAAGCTACCTCAGGGGCAATTTGCATTAAGCTTCGAATCGCAAGACGTGCTTTATCTAAGGAGTAGCGCTCGATACGTTCAGCCAATGCAAATAAAACAGTCACCATTGCCGCTTCAGGCCACTCTCCAATAAGAACAGCCCCTGCTATCGCAATGAACATCAAGCTATTGATATTCATTGTTTTAGTCCCTAAGGCAAGCCACCCTTTTTTAAAGGTAGAAGGCCCACTAAGACCAATAGCCAACAAAGCTGGAAGAATAGTCCAAATGGATTGTTCCGTAGCCAAAAAATAAGCTGCCAGCTCAGAAAATAGGGCAAGAAAACCTGCTAGTCCAATAATTTTCCAGGAAAAATCCAACGATAATTGTTTTCTTTGTGGTATAGGTAAAGTGCTTTCCAGCGTTCGAACACTCATTCCCAACACCTCAATGCGTTTTTGCAATTCTTCACTTGAAGCCAACCGGTGATGAATGGTAACTTCTTCAGCAATAAAATTAAAATCCAACTGCTCCACTTCAGGAATATCCTGAAACTGCTTTCTGATAAGCTGCTCTTCTGCTGGACAATCAAGTCCTGCAACAAAAAATTTGATTTCATTTAAAGGTACTGTCATTTGGTTTTCCGCATTGTCCGTAAAATATAACCCTTGCAATGAATGAGGCATCACAAGAACATCGTCTGATACACATCACTCTGTGATCTCTTGTTTAAGACCTTGCTTCTTGCGTCGCTCATGAAATATATAATACAACCCTGGCAATACCAGTAATGTCAAAAATGTGGAAGAGATAATTCCACCAATAACCACAGTAGCCAGAGGTCTTTGTACCTCAGAGCCTGTACCCGTAGCTAATGCCATGGGGACAAACCCTAATGATGCGACCAGTGCAGTCATTAATACTGGACGAAGACGAGCAAGAGATCCTTGCAACACCGCATCCTTTAAATAGTATTTCTTCTGTTCGCGTAGCTTATTGATGAACGTAATCATCACCAAACCATTTAAAACAGCGACTCCTGACAAAGCAATAAATCCTACTCCTGCTGAAATTGAAAGTGGAATACCTCGCAGCCATAAAGCAAAAACGCCTCCAGTCAAAGCCAAGGGAATACCAGAAAATACTAGCAATGCATTACGTGCGTTCCCAAAACTCATAAATAAGAGTAGAAAAATACCTAATAAGGTTATGGGCACCACAATTTGCAATCGTTGCGATGCAGATTGCAGCTGCTCAAATTGGCCACCCCAGGTTATCCAATAACCACTAGGTACCTTAACCTTTTGCTCGATACGCTGTTTCGCTTCATTGACAAAGGAACTTAAATCTCTATTCCTCACATTTGCAGTGACTACTACACGACGTTTACCCACTTCACGACTGATTTGATTGGGACTTTCACTGCGTACCATTTTAGCAACTTCACTCAATGGAATAAAATGACGCTCTCCGTCTTTTGCAAGAGGTAACGGAATAAACACTTGCCTTAAAACAGTAGGGCTTGTACGTAATGCCTCAGGCAGGCGCACGATTAAATCAAATCGCTTGTCACCTTCAAACAATTCTCCACCTTTTTTCCCCCCTGCAGCAATGACTATAGCGTCTTGGACATTACCAATTTGTAGACCGTAACGAGCCAATGCATCACGATTGATTTCTATGGTCAGAAGCGGCAACCCACTGACTTGTTCGACTTTCACATCAGAAGCACCCGGTACTTTTTTAAGCTCTGCACTAATTGCGTCCGCAGTCTTTAATAAAGTAGGCATATCATCACCGAACACTTTCACTGCGACATCGCTTCGAACTCCTGAAATTAATTCATTAAAGCGCATTTGAATCGGCTGGGTAAATTCATAATTATTTCCTGGAATTTGTTTCACAGCCTGCTCAATTTCTTGTACAAGTTGTTGTTTGCTTTTCTTAGGATTAGGCCATTCGTTACGTGGCTTGAGCATAATAAATGTATCAGCCACATTAGGCGGCATGGGATCAGTAGCAACTTCTGCGGTCCCCAATTTGGCAAACACACGTTTTACTTCAGGAAATTGCCGCACGCGTTTTTCAACTAAATCTTGCATAGCAATGGCTTGAGTTAAACTGGTTCCAGGAATACGCATCGCATGCATAGCAATATCCCCCTCATCAAGACTGGGAATAAATTCCCCACCTAAGCGAAACGCAAGCATAAAACTGATAATAACCAGAACAACTGCTGCTCCAATCACTTGCCTACGTGCATGAAAGCACCGTCTTAATACTTTGGCATAACCTATAGAAAGGAAGTGAACCAGTCGATTTTCTTTCTCTTGTATGTGTCCTCGTAAAAAAATAGCGACCGCTGCCGGTACAAACGTTAAGGCAAACAGCATGGATGCCAAAAGTGCAATAATGACGGTTTCTGCCATGGGCAAAAACATTTTTCCTTCAACACCTGTTAAGGTTAAAATAGGCAAATAAACCACGGTAATAATAAAAACACCAAAAATACTAGGTCGAATCACTTCAGTGGTAGCATAAGCAATGGTCTTTAAACGCTCTTCAAGGTTTAAAATTCGCTGTAGAGCATGCTGTTGCTCTCCTAAATGCTTGATGCAATTTTCAACAATGATAACCGCTCCATCGACAATCAAACCAAAATCAAGTGCACCTAAACTCATTAAGTTGGCACTGATTTGATTAGTCACCATACCAGTGATAGTCAGCAGCATGGATAATGGAATGACCATCGCCGTAATAAGCGCGGCGCGAACGTTTCCCAGAAAGAGAAATAAGATAACGCATACCAATAAAGCACCCTCAAGTAAATTCTTCTTCACAGTATTAATGGTGGCATTAACAAGCAATGTCCGGTTATACACCGTGACCGCTTCGACTCCCTCGGGTAATGATTTATTAATTTCCTTCATTTTTGCAGCAACGCGTTGAGACACGGTACGACTATTTTCGCCCATTAGCATAAACACCGTTCCTAAAACGACCTCATCACCATTTTCCGTTGCAGCACCCGTTCTTAGCTCCTTGCCAAGAGCCACCTCTGCTACATCACGAATTCGAACAGGAGTTCCCTCAAAGTTTGCCACCACAATATTTTCTATGTCGGCGATATTCTTTACTTGACCTGGTACACGAATAAGATTTTGCTCGCCATTTCGTTCAATATAACCTGCTCCAACATTGGCATTATTGCGTTCAAGTGCTTCAACAACATTATTTAAGCTCAGACCATAACGCACCAATTTGGTTGGATCGGGGGTAATATGAAATTGTTTTTCATATCCACCAATGGTATTAACTTCTGCCACCCCTTCTACATTGCGTAATTGGGGTTTAATTATCCAATCTTGAATAGTGCGTAACTCCATTGGGTTGTAGCGTTGGCTTTTAGGTAGGTTTGATTTGTTAGTCACGGTATACATAAAAATCTCACCAAGTCCTGTTGAAATAGGACCTAATGTTGTTTCTGCTTCTGGTGGTAATTTATCTTTGACTTCCTGTAAGCGTTCGTTAATAAGCTGTCGTGCAAAATAAATATTCGTTCCATCTTTAAAAACCACAGTCACTTGCGATAGGCCATAGCGCGATAAAGAACGGGTATAGTCAAGATTAGGCAGACCACTCATGGCCAATTCAATAGGAAACGTAATACGTTGCTCCACCTCAAAAGGCGAGTAACCTGAGGCTTGTGTGTTGATTTGTACTTGCACATTGGTGATATCAGGGACTGCATCAATGGGAAGGCGTTGAAAATTGTAAACACCAAGCACTGCGATAATAAATGTAAACAAAAGAACAAACCAACGGTGTTTTAAAGAAAAACGTATGATTTTTTCAAGCATCACTATTCCTTAGTGGTCATGGCTTGCGCCTTCTTTGCCTATTTCTGCTTTGATATAAAAACTGTTTTTGCTCACATAGCGCTGCCCCGCATCCAATCCCGAAATCACTTCTGCCCATTGCTCGTCTTTTTCACCCAGATTAACTGGAGTGGCTTCAAAATAATCGCCTTGCTGAACAAAAACCACGTCTTGTTCACCCATTTGTTGGAGTGCCGAAAGAAGTACTGCAACTGGGGCTATTTTCTCTTTAATCACGATGGCACCATTCACATACATACCAGGAAGCCAGATGCGAGTGTCATTATTAAGAACAGCACGTGCCAGTGTGGTTTGACTGTCCTCAACCCCTAAAGGTGAAATGTAGCTAATGGTACTTACTGATTTGGGCTTTCCTTCATCCCCAGTCACAATGACTTCCATACCCGGCTTTACTAAAGGTGCATCCTTGCGATATAAGGTAAAATCAGCCCAAACAGTAACTAAATTGGCTACCTCAAAAATAGGTTTGGTGTTTTGAGCAAACTCACCATTGGTGGCATATTTTTGTACTATCGTTCCCGTTATGGGAGATCTTATTTCGTAATTTTGCAAACTCTCATTACTTTCAATCGTTGCCAACACATCCCCTTTTGTCACTTCATCGCCTAAATTTTTATTCATTACTTTAATAATTCCCGAATAACGTGCATAAATAGGTGCTGAAGTATCACGATTGGTGACGATTTTGCCTACAGCATTTAATTGCGTTTTTATCGTTTGTTCTTGGGCAACTGCTGTTTCTATCCCCGCTGCTTTAAGAACAGCAGGAGCAATTTTTACTCGACCTTCATACGTAGAGTAATGCCAACTCAATGGCTTTCCAAAACTATTTAATTGAATTGTTACATCAAAAGAATGAGGTTCTTCAATGATCTGGTTGCTTTGCAAAAAATTTTCCACAGGAATAAAAGTAATCTGCTCTTTTTTTCCACCAAATCGAGTGAGATTTACGATTAATTCTGCCTTTTGGGGCAAAATCATTTCCCCATTTTTATAAAGATAAGCTCTAAAGTGAGGTGGCATACCACGCTCAAAAATTAAAAACTCTAAGGCCAAATCGCCATCTTTAAACAAACGGCCTCCATGAGGTCCTTTTTCCATGGTCTCTTGATGATTATTTTCTTCTGTAGCATGAGTTGTTTCTTCCGCCCAAAGCGAAAAAGAGCTCATTCCTAACAGGAACACAGCAAGTTTTAGGGATAAACCGATTGGTTTTAATAGATTCATTTACTCTCCTTGGTAGGATGAAGACCTAAAAGCCCTGTAAGTTGAATTAATGTTTTATGATAATCTGCATGTGCCTGTTGATAGTGTCGTTCCTCTTCATACAAAGCATTTAAGGCTGTAGATAATTCAATGTAGGTATAGCGTCCCATTTGATAGCCATCTTGAGCGAGTTTTATTGATTTACGAGCAAGTGGTAACAAAGTACTGGTTACTAATTCTGCTTCATAATGACTTTGTTGGGCTTGTAAAAATACAGTATATGCTGTTTGACGTATATCGAGCTTTGTTCCCTGGTATTCATGCGCAGTTTGCGTGAATTGCGCTTCCGCTGTCATTATTTTTCCTTGATTGCGATCAAAAACAGGAACTTGTGCATAAGCCGACATCACTGCAGCATTGCTTCCATCATCAGAAAAATGGCGAGCGCCTAATTGAATGTTTAAATCCGGCCAAACGGATTTTTTAACTGCTGTAATGGTTGCTCGTTTGGCTTTTAGTTGTTGTTGCATTTGTATCAATTGCGGGCTTTGAGGTAATGTTTTTAAAAGCACTGACCAATTTAATGTAACATCAGGTAGCCCTTTATCTACTAATGGTTGATCCACCCTTAATCCGATACCTAATAAACGAGCCAATTTAGCACGTTGTGACAGTGCATCACGTGCCGCTTTTTTTTCTTGAATGTGCGATTCACCCAATCGAATTTGAGCTAAACGTAAATCCAATTCAGCTCCCGCACCCGCTTTAACACGCCGCTCAATTGCTTTAACGATACCCTCATTGAGTGAAACAAGCTTTTTAGTTACCTGGTGCCATTGTCCGGCATACAATGCATCGACATATGCGCCACCAACAGCCATATAAATCGCTGCTTTTTGGACTTGAATTTGTGCTAATGAGGCTAAATAATCTGCATAGCTGGCTTTTTTCAAATAAGATAAACGATTACCTAAAGGAATGGGCTGTGTCACTGATGCGGTAGTTTCAGCAGATTCGTAACTGGAATAACTTCCAGATCCGCCAAAATTCTCGGCAGTTAAGGTAAGTTGTGGATTAGGGTAAAGCCCGCTTTGTATAAAATACCCACGCATGGCCTGAGCTTTATCTATTTCAGCTTGTAATTCCGGATTATTCCGATATGCAATTGCCAAAGCATCTTTGAAAGTAAATGAGGATGATGCCATAGCTTCATGAGTCATGAGGTTCATCCATGCAATAACTAAATAAAAATAAATACGCATCCCTTAACTTACCCTTAACTTGCAAATATACTTTTTTAGTTTAACTTTATTTAGGTGTTTTTACATGTTTAAATTGTAACTTCTCAATAACCCAGAGAATGAAGTCACCAAACAAATATTTAGGATACCTCTACTTATATTTAATGCCTATCTTAAAAAGACAATCATGATATCATTCTATTTACTGATCAAAATAAGTTGCATACAGAATATAACTATAAGAAATTATTTTAAAACCTATTGGTTTTCTTGGAGATGAAAATATTGTGAAGAAATTTGCCATCACTCTCTGGATTGTGAACTCACAGGGGCTAGGCCTAGCATAATGGATTTATCCTGTTTGCCATTCGTCTGTATGAACGCTACGGTTTGATTGAGACACCACCCCGAATGGCTATCGCCAATATCTAGAAGACGTCGTTGATTGCCTTCAACTTTGCCAAACTCAGATTGCATTAAAAGTGATCTTAATATTCAAATATAACATGATCCATCCACTCTCCATGTGGGTCATTAGAAATACCAAGCAACCAAGAAGCAGCAACAACCAACTCTTTGGATAGAACTAAAGCCTCTTCAGGTCCTGGGCTTCTCGTACCCTGCTCCCAATTCCCAATCCTGGCAGCGCCAAATCCTGTTCTCTCTGCCAATATCTTAATCGTCAACCCATTTGCTTTTCTAGCCTGCGTAATCCTACTACCTATAATTTTTTTCATGTTCATTTAGGTTCATTTGATATCAAACGGAAATAGCCCATTGACACTAAAAAGTGCTTATTTACAATGGGTTATCAACAACACGTTTCGTGTTATTGATTGATACTAAATGAAATTATTTGATATTGCAAACACTGAATTTGGAACAGTGTTTTTAGATGGATGAATAAGAAAATGGGATTTTTGTTTGTTACTACTAACGAATTATCCGCACTGATGGGATTGCCTTATATCCAGCAATCGACCTACTTGCTGGGGATTCGACCTTATATGGATAGGGAAACCTTTCTGGTTGGGGTTAAACGAAAAATCAGTTATCAGCAACTCGCTGAGGCTTTATATATTGAGCCTCATCAAGGCTTTCAACAATCCGGTAGTCCTAGTCGTCAACAATTGCGAAGAATCATCTATGCGCTGGAGAGAGCTGGTTTAATCAAGATTGAGTCCATAGGCATGAACCTGATTGTAAAATGCCTTTTAGCTGATACGGATATTTCTGTCCAAAATAAACCCGACACAAACCCGACACAGCAACCCGACACAAACCCGAACATCAAAAAGAATTACAAATCATCAAGTTACGATGATTTTTCTAAAAAATCCAACACAGTTGAAAACACAAAACCCGACACACCTCATAACTCAGAAAATTTGTGTGTGTATGTGCGCGCCCAATTTCAAAAATTTTGGGAACTTTATCCACAGAAGCAAGATGAGACCAGGGCATTCCAGGAGTTTTATAAACTCAAGCCCGATGAAACGCTGTTTAGACAGATGATGGATGCTCTGCAAGAACAAATTGAAAACCGTTTAGACATGGAGCTCTGTGGCGAGTGGGTTCCTAAATGGAAGTTTCCAGCCAATTGGCTAGCCCAACAATGCTGGAATGATGAACTTTTACCCATAAGAAAACAGGAGCAAGGCCATGCAAACATTCAAACAAGTTATAGAAAAAAATCAGCCGCAGATATTCTCGCTGAATCCTGCAAAGAATCCAGCTTCAGCATCAACTTTGAAGATAAACCCCAAACAGGAAACAACGTCCTCCACTTCAATTCAACAAGAAGCGTATGACAAACGGGTTGATACTTTGTTCTTAAGATTTAATGCCATTTATGGTGCCTTATGGCTTTCTGCCTATAACAATGAAAAAGCCCTTGAAGCTGCCAAGCTGGAATGGGCTGACAGCATCAAAGAATTTGATAGCCAGGTCTTAACCTTTGCGGTGGAAAAAATAAAAAGAACGCAACAACGCCCTCCCGTTATTCCTGTCTTTGTAGAACTTTGCATCAGCATTCAAAAAAGTATTAAGGCAAGAGAAGAAGCTCTGCGGGCTAAACCCGAAAACCATAAAAGAACCGACCCACAAATCGTTAAATCCCACATCAAAGAGATGATGGAAAAGCTAACCAGTCCCTCAGTTAAGGAGAAAAAATCATGCTGATCCTAGACCGCAAAATTGGTGAAGAAATCTATATCAATAAAGGCAAAATCAAAATCACTGTTCTTTATGAAAAAAATGGCCTGATAGGAATTGGTGTCAGAGCACCCAGCGAAATCGATATCGATCGCAAAGAAGTCTTTATCCGCAAATACATTCAAAAATTAGACCAAGAAAACAAGTCAAATCAAGGATAGGGATAGTTATGTTGAGAACAACCATTATTGGCCTTTTAGCCCTAAGCAGCCTGCAAATACAAGCTGCTAATATCACCCAGGTTGGACGTTATGCTACCGTGAATAATCAACCCCTGGCAGCACAGATAAATCCGCTTAAAACAGTCCAGCAGATTCATTTCCCAAGCTCAGTTCAAACGATAGGTGAAGCGGTTGAGTATTGGCTTCGTTATTCAGGTTACCATCTTGCTCCCCAGGATAAGCAAAACGAAAGCCTTAAACAAATCTTCCAACAACCCCTACCCCAAGTCACCAGAAACCTTGGTCCTTTAACTATAGCCGACGGGCTCACGGTATTGGTTGGGAAAACCCTGTTTAGCCTCAAGCAGGATGACCTCTTAAGAGAAATCAATTTCAGTCTTAATGCAAGGAGAGCACAATGAAGAAATTTCTGGATGCCAAATGGCTTGGCCTGGTTGTTTTAAATGTTCTGGTGATTGTGTTTGTGTGTGTAAAACACCAATCTTCATCCATCAATAATAACAATCTGAATGGTCTGGAACAAAAACTTATAACTATTCAATCGCAATTAAATAAACCTAACCAACAACCCGATCTTTCCCCTATTACTGACAATATCAAACAGCTTGGGGATTTCATCCAACAAATGCAAAACAAAGACGACCATCAATTAGGTGATCTTTTTTCAACCGAACAAGCTGCTATTAAAAACCAGCTCGATGGCATTAAAGAATTGCTGAAGCATTTAGATAGCCAAAAGCAGCCTATTAAAATGCTGCCAGCAAGCGAACTTCCTTTTAGAGTTTTAAGCATAGACAGCGTACAGGAAATTTCAGTCGCATCGGTTGCTTACGATTATAAAACCCAAGCCCTAGAGAAAGGGGATTCCCTAGCCGGATGGAAAATCCTAGATATCAATTTTGCCAAGCAAACTATCGAATTTGAGAACGCAGATAAAGCCCATGTTCTGATGCATTTGACTCAACAAGAGGTGGGCAATGAATAAATTGTCTACCATCACTCTATGCCTGTTATTAGGCCAGCAAGCCATCGCAGGTTTGTATATCCCTGGCATTGCCACCTCACCCATGCAACAAGCCGACAATGCCCTAGCAAAAGCAGGTCTTACTGAGTTTCATGATGAAGTGATCGAAGAAAAGGATTTCCTACTGAATGATGTTCAAAAGCAAGAAGCTAAAATCTGGGGATTGAATGAAAAAGAAGAAAAACGCTATCTGCAATTAATGCAAAGCCGAAGCGGTGTGTATTACAAAGACTTACGCATGACACCGGTTGATATCCTGGGACTTAATGCCAGAGATGATGCGGAACGTGAGCATTTTGCCAGTCTGGCTGCTCGCCAGGAAGCGCAAAAGGTGGCGCAAAATATCGCTTGGAACAATGCCTTTTACAAAGCGTATAACGAACTATTTAAAGATGTACCCGTGGTTGGTGATTTTGATCCTTCCCCTTACTCACCCTATGCTCATCAACCTATTCAACTAAAAGCGGGAGAAACACTCTATTTATTTATAAGACCTGACGATGCGGTTACTACCATTATCCTGCAACTCATTGACGCGATTAACCGCACTCCCAATACAAAACTTAACCTTCTGTTTCTGGACATGGACAATAACACCATACAACTGTGGGCGAATCGACATCAAATCCCCATTCAATTAGTGACCAGTCAGCAAATCACGTTAACCCCTGGCAACCAACAATTTGAAGGCTTAACGCTTGCCAAGAAACAAACCCCATTGCTGTTAATAGCCAATGGTAAAACCTCGCAAGTCGTCGATTTAGGGAGATTTTAATGATTAGGATTTTGCTCTTACTCTTGGTCGCGTTGAATGTTCATAGTATGAACGTCATCCCTTTAACCCTGGCACAAAGTGATACGTCATTAAAATTACATCTGTCTAGCCCAATAGGCGTACCAGCCAAAAGCAAAGCCACCGCAGGCAAAGTCAGCCGCAAAACATTGGATACCACTTTATTAAACATGCCTTTGTTTGTCATAGGTGCGGATAGAGTATCCATTCAATGGTTAGAGCAGCATCAGGAAGAATTAAAGTCCATGCAAGCCACAGGATTCATTACCAACGTCAATGACTTTGAAACCATTGTCGCTTTGCAAGAAAAATTCAAACTACCGTTACTGCCTGTCAATGTTGACCCATTGCTTGCATACCTTCATGAACAACATTACCCCTTAATCATTGCTGAGGGGGCTGTATGGCAGTAAAGCAATATTCAAGGCAACTGACCATGCAATTAACCATAGTGCTATTCTTAGGTTGGTTAGCAATTATTATCTGGGCATTGAGCCAATGGATGCTGCATGGCTACCCCATCGCTTTTGAAAAAGTGAATATCCTTGTAAACACTCAAAGAGAGGCTATTACTCCTGTTTATCAAGGCTCCCTTCTGGCAGTCCTTCCTTTAAATGCCAAACCAGATTGGGCATTCGCCATTCCCTACTTAAACAAACTGGCCATCAATGATCTTGCCAAGGACTTAATCGAAAAATCACAACAATTATTGCAGATCCTTTTGTTAAGCAGCAAGTGCCTTTTGATCAAACTCATTATCCTATTCGCTGCCCTGCCCTTATTTGCTTTAACCATGATTGCAGGTCTGGTTGACGGCCTAAATCAAAGAGCAATACGTACCGCTTGTTTAGGTCGTGAATCCTCTTATGTGTTCCACAGGCTTAATCACTATTTGAAAAAAGGACTGGTGATTTTACTCATACTGTGGCTTGCCCTGCCCGTTAGCATCACCCCTGCTTATGTCTTTGTACCTGTCAGTTTGTTGATGGGATTAATGGTAGCCATGACGGCCAGCCGCTTTAAGAAATACTTATAGGGAGAAACCATGAAACGAATATTATGCCTGATCTTAGTGATAATAAGCCTGCAATGCTCAGCGAATAACCCTGATTTGAATGAAACCTTGGTACGCATTATTAATCAGATTAACGCCATCATGCCTTTGCTTGATGAAGCGCAAACACAGATAACACCTAACGCTCGTATCCAATTGCAAATCGAAGGATTTGAAGATCTGCAAGGACAACATCACGCAGGATTGAGAGAGGACTTGCTAAACATCCGCAACGGGCTGATTGACTATATCAACCAGCCCATCATTGCCCCTCGAAAAATTAAACCATTAGAAATGGATTTTGTGAGGAAGCCCTAATGAGTAAAGACGAAATAGCGAGAATGTTTGCTTCAACATTCAAACAAGCCAGCAACAACATCTCAGCCCAAGTCTTTTCCAGCAGTATCCGTTTTATTGCCATAAGCCTGGTGATTTTAGCGGTGATGTGGTGCGTCAACCACATGATGGGAGCCGAGGAAAAACAGCAACAAGGATACTTGCTGAACTTCGGCTCTCGAATGGTCAGGCTTGTCATTGGCCTGATGATTTTCATTTTAGTGTTATTCGTTAAGGAGACAACATGAAAACAACGCTTCGCACGCTCTACCTGGGCGCTGTCAATCTTTTTTATGCGCCTGTGTTATTGGCAGATAACTGGTTCCCTAAAATTTCTGATGCGGACAACATCGGTGACGGTTCCAAAAGCATGATGTCGGTAACAGGCAATTACGTCAAACAAGGTCTTGGCTTATTGCTGTTCATCACCGCAGTCGTGACCTTTATCAAGTTCATTACCACTGTGCAACACGGTATTGAAGAATCCAAAAAGAACGAAGGTTCCATGGTGGCCTTCGGTACTTTTGCCGTAATGGGCATCTCCTATTTAGCCATTAGCATCGCTTCTGGTTACGTGGGTTACACCATGATTACCAAGTTCAAAATATAGGAGGTGACATTATGAGTCAGCCTTCTTCGCGCCATCTATCACATGACTTCCCAGCCTGGAAAGGCTTAAGTCTGCGTGAATTGTTTTGGATTGTCATCACTACAACACCAGTAACCACCCTGCTTTTTATCCTTTTAGGAACAATGGCAGGATATCCACTGGCCGCTGGCTGCATCGGTTTTGTGATTGGATTCATCCTCTCCATTACCGTATGGCCAAAAGGAGTCGCCCGTATCAAAGCAGGCAAACCTTATGGTTATGTGATGAAGAAAACCATTCAATGGATGGTGCGATTAAGGCTCAAACACTCGCCCTGGATTCATTATCAGGGACAGTGGCAAAAGAATAAATCTGTTGGAGAGCCTCATGTTTGAATATTGGAAAAAGATCGACAGTCTACAGCATCATAACCGTTTATTACTGGCTTTTATCGGCCTGTTATCAGCCATCGTTTTGGCCTTAATCATTAACCTCATGACCATGACCAAACGTTATGAGTTTTGGCTAAGTCCTAATATGGCGGCCAATGGTGGTTTAATGAAAGCAAGCGATATCCCTAATGAATATGTGCAAGGATTTGTGTCCTCATTAATACCAACGCTATATACCTGGTCTAATAAAGGCAAAGAAGAATTTAACCAAAATATCAAAGCCTTTCATTATTATTTTACCTCTCGTCATGAACAATTACTCAGAGAAACGCTGGGAGCTTATAAAAACGCGCAGCTCTTTGACCGCAGTCAAGTAGCCAGTCTCTATCGTTTCATGGAGCCTCAAGATATTAGAAAAATTGGTCCCGATACCTGGGAAGTGAAATTAATCCTGCGCATTACTCAACGATTAAAAGACAACAGCGGTATGGTGATTGCCGACAAGGTAGTGGCCTATCACCTACGTGTGGCCAAACTCAATTTGTCTCGTTTACACAACCCTTTCCAACTCGCTCTCGATGGCTACACCCGTCCTGAAGAACGTTTACAAGATTTATTGGTCGACACGGAGGAATCCCATGAAACTCATTAAACACATGTTATTAATAATTGGCTTTATGCTCACGCAAGTAAGCTACGCGCTGCAAAGCGAACATCTGGTTTGGGAAAAAGTCCCTTTAACGATTGAATTACCTATCAATAAAGAAAGGCTCGTCCAATTTCCCCAGGCCATTAAAATTATTGATCAACAACTCAGTACCAACTTAGATATTCTGAAAGTAAAAGGCAGTCTGTATTTAAAGGCTAAAGACACCTTCAACGATGCGCGTTTGATTGCGCAGCTCCTACCCGAAGGTGAAGTCATCATACTGAACCTTAAAGCCAATGAAAAAGCTGTTAATACCACACCTATTGAAATCCTCATTGATGATCCCAAAGTCACCCATCAATCAAGTGCAAGCCAATATGAATACAACGCTATACAGCTCACCCGTTTTGCCATTCAAGCCTTGTACTCACCAGAGCGTGTCAGAGATATTCCAGAGGGTATTTATCGCTCGCCCATGCAAACCAATAAAACCATCCCCTTATTTTATGGCGCAAGCATTGAAGCTCACCCTCTGGCCTCATGGCGTGGCGGTAGCCTCTATGTAACCGCGGTCGATTTGAAAAACCTGCTGAATCAACCTGTGAAACTGCAATTTTCAAAACTCATGGGGCATTGGCAAACCGCAAGTTTCTATCCCAAAAGTGAATTGCCTCCGCGGAATCAACATGAAAGCACAACTGTCTTTGTGGTTTCTGACCAACCCTTTGCAACAGCGCTTACTCAACATGCGAGGTACAGCCGATGAACAAAAACAAAGGCATTAAAATCTTATCTGGATCGGTGGTTTTTGCAGTCGTCATGATTCTTATCAATAGCCGTCATAGTACGCCTATCCATGATGACACACCTAATCCCAACAATTTTCATGAAGCCATTACCAGCCAATTCAACGACAACATCCGTGATGTGTCTGCAAGACTTCTGGAAACAGAAAAGAAACTGGAACAAATGCACAAGGAGAATAAATCTCTGCAAAAGCAATTAAAGCAACCTATACAAGAAGCAAGCCATACGCTACAAGATGAATTGCAAACGCTGAAAGAAAAGCTCTCAGCCCTGACTGATCATCAAACTCAATCCTATCCCATGGAAGGCAACCAGGCTTCTATATCTGGCCGAATTAAAGATCTGGATGGATTACTGGATAAAGCTCCTATTGAGAGCAAAATTTTTGCAGAACAAGACACCACAACCAAAGAAGAAGCGCCAACAAAAACGCCCTTCTATACCATTCCAGCAGGTAGTGATTTCAGTAAAGTCACGCTGTTGTCTGCCTTGATGGGTGAAGTGCCTGTTGAAGGCAAACTGATGCAGCCTTTGTTTCCCTTTACCGCAATGGTCAGCCGTGGCGATTTAATGACAGCAAATGGTATGCAATTACCGGAAGAAATCATTGGTATGAAAATCAGCGGTTACTCCATTGGCGTAGGCTCTTTCCTCGATAACATCAGCTGCGTTCGCGCATATGTTACCGCCGCTTTATTTGTCTTTGAGGATGGGCATTTTGTCAGTATCGGCCAAGAGCAAATGAAAAGCTCTGCGGAGCTGGTGAACAATGACAGCATTGGTTATCTAACTACTCAATTCGGTAATCCTTGCATTAAAGGACAATACATCACTAATGCTCCCAGAGTATTAACAGCCTTTATGGCAGCAGGCGGAATTCAAGGGGCAGGCAACGCTTTATCCAAATGGCAAATGAGCTATCAAGCCGAAGGTGGTTCTGCCATTGCCACACCCACTGGCGATTTAGCGCATTTTGCAGCTGGTGGTGCCATTAACGAAGGCAGCCAAAAGATTACTGATTGGCTTGAGAAAAGAATCCAAGGCAGTTTCGATATGGTTTTTGTTCCTGCCAGCATCCGCAGCCATTCAGGCTTTATACCCAATCAATTCAATCTTCATTTCAGTCAAACCATTGCCATTGATAAAGAACACCAAGGGAGGGTCTTAGATTATGGTTACCATCAACAAAAGAACTTTGATAATGCTTTGCGGTAGTCTGGCTTTGAGTGCTTGCTCAACCACCAATATATCCCAAAGCGCGATTCCTGAGCAGGGTTTAACGGTCAGCCAGTTGTATCAGCAGAGCCTACAACAACCAATACAAAAGCCTGTTTATCAGAAGGTTAGCCTCGATTCGTCAGGAGAGGAATTCAAACAACTGCCTAACCCAGAAGTGCCGATTCATGTTTTTGCTCATGTAGCGCAATTGGGCGATGAACAAATCATCAAACCAGCCTACACCACACGCTTTTTTCTTTATAAGCAAAACCAGTATGCCCTGGCATCGGAACTGTATTAAGGAGGCATGATGAAACGATTATCTAACTGGTTGCTTGGGGAAAAGAATCCCCAAGCTATAAAGGAACAAGAGGTAAAAATGCAATACGCCAACCCTCTCCCATCTTTTGCCGACAGGCTCGCCATTGTTGATTTTAATGAAAAGGAACAAGTATTTTTATTTGCTGATGGAAAAAGTTTAGGTTCAGGGTTTGAGTTAGGCGATATTCAAGCTGAAGCCGCTTCTCCTGAATATCTTCAAGCTGTCTTTAATAAAATCCGCGATACCTTTGCAACGGTAGTTCCCCTTCATGCCATTGATCCTTGGGTCATGCAGATATTTGTTCAAGATGAATATAGCCTTGATCCTGTAATCGATCATATTAAAGCCCAGATTCCACAACAACTCATTGAAAGTCCATTAACGCAAGACTACTTACAACGCCTGCACGATCTCTACAATAAAATGACCAGGCCAGAAGGCTTATTTCTCGATCCTAAAACGGGTGCGCCCTATCGTGGCCGCAGACGAAGAATCAGAGTATTGTTTTATAGACAACTACATCAAACCACTTTAACTAGAGAACAGACTCTTCTGGAACATCAAGAAGTCGTCAGCCAGATTGAAACCAAATTGCGCTCACCAGGCCTAGAAATCAAACGTCTTAAAGGTCAGGATTATTATCAATGGTGGATACGCTGGTTTAATCCCAAATCAGCCGATGAGATCTTGGAACAATATCCCTACCCTGACCCCATACCAGCAGGTTTTAATCTGGCGCAAAATATATTCTTTTCCCCGCCTGAGAGCGATGAACAAGGATTTATTTTTGAAGGCCGAAAACAAAGAGTTCTGTATGTTGATGGCTTAAAAGAATCGCCTATTATTGGTTTAGTCTCCCGAGAAAGACAACAAGCCAATCCTAAACACCGCTATGCGCTTTTGGATACCTTGCCAGAAGGAAGCATCTACACCATTCAAGTCGTCTTTAGCCATGATGAAAGTCTTGATTCCCATTTAACACGATTAGAAAAAGGAATTGTGGGAACCAGTTTAAAACCACAGGAAGTCCGAGATGATATTAAAACCGCCCGTAATGAGTTAAGTACTGGTAATCGTCTGTTCTGGGTTAATCAGGCCGTTTTTTATCAAGCTGAAGATGAACAACAGGCACAAGCCATAGAAAAAAACCTGCATACCATATTCAACGATGCAAAGATGCCCTTAATTCATTCCAGCTATGATATCCACCCTTTAAATTCCTGGCTCAATGCCCTGCCATTTAACTTCGATCCCCACTATGCCCGTAAGTACTTATGCTTTGACCGCCTGATGTATGCCACTGAACTTGCAGCTTTACTTCCAGTCTATGGCCGGAACCAAGGCGCAAGGCATCTACCCTGTTTTCCTTTTTTCAACCGCTTAGGCGAGCCTGTTTTCTTTGACTTACTTCACCATGATTTTATTAGCCAAAATTCGCATTGCGCTATCTTCGCTAACTCTGGCGGTGGTAAATCGGTTTTAACAGGCTGGATGATTCAATCACTCCTCGCCATGAAAAACGCCCGGGTGGTGCTTTTTGAAATGGGGAACTCGTTTGACCGGATGCTCATTCATGCCAAAGCCCATGGCAAAAAAACCAAGCAGTTATTATTGAGTAATAAGAAAGAGGAAGCCGTTCCATTAAATCCATTTTGTGAAGCATATAAAGCCATTCCAGAAATTACAGATAATTTAAGTGCTGAGCAAGCCTCTTTAATGGCTCAAAAAATCCTGGATCTTAAAGATCCTGCAAACTCAGAAGATTTAGCTTGTGGTGATGGTTCTCGCGCATATCTCGCAGAGCTTGCCTTGGCTTTGCGTACCATGATTACGGAAGCCAATGCCTTGGAAGAAGAACAATTTACCTTGGCTGATGAAACTCTGCTTATCGAAGTATTAATTGATGCCATCCTAACCTCATTTAACAACGGCATTCCACAAATGTTGACTGAGCATATTGTAAGTAGCTTTAAACGACGGTTGGATAAAGAAACGGTGACTCGCAAGAAAGACCGAATTCTGGATATGCACGACCGATTAAACAGTTATGTCATTAACAGCGCCAAATCACGATTTTTTAATGTGCCAACAGAACCTTTAGGTGATTTTGATATCTTTCATATTGATATTTCAGCGATTAAAGATGATACAGGAAAGCTGGCTTTGGTTATGGTGTCTTTGTTGCCAAGAATTTTGGCTATGGCAGAAGCCACTCAAAACGACAATAGGCCGACCTTTCTTTTTATTGATGAATCCCATCTGCAATTTCAAATTCCCTCTGTGGTGACTGTGTGTCTATTAGTTGCCAAAGTAGCCAGAAAACTCGGGCTTTGGCTGGTTGCAATTACCCAAAATGTCACCGACATGAATTCTGAAAAGGCTGCAAAGATTTTATCGTTAATTGAAACCTGGATTTTATTGGGATTGGATGAAAAAGAAATCACTGATGTGAAACGTTTCAAATCCTTAACACCGCAGCAGGAAACCTTAATCAGAGATATTGATTCACAAAAAGGTTTGTATGCAGAAGCGGTTTTATTAGGGTCACGCTATCAAGGATTGTTTCGCGTCATTCCACCTCGCTACCTGCTTGCCCTTTTAATGACTGAGAAATCAGAAAAAGCACAACGCCACCTCCTGGAGAAAGAACATGATGTCCTTGAAGCAGCTGAAATCATGGCTAAGAAACTCGAGCAACCAAAAACGACTACTCATAATAGGGCTTATTTTTATGACTAATACTGTCTTTGCTTTAGAAAGCACAAGCCCGCCTCATCCAGTGAACACCTTCACAATTGCCACACGGGTTTTGCAAAAGCTGTTTCAAAACAGCCATTACAAAGTCATTGGATCTTGCACTTGGACGGTAGGACATTTACCGCCAAGACTTGAAGTCACCCCTGCAGTTGAACAATTTTTACCTGATTTAGTGATTACCGTCAGCAATAAACCAGAAAAAAATCCATGGCTTGAAGCAAGAACACTTTATGAAAATAAAGCTGCAAGAACGATGTACCAACAAGCCTATAAGGCTGCAACTGGCTCAGCGTTGGGGTTTGGCAATGACAGCGGTCAAACCACAGATCTTCATATCAATGACGAACGCACTCGCATTGTTGATGTGATTGGCAGCCCTGCTGCATTTTACCGTATCCCATATCTATCACACAGACCGGAAACTGGTTTTGGCGTTCCTTATTATCTGGCCGAAGCTGATGCAGTCATGGATAGAACAGAAGCAGCTGAATTGTTATATATGGGAACGCATCCTCATCTGTTAATCAATCATGAAATCGGCACATTAACACAGCATTGGGGTTCTGAAATTCCAAGATTAATGCGCGTCACGCAACCCTATAACTACAGAGCGTCAGTTGTTGCAGCCATGCACGCGGTCGATATTGTCACCAATAAAAATCCTCTGCATGTCACCAAATCAACCAGTAATTCCTGCGGTAAAAACTGTGTGGTGGCTAATGCCATTTATGACCCACAAAACACGAAAGTCATCTGGCAGGAAATTTATCCATTAAATCGCAATATCCACCCAGGCGACACACAGGACTTTGGCATTGAAGACGAAAAAGCCGGAAATGGCAATTACGTGTTTGTCCTTTGGCGCAAATACCGCGGCTGTATTCAGCATAAAGGCAAACTCGTGAACTTTCTTACTTTACCCAAGGTTGGGCAACCTCAAAAACGATAGGACATCATCATGAAGAAATCTCTATTAATAGCTTTACTCGTTCCAACACTGACCCATGCTGGCAGCTTTATGCCCAGCCAATCGGATTACTATTATGAATTAGGAGGAACATCTAATTTATTTATTCCGCCCGTAAATAAAGATCAAACGCTGGTTATTGGTGCAGATATTGATGGCCGTATGGGATTCTCTTGTAGCGGTTTTAATCCTGTCGTATCCATTACCAATACCTTTCAGGATTTAAAAAAATCAGCATTAAATATCCCTGGTGGTGTCATTGATAATTTAAAAGGTTCAGTCGCAGGATTCCCTCTTTATAAGCTGCAACAGTCCATGCCTGCTTTATACAATGTTCTACAAAACGCTGCATCCAGTGCACAAAACGAATTTACCCTCAAGGTTAAAGATTGTCAGGAAGTCAAACAAGCACTGGAACAAAACCAATCTCCAATGGAAGGCATATTATCAGTATCCGATAGTCAAGGATGGCTTGATGCTGCCAAACGAGCTAAAAAGGAAAACGTCGATGTGACCGAAACATCAAAAAGCATCGCTCAAAAGCGAGATGAATATGGTCTACCCTGGATAGGCAGCAATAAAGGCAATGCGGGCGGTAAGTTTCAACGCCCCATTAAGGTAATTAATGATGTAGTCATTGCGGGCTACAACATTCTTTTAGAGAGAAAACCTTTAGATTCTTTGGAAAAACCAAGCACCAAAATTCCTATGGTACAAAGCTGGCCAACACCTACCGATGCTGCTAATTGGGCAGTTAAGGTTCTTGGCGATATCCAGGTCAGCAGCAGTGAAAACAAACAAAGCCATGATGCTAAAGCAGGGATTGGTTTATCAGCTTTATTGCAAAGCTGCGCGAACGCCAATACCTGTAGCCAGAACATTGCCAAGGCCTTATGGAATTTAGTCAATGGTACTTGGACGCTTACTGAAGAAAATCTGAGTAAAGTCAGTGCCTCCAATTTACTGATTACTGATGAAGTCATTACTACTATTCAGCACCTGCCCCGTGAAGAACAAATGCTTACTGTCTCAAAACTGGCAGAAGAAATCGCTGTTCAAAATATGCTGGATAAAGCCTTAATGATGCGCCGCATCTTACAAGCAGGATTACAAGTGCAAGAAGTACAGAATTTAAAACCTGCTATGAATATGGTCTTGTTTGCCCTGAAAAAACTAGACGATGACATTCATTCTTTGTCCTTTGAAAACGATGTCCGCAAAAAAATGATGACTGAGACTTTGGGAACCATCATGGACATTCGCCATCAAGCCCAAAGCCAAAATATGCCAGGCCAGGATCACGAACAGCCTGCTGTTAAAAACGGCGCAATCTACGTTAAAGAAAATAAAGGAGCTTAATCATGATTGTCTTTAATCCTTTATCTCTCTATACCACCTATCTAGGCTGGCAACAGTATGAGGTTCTATTCAACGCCCTGTGGCAAACAGGGCTGTTGTATCTTGGCTTTTTGGCCATTGGTTATCGCTTTCTTAAAAATGTGCTCAATCCAGCTGGCGCGTTCTATGCGGTTGAACATGCTTTAAATAATTTTCTTTATGAATTGGCAATAACTTTCCTGATATGCAGCTTATTTGTCTATCCTTGTGTACCGTTGGAAACCAAAGCCCTACAATTTAAACCCTTATGCGGACTGAAAAACCCAACGACTGCGGTCATTGGCGACAGCGGCACAACTTATGATGAAGCCTTTGCAGATCTACTGACTAACCAGGTCAAAATTCCTATAGGCTTTGCCATCATCCAGAATTTTATATCGAGCTTTACCTACAGCCTTATGAAGGTGACGGGTTGCACCGATAGTTTGCAATCCATTCAAGGAGATTTGGTATCAACCTATCTCCCCCAGAGCGTTCGCAAGCAGGCATTGGATTTTCATAGACAATGTTTTATTGAAGCCAGAACTCAATTCAATAGTGAAAAGCATGAAGCCAGTGAATTAGACCCTATGCTCAAACGCTATGGCGGTGAAGATGACTTAAACTGGATGGGTTCTAAAATCCTGCAAAAAATGTATTACAGCAAACTTCATGCTCGCCAACCCGTGCCAGGATTTACCTTTCATCAAGCCCCTAATCGCAATCTTGAAAAGGCAGCTAATCGTGGCGATATCCCACCCGAACGATTGCCAGAAGATGGTTATCCCAGCTGTCAGCAATGGTGGAACAAAATCAAAACTGACCTGGTTGAAGTCTCTAATCAGGCCAGTGTTTTTAATAAACACTTAAACTACTACGCCATGCTTGATAGGGTTCGCCAATATAAAGTGAAACACCCAAAAGCCTGGAAAGCAGACATCAGCGCAGAAGATTTTATTGCGAAAATGCTCTTGCAAGAAAGCAAAGACATGCAGACCAGTTCTGTGCAAAACCTCATGGATAATAACAATGGAAAAGTCGCATCTGCCATTACCCATAGCCTGGTCAATGTCGGACAATGGACAAAATCATGGACATCCACCCCATTAAAAAGAGAAGCAATCATGCAAACATTGCCCGTCATGCAGGCGTTTTTCATGTTCTTTTTAATCATTCTCACTCCAATGGTTTTGTCTTTAAGCTGCTACAGCACCAGAGCATTAGGCAGTTTATGCGCCTTATTTGTCATGGCTATTTTTCTTCAGTACCTCTGGCATTTAGTCGGATTTCTTGAACGTTCAGTGCTTGATCCATTAGGTGAAAACGATGCGATTTCTGCCATGAAGAATATGGCTGTGATGTTTTACTTTGTTGCACCTGTTTTATTGTTGAGATTATCAAGCCATTTTGGCGGTGACGCTGGGGCGGGTCTTATGGATTTGGTCAATGGTGCAGATAGGCAAAGCGAAAGCATGGCGCAATCCGGTATGCAGGTAGCCAAGACAGGAGTAAAAATTATTTCAAAAGGAATTCAATGAATATGTTAAAGCACATCTTTACGTTCAAAGGCTTCATTGTATTCACGAATAGTGATCAAGCCATTATCAAGCTTATCTTGAGCCTCATAAACAGACATGTAGCATTTGGCAGGTTTATCCTCTGCCACTCCGACAATGGCATCAAGAACAACTGCCAACAACCGAAATACCTTTCTCATTTGGAGCTATCCCTATGATTAAACATTATATCCGTTCATCCATTATAGTATTAATTCAAACCGTTTTACCAATCATTGCCTTATTAGCAATTGCGCCCTGGTTCATTAATAGCAATCTGCTTACTCGCTGGCAAAACACCTTCACCACCATTCAACCATTATTTCTCGTCCTGCATGGAGTGCTCTATTTAGCCCTTGTCCTATTATGGCCAAAGCTAATTTCACGCCTACAGAATCAACACCAACTTACCGCAGAACAGCTAAATACTGCCTTAAAAGCCCGCTGGTATTTGCTGGCTATTTTTGTATTCATTGATGCTTTGATGATTGGAAGTCGACTATGAGCAATTACCCCATTAATAACCTATTAAGAGAACCAACAGAAGCCTGGTCAGCAGTTACCTGTTTGTCTCTTGCCTTGCTGGCATATACCCAACCACATTTGTTTTTACTAACCCAAACCATGGGACTATATGCTGCACTCGCATTATTCGTCCCTGGAATTTATCGAGCCTGGCAAGCAATTAAAGTAAAGCGATATCACCGAAGATTGTTAGCCATGCCTACCTATGCCCTATCCACCACAGAAATACCTTTATCCAAAAACTGGTTATTCTTAGGTAAAGGCTTTCGCTGGCGGCCAAGCCACACCCAAAAACTGCATCAAATTAAACAAGTCAAAAATGAAAAATTCATGCAACGAAGCTATTGCTACCAGCTTACCAGAAGATTCTGCCAAAGCCATGAACATACAAAGCTGGCTAAATGGCTAAATATCAATTCAAAACTAAACCCATTTAGACCAGATCCACCTGTTGGTGGTAGTCCATTCTTGCATGGAGTTGGTGACGAAGATAAACCCGTCTACATCCCCCAAGATGTGCGAGTAGGCCATACCTTCGTTGTCGGTACAACCAGGGTAGGAAAAACACGTTTGGCCAGTATTCTAATTAACCAAGACATCCGAAATGGGGATGCTGTTATCGTTGTAGATCCCAAAGGCGATCAAGACCTGGTGAGAGACATGGTGGCAGCATGTAAAGTATCAGGACGAACAGAAGATTTCAAAATCGTACACTTGGGATTTCCAGAACAATCTGCACAATACAACCCCTTAAAAAAATTCGACCAAATCAGTGAGGTTGCCACACGCATCACCGATGCAATCTCCGCAGAAGGAGAAGGAAAGCAGTTCGCAGCCTTCGCCTGGAAATATGTAAATATAGTCGCTATATGCCTGGAAGAAATGAATCAACCCATTACCTACCAAACAATAGCCTTCTATATCAGCCGATTAGAACAACTGTTAATGTCCTATGCTGATAACATTCTTCCTAACCACTACCTAAATTATCATCAAGAGATAGATGACATCATTGAGGAACATGACAGTAAAATAGGCAAAAATAATAAGACTAAATCCCCCATGGAACGCCACCAGGCAGTCATTCAATATATCAAAGACCACATCAATAAAACCATCAAAAGCAATAATGCCGAAGCTCTACACGACCAAATCTTAATAGACCTCTACGATGCAGCCATTATGGATAAACATTATTACGACAAAATCACGGCCAGTGTCGGACCTGTACTATCTGAAATCAATAAAAGTAATGCCTCAAAAATCCTGTCGTCAAAAGCTCAACCAGGCGATATTGAGCTGATGGATGTAATTAAAAATAAGAAAGTGCTTTATATTGGCTTAGATAGCCTAACCAATCCCAATATTGCCCAAGCAGTAGGAAAAGCCTTTTTGTCTGATCTGGTGTCTACAGCTGGTAAAATCTATAAAGAACCCAACGCACGATATACTTTAAATCTACACTGCGATGAGTTATCAGAGATTATTCAGGATTCTTTTGTGAAGATTCTTAATAAAGCAGGAGGTGCTGGATTTCAGGTGACCGCTTACGCTCAAACTATTCAAGATATGGAAGTTGCACTTGGTTCCAGGGCTAAAGCAGAAGTATCTGAGGGAAATTTTAATACCCTGATTATGCTGCGTGTTAAAAATGAAGAAACAGCCAATTTACTGGTTAAAGTACTGCCTCAAGTTGGCGTTGTCGGACATACGCAAGTTTCGATGGTTAATGACACGCCGCATGGAGACGATGGGGTTTATTTTAATACAACAAATGAGGATCGCGTTCAGACATCTAATGCTCCTATGATTGGGGTAGATGATATTATTTCTTTACCTAAAGGGCAGGCGTTTGTATTAGCAAGTGGTGGGGAGATTTGGAAAATTAGAATTCCCTTGCCCATGAACTCAAATAATGAATGACTAAATTCGGTACATGCTTTAACTCGAAAGATCTATATCGCGCTTAAGTGATTGGAATGTACCTGAAGAAGCAACATCCTCCATAGAAATTTTCTTATAGTCTTCATTAATTTTTTTTCTTTGCTTAGATGAAAGACTTCTCTTTATTTTGTCGGTCCTATTTGCCTTAGTTTGTATATAATTCAATAATTGTTGTGAAATGGAAAAATTTTGATGTTGGAGTGTCCCTCTTTTTACATGAACTATTGTATCTCTAAATGTATTTCTATTTTCGATATGTATAAAACCAACTAATAATAATCCTGGAAACTTTGAATAAACTATAATAGCTTTAGATCCCCAATTAATCACATCGATAGCAATGGATCTTTGCAAGTAACGATGAATATTTGAGCTCAGAGCAAACATCTTGCTCTCAATTTCTCCTATAAAATTATAAAAATGTTGTTCATAAACGCCAGGATTATCCACTTCATTTAAAAGAAGTTTTCTCCACGCAATCAATGCGGTCTGGATTTTCCCCTTTATTTCACTTGAAAAATCAGAAATATAATCTTCTTCCAGCAGGAATTTTAATACCCTCCATGATATAGAAACGCAGAATTTTAGAAATTTTTCGTTGTAATAAATTGGAACTTTATCTTCTTGAAGAGGGTAAAATATTTTTTCAGAGAAATATTTTTCCCATTCACTAAATATATTTTCACAAGATTGGCAAAACCAATGTAATTTAATACCATCTTGTTTTCTCAAATTAATATTTTTTGCTTCTCTTAGTTTGCCTGTTGGTGAAGTGTCCTTTAAATAAGAATATATAAACTTAGGGATAATATGGCTTTCCAGTAAAATTGCTTCTTGCTCACATAATCTGCATTTTTCCTGCATGAGCGTGCTCTATAATTTGCTATTGATAAGAATACTGTAGCAAAAATATTTGAAAAATGGAGTTTCTCTGAAACAAAACAAAAACTCATTAACTATTTAAACAGTACAACTACAAAAAATAAAAGCCCATCAACAAGCTAATTCACCAGATAAAAATAAGATAATGAATTTTATTTATTGACAAAAGATATCCAGTTTTAAATTCCATATGCTTCTGCGTCACTGCAAATTTCCCAGCAGTGACGCAGAAAAATCACCTTGATTTTACCGCGTAAAATCAACACATTTCAGCATTTTGTCCGATCCCGCCAATCGGGATTGGACAAAATTCTTTCCAAAATCCCTTGCGAAGCAAGCACTGCTTTGCTAATTTGGAGTCAAGCATGACTGATGAGCTGGTGAAACTCCGGCGAAACGTCAACAGACGTCTTATGCTAAGCCACTTCATTCCCTAACCCCGTGGTTGGACGTTCAGTAGGGAAAACCATCTAGGAATCTCTGTCATCCGACAGGGCAACTCCCTCGGGAGTTTAAGTCAATTTATTTCAATTTGACCATGGACTTGTATGACAAGAGCCATTGTCTTGTCGTTTTTATTAATCATCAAAACAAGGAGGAAATAAGCTCTCAAAAACTGTTGTAAATCGGCGAGATCGTTTGCCTTATAACGATTGATTTGCCCCCTACTTCGAGCTTTATGGCTTTGGCCAGGTTTCATCTTTGAGTGAGCCGCTCGTTCAACACTAAACCAAAGACAGGGCAAATAAATTTTTATCGGATGGGATGATGAGAAAATACAGCTTAAGACAAACTGCCAATCAATATTTAAAGCTCGGCAATCAAGGCAGTTACAAAATCAAAAAACAACGGGCATATGTTATTCGTAAAATGATCGATGATCTCTATAGCATTGGTGATGTGCCATCCTCCTGGAAAAATATCCAATCGCACCATATTCATCAACTGGTAGCTCATTGGAAAAAAAGTAAAATTCGTGCCAGCACGATTATGAATCACATGACTATTATCAGGCATTATCTAACCAGCATAGATTGCCCCATTCCCAATATAGACAATCAATCTCTACAACTTAGTAAAACCATCAGGAAACGTAAAAGGAAACTCAAAATACAGCACGACCACTGGCACTCATGGGAAAATCCAATACCGCGCCTCATCATGGCATTACAAACAGAATTTGGCCTGACCTTTCAAGAAGCTATTTATATAAAACCTGAAATTAACATCCAAGCAGACAGCATTTGGATAACTAGAAACATCGCGTTTAATTCCTTAGACAGAACAATTCCTATCAGATTTGAAATGCAAAAAGCCATCCTTAATGAAATCAAAAAGCTGACTGACGGTAAATCCATTGCTGAATTTAACGATTATGAAGACACCAAAGTTGCCTGGCGAAAGGCTTTAAAAAAGCATGCGTTACCGATTAGTAAAGCATACCGCTACCTCTATGCAAAACAAATGTATCAGTATCTTTTGTCCATATTAGGCAAGTACGAAACCTATTGGGTTATTCGAACCGAAATGGGCATCAAATCCCGTGATTCTTTATGGAGGTATCTCAATGAGTAAGTCCAAACTTAAAAATGCCCAGTATTCAATCAATGAATGTATTAAGAAAATCCAAAACTACTCCCATGCCAGTCGAGCAGATATGAAACACATGTTGAATCGCTGCGTCAAAGATCTACACGAACTGGGCTATATGATAACACACATAAAAGGACTAAAACCAAAACACATATACATCCTGGTTGATCACTGGAAAGCGCAGAATAAAAATCCCGCAACAATTAAAAATTACATGGCTAAACTGCGAAAAGTAGCCTCAGTGCTAAACAAGCCAGAACTGGTCAAAGAATGCAACGACAACTATAAAATCAATAAACGTAATTATGCCCCTCAATATAATAAAGCAATCAATAACGTCGATTTTTCCAAATGCTCAGACCCAATGATCCGTTTATCCCTGGAAGCCCAATCACTTTTCGGTCTACGCCGTGAAGAATCGATGAAGATTGTACTCAGTCACGCCTGGCAAGGAAATAAATTGGTTATAAAGCCCAGCTGGACAAAAGGTGGAATCGGGCGTGATATTAAACTAACGAATGAGCAACAACGACAGTGGCTACTCAATGCTATAAAACAAGTTCCTGCTGGACAATCCCTCATTCCTAAAGAAAAGACTTATAAAAATCATCTAGCTCAGTATCATGAAGTGATAGAAAAAATGGGCTTAAGCAAATGCCATGGCCTTCGCCATGCTTATGCTCAGCGAAGATATCATGAAATTACAAAATCCTATGACAAAACTGGCAATGGACTTATATGCCCAATTCAAGGAGGCAGAGTATACAAAGAACTGAATCCTCTTGAAAAATATTGGGATAGAACCGCAAGGGAAATTATTAGCCAGTCGCTTGGGCATTCGAGATTAAGTATTACAAAAATTTACTTAGGCTGACAATCTTTGCTTTTTTAAATCTTCAATACACAATTTCATTTTATAGTGTGGTACTGGATGCCATGAAGCTATAAATTCCCCAATGATTTCAAAACCAGCTTTTTTATAAACATGAACCGCACGCTCATTAGAGATTTCAGGATTAATAAGCACGATTTTAGTATCAGAGAATTGGCTTAAGATAAATTCATGTATCATCTGTACTGATAATCCCTTCCCAATATAATCCAACCTGCAAATGAATAAATCCAGCGTAACTGCACCATCAGGATATTCTTCTGATTTCTCTATTTCAGAAGTAATCAAGTAAGCAAAGGGGATTTCATTATCATAGGCTATCCAATGAGTTGCCCACGGTTTCCCATCGTTTAAAAATTCATGAAGGTCTTTTATTGTATTACTTAATCCATCACCATGAAGCCATTCATTAATATGTGGCTGATGAATCCACCCCAAAACAAGTTCATGTTGCGATTTATTCATTTGTTTGAAACAAAAACGAAACTCATTTGTGGAGGCTTTAATCATCAAATAACACTCAAAAAAACTAGGATCTTATCTTTGAATTGTACCATTTATCAGAAAGCGGTCTATTAATAAATTTTCAATTAAGTTCATTTACTATCACTTGAAAAAAGCGCTTGATTTCCAATACTAGCTTGATAATCTGAAAGCAACACAACTGATGAGTCAGCGCAAATCTGACGAAACCACTAGGTCTTGTGATATGCCATCTTGTTCCCTAATTCCATGGCAAAGCGTTTAGCAGGGAAACCCTACCAGGAGATGTCTTTACGGCTTTACGCCCGAGGAGTGCTTTAAGCACATCATCATTAATAACCAGGTAAATCAACCGAAGTTTCGGTGATCTTTTTTGCATAACCCAATTGGGATTTATAGTCCCTTTGGGGCTAATCCTCTTTAGACCTAAGGAGCATACCATGCAACAGCAGGAACCAGCGCAACTTGAGATTGAACATTTGCTGTTTGAACTGAATTGTTGTGTTAATGATTTAAGTCGTCATCGACTGCAAATTAATCCCTATGACATTCAGCAGGCAGAGTTAAGTTTGCACAAACTGGAATCTCTGATTTCCTTTGTCAAACAGTTTGATACTCAACGAATTGCTTGTTAATTGAAGCAAATTAAGTCTTATCCGCATAAGTGAAAACCACCTGCCTATGCGGATGTTTTTCTGTTATGCGGCTCACATTTAACAATAACAGGAGAATACAATGACTGCATCTTTAAACCGCGTTCAATTAATCGGTAATCTCGGCGCTGATCCTAAAAGCATCACCGGAAAAGACGGACAATCTTTTGTCACTGCCACTTTGGCTACCAATGAATCATTCAAAAAAAGTGATGAATGGCAAACCAGAGTGGAATGGCATCAACTGGTGCTTTTTGGAAAACTGATCAAAGTAGCTGAATATTTAAAGAAAGGCTCGCAAGTATACCTTGAAGGTAAACTGCGTTCTAATCAATGGACTGACAATGAAGGTAAGACACATCAAACGTTAAGCGTCGTCGTCAATCATATCCAGCTACTCAGTCACTCCAAATCTGCTGATGAATCTAGCAACAAGACCGCAGAGCACCACATGGCGCAAATGCGTGAAATGTTGCAAACCGATTCAGAAGAAATTCCGTTTTAATCATACCCTACCACGGGAGTAAGCTCCCGTGTGGGATTGCTCCCTTAATACAAGGAAATAATCCCATGGACACCCCTTCAATCTACGTCGCGTGTTTAGCCTCATACAACAATGCCATCCTGCATGGTGTTTGGATAGATGCCACACAAAGCGAAGATGACATTATGGAAGAAATCTGGGAAATGCTGGATAACAGCCCTGAGCCCAATGCTGAAGAATATGCCATACACGATTATGAAGGATTCGGCAGCATCAAAATCCATGAGTACGAGTCAATAAGTAATATTGTGGAGTATGCTTCATTTATTCAAGAACATGGAGAGCTAGGCTTAGCCCTTCTCTGCGATTATTCGGTAGAAGATGCACAAACCATGTTGGAGGATCATTACCAAGGTTGCTATGATTCAGAGGTTGATTTTGCCAGACAGTTATTTGATGACTGTTATGCCCATCAAATACCGGATAGTTTGAGCTGCTATTTTGATTTTGAGGCTTTTGCTCGGGATCTTTTTATTAGTGATTATTGTTCGGTAAAGTTTGGTAGACAGGCATATATTTTTTCAATCTATTAAGCCCCTCTTTGGGGCATCTTTTTTAATACTTTAAACTCTAAAATCACTTTGCAACTTCTATTGGGTTTTAAAAAATTTATGTTATAGGCTGTTGGTCCAATTGTTACAATAATCGATTATTTATCTCGAAATGAACTGAAAATGGGTTCTGGTGTATTTATAATTTTATCCGCAATCCTCCATGCAGCATGGAATACATTTGCCAAACGCAATTCAACACCCTATTACGAAGTATTGGGAATTATGAGTTTTGCAACTGTATTCTCGCTTGTATTTATTCCTTTTTTCTCTGGTCCATTGTTTAAAACATCTGATTCCTTTTTATGGGCACTAACCTCTGGTTTATTTGAAGGAGGTTATATAATCACACTCGCTATTAGTCTTAGTCAGTCTTCACTTGGGAAGGCCTACATTATTATGCGAGGAAGCGCCATGGTAATTGTATGGTTTATTTCGGCATGTTTCCTTGGTGAAAATATAAATTTATCTAATGTCATAGGTGTATCATCAGTTCTTTTTGGATTGATACTTACAAGCAAAACTTTTAACCCCGTTCAATCAAGGCAATTATTGTTTCCGGTTTTATGTGGCATCTGCATTGCTGGTTATCATTTATGCTACGGTCGTTCTTTAGCATATGGTGCAAACCCAGCTGCACTCTTTTCTGCAGCTTTATGGATTGCTTTACCTTGTGTTTATCTTTTGATGAACAAAGAACAAAAACAAGTATTCAAAGATCAAATTAAATCCAATTGGAAAATAACTTCTCTAGGAGGAATTATAAGTGCGTTGTCCTTCTTGCTATTTTTAATCGGATTGCGTCATTCTGAAGCTGGACTAGCCCTTACTCTTCGTAATACCTCAGTGGTATTTGCGCAAATATTTGCTTATTTTATTGGTGAAAAGATTTCCCAATATCAGTGGATTGGAGCCTTCCTAGTAGCTTTGGGCGCTAGCTTAATTTATCCATATTAAAAGTGCATAAATCTAATGATCATTTGTCTTCTATAAGTTGACAAAAAATTCTCTTCAAATACTCTATAGAGTTATTAGCGCTAGCACTTAGTTGCAGTAGATAAGCATTTTCATTATCCCACCAAAGGGCATCATGTGGTCCATAACACTCATGAACACTGGCAATGTATATATTACTCGAAATCATATTACTCTTCGGAGTTAAGACAGTTAAGTTAAAACCACTATACCCACTAAATGAGTTCATATTAGGCAATCTAGAAAGTGCTGGTTTCTTTATTGAAAAAGAAAGCTTATTAAAAACACGAAACCACGCGATTTGATTTTTCTTTCCATTCTTCGGAAACAGGACAAATTGAATTTCTTCTATTTGATTTCCCTTACCATAAATAATTTGACTATCCAGACTGAAATCTAAGTTAAGCTGGTTTAAATACTTTATATTAAGATCCGGTTTGCTGCTTCTAAGAATATTATGTAAAGGCCATCTTAAATTCCATATACTTGAAGGTGGTTTATATTCATTTCTATTAATACATGCATTTTCTAGGCATTTGTTGTAACGAGACCAATAGGATAGTTCAAAAAAATTCTTTTTTAAGATTTCAGTTGATGATGGAAGAGGAGAAAAAAATTTACAAAGTTCCAAGAACTCTTCATCGCTCAAATTTCCTTCAAGAAGACGAAGTTCAATATTAGTTCCATGAGATAAAAAACTTAATGTTTTCGATTTTGAATAGTCATAACCAATCCAACAAATATTTTCCTGATTCAATACGTGGGGTTTCATTTCCCAAACCCAATGATCGTAAAGAGCAGCGTGATCTAATGTTGATAAAGGTCCAAAGTCATACAAAAATTGCTTACATCTTAAGAGAGCATTTTTATACTTAATGTAGTAGTAATAGGAAGAGAAATGAGCCGAACACCAAGAAGACCATTTTTTAAATTGATAATGGCTTGGTTGTTCATTATAAGGAATATCCTCTACTCTAAGTTTAAAATTAGATAAAGCTGCCTCATCAGAATTGGGTATCGAAATAACAAAATTTACTTTTTCCTGAGCTAGTGTAGGTGTGATTTCATGCACTAAATTCATTTTATAATTCCAAGCATATTAAGATTGATAGTATCAATAAGTTGGCCGGACTAAACTAATACAAATAATTCTTAGATTGAATCTTCTTTTTCTGCCTCTTTCGTTTCATGTATTTTCTCATTACTCATAAAAAAACCCGTTATTGATGCTCTAACATGATTACCGGCTGCATTTTCTACTTTTTTTATGCAGTGCAGAATATTATTTTTAAAAATAACCAACCTATTGGGTTTTGGGACAATATAATATCCAACTCCATCATCGGCATATTTATTCAATTCAGCGCTATTTAGATGGTATCCTACTTTTTTCTTCTTATTGTTGATTAACGTCACTTCGGGATAATCGAAATCAAGTTGAGGAGTAGAATTTATTAGTAATTCAGCTCCCCAATTTATGTCCCAAATTGGATGGCAGTAATATACATAGGCTCCTGAAATTTTATACTTACCATCAGTATGCCAAGAAAGTCCTGATCCTCTAGGATATAGATAAGGTCTAGCATAGAAAAAATCCCAATCTCTATCCTTGAAACCAATTAAATGAGAATAATCAGCGGAGCTTGCAATTAATTCATTTATAAATAAATCAATAGTTTTGTTTGTAGGGTAAACTTGCTCTGTTGTGCAAGCTTCCGGCCTAGGATGAGAAATAGTAACGCTGCCCCATAGAGGAGATCCATCCTCAAGACTAAAAGCATTTACCCATTTAGAAGAGTGAACAAACTTGAATTTTTCAGTTTGAATAAAATTCCAAATTTTTTCAAAAGATGGTTGCTCCAGGAAATCATCAATGACCGCGAGAACATCATTGTTAAAAACTAATTTCATATCAATATAAAACTATAAAAGGAGATACTTATATCTCCTTTATTTACCAAGGCATATATTCATCCTTATCTTCGTCGGCATCAATTCTATTAGAATAATATACGTTCATAACATCTCCTTATTAATATCCTTGAATAACAGTATTGGATTATAATTTTATTATTTCATCAAGACAATCATATTAAGGAGTGTTTTTTTACACTATGATCTATATAAACTCACAAAATGATCATTTATATTGTATTTTGTTCTCATTTAAACCGAACTTATGGTTTTAGAAAATTATAGGGTTCGTGTTAGGGTGCTCTGCGAATGATTAAAGCTGCTCCTAATTGGGAAAGAGCCAGAATACCTAATGTTATTTTGATATCAATTAATGTCTATTAATTACATTTCAAAACTGGTACCAAAAACGGTACCAATTTTTTCAATTTTTAACTTTCTATTTGTAACTCATTGATTTTACTATGCCGCTGAGAGGAGTCGAACCTCCGACCTCTTGATTACGAATCAATTGCTCTACCAACTGAGCTACAACGGCATAAAGAAAAGTATACTTAAGATTGCTTATGTTGCAATACCACTCCTAAGGTCCAATCGATATTCTTGCTATTTGGCATGAAATTAACTTTCTGGTAACTCTTAAGTCCATAGCCGTGAACTAACAAAGCATAAAGGTAGGAAGGTAACATGCAGTAGTTGAACACCATGAGGTTATCAGGATAGAGCACTTCAAGAGTTGACCATTTTTGATGGCAAATATTTTGATCTGCATAGGAAATAAGATCACGATTGGTAAAATATTGATTGTCCAGAGAAAACAGTTTGTCATTCAGCATAAAGGTAATGCCGCCCAAAATATACCATTTCTCAATAGGGTTAGCGGCTAAAACCGATTTAATCTTTCGGCTCACAGAATGAACGCTATTGACTAAAATGGCAATTTCATCTTTGCAAGCATAGGCATCGCCTCGAGCTTGGCGCCCGCTTGGCAGTTCGTATTCCTCTGGAAAGCAGAATTTTAAATCAAAAAACTGATGCCCCATCTCATTCTGACCAAGACCAAGAAAACTATGAGAGAAAACCGTAAATTCCTTGCCGTAGAGGCGAATTGTGGTTGTATGCTCATGATCCATAAAAGATGGATTTACAACAGGAATAACAATCTGAACAGATGCTCCGCCAATATCCATCACACCAGCTAAAGTTTGGGGTTCTTGTTGAAACAGGTTTAATTGATAATTGGTTGCGAGCCAGGCAAAAATACCCTCCTCTGTACCAGAAATCGTTCTTGCAGTTACAAGTCGCCAGTAATACTGCCTGTCAAACCACTCAGCTACCAATTGATTGACGTTTCTGTGGTGAGTTTTAGGCAACAATCTCATGCCTGCTGTGGAGTAAAAATAAACTGGCATTAAAACAGCTGGAGCATCTGAAAATAGCTTCTCCATGTAGGCTGAAACCGATTTGTTTTCATGCTCAATTGTAGGCAATCCGGGAACGGCTTTTCGGTTCCAAATCTCTCTAATTGCAATGGGTGTGTTTGTTTCATCCAAATCATAGGCATAAATATGTAATCGTGAACTGGAACTTCCAGCATCAATTACCGCAATGCAATGATGATTGATACAATCGGATTTGTCCGCATAAGCAGATAAAGGCAAAAACAAAGAGATACAAATTAACACGATCCATCGCAACATAGTCTTTCCTTAATTCACCTCAAATAACGCATTTATCCTACATTAATTGTTTTTTTTGGTCAAAACAGGAACTGAATTTGCGAATAAAAGCGAGACACCTGGAAATCCATATCAATCTGAAACTCATTTTTCCATCAAAATGAAGAAAGGTAAAAAAATAAAAATTAATGAAATTGTTTCTTTTAAAAGTTCAAAATTTATGCTATAAACGCGAAATTTTTCATTTTGGGGCGTCATTATTAGCTACTTCCATATAGCAAAAATGAGAGTTATCAATAAGATGAAAAATATTTTTTAATCTGGAGCAGTTTTAAATTTATATGGATAAATATAACATTAGCTCTATTATTTTTTACTAACATAGTGAGAAAAAACAGCCCGTGAAGACTAATATTCCAACCCTATCAAAACCCATTAAAGACAGTGGTTACAGACGAGGTTTAAAAGATCGTCATGTCCAACTGATTGCACTAGGTGGAATTATCGGCTCTGGATATTTTTTAGGAACCGGTGAAGTAATTAATCTTGTTGGCCCCTCTGTGTTTATTGCCTATTTACTTGGTGGGTTAATTATTTACCTAACCATGTTATGTATGGGTGAATTAGCAGTCGCCATTCCAATTTCCGGCTCTTTTGTTACTTACACTTCTGATTTTATATCCCCAACTGTCGCTTGCGGTGTCGGGTGGTCATATTGGATTACCTGGGTCGCCTATATCCCCGCAGAATGTGTTGCGGGAGGGATCATAATGGAATTGTTTACTGGGGTGAGCGGTTACATATGGGTGGTTTGCTTCGGATTAATTATTACCTATATTAACCTTGCTAAAGTCGATACGTTTGGTGAAATTGAATTCTGGCTCGCCTTAATTAAAATTATCTCATTACTCGCCTTTGTTTTCCTGGCAATACTAATTTTCTTTGGACTCATTCATGGATCAGAACCACCCGGTATAATAGGATTTAAGTACCTGTTAGGCGATGGAGGTCTGTTACCTAATGGGGCAATGTCGTTGTTGACAGCCATGGTTCTTTTGCTGGTTAATTATCAAGGATCTGAAATCATAGGACTTGCAGCGGGAGAATCTGAAAACCCTGCCCGAATGATCCCTCACGCCATCCGTAATGTTACTTTCAGAATCCTGTTTCTCTACATCATTCCAGTATTTTGCCTGGTTTTAATTTTTCCCTGGCAAAAGGCTGGGTTATCTAACTCAGTCTTCGCTGATGCGCTTAATTTCTACGGCCTGAAATGGGCAGGAGCAGTAACGAGTTTTGTCACTCTGTCTGCAACCTTATCCTGCGCTAATTCCGGATTTTATGGTGCTGTGCGTTCTTTAAATGCTTTGGCACGTGATGGTATGGCTCCACATGTTTTAGCCAAATTTAATCAAAACTCTGTTCCTCAGAACGCCGTTATTGCCACACTGATTGGAGTTTGGATTCTTTTGGGTGTGGGTTACTTTTTTGGTCAAACGAAACTCTATATCGCTTTATTATTAGTATCCGGTTTTACTGGAACGCTGGCTTGGCTTTCTTTATGCATTGCTCAAATCAGCTTTAGAAACCGTTTGTATAAAGCCGGTTACTCCATTAAAGATCTCCGTTATGTAACACCTTATTCACCCTATACCGGAATTCTTGCTGTCATTTTGATGGTTGGCTCCTTATTTTTCTTACTGCTAAATAAAGATCCCATCTATAAATTATCATTTATTATTGGTGTGGTGAGTTTCATTATACCCGTCATTATCTATAAGGTCTTTGATTTATCCAAGGTTAGGAAAAAAGCTTTGCATGTGAAAAGTCGGGTGAAATTTCAGGATTTATTTCCGCCACAGTAACTTAAACATTGCTTTTTGAAGTGTTTTCTGGCGTGCAGAATTCATTTTGCATGCCAGACTCATAAAGTCACAGCAATTACCTGCATCAATCAAAAATATTGTTATATATCAAGCTTTATCTCTGTTTCAGGAGAATGAAAATGCTCTTTAACCAATTGATAAAACAGGATTTTAACCTCTGGAGTGATAGTTACAGGAGAAGTCAATAATTTATCCATGTCAGGGGCAATCTGTTTCTTTGCAAATAAGCCTGGCCATTTGTTTGAAATAGACAGAAGCGGGATTTGGTTTTCTTTCTCTGAAATTGATACCTCATCCAGCTTAAATTGATGAGTTATAAATTCGACCATTTCAGCTAAACATTGGCAGTCTTTCACACATTTGTTGTAATCAGTTAACCGTGATTTAAAATAAGATTGCATATCCAGTTCCGTACACCCTAGCAGCAAGGGGCTTTTAACTTGAAACAACCTCATTAACACTTCAATTTCAAAAATACAGGCATTTGCTTCAGTATTGGGAATTTTGGCAGCCACATTAAAAGCATGACCAGTTTCATGAACAATAGCACCAATAATTTTGATCGCCGGCTGGGAAAGCAAATAACTTTTAAAAACTATTGTTTTGTTTTCAACCCATTTTTCATGGGTTGTACGCATTAACTTGTATGTTTTAGAATTTACAAAAATTGCCGGATTATTACCTACCCCTAAAAACGCACTGGGAGGGACAACATCGATTTCCAATTCAGGGATTAACCCATTAGTACCATTATCAAGTCCATCTTTACCCAACTTCCTACATTCCGAAATAAGTTTTTGTATATGCTCCAAACTTACCATAATACCCCTCCTTATTGTAAGAAATCCCTGCGATCATAAAGAAATCAAAGATAGCAAACTGATCAAAATATGCTTCACATCAGACCATTATTTGGTATTGAAATTATTCAGTCAAGATTTTTTATGAATTATATGAATATACTTTCTTCTTTAAGGTGAATTTGAGGCATTTCTGATACTTTCATTTACTTAATGAAAGTAAATTCTTGAGTTAATAAAAACTTTATACATGTAGTTAATTATATTAACTATAAAAACTGTCCTATTAAATTGAAAATCTATATGAAAAAACTGAAAAAAATGGGCTTCATTATTTGAATTAAATATTTGAAAACAGTAATTTTTCTTAACAAAATCCATACATAATTTACTAAATGGAAACTTTTACATGGCAATACCTTGAATTTTTTACCCATTATTGATACTATTTGGACAATTAATTGTCTTTTATCAAGGTAGGTATAAAAATGGGTGGCTTAACTAGCGAGCAATATCATAGTCAAGTAGTCGGTAAAATCGGATATATCGCCAGATGCATGCAAACTATAGATCCTGAAAATAATTTGAAAAAAATAAGGGAAGATTACCAAGATGTATTGATATGGGCAGAGAAAAATTATCGTTTTGAGGAAATATTGGAAGCCAGCAAATCTGGAAAATGCCCTAATGATCTGGATGCATTAAGTCGACGATCGCTAATACTCCAAGAATTGCTGCGGCTTGTTTCATCAATTAGTCCCTTTAAAATGAAATTAGACCTGATTGAGTCTCAATATGAGAAAATGAAGCAGCATGTGAATTTATGGAAAAGTGATTACCATGTAAAACTAAATCAACTGAATCAATTAACAGATTACCTCAAAAATGCAGCACCAACTCCTAAAAATAATTTTCTAAGAGCAATGACCTCTGTATTGCAGATGCAGATAGCCCAATATGGGATTACAGAAGATAATGAAGGCATCAACCAGTTGTTTAAACTGGGATTGCATTTGCTCGCAATGGCTAACGAAAAAATAGATGAACAATATCACCTGTTTAAAGGGTATGTAAAAGATCAGCCTGAAGAATCTCCTTTTGAAGGTATTTTGCCTGCGGAAGACCAGAAAATTTTAGTTAAAACTATGATAGATTATGCAATGCCGAAGCTTTCAAGCAAGGTTTTACAAGATAAATTATCGGCACTATCCAGTTCTGATGTATTAACAAAAACATTACTTGATAGCATCGACAGAATTGTTAAAGAAAACGAAAAATTAAATGCTTTAAGCAAAGTCAAATTAGGTAAATTTGGCCTGGATATCAGGGAAATTGAAGTGATTTACTCTCAAGCTCTGAAAATATCACCACAAGATGCTTTGCAATATACTGCTCAACAATGTGATGCCCAATTATTAAGCATGGCATTTCCTGATTCCCAAAATTACATTATTGAATCTATATCGAACAAAAAGGTCAAGACCATTGCAGAGCTAATCCATAGTAAAGAATTTATTTATCAAATTATTAAGACAGAAGTTTTTAAACAAGTTGATCCTAATGAGAAAATTCGACTACAAGCTGCGACAGAATTGTATCAGCTTCTTGGGAGAATAATGGATAAACAGATTAATCTTTTTACCAAGATGAATCTCGAACAAATTAATGAATATATTCAAACCAAAACCAAAGCAATCCTGGACAAAATTCCTGAAAGAGTTGAGTTATTAACTTTTATGGGCTTTGAAATTCCAACTTTCAAGGGAATTGAGACACTTATGACCGACATCTCCCATTCTCAGGATAATGAAACTCTGGCGATAGCCCAAGAATTTTATACAAATATAAAAAATGCAAAGAACCAATTGTTGGGTGATAAACTGATTGAAGACATTACTCCACAGGATGTAGAGAAATTTTTTAATCAATGTAGTCAATACGGTTCAGAAGCAGCTGAAAAGTTAGCTGACAATCGTCCGGTATTGACAAAAATAGCCGATATTTTGACAGCCATTGCCCGTTGGGCGATTAGTTTAATAGGTTTCAATACGCCACCGCAGTTTTTGGCTCCAACCAGAACCTGTGTGGATCAGGTATCTGATGAAATCACTAAAATTAAACTCAAACTTGAAGATACTTTGGGAAGCTTGCAAAAAGTACAGGAAGAAAGCCTAAGCCTTTAATAACGATTAAGTCCATAATAAAAAATTCTTGATATAAGAATTTACCTGTTATCAGAGATGTTCTCCCGGATTACAGCTTTCCTGCAATCCGGAGCGCTCTTTATAATGAGATGATGCATCATATACCTACTAATGGGTCTGGTGGTTAGCACAGATTTTACCCCTCCCTCCCCCCAGCAATCTTCCGCGAAATGCACCACCATACTACCTAAGCTCATGGGGCGAGAGAGAGCAGATCGAAGTGAAATTAAAATCCCCGCTCAATTCAAGATTAAATGTTCACTAAAAATTTAGGGATATTGACTTAGTATTCACCACAACCCAATTGGTATTGTTACTGTCATTTTGAATAATTATAAATCGAATGCTACCTTTTAAATATAGGTATATGAGTGGAGCAGATATCATGACCTGGTCAAGTAGTGAACAACTTGAGGAAGAATACCTTAACGCAAGGAGAGAGTATTGTATGACAATGATGGCCGTACACGACAAAGCAAGGGCATTGCTGAGTGAAACTCCAATAGATGAAAACATGAAGCAAGCTATAATAAAATCAAGCGGGGTAAAGATTCGGCCTAACGAAACACAAGATGAATTCGATGAGCGCTTCGAGGACGAAATGGGTTTAACGATAGATGACTACGTTGATTTTGCGCTTGATGTATTGGAAAAAAAATTGGAACCCGCAAAGCAGAGTATTGTAGCTGCTGCAAATAAAGAACTTGGTTCTCTTACTTCTGGACAATCTGGTTCGGCATGGGAAGATTTTCAACATACGATCCACGAGGGAGCAGAATATAAAACTATAGAAGTGGCTAAGTGTCTCCCTGAGTCTGAGCGTTGCATACAAGCCTTTAATCAGGCTAAGCTGGCATTTCGTGATGCAGCCACAAATTTAATACATGCGGAGAAACTGGATGAACCGGAAGAACCAAATCACGGCCCCAGGTTCTAAAACAAGGGCCCGGGAAGATGTAAGAAGCTAAGAAATTCTTTTGCTGTTTTTCATTTTACCATCAAATTATGAGAAAATAGCGTTTCAAAATCAACATAAGTAATTGACATAACACAATCTTGATTTACCAGATTAGGTCTATTGCTTAAGCTTCAACCATAGGTTCCAATTGAAACTCAGGCACCAGACTTTTTAACAGAACAAGCAATTCTTCATCCTGATGCTCAATACAAGCTGCCTGCAACATTCGCATGGTTTGTGTCAAATCATTCCAATCCAGTTCACGAAACCTTGCTTTGAATAGTTTTTCATGTTTTGTTGAAGTTAACTGTTCAGTCTCATGAAACAACTCTTCATACATTTTCTCGCCAGGACGCAACCCTGTATATTCAATCATGATGTCTCTTCCCGGTTCTTTGCCTGCCAAGCGAATCATTTGCTCTGCAAGATAACTGATTTTAACCGGCTCTCCCATATCCAGGACAAAAATTTCACCGCCCTCCCCATTCACCATCGCTTGCAAAATCAATTGGCATGCTTCCGGTATAGTCATAAAATATCTTTGCATATCGGGATGGGTCACAGTCAGTGGCCCCCCCTCCTGCAACTGTTTTTGGAACAAAGGCACCACACTACCAGCTGAACCCAAGACATTTCCAAAACGAACCGTAATAAACTGGGTTTTAACTCGTGTATTTAAATTCTGACAATAAATTTCAGCGACTCTCTTGGTAGTTCCCATTATATTCGTTGGATTCACTGCTTTATCAGTGGAAATTAAAATGAACTTCTCAGCTCCGAATGTCACACTGGCTTTGGCAACAACCTGAGTACCTATGACATTATTAAACACAGCAACTCGTACTTGATGCTGAAGCATGGGAACATGTTTGTATGCAGCCGCATGAAATACAATTTCAGGTTGAAACCGACGAAATAAGTGATTAATCGCAATTTCGTCTGTCACACTGATTAAACTCAATTCAACGGGAATACCTGGAAAACTCTTTAACAACTCCTGTTCAATGCGATACAGGTTAAATTCACTATTCTCAACAATAGCTATGCTCGCAGGCTCTAAAGCCATAACCTGACGGCACAATTCCGAACCGATTGAGCCACCACCGCCTGTAATCAATATGCGTCTTCCTGCGATTGAACGAGCAATTTTTTCCCATTCGAGCGTCACTTGATCCCGACCCAATAAATCCTCAATATTCACAGGCCTCAGCGCATTCACTTCAACTCGACCCGCAGCCAGGGCTGAAATACTGGGTAAAGTACTAAAAGGCACATGGCTTTGTTCACAAAGCGTTACAATTCTTCGCATGGTTGCCGATTTGGCAGAAGGTATGGCAATGAAAATCAAATCCACGTCGTACTGATTGACTAATTCGGTAATTTGGTTGGTCGTTCCCAGAACCCGCACTCCATGAACTTCTAATCCTCTCTTGCTTTTATTGTCATCTACAAAGCCTATTGGCCGATAATAACTGCTTCTTTTCAAATCACGCACCAAGCCTTCACCAGCCTGCCCGGCACCAACCACCAAAACTCTTTTCGTTTCCAATTCCCTGTTTCCTCTGCCAGGCTTATCCCAATGCAGACGGATTACCAACCTTCCCCCGCAAAGGATGGTAGCCAGGATAATGCAATACAAAGGAAAAACTGATCTGGGCAGGTGCTGAAGAATTGAAGTCAAGTAAAAAACAGGGATTACTAAAACCATTGCTGTGATAGTAGCCTTCAGTATCCTGATGACATCATTCAGAGAAGAGAAACGCCATAATCCTCTGTAAATTTTAAAATAATAGTAACAACTAATCTGAACAATTGATAATAAAGCTAAAGCAATAAAAGAATGGGTGGATGTCAGGCTGCTGGGATATGGCTGCATGTTATAGCGCAACCAGTAAGCGGCATACCAGGCAACTGGTATTGCAGCCACATCAAACAAAATTACTGGGAGTTTTGCAATGATTTTTTTTGTCAATATGATTATTTTTTGCATTATAAAAACCACAGTCTGTAATCCTTTATAAAGGAAAGATGGTACACTATGTTACAGTTTCCCGCATCAAAAATTAGCAAACAATTCATACCTATATTGTGACTCAGCACTGCCAAAAGAAAAAACACCACCCAATTTGTATTCTTTATGAACATCAAGTAATGGTTTCAAACAAGAATCACTGGGAGTATAAATGATCTTTCCTTTATCAATAAGCGCAGTCAAAATAATTACCTGTGGTTTTTCTTCTAAAATCTGCTGGCAAAATAATTCATATCTCTTCACGGCAGGAAATTGTGCCATTTCCTTATTATTCAGGCAGTAAGAATCAATAAAAGTTAATCCGCTTAAAAACGGGATCAAACCAGAATCTGCCAACACCACTCTATCTTGATTCTTGGCATGAGTATTTAACCATTGGACAACACTTTTCCGTAATTGCTCTCCATGTACCGGATTTTGACTAAAGTAGCGATAAGCATCAAGGGACATTTTGGGTATAAATAGTAGCGCCAGAAAAAATGAGCTCACATACAATGCCGCTCTAAAGTAATTATCTTGTTTTTTGAAATAGCTTAATAAAAGATAACTGATACCATTCAAGGTCAGAGGTAACATAAGAGCAAACGCTGGCAAGAACAATCGATTATCAAAAGCGACAACTGGATCGGCATTCACAAGCATTAATAAATAAATAATACCGGGAGACCATAAAAAATAATGCCTTCTGTCCTGAGCATAAAAACAGGCTGGCAAAGCCAGAATAGCAAATGGCCAAATTAATTTGAGATAATTCAAATCCAATGAATAGGATATGCCATTAAAGCCTTTACAATATACAGAGTTAGGAAACAATAACCTGTAATAACTCCAACGCCAAAGAAAATAAGGCAGAAACACCAAACCTATAGTCACCGCAAAAGATACCGCCCCTCTCCATGGCTTCTTGCCTGATAATTTATTCCGGTCCCAACCGATTAAAAGAAAAAAAAGAAGCATCAGCGCTGGTGTTTCAGGCCTGGTCATTCCTGCGAATGAAAGATACAACCCTGACAAGACAAAACCACTTGTCTTAAACTCACCTCTAGGAGCGGGATAAAAATGATATCCTAACCCGCGAAAAGCAAAATAGACTGAACCGCTAATCAGTGCCTGGTAAACGGTCGTTTCAAGGCCGCTAACTGACCAAATAACTTGTCCTTTGTATAGTAAAAGCCAAATGCAGGGGATAAAAGACTCTCGTTTGGTAAACCAAAAGCGGCTGATAAGAAAGATAAAAAGACACGTGGCAAGTAATCCAGCAAACCCGGCGATTTTTAGGGTAAGAACTGGATTAATGTGCAGAATAATTGATATTGCCCCCAAAGCAACAAAGCTGAAATTGGAATAGCCTTCGACCGGCTCAGTGTTTAAATTCCATAATAAGCCATTTCCTGCAGCCCAGTTTTTGGCATACCGCAAAGAAATATACATGTCATCTATAGTGAACGGCCATATGGCCTGGATTTGTAAAACCAGCAAATAAGCAAACAAAAGGATAAACAGGCTGTCATACCAGCACCACTTAGCACTCATCAATTCAATGCCATAAAGGTCAAGATAGCAAAGCACCATAAGTTGATTCGAGATAATCGATCACTTAAAAAAATATTGACTGGATCATCATTCTCTACATCCTGAGTGGCAAGCCAGGCAAAACGCCATAGTGCAATAGCAGCAAAAGGTAAAGTTAAAATGAAAAAAAACGATTCTGCTCTGGCATAAACCGTGTAAAACAGATAAGTAATAAAGCAGGCTAATCCTGTAATGACGATAAGTCTTTGCAGAAAGACTGGATTATATCGGCGTAGAACCTTACGGGTTGAATTTTTCAATCCCAACTGCATTTCCAGTTGTCTTTTATTTAGGGCGATAAATAAACTAAGCAAAGTCGCTGCAACAGTTAACCAGGCTGATATAGCCAAATCAATTCCTATTGTTCCGGCCAAAACTCTGAGCATAAATCCCAAGGCAATACAAGCGACATCAAAAACCGGAATCAATTTTAAAACATGGTTATAAGCAAGATTGATTATCAAATAAATAATTAAAATGACCACCAGCTTTTTTGAAATAAGCCAACCCAGCGCAAGTCCAATAACCATTAATAAGAGCATTACAATGATCGCATCAAATAAAGTGACCTGCTCGCTGGCTATAGGCCTATTGCATTTAAAAGGATGTAGACTATCTTCCGTTCTATCCTGAATATCATTGTAAATATAAACGGCACTTGCAATAAGACAAAAAGATAGTGAAGCCAATAATGCCGGGAACAAATACCCCGGAACAGGAGTATAAATGAAACCGAGCATAACAAAAATTGCTTTACTCCAGTGCGATAAACGAAGAAGTAAAAGATATTGGTATAACTTATCCATGTAACTTACCCTGATGATTTTATTTGCTAATTCCATCATACAAATCTACCCTTTTCTCAAAAACAGCTAAAACAGTTCTGTCATTTCTAATCAAAGTATTAATGACCGCCTCAATCAGGCTACAGGACATGGATTTGTTTTAATTTTAAATTAATTACACCCTATAAGAGTAACATATCTAGCTCAAGGCTAAAAATAGTATAATCGCAAAAAAATCATCATTTCAAAGAGTTAAATCATAAATAAAATCTGTTGCCTTATCTGATTGCAACAATTTAGTAAAAATTAACCAAATCAGATTGCATTTAACCAGCTAATCGGTAAGATAAAAAACACACAAATAAATTTTCAATGGATATGAGGTTATTATGCGCTATATACTGCCAGCAGGAGCTCTAACCAGCCTTAACTTTTTACGCGATGACTATCAATCAGAAAGAAAAGTGGATTTGGATCAACCTCCATCTTTAATCGGAGTACCTACTCTTTTTGGAGGCACTGATGTCATAGCCAGAGATAAACAAACCAAATTTATAAAAAAAATGATTGTTGTCCTTAGAGCAAATCTGGCAAAAGAGGAAGAAATCACAACCCCTGAACAATGGGAAGCAAATTTAACTGCTTCTAGAGTCGTCATCGCAGCCTGTCTATATGTTCAATCGCAAATTTCATCTCCCAAAAATAACTCCGCATTATATCGATTGATTAATAAGGATTTAGGCATTACTGATACAAATTATCTGGATGATGAAGACAAGGAAATCTGCTTTTTAGCTGCCAATAGAGTGGTCAACTCCTCTTTATCCGCATTTAGCGATGCCAACGCAGCCTTGCGCAAAGCCAATATGAAGCCATTTACCGAGCAGGAGTGGAGTGACTTTTCCAAGTTTGTCAGTAGTGTGAGTGTTAAAAAGGTATCTACCAATCCTTACTCGAACTATCCCGTCACATCCATTACTCAACCTTTATTCGGAGCCGCTTTTTCTTATACAGGAGCAACGATTGGTTATCTTGGGGGGGATGTTATTAGCCAATCCTCCAAAGCGATGTCGACCAAACTACAAATTACTACCATGGTGGGAAGCAGCCTGCTGATGCTCGGTACAACAGGGCCTATGGGTGTGGCGTTGTTCTCTCAGATCATAGCAAGTAAATTAGTCACGGCATTTTTCAGTATTAGTTTGGCTCATGTTTTAGGAACAACCATGGGTATTATCGGACAAGGCGTAGGAATGGGCATTGGGTTACCTTTGGATTATGCCTACAGATTAATATGGAAAGCCAGCGCCACTATTATGAATTACTACAGCAACTATCCTAATACCTCTCAAATGACGGGTATTCGTATTGCGGATGGCAAATCCATCATGAATGGCATAGTGATTGAATACACTCCAAGCTCTGATTTAAAAACTGAAGAAGGACAGCAAACAGTTGAAATTACTGAAGAAGGAAAACTTCTTATCAATGGAAAAGAAGTCACTATTCCTGACGGCGGAGTTCAACTTCCACTAGAGTTAATTAATGAATTAAAAGCTCAATTGAAGCTGCAGGAGGAAAAAGTTAGCGAAGAAGACTCTTCCTCTTCCACATTGTTAGCAACTATTTGATGTAGATGAGACAACTATCATTCTGCAATGCGAGTTGAGCCGTGCTATCTGCTCAACTCCACAGGCGCTATCATTAGCAGTATTTCTAATAACGCATTATTACTTGCTCTTCCCCTAAAAGATTGCTCAATAGCCCAATTAACTCATCACTAGGGGTCACACACCATTGTTGGCCAAGATTTAAATTAGCTTTAGCAACACCATTAGCATAAGCCAATTGAACAGCGCACCGTCCTGAATAAGTCTTCAGTAAGGATTGGATAGAAGGCAATACAGCAGCATTGTTTTGATTTAAACGCAACTCCAGACAACGAGCGAATTTTGTTCGAGCTGAAGCGATACTTAAAAGCTGATTGGCGGTCATTTTAACACCACCGTTGTAATCATCAATTGCAACCTCGCCCTCAATTACAAGCATGTTACCCGTCGCCAATGGATCAGAATATTGTTCAAAAATCTCACCAAAAACTACGGCATCAATCCTGGCAGTCGCATCATCCATTCCAATAATCACTAATTTCTTGCCACGTTTGGTGATAATTTTTCTAATTGCTACAACCTGAGCGCAAATAATCGCTTTTTTATGTAAAGACGGATTTAATTGGCTGACAGGAACAATAAAATCTCCCAATTCACGTCTGTATTGGTCAGCAGGATGGCCAGTGAGGTAAAAACCTAATACCTCTCTTTCGCCTTCTAATCGTTGAGCTTCAGACCAGGATTTACTTTCCACATAATTTTGTTCATCCGCTTTGTCCTCTAAAAGGGAGAATAAATCAAATTGTCCACTTGATTGATTTTGATGTTCCTTTTCGGCAACTTTCAGTGCTTTTTCCAAGGACGCTGTTAACACAGCCCTTTCCACTTTCCAAATATCAAAAGCACCACTCTTGATTAAAGCTTCAATCACTCTTCTGTTGACTTTGCGTAAATCCAATCTTTGACAAAAACCAAACAAATCCAAAAAAGGTCCATTCTGGTTTCTCTCCTGAATAATACACTCAATCGCAGATTCGCCAACTCCCTTTATTGCCCCAAGGCCATAAATAATCGTCTTTTCATCGGACACGGTAAAATGATACATGGAGTTATTGATAGAAGGAGGCAACACTTGTAATTTCATGTGCGCGCATTCATCAATAAAAGTTACAACCTTATCCGTGTTATCCATATCAGAGGACATCACTGCAGCCATAAAAGCTGCAGGATAATGTGCTTTTAGCCAGGCGGTTTGATAAGCGACTAAAGCATACGCGGCAGAATGTGATTTATTGAATCCATATCCGGCGAACTTCTCCATTAAATCAAAAATATGGGTTGCTACTTGCTCATCTACTCCTCTCGCAACAGCTCCCTGGGTAAAAATTTCCCTTTGCTTTGCCATTTCTTCCGGTTTTTTCTTCCCCATGGCTCGTCTTAACAAGTCAGCAGCGCCAAGCGTGTAATTGGCCAGAACCTGAGCGATTTGCATTACTTGTTCTTGATAGAGGATAACCCCATAAGTGGGTTTAAGAATTGGTTCCAAGTCTGGATGGGGGTAATCAACTCGAGCCCTGCCATGCTTCCTGTCGATAAAGTCATCCACCATCCCTGACTGTAGAGGACCTGGTCTGAATAAAGCAACCAAAGCAATGATGTCTTCAAAACAATCGGGTTGCAGCCGGCTAATCAGCTCCTTCATTCCTCGAGATTCCAACTGAAATACAGCAGTAGTTTTACATGCTTTTAATAACTCAAAAGTAGAGTCATCACTCGTTGGAATTTGACTAATATCAATTGGTGACAACCCGGCATTTTCGCATTGCTTATTCACTGTGGCCAGAGCCCAATCGATTATGGTTAGTGTTCTTAACCCTAAAAAATCAAACTTGACTAACCCAACCGCCTCAACATCGTCTTTATCAAATTGGCTAACTATTTGTGTTGATCCTTCTTCACAATATATCGCTGTGAAATCAGTCAGCTGAGAAGGTGCAATAACTACTCCCCCAGCATGCTTGCCGGCATTACGAGTAATTCCCTCCAGTTTCAGGGCAAGATCAAATAGCTCTTTTACTTCCTCCTCTTCTTCATATCGTCGGCGCAGCTCTTCTTCCTGCTCCATCGCTTTACTTAAAGTTATTCCTAACTCAAAGGGAATTAATTTCGCAAGCTTATCCACAAAGCCATAAGGATGACCTAAAACACGCCCAACATCTCTCACCACAGCCTTTGCGGCCATAGTGCCAAAAGTAATAATTTGGGAAACACTCTGCCGGCCATATTTCTCTGCTACATATTCAATGACCCGATCACGGCCTTCCATGCAAAAATCAATATCAAAGTCAGGCATAGAAACACGTTCGGGGTTTAAGAATCGTTCAAAAAGCAGCTCATACTCTAAAGGATCCAGATCTGTTATTTTTAAGGCATAAGCAACCAGAGAACCAGCACCAGAACCACGACCTGGTCCTACTGGAACCCCATTTTGTTTAGCCCATTGAATAAAATCAGCAACAATCAGGAAGTAACCAGCAAAGCCCATGTTATTAATAACATCCAGTTCAATTTTAAGGCGTTTGTCGTACTCCCCTCTGGCAGCAAGCAGCTCCCCCTCAGACTTGTCTCTGAATAATTGCTTTAAACGTTCCTCCAAGCCAATTTCAGAAAGATGTGATAAATACGCCTCTACTGTTGTTCCATCCGGTATAGGGAAATTAGGTAGATAATTATGGCCCAGCTCGAGTTTCACATTACAGCGTTTACTAATTTCGACTGTGTTTTGTAATGCACTGGGAAGATCCGAGAATAATAGCTCCATTTCATCTGCTGAGCGCAGATACTGTTGGGAGCTGTATTGTTGAACTCTCCTGGGATCAGCCAACGTGTACCCTTCGTGAATGCATACACGAGCTTCATGAGCATCAAAATCATCCTCATCGATGAACCTAACGTCGTTGGTTGCAACCAAAGGTAATTGCAATTCGTCCGCTAACGCGATCAGCTTCTCATTATAATGCAACTCATCAGCTCTTCCGGTTCGCTGAATTTCCAGATAAAATCGATTCGGAAATAAATTCATCCAATGCAAAGCACGTTTTCTTGCCAAGGTGTCATCATTTGCCAGCAATGCTTGCCCAATATCACCGAACTTTCCTCCGGATAATGCGATTAATCCCTGTGAAAACTCTTGAATCCATTGTAATTGCACCCTGGGTTGGCCATGATATTGCCCTTCCTGATATGCTTTGGATACCAGACAGGTTAAATTTTTATAGCCTGCTGTGTCTTGACATAACAAAACCAAAGAAAAAATGTTATCCGGGGTTTCCAAATCATGGCATGGCAAATCACTACCAATAATGGGTTTGATTCCTGCCTCTGTCGCACTTTTAAATACTTTGACAGCAGCGAATAAATTACAAAAATCCGTTACAGCAACTGCGCTCATACCTCTGGCTGGCAAAGCTTTCATCAATGGTTTAATCTGTACCAAACCATCAACTAATGAAAATTCCGTATGTACTCTTAAATGAACAAAACGTTGTCGCATAGAGAATTAACCCACTCACGATAATTTCGAAACTTTAACCTAAATCCCGGAAATAGGAAACTAACAGATATTGACTATAAATGAGATTGATGTGGGTCAAAAGCATCCCGTACTGCGTCTGCAAACAAGTTCATTGCCAAAACCAATAAAAACATTAACAGAAAGGCTGCAAACATAGGCCACCATACAACAGGGTCACGTGCTAATTCAAGGCGCGCGCCATTAATCATATTTCCCCAACTAATAGTCATGGGTGAAACACCTACCCCTACATAGGTCAATACAGCTTCTGCCAAGACTAAAAAACTGAAATCCAATACCAGGGTGATGATAACAATATGCATGACATTGGGCACCAAATGTTTGCGTACGATAGTAAACCAACTACTGCCTAAGGCACGTGCGGCCAGGACATAATCTATTTCCCGCAATTTTAATGTTTCTGCTCGCAAAAGTCGGCACAGGCTTGTCCAACTGGTTACACCCAGTATCAAGCAAAGAGCTAATAAACGCGCATCGGCACTCTTGGCCAAAGTAGTAAATTGCTCCGGGTGGTTTGCAATATAAGTTTGCAATGACAATACGGAAGCCGTAATCAGCAAAACACCTGGAATGGAGCTTAAAGTAGTATAAACATACTGGATAATATCATCCACAAGCCCACCAAAATATCCTGCTGCAATCCCCAGAAATAAAGCCAATGGCAACATGAAGAGGGTTGTTAAAAAACCAATGATTAGACCCGTTCGCACACTTTTCAAACTGAAATAAAAAATATCTTGTCCGATTTGCCCTGTGCCCAAGACATGAAAGGATCTTGATAATCCGTAACCAATGACGACCGCAAAAGTAAGTACAGCTACAGTCGCTATAGCGCTGATTTGAGTAGAATTTAAAATGAAAGTATTTTTATATCCAAGACTAAGCTTTATTAAAGCGAGTAATAAGCATCCACCCAAAATGACTAAAGCACTGTATGTTATACCTTTCATAAGCACAGATTTGATGATGAGGGATTTGTCCTTTTCATTCTTAATAGAAGCTGGTGGATATTTTAAGCGAGGATAAACCTGAGTTGTAACTCCATTAACCAACTTTGTTTCACTCATAAATTGATTTAAAGCCAAGGGAGCTGAATAAGTTTTCTCATAGGTATTCCCTATAGGTGCAAGAACTCTATCCAATAGAGACTGAGTTTTTTCTGTTTTATCATTGATGAATTTAATATGAATAGAATCCAAAACACCGATGGCTAAAAACAGCAACAACACAATTCCAGCACTGATTGCTAACGGCCTTTGTAAAATGATTGCAAATGACAATTTGATGTGTTGTTTTCTAAGACTCAGCAGAACGGTAAATAAAACCACCGCCAGTAAAGTAAGAAAACATTTGTCAGTCCAAAGCAATTCAAATGTCATTTTTGCCTCATACTCCTTGGTTATCAGGATAATCGCACTCGGGGATCAACTAGGATGTAAGAAAAATCAGTCAGAACCAAGCCTATGATGTAAAGAACTGACCCCAGAAATACCATAGCTCGTACAATAGCAAAATCTTGCTGTTGTATCGCATCAATAATATAGCTACCCAGGCCTGGCACACCAAAAAAAGACTCTAAAACCAAACTTCCCATAAACAAAGTAGGAATGATTACAACAATTCCGGTCAAAATGGGTAACATGGCATTTTTTAATATATGCTTAAATAAAATCCTTTGCTCAGAGAGCCCCTTTGCTCTTGCGGTTTTTACATAATCTTTATTAATTTCTTCCAAAACCAAGGTTCGATACCAACGCGCTCCCGCACCCAATTGTCCCAGAACAGCTACCAGGACTGGTAAAATAGTAAATTTTAAAGCATCGAGGCCATCATCGTAGCCGGAAATAGGGAACCATTTTAATATTTTTCCAAACAGATATTGCCCGCCAATGATGTAAAACAAACTGGAAATGGACATTAGGATAATACAAATAACTACCCCGGATAAATCAAGATAAGTCGAACGGAAAAATGCCATAGCCATAGCAAAAATGATATTCACCAAAACAGCAAATAATAATGTTGGCAGGGCAATGGCAAGGCTTGGCCACATTCTGTAGGATATATCGTGGCTAATATCTCTACCAGCATCCGAGACACCAAAATTAAATGTAAACAACATCAGCGATTTTTGATAAAACAAAGTCTGTCTAAATTGATTAAATCCAGTCTGCTTTTCATTATAAAATAACGGTAAATCATAGCCATGAACCACTTTCCAATCTTCAATGGCTTTTTGCTCTACATGTTTATTACCCAAGTGCATACGTGCCATATCATCGGGAGAATTAACCATGAAAAACAATGCAAAAGTAATAAGATTAATACCAAACAAAATTGGAATCGCATATAAAATTCTGCGGAGTATGTATTTAATCATTTTAATTTTACTCTTTCTGCCGGCTGTTTTTCTTTCTTTAAATAAGTAATCAATAAAGGGATTACCAGAGCAATCAATAGGCCAAACAGCACACCTAAAGGCCAAAATACCGGTTGATTCCAGGATCTTCGCAGTTGGTTACGTTCAGGTACATTAACAGAAACATATTTTAGAGTATTGAGAGAAATCGTATTGGATTTTATATTAGATACCCAATCTTGCGATAAAATAAAGTCTTCAGAATGCATGCCCCATACCCATGGAGCATCATACCGGACAATCGCTAACATCTTATCAATCAGTTTTTGTCTTTGTAGATCGTTAGGGCGATTTTTCATCAAATTAAACAATCTATCAAATTCAGGATTTTCATAATTTGATGCATTTTCACCACCATACTTCACTTTTCCATTTTTCCCATAAAGCAAAAATAAAAAATTTTCGGGATCAGGATAATCGGCATTCCAGCCCCAACTAAATATTTGAGCATGACCTATCCGCATCTTTTCCTGGAAACGATTGTAAAGAGTCGCCCTAATATTCAAATCTATCCCTATATTTGCAAATTGCTTTCGCATCCAGTCAAGCCTTGCTTTATCATCAGGTCCACCTGTCGTCATGACATCATAATGAAGAATCAGGTGTTTCCCAGTTTTCGGATCTATCCCTCTCGGATATCCTGCCTCAACCATTAACTTCTGCGCGTCCTTTAAGGATTTGCGTTTCCTCGCATTATTCACCCATTGATAAACATAGGGATTAATACCCTCTTTTCCTTCCTTGTACCCAAAGATACCAGGTGGAATAGGGCCTTGCGCCGGAATACCTCGGCCATTAAAAAATATGGCAATATTTTCATCAAAATTCACCGCAATAGAAATTGCCTGGCGTAATTTTCGTGCTCTTTTGCTATTGCCCCCAACAACGCTGTCAAGCATATTAAAGCCAGTATAATAGATAGACGGTTCCAGGGTTTGTCTTAAATATATTTTTTTATCTTTCATTTCCTGGCTAAGGATAGGTTCTCCAAAGCGATTAATATGAATAGCCTGATCAAAACTGTCAGCACTTATCCCCGACATATCATAGTAGCCTTGCAAGAATTTATTCCATCGAGGTATGGATTCCTTTTCAAGGGTATAAACGGCTTTATCAATTAAGGGCAAGCGCCTTCCCAGATTGGTTAAATAACCTGCCCGTCTATCGGCATCTGAACCATTGACAGGAAAATACACTTCTCTGAAATTAGGATTTTTCTCCAATATCATGCTTCTATTGGGATTATTTTCAGTCAGCATAAAAGGCCCTGTACCTATAGGATACCAGCCAAAAGATAAGTTCTTATCATCCATATCTTTTTGGGAATAAAATAAGTCCGCTTCCCAAGGAACCGGAGCAAAAAAGGGCATGGCTAACCAAAACAAAAATTGTGTATATTGTCCCTTTAATGTAATCTCAAAGGTATAATCGTCTAATTTTTTAACCCCCTTCAAAGGATACTTACGTAAATCAATAAAAGAATTTTTATTGGCCAATCCTTTAGGAAGACTATCTCCATACTCCTTGAAGCCCAGAATATAATAGCTCATCAATCCATATATCGGAGAACTCACAGCAGGGTTTGCCAATCTTTTAATTTGATAAATGTAATCATCAATGATCAGCTCCCTTGTACCGGTGTATTTAAAATCTGATAACTTGCCAATATCATGCTCTTCCAAATAATCTTCTGGTAAGTGATGATATCGATAAGAGCCATCTTTCTTCTGAGCCAAAGCAGGATGAGGTTGATATAAAATTCCTTTTTTTATCTGAATGGTATAGACACTGTATGCCGGTTTTGAGTTATCTCCTGCCGGAACAGGATTTCCATTAGCATCCAAATATCGAATCTTAGGTAACTGGGTAGCCGTTAAGGGGATTAATTCATAGGGTCTTTTATAGTAATCATATTCCAGCAGTGGCTCGTAGATCTGGGCTATGAAAAGATATTCATTGGAAGAATAGGAACGTGCCGGATCCAGAGTTTTTGGCTGTTCATTAAAAGAAGAATAATAAATATTTTCATTGGCCTCGCTCTCTGGGTAAGGATTATTGAATACCCAAGAACTGCCATAAGCCAAATTGACACAGCAAGGCATTAAAAATAACATGAATTGAATTAACAAATATCGCCGCACTTACTTCCCTCGTGCCAATCAGTCATTATTACAGGTTTAAATACCTACTTCACCTGATTCATTGATACCCATCATAAACCAAATAACAAAGATCTAGCTACTCATGAATTAACCCATTTTAAAAACTCGTCTTCCTCTATAATCGCTACTCCCAGTTCTGTCGCTTTAATCAGCTTTGAACCGGCTTCACTTCCTGCTACTACATAATCCGTTTTGGAAGACACACTTCCACTTACTTTTGCTCCCAAGGCTAATAATTTTGCCTTTGCCTCTTCCCTCCCCATGGTACTCAGAGTTCCAGTTAAAACTACTGTTTTACCAAAAAATGGATTTTGCTGATTAACCTGTATTTTTTCGGGCTTTGGCCAATGAATACCCAACTCGAGAAGACGGTCAATCACTTCAAGATTATGCGCTTGGGCAAAGAAATGGACTATATGAGAAGCCGCTACTGGACCTATGTCATTCAGAGTCATTAATTCCTCAATCGTTGCCGCTTTCAAGCTCTCTACATCGCAGTAGTGCTCCGCTAAAACCCTTGCGCCGGCTTCACCGATTTCTCTGATCCCCAAAGCATAAAGAAAGCGATTGAAAGTCGTTTTTTTACTTTTTTCCAAAGCGGATAATAGGTTTTTTGCAGATTTCTCCCCCATCCTTGGCAGGTTAGCTAAAGTCTGCAAATCGAGTTCATAAAGATCCGCCAAATGATGGACAATACCCTCATCAACTAACTGGTCAATTAAAACACTGCCAAGTCCTTCAATATACATTGCTTTTCGAGAAGCAAAATGCCACATCATCCTTTTTAATTGTGCTTTACAATATAAACCGCCGACACAACGAGCAATTGCTTCATCGGCTTCCCTTACGACTTCAGAACCACAAACAGGGCAATTTTTAGGAAGCTCAATCATTCTGGCATTAGCGGGACGCTTTTCCAAAATCACAGAAACCACTTCAGGGATCACGTCACCGGCACGGCGAATAATAACTGTATCACCAATACGAATGTCTTTTCGGGTAATTTCATCAAAATTATGCAAAGTCGCATTACTCACAGTAACACCACCAACACTAACTGGCTCCAAACGTGCAACCGGTGTCACAGCGCCCGTTCTACCTACCTGGAAATCCACGGCTATCAGACGAGTCATTTCTTCTGTAGCGGGAAATTTATGGGCACAAGCAAATCTTGGGGCACGAGAAACATAACCTAATTGCTGTTGCAAGGAGATACTGTCAATCTTATAAACAACCCCATCGATTTCAAATGGCAATTGATTCCGTTTCGCTAACATATACTGGTAATAATCTAAACAGCCTTCTACTCCAACCGCCCTCCTCGTTTCTGGAGACACTCTAAATCCAAACTCTTTTAATAAATTCAATTGCTCCAAATGACTGTTAGGTAACTTATAATCCTCACAAGCCCCTATACCATAACAATAAATAGCAAGTGGACGACTGGCAGAAATTTCAGGATTTAATTGCCTTAAACTGCCTGCAGCAGCATTTCGCGGATTAGCAAAAGTTTTTTCACCGAGCTCTCTAGCCCTTGCGTTGTAAGCTTCAAAATCGGCTTTGGGGATATAGACTTCACCCCGCACTTCGATCAATTTTGGAGGGTTACTAACCCTTAGCCTTAATGGAACTGAAGCAATAGTCTTAATATTTGCTGTGATGTTTTCTCCTACAGCACCATCGCCACGAGTTGCGGCATGAGTCAAGATCCCGCCCTCATAAGTCATGTTAACAGCCAACCCATCAAGCTTTGGTTCGCAAGCAAATACCAGTTGTTGATTTGGTTCATCCAGTTTCTCAATTGCTCGCTTAATGAATGCTTTTAATTCATCGGTAGTAAACACATTGGACAAAGACAACATGGGTTGCTTATGGGCTACCGGCATAAAAGCATCTGAAGGAGTACCGCTCACTCTCTGTGTAGGAGAATCTGGCGATAAAAATTGCGGATATTGCTCTTCATACTGTTGCAATGCCTTGAAACATCGATCATATTCCGCGTCGGGAACCAAAGGTTCATCTAAAACATAATAGTGATAATCGTATTTTCTTATTTGCTCTTTAAGCGTTTCTATCGATTCCTTAATTCCTTGATCATTCATTAATGAAGATTCCCAAAATAAAAACAACAGTTTATCATTTTTTTACTTCTTTCAAATATGAGTGGTTTAATCATTCAAGGCAAAATCTTTTTTTTGGAAGCCTCTTTATTCGGAACCAAGTAATCGGCGCAAATCCACTAAAACGCATCAATCCCATCTCTTGAATCTTTTGCCAGAACCATGATATAGATACGTCTCTGTATTGAAGGAGATATTTTGAAAATGGAACTTCTGCGCATTTTATCCACTCTTATTGTTTTATTGTTTTCAAGCCTTATCCATTCTCATTCCGACACTAATTCCAATCAAGGTATTGCTTTTGTCCATGGTACTCGAGATCACAGAGAAGATGCCTATGGAGGGTATTGGAAAATTGATTTCATACAAAGTATCTCCCAAACCCTGGCAAAACCTGAAAATCACTACGTGGTTCATTGTGACTTTAGCCAATATATGTGGCATGAAGACGCAGCCAATTGTGTTGCTAATCAACTTCTGGAATTTATTAACGATAAAAATGTGAGCTCTCTCACAGTCTACACCCACTCTGATGGTGCCAACATCATGCGTTGGATTCTCTCAAATCCAACTTATGATGGCCGATATATGACTCTCAAACGCAAAATCAGTCAAGTGATTGCCATTGCACCTTCCAGCGGAGGGACTCCTCTTGCTGATGAAGTATTAAATGGCGGCATATTTGAAACGAGTTTGGCCTGGTTACTCGGTTATCTTTCAGATGCAGTCAAACAGCAACGCGTAGGCGACATGCTGATCTATAACGAAGAGTTGCTATTGGGAAGCAAAGGCCGACCCTCTCTGTCCATTCCATTTAAAGTCATAGTGGGTACTGATGTCTATGCTTCACCATTTTCAACATCCAGCTATTGCAATGGATACATGCTAAATAGCGGGCTAAAAATCGCCAAACTCTATCTTAATCAGTGTGCTGATGGCTTTCTGGATTGTGAGTCGCAAGCTCAAGCAGGAGAAGTATGGTTCTATGATATAGACAAAACTGATTACAATTTGCCTTTAAGCCATAATCAAAGTCGACATTCTTGTTTTGGTTTGGATCAAATACTTATCAGTGCCCTAGTTAATGAAGGAGTTGTAAAATGAAAACTGCCCATCTTATATGGATATCCGCATTTTGTATTGCCCAAGCTCATGCGTTTACATTACCAAGACAGCCAACCAAAGCTTATGAATGTGAGAATTGCAGCCAATTATCACGAGAAAACCTGCACGATAAATGGGAAATTACCAATGAACCATTAAACAACAACATCAGTAATGTTCGTAGAAGTTATGGTTACAAAGAACGTATTTCTCTGGAACAATTACAACGCGGAGTTATTATATCAACATTGGCTCCTGGCGCTGTCGTTCGCATTACCCCTTTGCAAAATAAATCCATCCCGGAATTACTTATCAAAACGCCAAAAAACCAACTCCTGCCCCTGAAAGAAGCCTCTTCTCTCTATAATCAGGATGACGAGGTTGGCAATAATCCTTTAGCCATTACAAAACACCAGGCTATGTTACAAATAAAACCTGAACTGGGGTACGGAAAATTTATACTAAAAAGCAAGGACATTACTAACAAATATGCCGATGCTTATATGATTAGTGTCCTTGATAAATTTTCCATCACTTACCTGGAGGTTGAAACCGATTCTCTCCATTACCAGTATGGGGATAAGCTAAAAGCGACCATATCGCTTCACAATGATATCACTGAGTATGACGTCAATGACGTTGATGCTCGACTTGTAGGCCCTAAAGGTCAAGTCATTTCGCTTAATCTGACCAAGTTAAAATCCAATGTATTTGAAGGAACTGCCACTTTGGATTCTGAGTTAAATGATCGCGGCGAAAACTGGTACTTAGAAACTGATGTTCAAACAGAATACGGGCAAGAAATCATTAGACGATCTGGCCATACAGCCTTTTCATACTCCATTCCCTCAGCCAGTCTTATGAATGTAAAAAAATTGTCCTCTAAACCTTTGACTTTTGTTGTCACTGTAGATGTTGCAACTGCAAGCCGATACGCTTTACAAAGTGTGTTGTTCCAAAAAAATGGAAAGGGTGAAGCCAGGCCTATTCAGACCTCGCAAAGAGCGCAGTGGCTTGAACCCGGTAAGCATGTTTTGCAATTTACCTTTGACAATCACAATCAATTATCGGACGATAACCTCTATCTGGGTTATTTACGCTTGATAGACTATGGGCAGTTAAAAACTGTGTATCAATACAACCAACCTGTCAAGCTTAGTCAGTTAGTGGATTAATGAATGGCATTATTTTCTTCTGTCACTTTGTTTGAGGGCATAGCGTTGGCTATTGCCCTTCAATTCTTATTGCTTTTCTGGGTTTTGATAAAACAAGCACAGCAAAAAAAACTGACCGAACAACTTGGTGAAAGAATACAACAGGCACTTATCTCTCAACTTCACCAGTTACATATTGATTTAAGCCAATCATATCAAACGAGCCAACAATTTATTAATGAAAAGATAGCTCAAGGACAACTGGCTACACAACAGCTCATTAGTGATGCCATACAAAGACAAATGGCCGATGTCAGAGAGCAAATGACTCATAGCTTCAAACATCATGCGAGCTCACTCACTTCTCACTTACAATTACTAACTGAGGAAATTCGTAATCATTTAAACACACTAACTCAGCAGGTTAATCACAAATTGACCGAAGGTTTTGAGAAAACTTCGTCTACTTTTATTGACGTGGTAAAGCGATTGACCATCATTGATGAGGCACAAAAGAAAATCACCGAACTCTCCAGTCATGTTGTCAGCCTTCAGGACGTATTAGTGGACAAAAAAGCTCGCGGTGCTTTTGGTGAAGTTCAATTATCAACACTCATCAGCAATATGCTTCCCAGCGCAAGTTATCAAATGCAATATACCCTCAGTAATCAAAAACGGGCTGACTGTGTTTTGTTCTTACCCGAGCCCACTGGAAATATTGTCATAGACGCCAAATTTCCCCTGGAAACTTATCAACGATTAATCAACAGTGATGCCTTATCCACTGATCGTAAGTCATTACAACAACAATTTCGCCAAGACATTCAAAAGCATATTAAGGACATCGCTGAAAAATATATCGTGCCCAATGAAACAACAGATGGCGCCATGATGTTTATTCCTGCAGAATCTATATTTGCTGAGATTCATGCAAACTATCCTGATTTAATTGCCATGTCTCAAAAGCTAAAAGTCTGGCTGGTATCGCCTAGCACATTAATGGCTGTACTGACTACAGCAAGGGCAGTACTTAAAGATGATGCAACTCGCAAACAAGTACACATCATTCAAAAACATCTTCAAGCCCTGGCCAATGATTTTCAACGCTTTGAAAAGAGAATGGATAAATTATCCAAACACATTGACTTGGCACATCAGGACGTTAATGAAGTCAATACATCAGCCAAAAAGATCACTTCCAGATTCCAAAAAATTGAATCGGTCGATATCGAATTGGATGAACACGAAGTAACTCAATTAGAATTGGTCGAGTCTGAATCCATCTAAAATAAAATCTTTATGGTGCAGAATACCTAATTTAGCATTATACTAAGCGGTTTTCAGTTTTAATCATTAAATTCCAATGAATACAAAAACGCTACTTTACCAACCCACAAAAAATAAACAAATATGGGGGCAACTCTATGGTAGCAGTCTGGCACTTGCTTTAGCTGAATATTGCCAACAAACACCCGGGATCAAATTACTTATTACGCAAGACAACCTATGCGCCAGTCAGTTGCAGGATGAACTACAATTTTTTCTAAACCCGAACCAAAATACCCAGGAGTTATTATTTTTTCCCGACTGGGAAACCTTGCCTTATGATCAATTCTCTCCTCATCAAGATATTATTTCAGAAAGACTCTACACCTTAAGCAGAGTTCAACAAATTACCAATGGAATCATCATTTCTTCAGCCAGCACTTTAATGCACAGGCTTTCTCCGCCAGAGTTTTTAAATCAATACGCTTTAATGCTTAAAGAGGGGCAAAAGCTTGATCTGAACTCGTTCAGGAATCAGTTGCAACAAGCTGGATACCATTGTGTTAATAAAGTGCTTGAACATGGTGAATACGCACTACGTGGATCTATTATTGACGTATATCCGATGGGTAGTGGTTTACCTTTCCGTATCGAGCTATTTGATGATGAAATTGAAAGTCTCAGAGAATTTGATCCGGAAACACAACGCACAATAGAAAAAATCAATCAAATCCATTTGTTACCTGCTCGTGAATTTCCATTAAATGAACAAAGCCAATTACACTTCCGACGAGCTTTCAGAGAGTCTTTTCCTGGAAATCCCAGCCATTGCCCAATATACGAAGCAATTAGTAACAATCAATTTCCATCTGGCATAGAATATTATCTGCCCTTGTTTTTTGATAAAACCGTTACCTTTTTTGATTATCTGCCAGCCAATGCCAAAATTTGTTTAATTGAAGAAATCCAGGAGAATGCTGAGAGATTCTGGCGAGAATTAAATGAACGCTATGAACAAAGGCGTCATGATGTCAGCCGCCCTATTTTACCCCCAGATAATTGCTTTATTAATCCCACCGAGTTATTAACTAAAGCAAACCATTATGAACAAGTACGCCTGTATCACAAACCTTCCGAAAAAAAAGGAGCCTTAAATTTCAACATTGCCAAAGCTCCACAACTACCCATTGACAGGAAAAATATTGAGCCACTCCGCCAATTAAGTGAGTATTGTTCTGATCCAACTCGACGCTATCTTATTGTTGTTGAAAGCGCAGGGCGTCGCGAAGTGTTACTGGATCTGCTTAAATCAAGCCATATCATTCCAAAAACACAGAACTCATGGTTAGACTTCATTTACGATGAATCCCCCATCAATATAACTACTGGCCCATTGATTTATGGCTGTGAATTAACCGACAAACAAATTGTGATCATCGTTGAGTCGCAATTATTTGGTGAGCAAAGCACACCTCAACGCCGAAGCACTCAAAAATCAGTTGACCCTGACTTAATCATACGAGATATGGCCGAACTTCGATTGGGCGCTCCTGTTGTACATCTTCAATTTGGAGTAGGTCGCTATCAAGGTTTGCAATACATTGACTCCAATGGTACCCCCAGTGAGTTCCTTGTCCTTGCTTACGCAGGGGATGACAAAATCTATGTGCCAGTCACTTCTCTGCATATGATAAGCCGGTATACTGGTGTGGACAGTGAACACGCCCCTTTGCATAAACTGGGTTCTGAACAATGGCAAAAGGAAAAAAAGAAAGCGGCCGAGAAGATTCATGATGTTGCAATTGAATTATTGGATCTCTATGCTAAAAGAGAAGCCCAGCCAGGGCACCAATACGATTTCAATCAATCCGAATATATAAAATTCGCCAGTGGCTTCCCCTTTACAGAAACACCAGATCAACTTCAAGCTATTGAACAAATTATTAAGGACATGCAATCACCAAGACCGATGGATCGCCTAATCTGTGGTGATGTAGGATTTGGCAAAACAGAAGTCGCCATGCGTGCTGCATTCGTAGCTGTACAAAATGGAAAACAAGTCTGTATCCTTGCTCCAACTACCTTGCTTGCAGGACAACATTTTGAGTCATTTCGCGATAGATTTGCAGATTTTCCTGTTAATATTGAATTATTATCCCGCTTTCGCAGTAATAAAGAGTCCGAAGCAGTCCTTGCCGCATTGCAATCAGGTAAAGTAGATATTGTAATTGGAACCCATAAATTATTCCAAAATAATATTTCTTTCAAAAACCTGGGATTACTGATTATTGATGAAGAACATCGATTTGGAGTGAAACAAAAGGAACATATTAAATCGCTTCGAACTCATGTTGATATTTTATCCATGACTGCTACTCCAATTCCCAGAACATTGAACATGGCAATGGCAGGAATCAGAGATATTTCACTTATTGCAACACCGCCTGCCAAGCGTTTGGCAATTAAAACATTTTGGCAAGAAAAAAATGATCTCACCATACGAGAAGCGATATTGCGTGAAATATTAAGGGGAGGGCAGGTATTTTACCTGCATAACAATGTACAAACTATAGAAAGAGTTTGCCAGGATCTGGAAGCTTTAGTGCCCGAGGCAAAAATTCAAAGCGCACATGGGCAAATGCGAGAAAGGCAATTAGAGCGCATCATGTCTGATTTTTATCATCACCGATTTAATGTCCTGGTTTGCACAACCATCATTGAAACAGGGATCGATATTCCAACCGCCAATACGATTATTATCGATCGTGCCGATAAATTTGGATTAGCCCAGCTGCATCAATTACGTGGTCGTGTTGGACGCTCTCATCATCAAGCCTACGCTTACTTATTAACTCCCAATGAAAAACTGTTAACGCCAGATGCAGTGAAACGTCTCGAAGCCATTGTGTCTTTAGAAGATTTGGGAGCAGGATTCACCTTGGCAACACACGATCTGGAAATTCGTGGAGCAGGTGAACTCCTTGGTGAAGAACAAAGTGGTAATATGCATGCCATAGGATTTAATTTATTTATGGAAATGCTTGACCGTGCCGTTAACGATTTAAAGGCAGGCAAAACTCCTGAATTGTCAGCACCCATGCATCAAGGACCTGAAATTGACTTGAGAATTAGCGCGATTATCCCCGAAGATTACATAGGTGATATACACAATAGACTCATCATGTATAAAAGAATTGCTAATGCAAAAACTACCCAACAACTTAGAGAACTACAAATAGAACTGATAGACCGGTTTGGTTTACTCCCGCAACCAGTCAAACATCTGTTTTTGATTACTGAATTAAAGTTAAAAGCGGAACAGCTCGGCATTCAAAAAATCAGTGCCAGTGCTCAACAAGGTAAATTGGATTTTAGTGAAAAACCATCGATTGACCCTGGAACCCTGATTAGCTTAATACAAGTACATGCCAAACGCTATCAAATGGAAGGACCGCAACGTCTGCGCTTTACTTTAGACAGCACGTCAGCAGAGGAACGAATATTTGAAATCAGTTCTTTATTAAATAAACTGTCTCCTCATTCCCAAACGATTGACTGAGATTGCTGCAGTGCCTTTTGGATTAACTCGGCATAATCTTTTTCAACTACCCTTCTCTTTACTTTCAGTGTAGGTGTTAATTTATCATTTTCAGTTGTCCAGGCATCTTTCAGCACAAGGATGTGACTGACTTTTTCGTATTTAACCAATTTGGAATTGACTTGTTTTAAGGTTTCTTGCAATGAGTGAGTGATCTCCTCTTTTGGCATACCCAAACGCACCCCTTCATTCAAGGTAACTAACAAAACGTTATTGGGTAACTCTCTACCTACCAGGCACAGTTGTTCTAACATAGGGTTCACTGAAAACAGTTTTTCTATTGGCGAAGGAGCAATGAACTCTCCTGTCTGGTTTTTAAAATTCTCAGAAAGTCTCCCTAATATTTTAACTCTGTCTTCATTATCAACATCAACAACATCTCCTGTTCGCAACCAACCCTCTTCTGTAAAGGCATTTTTAGTTGCTTGTTCATTTTTGTAATAACCTGACATTAGACAAGGGCACTTCATTAGCAATTCATTCTCTTCGCCTACTTTTATCTCAACCTCCAACCTCGGGGTACCAACGTAACCACGTTTTCTCTCATTTAACATCGATAAGGTAGCATAAGCCAAATTCTCGGATTGACCATATCCTTCCTGAATATATATTCCCAGTTTTTCAAAAAAATCAATAATGGATATTGGCAGATGAGATGCTCCACTAAAACAATTAGTACACTCGCTTAATCCTAAACTGTGAATGATCTTTCTTTTTATCAAACTGGATATAAGAGGAATTTTTAATAAAAAATTCAATTTGGCTGGTGGCAGTTTTTGTTCAATTTTTTGCTTAAATACTCCCCAAATGCGTGGAACTGCAGTGAAAAAGGTGGGACTAACTTCCCTTAAATTCTCTGCAAACTTCTCCAGACTTTCAACAAAAGATACCGATGCATTAATAGCAACACTGCCTAATTGGATGGCAGATCGCTCATAGACATGGGCCAGGGGAAGATAAGATATTAATTTATAATGTTCCAACTCTCTGATTCTGAGCAAGTCTTTGGGGAAAACTGTCAAGTAATTGGCTATGGACCGATTGGTATACATAGCTCCTTTGGGTGCCCCCGAAGTCCCGGATGAATAAATAATGGTATACAACGCATCTGGCTCTGGCTCCACCAGGTTAATCATAGGGTCACTTTTCAGAACATCAGACCATTCGTAATCAACTTGCAAATCTTTATGGTAATCAAAACCAATTGTGCGATAATTCTTAGGGATAAATTGCCTGACTCGTTGATGATCATCTAATTTTCCAACGAAAACTAGTTTCACATCCCCATGATCTAAAACATAATGCGCGCTTTCCTCATTTTGATTGGCAAATAATGGAACATTGACCATGCCAGCAATATGAATTCCAAAATCTGTGATAAACCATTCCGCGCAATTCTTTGAGATAATGGAAATATGATCGCCTTTTTTTAACCCCAGATGGTGTAAAAAACCAGCTACTTTTCTGGCCTGCAGCATCACTGACGACCAGGTGTATTCATGCCAAACTCCATTTTTTGGCTGTCTTAAATACACACGGTCTGCCGAATTTTTTTCATTTTTCAACAGTAAGTCAAATAATGAATTGGAATTGGATTCTTTTGGCATAGCTCTTCCTTAAGCTTGTTTAATTACTATTCTAGACCAACTAGTTGTAAAATATTATTTTTTTCTCGCAAAACACAATTTTCACCCTCATGAATCGCCTCTTTTGCTTTATGAAAATCATAAAGCATGATGTTTCCTAATTGAGGAACCAAAGTCAAATCAGCAGGATCACCTGCCGCTCTTGCCCGGGTTATCCGGTCCTGCATTATTTTGATGCTTCTGGTCAAGACATCATAATATCCAGGTCCATCACTGATACCCATTATTCTTTTTATCATTTTATCAAATTGGCCTGAGAGAACTGAAAAAAACCCCGGGTGTTCTATCGTGCTCGGAGGTACTCTTAACAAGTCATGATTTAAATTGACAGCAATTACAACCTCTGCTCCCATAGCTCGACACAATGTAATAGGAACGGGATTAACCAAACCACCATCGACTAACCAGCAATCCTTATAACGCTGCGGGGTAAATAACCCTGGTAAAGACATGGATGAGCGAATAGCAAGCTCAAGAGACCCTTTACTTAGCCATATCTCACGTCCAGTACTCAAATCAGTAGCAACTGAACTAAAAGGTAGAGAAAGCTCTTCAATATTTTTTTCAAGACCAAAATCCTTGAAAAAGGTCATCAATTTACTACCAGAGAGAACCCCGCCACCTAAAAAATTCACATCAATGAGTTTAGCCATTTCTCTTTTATTAAGCTTTAACACCCATTGTTCAAACAGATCCAGGGTGCCACAGGCATAAATGGCGCCAACCAATGCGCCTATGGAACATCCAGCGACACAATCAATCCTTACACCCAATCGTTTGATTGATTGAATTACCCCGATATGAGCCCAGCCGCGCGCTGATCCGCTACCTAAAGCCAAACCAATTTTAGGGTATTGATTTGTCAAGAATAACTCCTGGAAATAGTTGGTAAACTCTTGACTGGCATTTTCTTACTTGGTTCCGCCAACCGTCAAGGCATCAATTTTCAAAGTGGGCTGCCCTACGCCAACGGGAACAGATTGTCCTTCTTTTCCACATACACCAATCCCTCTATCCAATGCCAAATCATTACCAATCATACTTATTTTTTTCATCACATCAGGGCCATTGCCAATCAAAGTAGCTCCTTTCACCGGTTTTGTAATCTTGCCATTTTCTATTAAATAAGCCTCACTCGCAGAAAATACAAACTGGCCAGAAGTAATATCAACTTGTCCGCCTCCAAAATTCACCGCATACAACCCTTTTTTTACAGTGCGAATAATTTCCTGAGGGTCATACTGCCCTGACAGCATATAAGTATTGGTCATTCTCGGCATTGGGACATGGGCATAGGATTCACGACGACAATTACCTGTTGATTGCATTCCCATTAGTTTGGCATTCAACTTGTCCTGCATGTAATTCACTAAAATTCCATTATCAATTAAGGTCGTACATTGCGATGGCGTCCCTTCGTCGTCTATAGTCAGAGAACCACGTCGATTCTCTAAAGTACCATCGTCCACAACTGTAACGCCTGCAGCAGCAACCTGCTGACCCAATCTGCCTGAAAAAGCAGATAATCCCTTGCGATTAAAATCACCCTCCAAACCATGTCCAACGGCTTCATGAAGAAGTACCCCTGGCCATCCTGGGCCCAAAACAACTGGCATGGTTCCAGCAGGAGCTGGCTCAGCCTTCAAATTGGTTAATGCTTCCCGTACCGCTTCACGCGCATAACTCAAGGCGTTTTCTTTCTCGGTAAAATAGGAATAAGCTACTCGTCCACCACCACCCGATCTCGCCGATTCTCTTCTACCATGACTGTCTTCAACAATAACACTGACATTAATGCTAACCAATGGCCTCACATCAGCCATCATCTGCCCATCCATATTGGCAACCATTACTACTTCATAGCAACCAGTTAAAGTGGCATTAACCTGTATCACTCGAGGATCAAGACTACGGGCCTCTTTATCAATGGCTTCCAATAAAGCAATTTTCTCCTGTTTGCTCATTCCTTCCAAAGGATTTAAACTTTCATATCGATTTACAGAGGCCTTTAATACCTTGACGGCCGGTACTGTTTTTGAACCAGAAAGGGCTATGGAGCGCGCCGCATCGGCAGCACGAAGCATGGAAGGCAGCAATATATCATCACAATAAGCAAAGCCGGTTTTATCACCGCTTACAGCCCTAATCCCTACCCCCTTATCCAGAGAAAAATTGCCGCTTTTAACCTCTGAATCTTCCAAATACCAGGATTCATAACTACAACTTTGGAAATAAAGATCAGCATCATCGACGTTCCGATTAAACATGGTCTTGAATAATTTTTCTATGCCGACTTCATCCAGGGAAGCTGGTGTCAATAAAATATTTTTTGCTATCGCAAGAGATTTTGTCATTTATATACCTTTTACATTAAAACATGATGTTCAACACACGGAAATTGTCTTCTCAACTGTGACAATCTCTCTAAATCAATATCAGCCAGAATTACTCCCTGCCCTTCTTCTTTTTGTGCCAACACTTTACCCCATGGTTCCACCACCATACTATGCCCATAAGTATGACGCCCGTTTTCATGAGTCCCACCCTGATTAGGAGCTAAGACATAACATAAATTTTCGATTGCTCTTGCTCTGAGTAAGACCTCCCAATGCGCCGCTCCAGTTACCGCAGTAAAAGCAGACGGAACTGAAAGTAATTGTGCGCCTCTTTGGGTTAAATATTGGTACAATTCCGGAAAACGCAAGTCATAACAGATGGTTAACCCAATTTTCCCCACTGGCGTATCCACAAGCGCTATATCTTTTCCTGCTTCTATAGTTAACGATTCCTGGTGTTTTTCCTGCTCGGAAACTATGACATCAAATAAATGAATTTTATCATAACGAGCAACATTTAGGCCTTTATCATCATAAACTATACAACTTGCTCTTACCTTTGAACCCATACTTTTTAACGGGATTGTTCCTGCTATTATCCATACCCGCAAATCTCTCGCTAACTCACTTATTCTTTGTTGTATAGGTCCTTGACCATAATATTCGGCAATCTGCAACTTCTCTCGTTCATTCATTCCCATAAAAGCAAAATTCTCAGGTAGAACAACCAAACTGGCTTCCTGTGCCCTGGCTTCAATTAAATATTGTTCAGTGAGTTGCAAATTATCTGCTATTTTGGCAGATGATACCATTTGCACAAGCGCTACTCGATTCATCCTTTTTCCTAAATGACATTCATATTTTTCATCTTACTATATCGTTCCATATAAGCCCAAAACAAAATTGACACAAAAACCTTTTCGCCTTAATAATAAATTGTCTATTGGTCTATATGTAAATTTTATTACAAAATTTTCAAGTGATGCGACTTGAAAAATAGGAAATTTGACCATAGATATGCTACACTGATAATAAATAACTGGAGTTCTGAACAATGAACCGAAATGATATCACCATACTTAGTCAACAAAGAGAATCTGTGCTCGCAACCAATAAGGTCCTGCGAAATACGTATTTACTGCTAAGTTTAACCTTCATATTTAGCGCATTAACTGCCTACGTAGCCTTTATTAGTGGAGCTCGCCCAATGAATCCACTATTAATGATAGTTGGCGTTTATGGTTTGATGTTTCTAACTCAAGCTTTAAGAAATAGCGTTTGGGGTTTGGTAAGCGTCTTTGCTTTTACAGGGTTTTTAGGATATACCATTGGCCCATTACTCAACTATTACATCACAGGCTTTTCAAATGGCCCACAAATAGTCGCTACTGCTTTAGGTGGTACTGGAATGATCTTTTTTGCTCTATCAGGATATGCCCTGACAACGAAAAAAGATTTTAGCTACCTGGGTGGATTTCTTTTTGTTGGCGTTATGGTTGCCTTATTGGCGATGATAGCGGGAATATTTATACAAATACCAGCTTTGCAATTAGTAATTTCTGCTGCTTTTGTATTAATTTCATCTGGATTGATTCTATTACAAACCAGCGCCATAATTCATGAAGGAGAAACCAATTACATAATGGCGACAATTGGTTTGTTTGTTTCCATTTATAACTTATTTGTTAGCCTGCTGAACCTGTTAAGCGCATTCTCAGGTCGCGACTAATTGAATATCGTCTCCTCTACCTGAGTCCCGGCTGTATGCCGGGATTTTTTTATCGATCAATTGTTTAAAAGGAAATGTAAGAGAATATTTCAACATGGAGGCGCTGGTCTGGTACAAGGCAATTTATCTATACTGAGACGACCTGCGCCTTTTAATTGTCAACCCTTCACGGCTATGTAATTAAGGAATATTAAGTCCTATGCCTTTCCCTCCTTCGCGGGAAAGACAACTCAAATAAATAGGCTTATAAGCAGAAAAATTCTCATACCCTGGACAGTTACTAATAATTACATTATAAAATCCAGAAGTATGATCAATCGATGTGAAATTAATTTTGTTTCCAACTAGCCTTGGCTTTAAAAAGTTCTGGCAAATCTTCCGGTCTTTTCTTCACTTCCTGGCTCAGAGTAAAACGCTCACGATCCTTTTGATAATATACTCCCAAAGGTACGGGGTAATCAGGGAACGTCAATCGCGCTAAACGCATGGCGCTAATTAAGTTTTTCTCATCATGCTTATAAAGCGTTTTTTCATCAATTGAAATTTGTACAAATTGCTCATCGTCCAACTGCAGCGCTTTTTCTTTTTGAGCGCCAAATACGAGTGGCTGACCGTCTTCCAATATTATTGTGTTTTCAGCCCGGTTATTTTTAACTGCAAAATCATCAAAAGCACCATGATTAAAAATATTGCAATCTTGGTATATTTCAACAAAAGAGCAACCCTTATGTTCATAAGCTTTTTTAAGCACAGAAGCCAAATGGACAGGATCTTTATCAACCGCCCTGGCTACAAAACTGGCTCCGGAAGCCAAAGCGATCATGATTGGATTGATTGGCTCACTTGTCACTCCTTTGGGGGATGTTTTAGTTACCTGCCCTTTCTGAGACGTTGGAGAAAATTGCCCCTTGGTTAATCCGTAAACTTGATTATTAAACAGAAGTATATTAACATTGACATTACGCCTTAAAATATGCAGCAAGTGATTGCCGCCTATACTTAACGCATCCCCATCTCCGGTGATAACCCAGACACATAAATCTTCTCGCATTGCCTTTAAACCAGTTGCTACTGCTGTAGCCCTGCCATGGATAGTATGAAATCCATAAGTGTTCATATAATAAGGAAGCCGTCCAGCACACCCTATGCCTGAGACAAAAACATGTTGCTCAGGAGGCAAACCTAACTCAGGAAGTACTCTTTGCAAAGCAGCCAAAATGGCATAATCACCACATCCAGGACACCAGCGAACTTCTGTTTCATTCACAAAATCTTCACGCTTATAATTGCTGTTCATAGTTAGCTTCCGCTTTAATGGCACTTACCAAAGGATTAACACTGAAAGGTTGACCATTGCATTGGCTAATCGATTGCGCATCCACCAGATAAACTGCTCTGATGAGTTGACATAATTGGCCAGAATTTAATTCAGCAACCAATACCTTGTCATATTTTTTCAACAAAGAGCCCAAATCATCAGGTAATGGGTTAAGATGGCGCAGATGCAGATAGGCAACCGGTAATCCCTGTTCAAGACATTGTTGTACAGCAGACTTTAAACTACCAAAAGTACTACCCCAACCTATAACAAGCGTGGGAGCCGTCATATCACCCTCAAGAACCAAAGCAGGATAATCTCTTGCAATACCCTTTATTTTCTCGGCGCGTGTAATCACCATTTTTTGATGATTCTCAGCATCGTAACTAACTCGTCCTTCATCGCCTTGCTTTTCCAAGCCTCCAATTTGATGAATAAACCCGGAAGTTCCAGGAACATTCCAGCTTCTACTTAAAAATTCATCTCGATGATAGGGTTTGGTAAAACGATTAAACTCCGGTTTTGGTATATTGAGAGAATCCAAAGCAGGAATTTCCCAGGGCTCTGCCGCGTTCGCCAAATAAGCATCGAGTAATACAATAACTGGAGTCATGTACTTGATGGCTATCCTGAAGGCTTCAATAATTGTATTAAAACAATCAGCAGGGGATTGAGCTGCAATCACAGGTAAAGGTGCCTCGCCATGGCGACCATACAAAGCTTGCTTTAAATCACTCTGGCTGGTTTTTGTGGGCAAACCTGTTGAAGCCCCCGCTCTTTGCACATCAACTAGCACCAAGGGCAGCTCCGTCACAACAGCCAAGCCCAGGCTTTCACATTTTAAATCAAGTCCAGGCCCTGAAGTACAGGTCAGAGCTAAACGACCACCATAAGCAGCCCCTATACAAGAACAAATAGCGGCAATTTCATCCTCGGCTTGTATTAACTGTACGCCGTAATCAGATAAGCGAGCACATTCATGCAAAATAGCAGAAGCCGGTGTAATTGGGTAACCTGACACCAGCAGTGGAACTTGTGTCTGAGTAGCTAATGTAGCCAGAGCTAACCCTACTGCCTCAACTCCAGTGATTTGCCTGTACTCACCTGAATGCCTGTTGACTTCCCCCAGCATGTAATCCCGACGGGAAAGCTCCAGAGTCATAGCATAATTATATCCTGCCAACAAAGCCAATTCATTGGCTTTTGCTATGGCCTGATTTGTTTTAAACTTTTTAGCGATAAAAGCCTGGCAAGTTTCTGTAGGCAAATCAAACAACCACAAAACCAATCCCAAAATATAAAAATTCTTGGTTTTGACAGCCTGTGGTTTTGTAAGGTTAATGGATTCAACTGCCTGAATAGTTTGTGTAATTAATGGGAAAGCAACAATGTGATAATGTTCTCGACAATTATCCAGGAAACTCTTATCGATACCTGCTTTTTGCCAATCTCTTTCTTGAAAACTGTCTTCATTAATGATCAATAAACCACCTTGATTCAAATGTTGAAGTGAGTTTTTTAATGCAGCTGGATTTAAAGCCACTAAAACATCCAATGACTCTCCGGCAGTAAAAATAGCCCTTTCCGCCATTGCCAACTGAAATCCTGAGACACCCGCAACTGTTCCAGCAGGAGCCCGGATTTCTGCCGGGAAATCAGGCATAGTACGCACATCACGTCCTGTCAATGCCGCGCTAATGGTTAATTGTTCACCTACCAATTGTACTCCGTCACCAGAATCGCCAGTGATACGTACAACAATGACATCAGTCGTTGACATAAAGTCTCGCTTCCTGCATTAATTGGCGCATGTGTCTTACTGCCTCTTTTAATCCACAGAATAATGCTCTGGCAATAATGGCATGTCCTATGTTAAGTTCATTTAACTCCCTAATCGCTGCAATCGGTTTAACATTATGATAGTGCAACCCATGACCGGCATTCACTACCAAGTTTAAACTGGCAGCAAATTCAGCTGCCTCTTTAATTCGTTGCAATTCATAATGCTGCTTTTCCTCTGAGGTGGCATCAGCATAACACCCAGTGTGCAATTCGATAACTGGCGCCCCAACATCAACCGCAGCTCTTATTTGCTCTTTATCCGGGTCAATAAATAAAGAAACCTCACTTCCCATTAATTGTAAGCGACGTACTGCCTTTTCCACCACATTTCGGTGAGTCAAAATATCCAATCCACCTTCTGTAGTTAGTTCTTCCCGCTTTTCAGGCACTAAGCAAGCATGCTCCGGCGATATTTCCTCGGCAAAATCAAGCATGGCTTCAGTAACCGCCAGCTCAAGATTCATACGTGTTTGCAGAACCTGTTTAATCAATCTGACATCACGCGCCTGAATATGTCGTAAGTCCTCTCTCATATGCAAAGTAATTCCATCTGCCCCTGCTTCTTCAGCATCCATTGCTGCCTGGACAGGATCAGGATAACGAGTTCCTCGTGCTTGTCTTATGGTTGCTATATGATCAATATTAACACCTAACAATAACTCTTTATTCATTTTGCACCAAAAAATATAAAATGCAGAGTATAATGCAGTTCTTGACAAACTGCTATTCACGTTACCTTATTTCAATCAGTTTAAACGGCACTACCTAAAGCATTTAACCATACTTTACTTTATTCACTACCACTTTAAAGAAATTATAATATTGAAGTCAAACTGATGCCTGAATAATAGGCACTGATAACATTTCCCTGAATCATCATAAACTGAACAAAAAACTTGATATGATTTTCTTGTTCAAGTAAAATATTAAACAATTTTAATTATAATTGAACATGGTGTTTGGTGTTAACATTATCGGATTTGGAAAAAGGCTATGATAAAAATCTTAATCAACTCTCATTATCCTTTTTAAATCTTAGAGATAATGACATACCACTGCTATGTGAGTTTCTTCAAAATCATCCTGCCATAACCAGTCTTGACCTGTCACATAATGATATTACAGCCAATGGTGTGAAGCTTTTTGTTAATAAAACATCGGTTTCATCCCTTAACATTAGCCATAATAATATTGGTCCGGAGGGTGCTCAATGGCTATCAGAAGATAACCACATTACTACTTTAGATGTCAGTTTTAACGAGATTGGTGACGAGGGAGTTAAAGCTCTAGCCGCTAACGCCAAACTGATAACCCTTTATGCACTTTATAATAAGATAACCAAAGTAGGAGCAGGCTATCTTGCTCAATCCAATCTTAAGAAAATCGATCTCTGCTTCAATAGTCTGGAAGATGAGGGGGTTATAGCATTAGCAAGTAATATCAATATAAAAGAGCTGATTGCAAGCGCTTGTGATGTCTCTGATATTGGAGCTATTGAATTAGCTAAAAACAATCAACTGACTTTACTTATTTTGGGAAAAAACGCGATAACCGATAAATCAACACTCCATTTTGCTAATAACACGTCTTTGAGTACCCTTCATCTGGGTAGTAATCAAATTACAGCAGCAGGTAAAAAAATACTTGAAACCAATACCAGGATAACGGACCTCGATTTAATCGGCAATCCAATTGAAGTGCATGAAACAGATGAACTAAATTATTCTAAAAAATCGCCAGACTCCCATAGTGTATTTAAGTTTTTGCAAAAATTTACTTTTCTCAGTTGTATGTCACCTTGTCAAGAAACCGCAGAAAGCGATAAAGGCTTAAATAAAAAACCGAATTAATTATGAAATCACAATTATCATAATCAAGATTCAGTAAAAATAACAACCCAAGAGGTAATTTTTTTATTCATATCCATAAAAAGAAAAGCACTATATTTTTAAAGAAATCATGGTTAAGAAATAACCGCCACAATAAACTCAAATCAGTTATCGGAGTAATTTATGGCTATTGCCCCCCAACAGATACAAGAGAGACTGAAGCAAGAACAATATCAAAAATTTGTTGTTGCTGATATTGGGAATTTTCCACATTGCCTTGCTCAGACTCCTGAAGGCATAGCTAGCGGACAAAGATACCAAAAATACAGTACAAACTCCTTATCCAGAACACCACCTTTTAGTCAATGGGGAGCTCCCCAGCTCTTAACCCCTAAATCGGCTCAGGAATATATTAAATTTGCTCAGCAAAGAAATAAAAAATCAAGTTTTAAAATTGATGGCGAGGCAGTTCGTGTCTCTGAATGCAGCAATTTTGCTTACCACTCTGCAGGAGTATTGTTAGATGATCCACAAATAAGAACTCAGTATGATGTTGCCGTTATAGGAAGTATGCATAGTAACGGCCGGTATTTACATAATATTACCTTACTCGTTCCTAAAGGAAGCAGACTCCCTCAACCCCCACAGCAATTAACCGCTGAAGTTTTTCCAATTGGTACGCTAATCGTTGATCCCTGGGCCGTTGGCATGGGACACCCTCCTGAACAAGCATTGGCGATTCCCAAAGAACAATTTGCTTATAATCGCAGCCTTTTTCCCGCCACAGTGAATTATCAGTCAGCTCTTGACGAGAGTCTTACTTCAACCAGAACAGGCCAGCTCACTCCCTATACTGGTACACCTTCACGAACTGGAAGACAAGAAGTACGCGCAGAAAGCCAGTTCCCTGGTACAAGAAGGCCTGTTTCTGCAACGATCCCCGGAAATTTTGCTGCATATCATGAATTATGGCGAAATGCTTTTCAAGAAATTATGAATGATCCTCGCCATCAGCTCCACAGAAATGATGTAGAATACAAAAAGATACATGCCATTAGAACTGTTCTTGATGATTATACTAAAGGAGGCAACACCTGGTGGGCCAAATTCAGACGAATTTTCACTTTTCATTGGAATAGACACCATGTCAAAGTAGTTGATGACATTGTCAAGGAAATTGATGCTGGTAATTACACTACCTCACGTGCTTTGGTTGATAGATTAGATAATCTTGCTATTTCATTGGGAAGTAAACTCAATCCTAAAGGTACTTTAAAAGAGCAAATTGGTTTTATTAAAATTCAGGAGCAAAATCCTGTGGAAGAAATCGAAAATCTATCCAGACCTAACCTCACATAATAGACCCTAGACCTGATTTGATAGCATCGAAGCACTTGGCGATCATACCACTATCTCAGGCCGGTCCATACAAGGACCGAGCCTTGATTTCCCGTCCACCCAAAAGATGATTGATTGCCTGACGCATAATGAATTTCGCTGATTTTAAATAAGCGGACTCACTTAAATTATCTGCTGCTATAGCAAGTAAATGCTCACCAGGTATTTCTTTATCACCACCTAAAATAAAACCCTCCCCAGCTACAAATTGGTAATAAGAATCGGGAACAATTAACTCTCCCGTTCGCGCCTCATGAAGAAATGAAAACGTGTATCCACAAGCCTTAAGCAAAGCCCATTCAAAACGACGCAGCAAAGCTTCTATCGCCTCTCTTTCTCTAGCTAATGCTATGCCATTTAAGGTGAACAAGTAAGCATCAAATAAATCCGGGTCGGGGAAATCCGGGCTCAGCGTATAATAGAGTAACTCATTGATGTACAGGCCTGAAAAAAGAGAATGTCCCTCAAGATCCAGTCTGGATGAAGTGCTTTCAATGTTTCGTGTGTAATATTGATCATAACGCTCTTCGATACTAACCCACAGAGGAATAAAAGCTTGAAGTAATGACTGTTTCTTGGGAGTTCGCCCTCCCTTGCACAAGCAATTAATTAATCCCAGTTCCCTAGTAAAAAGCTTTAGTCTGGCACTGGTATCTCCAGACCATTGCTTATGAATTACCCAAGCATTCAGCGATTTACTGGTCATATCCCAATTGCTTCAGTATTCGCTCATCATCAGACCAGCCTGACTTTACTTTACACCAACACTGTAAAAAAACCTTTTTATCTAGCATTTTTTCCATGTCCAAACGGGCATTAGTTGCCATTTCTTTTAATTTTTGGCCTTTATCACCAATGATCATGCGCTTGTGATTATCCTTATCTACTAAAATCAAGGCATGAATACGAATTAAATTGCCCTCATCCTTAAATGATTCAATATCTACTGTTACAGAATAAGGCAATTCTTGTCCACAAAAGCGGAAAATTTTTTCACGGAGCAATTCGGCACATAAAAATTTTGTAGACCGATCGGTGAATTGATCATCAGGAAACAAATGAGGTCCCTCTGGCAGATAATTCTTTAATTTGCCTTCCAGCTCATCCACCTGCAAACCAGTTTTCGCCGACAAAGGAATAATGGCTGCAAATTGATATCGCTGACTTATTTGCTCTATCCAGGGCAAAAGTTGTGTTTTATCAGTTATCTTGTCAACTTTGTTAACTACCAGGATGCAAGGAACTTTAGCTTGTTTGATTAAATTCAACACATACTCATCTTCGTCTTTCCAATGCGTTCCATCAACTAGAAAGGCAATCACATCCACGTCACGTAGTACACTAATCGCAGTTTTATTCATCATGCGATTAATTGCTTTCGCATTACCCTGATGAATACCAGGAGTATCTACATAAACAAACTGAAATTCACCTTCTGTGCGAATTCCTAAAATACTATGGCGCGTGGTTTGTGGTTTTCTCGAGGTAATACTTAATTTTTGCTGTAAAATACGATTCAATAAGGTTGATTTGCCAACATTTGGCCTGCCAACTAAAGCAATATAACCACAATAACTACTCATTAATCTTGATTCCTGTTTATTTTTAAAACATTCTAACAGCCATGTCATAAAACTTCCAGAGATACCAAATTTTTCATTAAATAGGCTTGCTATTTCTGTTCCAATTCGAGTACCCTGTGCATTAATGGCATTAAATTAAACGATTTTGTATTATTTTAGCTTAAATGGGCTTTACTTTTCTTCAAAACCAACTTAAGCGATAAAAAATCACTAAATTAATGACAATATCCTTTTACCATATATTAAAACAAATAAATCTTTATGCCTGATTTTGAAACTACTGATGGCCAAACTCAAGTTATTATTCCACTCAGAGTTACTCCGCACACACACAAAGCGATGCCAACTATCACTGGAAGTATTTTCAGTCACGAAGCCGGTACAGTATTTTATGGTAATTATAATATGGAATATCTCCTTCCTGGAGGAGACAGACTACGCTTAATAGCCAATCACAACAAGAAAACAGTTCAGCTGATGCTATTCACTCATAACCCTGAACTGTTAAAAATTCTTCCGGGAGACAGACCATCTTCGCTAGTTGCTGATGTTATAAATCACATCAATCGCTATAAAGTTCAAGCTGAAAGCTATAAAAAACCCCTAAGCCATGAGCAGGAAGAAAAAATTAACCTGGCTAATGCTTGCATCCGTTCCTTAAACCATCTATTGAAAAAAGAAAGACAATTAAAACCTCATGATCATGCTGGACAGGAGGAGTTAAGAAGAAAAATCATTTCCATTATTGAACATTGCCAGAACGACAATCGAATGATAGCCAATAATCCTGTGGTTTCAGAAGGAAGTTTTGGTTATATGCTATATGATGCGCACAAAACAGCACAGCATTATCGGTTTAACCGAGTTTTTTCTGTTTCTCGCCAGGATCAAATGGACTTTACCAAAGTGACTAAAACACAACTTGGAAAACCAATTACTCCTTGTTTTGTTTGGGATAGTGAAATCCATATTGGGCACAGTAGCAGTGAGCTTGACGATGCGCTCAGGGTAATTTGTCAGCAATACCAACTCTGCCCTGCGCCAGCATTAAACAACATCCCGGCCAATCGCTTTGCAAAACTGGAACGATTCATAAGTAAACTTTGGCATGACGGTCACGATTGGATTAATTATCTGGCAATCACAACAAAACCAAGTCATAAAACTGAAATACAAAAACGCTCTGATGGAGTATCTATTACCAAAATAACGCCTTACTACAAACTCAAAGGACTGCCTCAAAGAGGTTATAATAGTCTGGCTGCGATGGTAAATCATCTAGTGGAAAACTCAGCACAACAGACAGAGGTAAGCAGTATAAAAGAGGCGAAAAGATTACTAAGCCACTTACCTAATGGTAATTGGGTTATTGTGCCTCAAAAAAATGCCGTTCTGTTAAGACTCGAAAATAAGCTGATTCATCTCAAATATTTTATTCATGATCAACTCTTTTATCCTTTGCCGGATGGAGAGGATTTATATATTTTAAGCCAAATCAGCAAAAGACATCTTTACTTGCCTGAAAGAATCAGCCTCCGTTTCAAAGCTTTTATTTCCCGTATACCTGATTTTTTTAAAGGTTTTTACAAAAGCATGAGCCAATTCATCATACATGACCTGCATGAAGAATTTTTTAATCATGTGCATGCAACTCATGCCCCTAAACAACATCTTTCAGAAAGAGATCAGCGTCCAAAATCCAAAAAAATTAAAAGAACCTCTCTGCATGAAGCGCTCCAAAATCATGGACTTCTCGCGAATGGTCAAACTCTTGAAGAGTTCATTAGTGATCAGATCAACAACAGCCCCTATGTCATTGCAAGAGCGAACCATCCCCCTACTGTGCACACCTATGAAAATCCTTTGCACAGAGCTTTGGGCGTAGTACGCCATTTAGCCGGATTTTTTATAGACACTAGCGAACGTAACCCTATGATTGGAACTCTTGCCATGGCAGCTTATGTCTATGGCGCAGGAGCTGTACTCGCACCCAATGTTCTCGCTGACATTTTAAAAAAGCTGCACTTAAGTGGCTTGATTTATGGAATTGAGCCTGTGCAAAAATTGGCTCACTTGATGAATCATGGCAAGACTTCAGAAGCTATTTCTGCCTCTGTAACTCTCTGGCAAGGTATGGTAGTGAGCGGCAATTTGGATAAGTTCTTTGTCGATGCTGTCTCTGTCCTGAAAGAAGACCCGGCAGAAATTGCTATTATTGTATCTTTAGCGCTTAGCCTTGGTTATGGTTTAACAAAAGCGATTCCTTCACTACAACATGAAATGGGTGACTTTCCTTATACCAATTATGCTGCTCTTGGAGGTAAAGGAGGTGCCGCTATCTATGATACCATTATGCACCCGGGTGATGACTGGTTCCTTGGGACTTGCAAGTGGTTTTGCAAGAATATTATAAATATTGGAAAATTATTGGTTGCACCTTTTTTTGAAGGTTTTTACTATGGTTTTTTTGATGGATTTATAAATGGCTGGAAAAAAAGTGGCAAATTGATAAAACAACTGGGTAAACAAACTTTAGCCGCAAGTGTTGATCTTATTTTAGCTATTTTAACCATCCCCTTACTTGAGGCTAGTTCGCTTTTAATACACGTCCCTTTTAGAGGAATTACCAATTTTTTCCGCAAATTACTGTCTGTATTAGGTAACTTCAGTGCGATTGGGAAATTACTCATCGATATAGCAGAGCGTCCATCCACAAATAACTTCATATCTGAATTTACGCTTTCCCCTCTTTATGGATTTACTTCCCCTTTTGGCCATTTTTCAGATAATCCAGTCACAAACATAGGCATTAATGGCATAAGGCTGCTTTTTTTACCCCTCCTGCAGCTGATTAAAAATATTTTGATTCTCCCTATGATAGACATACTTTCACTAACAATAAGAATAAATTTATCTATTATTAACCCTATTTCCCGACTTCTTGCTTATTCTACCGGTACTATCCTTTATCACTTCGGACAGATTTGGGATCATTCAGCAGGAGTTTTGTTCTCAACAAGCGCATATGGGCTGACTACCTTATGTAACCACATAGATAGCAAAGCGGGTGAATTAAAGCAATATTTGCTTTCCTTAATAGAAATAAATCGTGGAAAAGTATATCAATGGGCATTCCATGATGAGGATATACTGACACATAAAATGGTGCAGGATAATCAATACTATTTCGATGATCCCAGACGTTGCGAATTAATTCCTCACTCAGACAGTCACTGCTTGTTACGCAATTTATTATTGGACGAAAGGAGCTCCACCAATAAAGTCAAAGATAATCCGAAATCCCAACAACTGCATTTTCCAGGTCTGTTTCATGGTACCACACAAACACCAGACACAATGCCTCAAGAACATACACTGACTATCTAAACACTTCCAAATCTAATTGCATTGATTTCATGGTTTTTATTTGCAAATTATTCTACTTGCTTCTAAGATGAAATACTAATATTCAGCAAAAAACGGCTCCAATCATGCATGAGTTGCAAACTCAAGATCGCACGATAGTAAATGATATGATCCTGTTAAAACATGAATAAACTGATGCTTTATTGGTCAACATTGTGTATAATATAAGATAACTGGGGGCGATTGATTAAGGATCCTACTTATGGCAAAAGATAACAAATCACATCAAGTTAAAACATCAGAAGGGAGTCTTGAATCCGTAAAAACCAAGGAAAAGGAACCTGTTTTAGAAAAAATGCGTGTTGAGGATAGTAAAAAAGAAGATAAGCTATCAATGCCCACCACTAAAAAAGAATCTCAACCCAATGAGCCAGTCAAGCCCTTTAAAACTTCTTTTGAGAAATGGATAGAATCCAGCTTGCTTGATCCACAGGCTAAGGAAGACAGAGGCTCCACCATTAATCTGGGCCGAGAAGGGTTAAAAAACGCATCCCAGGTCAAAAAATTTCTTTTATCTCCGGCGGGTAAAGACGTAATAGCTGAATTAGGCGCCCAAATGGCTCTGCAAAGAAACATCAATCTACAAAATCAACAAGACAGAATGGAGCATGAGCTCTTTAAACGCCGATTAATGGCCGCATTGTTTTTGTGGTATTTATCCAAAAAATCCCATGCTGCGGAAAAAGTCAAAGAAATTATTCGGGAATACAATGAAAAAGCCATAAAAAATGCTGAAAAAGCAAGCAAGCCAAGCCAACAGTCCACTTCATCCACTTCGCAAGCTGATAAAGAAATTCAAAAAATGCTGGATGAATATGAACAAGCTATTAAACGTGCTCAAGAGAATATTAAGAAAGGCGAAGAATTAGAAAAAAAACTGGATAAGCTGGAACGTCAAGGCAAAGATCTTGAAGACAAGTACAAAACCTATGAAGAAAATTTGGAAGGGTTTGAAAAACTTCTCACTGATTCTGAAGAGTTATCACTATCCGAAATTAATGAAAAAATGGAAGCCTTCAGCAAAGACAGTGAGAAACTCACTCAACTGATGGAAAAGCATAAAGGCGATGAGAAAACCGTTCAATCCTTACAGCGTGAGCATCATGACATAAAAGCAAAACTGGCTAACCTGCAAGTTTTGCATGACGCTCATACAGGTAAAAAATCCTATGTTAACGAAAAAGGAAACCCGGTCAGCTCATTAAAAGACGCGCACCTGGCCATTAATAAAGACCAGGAAGTAGTAGAACATGAAGGACAATTCTATCTCCTGCAAAAAGGTCAATGGGATGCCATTAAGAATAATCCTGCAGCATTAGAAAAAGCCCAAAAAGACTATAGCCAATCTAAACATGATCTTGCAACCATCAAGATGGAAGCTCTAATTCATAAGCTTAGTTTGGAAATGGAAAAACAATTGGAAACAATAAATAATCTTATTATGAGCACAGATCCCAAAGAAAACGAGGAAGCCACCAAATTGCTGCATAAACATAATGGATTAAATTTAAAATTGGCAAATCTACAAGATATGCTTGCAGTACATAGAAAAGAAAAATCCTTTTTTAATGAGAAAGGAGAGGAAGTGACATCATTAAATGATGCGCATTACGTGATAGGTAAAGATCAACAACTGTTTAATTTAGGCGGTAAATTCTATCCTATCCATAAAGAACAAAAAATACTTGAAAAAGACGGCAAATTTTATCTTTTAAAACAAGGTGAAGACTGGGAATCTATCAAAGACAGTCCGGAAAAACAAAAAAAAGCTGAGCATGATTTTCATAAACTTCAGTATGAAACACCAATGACCGTCAAGAAATTAGTACATCATAATAAAGGTTTAGAAACAACCATTCATAAAGAAAGAGTTGAAGAGACGAAACAACAATTAGAAGACAATGGAAAAGAAAAAATAGAAATAGCCAATAACATAAGTAAACTTCAATCTACAGTTGGTGTGGCTTTAAATCAACTCAACCAACCAACTTTAGATACTGAATCACCTGTCTTAACACCTTCTGGAGGAAGTACAACCAGTTCACCGAAACCAACCCCGAGCTTGGCGTCAGTGACTACTTTTTTCAAGACGAAGATAGATGAAATGAAAAAAAATGAAAATGTTAAAGTTACCTTTGATGATCTGCTGGCGCTCAGTATTAAAATTGCCGATCCAAAAGCGCGTACTTATTTTACTGGTGAACTACTTAAGGAAGTGCCGCGCTCTGGAGCAATACCGTTTCAAACTATGCAACGTATGCTGCAAACTCTTGAGCAATATGGGGTAGATACTACAAAACCCAGTGTTACTTCTATAAGAAGCAAAACAGATGAAGTCCTTGAGCAACGATTTAACCCTACCCCGTCTTTATCTCCATTCAAGACATCATAAGATAGAATTATCTTTCATCTCCCTACCCTGGATTATTATCTGAGAATCATAATTCAGGGTGCTCTACCCCTCCCCACCTCATCATCAAACAAATTGTTGTTTTTCTTATCAATACCCTTGCCAACAATCAGCAAGTCTTCTAACATTGAAAGATTATTGCAGAATTTTCGGAATAAAACATGATTATTGAAAAAATCTTAGGTAATCAATCTGTGATCATATCACTGGATATCGATAATTTTTTATTTGACAGACTCGATCAAATTGCAAATTCCGATTTGGATTTAGTAGAGATCAACTCGACCGATACCAATTTATTGGTAAAGATTAAAACACAATACCCATCTCTAAAAATTGGAGCCGGCGGCATAATTGATACTCAACAATTAGAGCAATGCTACCAGGCGGGTGTACATTTTGCCTCTAGCCCCGGCTTTTTAGCTTCTATAGCCCAAACTGCAAGTGTTTATTCGATGTGCTATTTTCCAAGTGTAGCTACCATATCAGAAGCTATGGCCGCAGCGAATATTGGATTTAAACAAGTGCGACCCTACCCTGCCAATCTGACATTTTGTAATGCTCTAAGCAAATATTTACCAGGATTAAATCTGTTCCCAGCTGAAATTGACTGGAATGAAGCTGAGCTTTTCCTAAACTTGCCAGCTGTAGCAGCAGTAATTATTCATAACCCTGACCATAAGCAACTGAATGGATTAGTTAGGTTGGCACAATCAATTATCTGAAAATAAATCGATTCTAATTGGTAAGCATTGTTTTCCATTAATAATGCATGACAAGCTTTGGTATAGTATTTTGACTTAGAAAATGGCTAAGATACTAAACCACTTCGGCACTATTATTTCTGTAAGAGATCAGCCTCCTACCAACAAAGTCCTTGTTTTGCTCATCTTGAATGAAAATAGCCATCTATTCTGTGCTTTCAGGATTATTTGCATCTAACCAGAACACAAACCCGACTGTTAGAGGATAGTCAAACATGAGGACACTAACTTATGACATTATTTCCTAGGCAGTTTGAGTCTATTCCCTACGAATCAATAAATCCAGAACTAAAATTGCGGCTCCTATACATATAGCGCTATCGGCCAAGTTGAACGTGGCAAAATGGTGGTGTTTATAATAAACGTCAATAAAATCAATCACATAACCATGAAGACCTCTGTCAATCAAGTTGCCAATAGCGCCTCCTAGAATAAGACTTATCCCAACAGATTGAAATCGTGCCTGTTCTGGAGTACGTACTAACCAAATCAGCAAAATAATACTCATTAAAAAACTAAACCCTGCAAAAAACCACCTATGCCAATCGCCTGCGCCGCTTAAAAAACTAAAAGCAGCGCCTGTGTTAAAAGCTAAAGTGAAATTCAACATAGGCATAACTGGCATGGGTTTATATGGAGTTAACAACACCCCAACCCAATACTTACTTAACTGATCACAGATAATTACTAAAAAACTAAGTACAAGCCAAGGCCATTTTTTCATATGTAAAGCCTCTCTTCATGATATCCGCTGATGTTTCCTACACAGCGCAAGCACAGTTCAGGATGCTCTTGATTTTGACCAACATCTTCCCGTCTATGCCAACATCGAGCACACTTTTCGTGAACGCTGGCTGTAACCTGTATTGATACCCCACAATCAGTAACAGCTAATCCTTTGGGGGATTGACTAATTGGGCAAGCTTTGGCTTCTGATGTAATGAATAAAAAGCGTAACTCTTCGCCTAAACGCGTTAATTTTGGTAATGCCTTGGCATCAGCATAAACAGTTACCTCAGCCGCCAATGCAGAACCAATTTCACCTCTTTGCCTGGTTTCTTCTAAAGCCTTGTTTACTTCATCACGAACGATATGCAGCTGTTCCCAATCCTCCATGTTCACTGCGTCAATAGTTGGCCAGGCATCATACCAATGCTCAATAAAAATAGATTCGCTATTATTCCCAGGTATTGTTTGCCATATTTCCTCAGCTGTAAAAGATAAGATAGGCGCTAACCAGATAGTGAATGCTTTGACCATATGATACATCGCTGTTTGGCAAGATCGTCTCGCTATACTGTCTTTTGCTGTGGTGTATTGCCTGTCCTTTATCAAATCCAAATAAAAACTACCCATATCCACTGCGCAGAAGTTGTGTATTTTCTGGTAAATCAAATGGAAGTGGTAATTTTCATAGGCAGTAATTATTTCTTCTTGTAAAAGTTGGCAACGCTTTAGAGCCCACCTGTCCAGCTCTAATAACTCCTTGGCATCAATGCAATCACTGGCTGGATTAAAGTCAAATAAATTAGCTAATAAAAATCGCGCTGTATTACGAATTCTTCGATAAGCATCCGCGTTACGCTTAATGATTTCCTCAGAAATACTTACTTCATGACGATAATCAGTTGACGCTACCCATAATCTTAAAATATCCGCACCATGCTGATTCACTAATTTATCTAGAGCAACATAATTTCCTTTAGACTTTGATAGTTTTTTTCCCTCAGCATCAACAGTATACCCATGAGTTAATACGGTTTTGTAAGCAGCAACTCCATACATTGCAACTGCAGTTGTTAATGAGGAATTAAACCAACCTCTATGCTGGTCGGATCCTTCAAAATAGACATCAGCCGGAAAATCTAAATCATTATTATGTTTTAAAACGCTATAATGTGATATTCCGGAATCTAGCCAAACATCCATGGTGTCTGTGATTTTATCATAGTGTTTGGCATCATCGCCAAGCAACTCAGAGCTATCCAGATCAAACCAGGCGTCTATGCCTGATTTCTCAATCATCACAGCAACCTTCTCTATTAACTCCAAAGTATCAGGATGTAATTCTCTGGTGGTTTTATGCACAAACAATGGCATGGGTGTTCCCCAAGATCTCTGCCTTGATATACACCAGTCAGGCCTATTTTCAACCATATTACTGATGCGCGCCTTACCCCAGTCAGGAACCCAGTTAACCTTATCTATCTCGTTAATTATTGCTTGCCGCAAATTGGATTTATCCATTGAGACAAACCACTGGGGCGTAGCCAGAAATATCATTGGCGATTTATGACGCCAACAATGCGGATAACTGTGCCTGATAGATTCACTAGCTAACAAAACATTCCGTTCCGACAAAACTGTCAGAATAGTCTCATTCGCTTTCAATACAGAAATGCCTGCAAATAACTCCACATTCTCAGCAAAACATCCATTGGCCATAACAGGATTTATTAACGGCAACTGATAGGACTGGCCTACCAAATAGTCATCAGGGCCATGAGCAGGTGCAGTATGTACACAACCCGTACCAGATTCTGTTGTCACATGCTCAGCAAGAACTACGGGAACCTGACGCTTATAAAATGGGTGCTGCAGTTTAAAATGCTCAAAGACTCGCCCCTTAGCGGAGCCCGATGTTTTGTAATGGCTGATTCCATAACGTGCCATAACCGACTCAACCAAATCAGTAGCCACGATATAATAAGAATTACCTGCATCAATCAATGCATAATCAATTTCAGGATGCAAACAAACCGCTTCGTTAGCTGGCAATGTCCATGGCGTTGTAGTCCAAATAGGCAGAATTAATGGTTTCACCGCTGGCTGAGTTCCAAAGCAATTAAGGAACTCGGATGGATTTACTGCTGAGAACGCCACATCAATGGATGGAGAAGTTTTATCCTCATAATCCACCTCTGCTTCAGCCAACGCGGATCCGCAATCTATACACCAATGAACGGGTTTAAAGCCTTGTTGTAAATGGCCATTTTTAATCATTAAACCTAAAGCTCTTACTATATTGGCTTCATAATGATAATCCATAGTCACATAAGGGTTATACCAGTCTCCCAAGACTCCCAATCGTTGAAACTCATCTCTTTGTATATCAATTTGGCTTGCTGCGTATTCTCGACATTTGGCACGAAATTCTCTTGGACTAATCTTGCTCCCTGCTTTACCTACTTTTTTTTCTACATTCAATTCTATAGGCAAGCCATGACAATCCCAACCGGGGACAAAGGGGGCATCAAAACCACTAAAGGTTTTTGATTTAATAATAATATCTTTGAGAATTTTATTGAGCGCATGCCCACAGTGGAGATGCCCGTTGGCATAGGGCGGACCATCATGCAAAATAAATCGCTTACTTCCAACACGAGCTTTACGAATTTTCTGATAAATTCCCTTTGCTTGCCAATCCGCCAACATTTCAGGTTCTCGCACTGACAAACTTGCTTTCATTGGAAATGAAGTGTTTGGAAGGTTTAAAGTATCTTTATATTCTGCCATAGGTGCCTACTCTGCCAAATCATTAAGTTTTTGATAATTTTAAATGCCCTTGTTCTGTTTCGTCTGCACAGCCCAAAGGGAGCTTACAAAAAATACCCGGATTAAGGGTAAATTAAACGGTATTATTGATTCCATTCGCAACATCATTCGATGAATCAATCACACTATCAAGCCAATTCTGTTTTAAATAGGCCTTTGCCAATATGATGTCACTATTAATCTGCGTAATTAACGCTTCCACACTTGAGAATTTAACTTCATCTCGAAGTTTGTGCAAGAAAATTACCTGCACTAGCTGACCATACAGAGATCCGTGAAAATCAAATAAATGGACCTCCAAAATATTTTTGGTTCCAGCTACAGTTGGCCGCTTTCCAATATTTGCAACCCCATAAAAAACATTCGAATTAATATGGACTTGTACAGCATATACACCTTGCAAAGGGATCGATAAACGATGCATGCCTAAATTGGCTGTCGGTATCCCCCATTGACGACCACGACCATCCCCTTTGATAACACGTCCACACATGCTGTATGGTCTTCCCAACAACTTGGCTGCGAAACGTAAATTTCCCTGTTGCAAGGCTTCTCTGATTCTCGTCGAACTGATTTTTTCATTTTCTATAAGAAAATCAGATTGCACTGTCACTTCACAGGAATAATTAGCACCTAGTGTTTTGAGTAAATTAACATCACCTTCTCTGCTTTTGCCAAAACGAAAATCCTGGCCAACCAGAAGGTAGCGTATTTTCAATGCTTCAAATAAATAAAACTGAGCAAAATACAAAGCGGGAGTTTGAGCCAGCCTTGCATCAAACTTGATGCAATAGATGTAATCCACCTGACATAAGTTTAAGACATCTATTTTTTCTCTCAAGGTAGAAAGTCGTGCTGGTGCTTTCTCTCTGTGAAAATACTCTTTAGGCTGAGGCTCAAACAATAAAATAACTAAAGGCAAGTTCATTTCATCAGCCTTTGCTCTTAGGGTCTTAATCAAATGCTGATGCCCTAAATGCACGCCATCAAAATTGCCAATAGTGGCAACTGCACCCTTATCAAATATAGCAAAATGAGTAGAACCGCGTAACAATTTCATGAATCGTTTTAATCAGCAGAATAAAAAACACATAGTATACTGGTTTTCTGAGATATTGAGAAATCTATAAAGCATTATCCGTACTACCAAGTAGTACGGAATTTCTTTAGTTAGAGGGCGTTCTTAGTGGCTTATTTTGGGTCTTACAATCAAGACGTCGCATTCAGCACCGTGCAAGATTGCATTAGCGGTTGAACCTAATAATAAAGAAAGGCCATGTTTTCCATGACTTCCTGTCACAATTAAATCAATTTTATGTTCTTTTGCTACCCTTAGGATTTCATTTTTAGTTGAACCATACTCTATAAAACGATGCTTTTCATCTACACCCAGTTTTTCTGCCAATTCATTAAGTTCTTTTTCAGCTTGCTCACGAATAGACATTTCTACTTCTGCAAATCCAGCAAAACCTGGGTAAGCATAAGCTGGAATAGGCTCTACAACATGAACTAAAATTAAATCAGCACCATTCTCGTCAGCAATTTTTTTAGCTTTCTCAGCTGCTCGCACCCCAACCTCATCAAAGTCAGTAGCAAACAATACCCTTTTATACATCTTTTTCTCCTTAAAATTCTGATAGCTAAGTTAAGATTAGCAGATTTAAGCCTATTTTCCCAGAATCAATCAATAACTAACGGCTATATCCAAGTTGATTATCTTAGTCTAACCAATGTTTGAAAGTCCCTCCACAGATCGTATCCATGGACTTAGTTTGGCTAACTCACCTGGTAGTTTTTTTATATTCAACAGAGCTTGATTCCTGCTCTCATATTCACCGATAGTTAATATGTACCAACTACCTTTCGCATTAGTAAAATGTCTTATTTTTGCCTGAGCTAACCATTTGTTTTGGTTCTTAAACCTGTTGATATCCTCTACTTTATGACTGGCAGCCAATTGTATAGTAAACAGCTTACTATTAATTTTCTTGATGTCTGGTTGCTCACTGGCTAATTTTGTTTGTGATGAATCAGGAACAGGAGGTAATTTTGATTGACTAACTACCGCTTGCCCGACCTGTTCTGAAATGTTTTTAGCTTTCAGTTTTGGAATGACAACGACCTTATCTACAATAGCCACTGTATTAAGAGTATCCTCTTCATCCATAAAATCATCTAAAATTTGTTTTTTGGGTAACCCATAATGCACTAACTGCCTCGTTGAAGAATCTTCCCATGAGGCAATATAGCTTACAGCTTCTTGTTTAGGGACAGCTTGCTGTGTGGGAGTTTTTATAAGGTCCTTTATGGGTGGAAGTGTAGTTACAGAAGCTAAATCTGGCAGTTTGGGAGTATTATCAGGTGCTTTATAGACATTATCAAAATAAAAATAGGACAATCCTGCAACAATAGCGAAGCTCGCGACTAAACTTATTCTTTTTAAAATTGCCTTTTTATTATTTTGCTTTTCATTAGCGCACTTGGATAAAAATAATTCCAGGCTTGAATTGATTTTTGATAAGTTCCCTTTGGTTAAGTGATAAAACTGTTTAAATTGCGTGTCAGTAAGTGGCCTGTTGATTAAATGAGAAGCCATTGCTCTTTGTAATACATAGGTTCTGGTTTCAGTCTCGCTTAATGCTCCGAGTTCTATTGTGTGTATTAAATTATTAAACGGCTCAACAGCAAGATTATTCAATGTGGCAACGATAGAATAATCAGAAATTAAACAAAGATGGAAAAATCCAAAATCTTCCTGATTTTTTATAATAATCATCACTTCCTTGATAAAACTTTCAGGCAAGTGATGTGCATCATCAATAATCAGCAAAACATGCGTTTTTCTTTCATTAATTTGTGCTGCAAGAGAACCAATATTGTTATCCTTATTATTAAGATGCAACTGCCTGGCAAACTCATTGATAATATCTTGACTGTCAAATGGCGGTTTTGCCTTAAATGATACTGATTTAATTTGTTGGTTCAAATGGCTTTTCAACAAAGAGTTAAAACAAGTTTTTCCACCCTCTTTCTCTGACAAAATGGTTATTAGTACATTATTAAAGAGAATTAAATGATTAATGAAATCAACTTTCGCAAGCCAGGCTCCTGGTTTGAATAGAGTTCTGGGCTGATTGGCAACTCCCTCATCAAGAGGCTCCTTTCCATCTATCATTTTCGTTCTCCTTCTACCACATTAATCAGTGCATTATGCAAACAATCTTCTGTAACTGAATCATCAATATAACAAGCACCTGGTTTTTTAATCATTACGAAACGTAAACAATTATTTTTAATTTTCTTATCCAAACTCATCAACTCTCTTAATTGAATTAAATCTATGGAGTTTGGAATTTTATGAGGCAAACCAGCATGTATAAGCATCTTTTCTACCTGGTCTACAATTGGTTTATCCAGCAAGCCCTTCTTCTCTGATAATACAGCCGCACAATATAAACCTATGGCAACGGCTTCTCCATGTAACCACTTTTTATAATCGGTATACGTTTCCAACGCATGAGCAAAAGTATGCCCCAGATTAAGCAAAGCACGCAACCCGGATTCCCTTTCATCTTGCTCTACAATTTTAGCTTTAACTTGACAACATTCTGCTATCAGTAGTGGTAACTCCGGACTATGTACCGTTAATCCTTGTTGCAGAGCCTCTTGAATTCGTTCAAAAAAAGAGCCGCCAACCAACAAAGCGTATTTTATCATCTCGGCAATACCTGCACGAAACTCACGCTCAGGTAATGTTTTTAAGGTATTTAAATCAATTATGACCGCTTGAGGTTGGTAAAAACTGCCAATCATATTTTTACCGGCAGGATGATTAATCGCTGTTTTACCACCAACTGAAGCATCAACCTGGGCCAATAACGTAGTAGGCAGCTGAATAAATCGCACTCCTCGTTGGTACGTAGAAGCTGCAAAACCAGCCATATCACCAATCACTCCCCCACCCAAAGCGATGATTGAGGTATCTCTATGATGTTTGTTTTGAATCAAAGAATCATAAATAGTAAATAAACTGCGCTGATTTTTATGCTCTTCACCGTCTTCCAGAATAACAACATCGCATTGTTTTGAGGGTAAAACAGATTGCAAATGGCCTAGATACAAAGGTGCCACTGTTCGATTAGTAACAATAAGCACCTGTTTTGAAGTGATAAAACGATTAATTAATTCAGGATCAATTAAACCATTGCGGCAAATAATTATTGGATATTGATGCCCTGAAATCGAAACATCAACCTCGGCATAAAGTTCAAACTTCGCCATATAAGTATTTTATTATATTGTTTGCTACAGCTTTTACAGTCAGTTTATCTGTTTCAAAACTGACATCTGCCAATTCGTCATAAAAAGGTTCTCGCTCATCTCTGAGTGACTCCAGGCGTCCCTCAAGATCTTCTGTTTGTAATAAAGGACGTTTGGTATCGCGCTTTGTTCTTTCAAATTGCTGTTGCAAAGATGTTTTGAGATAAATCACTGTGCCACGGCCTGCCAGGGCATTCCTGTTTTCAGGAGTAATCACGACTCCGCCACCCGTTGCCAATACTATATTGGTTTTTTGAGTCAATTCATCAATGACCTTTTGCTCTCGGCGCCTAAATCCTTCCTCACCTTCTATATCAAAGATCCACGATATATCTGCGCCAGCACGCTCTTCAATTACTTCATCTGAGTCATAGAATTCTAGTTTGAGCTCCTTTGCCAAAGCACGTCCTATAGTACTTTTACCAGCACCCATCGGACCAATGAGAAAAATATTTCGTACTTTAACTATGCTCATTTTTTTTTACTTACCTCTTCTACTGAATTGTCATAATTAGCCATGCTATTATAACAACAAATTAGATACACGTCTTAGTTGATTTCATGATATTTACTGCTCCAACAGCCTCGATAGAATAACACAAGACCTTATATTTGAAGCATTTAAAGTAAATAACACAAATTAGGAATACATCCAATTACTATCTAAAATACTTCTGACATTCTACAACGGATAACCATTAATTACCCATATAAAATAATTATTTATTACATTTTTCTGCCATCGCTGAAGTTGATACTTCAACTTTACCCAATCCATCGCTGATGAGCAATTTTTTTCAAAATGCCATTACATCATAACGGGCTACATTTTAATTATAACATGTTCACCGTGTTGAGGCACTGCTATTAAATTAATGTTTTTTATCTTTATTAATGAGATAAAATTAGTCCAATCTTGATTATTTATAAACATCCTTTTCACGTCCCTCTATCGTTGTAATCGATAAGGCATTCGTTATTATTCTTGGAGTAATAAAAATCAGTAATTCCTCATTTTTCAATGTGATTTGTCTATTACTAAATAAAATACCGACAACAGGCAACTCACCAAAGAAAGGAATTCTATTGATTACCTTGTTCTTATCTTGCTTATAAATACCCCCAAGTACTATGGTTTGTCCATTATTAACCAGAACATTCGTCTGAATCTCCTTTGTTATTATTGCTGGAACACCAAGGAATGTTTGTGGGGAAGGAGTATCCTGATTTATCTGTAAATCCATCAAAATTTTACCATCAGGCGTAATTTGTGGGGTAACTTTCAAACTCAATACCGCTTTTTTAAATGCAACAGCAGTCGCTCCACTTGATGTTGCCTCCTGATAGGGTATCTCCTCACCAGACTCTATGACTGCTGCCTGTTGATTCGTAGTAATCAGGCGAGGACTGGATATTAATTCAGCACGCCCTTCGCTTTCCAAAGCAGACAATTCCAGATCAAGCAGAATGTTATCATTAAGTTTAGCTAGCGCAATACCTACCGAGGCTGGTGTAGCTCCAGTTAAAGGAGCAGCTGCCAAATCAAGATTTAACCTTCTTTCCAAGGGGACAACATTGGCTGGTGCTGTGCCTCTCGCTAACTCGTTAGCACCTTCCAGTGTACCACTTAAGTGGGTTGGTCTTGATACCCCCCAGCGTATCCCAATATCCTGGCTAAAATCTTTAGTTACTTCAACAATTCTTGCCTCAATAAGCACTTGCTTAACAGGGATATCCAATTGCTTTATCAGTTCCCTTACTTCCTCAATTTTGGTGCCAGTATCCTGAATCCAGATTGTATTCGTTCTGGCATCAACACTTATTTTTCCTCTGTCTGATAATAGGGAATTTTGCTTATCCTTGATCAAAACAGCAATATCTGCTGCCTTTGCATAATTAATCTGTATTAAATCAGAACGGATAGGCTCAAGTTTTTCAATTGTCTGTTGACTTTTGAGTTGTTCTTCCTCCATTTTATCCATGGAGGCCTTGGTATCTATCAACATGACGTTGCCTTTTCTGCGCTTATCTAGCCCTTGTGTGGTTAAAATGATATCCAGAGCCTGATCCCAGGGGATATCATTTAATCTAAGCGTAATATCTCCTTGTACTTTGTCGCTGACAACCATATTGATTCCAGTAAAATCTGCCAGCAATTGAAGTACAGCCCGAATACTAATATTCTGGAAATTCAAAGAAATACGTTTACCGGTAAATACCTGTTTCTTTAATTTCGCCTGACGAATTTCTTCCGCAGTTAAAGGAAAGACATCAACCATAAATTGTTTATTGACCTGATACACAAAATGTCCATAATCCCCTTTGCTGAGAATGGTCATGCGAACCTTCTTGCCTTCCTGTTGCATCGTAATAATCTGCACAGGGCTGTGAAAATCAGAAACATCATACCGTTTCATTAAATTCAAAGGGATCTTGGTATTCAGGAAATTAACGACTATTTCTTTCCCAACTTGAGTTACATCAATTGGAATACCCGTATCAGAAACGTCAATTAAGACTCTACCACCCTGCTTTTCTATACCACGAAAATCAATTCTTTTAATTTCGTGCTTGGCGTTCACAACCTGGTTCGTTATGAATACCTCCTTGCTATTTTCAAATAAATCATTGCTTTTACCATTCAGGACAAGGCTATAAATGGAACCCGCCGTGCTGCCAGAATAGGATACTGAACGATCCAGTTCCAATATGGCTCTTACTCTATCACCAACAGCAACAATGTTATAACTGTGTAATGAGCCTAATTGAATAGTTTTAGTTTTCTGATCCGAAGGAATTTGCATATCAGTGCTGATAAAATCTAACACCAAACGGGGCGGCTTTTGAGTAATAAAGCTTGCAGGCAACTGCTTTAAGGGCTTGGAAAATTGAAAATCAATACGCACTCTGTTTTCGGGCAATGGCAATACTTTTACTGAAATGAGCGAATTATCTTTAGAATATGCCATACTCAAACTGGCACTAATTAATATCAAAATCGCGATAATTTTTCTCACGCCTCACTCCTGCTTGCCAGTATCCAAATTAATTGTGGTGGACTGTTTTTCCCACGTTCCTGATTTCTGTACAGTTTCTTCCAATTTAATGAGATCATTTTTAATCAAAATAATACGTCCATAATTTTGTCCCATGTAATCTCCAACCCTAACACGGCTAATCTGACCGTCAGGTTGTTTAATCAGAGCCCAGATTTCATTGTCTTTTTTTAAAGTACCTACAAATTTTAAAGCATCCAGAGGAAAAGATTCCAAAGGCTGCTTAGGCCTTTTTTTATCTGGGGCATAAATATCATTTCTCTTTTTTTGATCAATAGGCTTGAATGGATTTCGCCTATTGTCGTTTTCTGGAAATCTAAAAATTGGCAAAGGGGCGAATTTGGGAATAGGCTCGATAGGTCTTCCTGGTCTTGATTTCACTTCGTTGATGTACTTAACAAGGTCACTGTTATCACCAGAGCAGGCACTAAGTAATAGAACCAATAACGCTGTGAATAGGCTTTTTCGGAAATTCTCTGAGGTGAGTAAAGTGCGCAGAGAATTTCCGAAAAAGCCTAATATAAGAAGAGTCTGGTTATTTTTAATTATCATTGTGCCCGATATCTGTATATTTTCGCAGTGATAGCCATCACCAATTCATCCTGAGAGACCGTTTTACCATCTCCGGATGACACCCCCTCAACACTAAATTCATGCAAAGTCACTATTCTGTTCATTTCAGCTACACGACTTAAAAATCTTGCCAATTGCATATAGGATCCGACAATCGTAATTTTTATAGGTAACTCCACATAAAAATCATGCACTACTTCAGGTTGTGGTGCAAACAATTCAAATTTCAAACCCGATGCAATCCCCGTTTTAGATATTTCCTCCAAAAGCCCTGGCATTTCATTTTTCGCCGGGAGTTGTTTTAGCATAGTCCCAAAGCGTTCATTCATTAACTGTAACTGATTACGATAAGCTTGTAGATTTGCTGCCTGATGTTGCTTTTTTTCAAACTCTGTTTTCAAAGCAATTTCCTGGGCTTCCTGTATTTCCAATTGCTCAAAATTGGGCTTAACAATAAGCCAATACCCTAATCCAATTATCAGTATACTGATACCTAAAATGACTCCGATTTTAACCGGCATTGGCCACTGCCCGACATTCTCCAGAGTTAATTCACTTAAATTGACCGTGTCCATGATTTTTATCAGCCTAATATTTGGGTTTAAGCACAAAACTTAATTTAAATTCATTGTTTGGAGACTGTTTTTTTTCAACATTTTTTTTAATTTCAGTTAGAACAGGGTTCTGTATCCAGACATTAGCCTCTATATTTCTCATCAAAATAGAAATACTTGTATTCGATTCGGAATACCCCCAGAGTGTTACTACATCGTGTTCTCTTTGCATCTTGGTTATGTAAACTCCTGGAGGAGTAATTTTTATTAATTCATCAAATAAGTGAACCATTAAAGTTCTTGTTGACTGCAGATTCTGCACAATCGACATTCTTGAAATCAAACCTTCCCTGATTTGTTTTAATGCTTTAATCTCCTTGATCTGTTCATCTAAAGCTGTAATTTCTTTTTGTAAAATCTGATTTCGGTTCATTTGATTACTTATTAAATGAGAAACATAAGAGTTCATTAAAAAAACAATTGCTGCAGCGATGATAATTCCTATCAATAGCATGGTTGTAAATAATTTCTTTTCCTGCTCACGTTTTTGTTCACGCCATGGCAATAAATTAATTTCAGTCATTTTTTACTCGACATGCCTCAAAGCCAACCCACAAGCCACCATCAGTGTAGGCGCATCACTGTTAATCACATCCAAATTCACTTTTTTACCAAAAGACATATGGGATAGTGGATTTGCCACTGTAGTAGTCACTCCTAACTGTTCTTGAATAAGCGCTGCCAATCCTGATTGCCTTGCCATTCCTCCCGCCAATAAAATATGGTCTACAAATCCATGTTGACTGGTTGAATAAAAAAACTGCAAAGTACGTTTGATCTGCAAAAGAATCATGTCCTTAAAAGGTTCTAATACAGCAGATTCGTAGTCCTCCGGTAGTTTACCCTGATTTTTTAGGGCAATAGCCTGCTCCAAATTCATATGATAGTGTTCTGCAATAGCTTCAACAAGTTGCATACCTCCAAATTTTTCTTCTCTTGAAAAGATTAGTCGCATACCATGCAAAACAAATAAGTGAGTATAATTGGCTCCAATATCTACTATTGCAACAATTTTGTCTTGCCCACTTGCTGGTAATTCTTGCGCGATTTGTTGTACTGAACGCTCTACTGCATAAGACTCAACGTCAACAACTTTGGGTTCCAGCCCTGCTCTATGGGCTGCTTCAACACGGGTATTAACGTTTTCTGCCCTTGATGCCACGATTAAAACATCAAGCAGTGATGAGCTCTTGGCTGAATGGCCTAACACTTCAAAATCCAGGTTTATTTCATCTATTGGGTAAGGAATGTACTTATCCGCCTCAATAACGACAAGCTCTTCCATTTCAAGGTCAGTTAACCCTTCATTAATTTGCACTACTTTACTGATAACAGCCGAATCAGGTACAGCCAATGCCACATTTTTAGATGTAAACTTCAATCTTTCTACTAATTTTTTGATACAATTCGCTACTACATCGACATCCTTAATTATATTTCCTTCTAAGGCAGAGGCAGGTATTTCTTCGCGACCATATCCTTCAACACAAATGTCCTCTCCGGAACCTGATATTTCCAGGATTTTCACTGCGGAAGAACTGATGTCAATGCCAAGAATTGAACGATGCTTAGGTTTAAGCAATTTGAGCACTTATATAATCTCCCTGTATATTTCCTTGCAGCCCAAAAGCACTCCTATTTTTAGATCTTTTCCTAACTATTGAATAATTAATGTTAGCGTAAGCCACTATAAATTGGAATCACTTTACTTATTACTTGGGGTTAAGCGTTTATAATCAATCTGAAAATTGATCCATGCATTTCCATTTCTGCCTTCTGTCGATGCCCAAGAAAATTTCATGATATCAATCATAGTATTACAATCAAATCAGATTTTATATTCTTTCAAAAAACTGTAAAACAACCCCTCTACTTGTATGTTTTTTTCAAATAATGTACCAGTTAATAGGCACTTGCACTTATGCAAAACATTCAATATAGTGAAATACCAAGTTGTAGGGGATTTCCACATTTAGATTTTTAGCTTTATAAAAAGGAGCTTTACATATGACTAGATTAGAAGAGCTACTCTATACATTGACTTCTGTAATCATTCGGTATCATGACAGCCAGCCTAAAGTATTAAATAAATTAATAGTTGAAAGCAATCCCATTCTCTTAAGAAGAAAAGCACTTGCTTTGGCTAAAGAAATTATTCAGGATAAAGACGGTGAATGTAAGGGACGCCTTGAAGAGTTAATACAAAATTGCACCAAAGGCTATCCCGACAGAAAACCATTCTTATATTTTATTTTAAATGAAGTGCTTTTTCTAAAATCCATGCTGGATAGGAAAAGCTCATTTGAACCATCTAAACTGGAAGAGTATAAAAAACAGATCGCTCAGCTTTTAATTGATCTTAAACAATTAATGATCACCCCTAAAAGTAAAACTTATGAAGTAAAATATACTTCTGCCACCGAGAGCGCTGAAACCAGCATTTCTCTTTCTGGCGTAAAAAATGATGGATACGTTGGTGGAGAATTTTGCAACTCCGGAAATTTGATCAAAGAAGAAGTTTTAGAAGCATTGAACATCCATATTAATTCTAAAAATACAGCAGAATGTTCTTCTGATGAAGAAATTAAAGCGCTTGCTGAATCTTTATGCTTAGAGCATCAAAACGCTCTATTGGTACCTGAACTAATGGAGAAAGCCCAAATATTGAGTGTCAGTAGCAAAGAGCAAGAAAAAGAACTCTTAACAAAAACACAACAAGCAGAAAAAGATAAAAATACAATTTCAGAGCAAGAAGCTACTATTCTGGAGAAAGACAAAGAAATAGAAAAACTGAAAGAGAAAGTAAGCGAGCTAACTCGCAGCATGCCCCGTCCAGTTTTCAACCCTGTCCTACCTCTTGGATACAGCTCTCTGTTTTTCAATACCAAGCTGGGCACTCAAGCCAAACAACAAACAACAATGATTGATGTAAGCGATTTACCAATGGTTAAATCCTCTGAAACAACAGATACCCAGCCTAATCAATCTTTTTCTATGAGTAATGGCCATGGGGATTAATGCCTATTGGCGCTTCATCAATGATTATCTCCATAGCTGTGAGGCGCAAAATAGCATTTAAATCAGGTTTTTTTCCCTTGTAAACCTCGCAATATTATATAGATTCGCTGTATAATATTGCACTACTCACATTTAACGAAAACGAAATTCTATGAAAAAAATGGCATACTTCTGGCGTAAAGGTCTTTGGGCGCTGATGAGCCTGTTTTTTCTCCTAATAGTAGCTGGCAGCCTTCTATACCTTTATCTCGAAAGCCAATTGCCTAATGTTGATTCATTAAAAACTGTACAATTACAAGTGCCATTACAGATTTTCAGCAAAGAAGGTTTATTAATTCAGGAATACGGTGAAAAAAAACGTATTCCCGTAACCTATGACGAAATTCCCCCTACTCTGATCCATGCATTAATTGCAACAGAAGATCAACGATTTTTTGAGCACCCTGGTGTAGACGTTATGGGATTGGGCCGAGCCGCAGTAAGCATGCTCAAAACTGGAACCAAATCTCAAGGTGGCAGTACGATCACCATGCAAGTAGCTCGTAATTTTTTCTTAAGCCGTAAAAAAACATTTTTACGGAAATTCAATGAAATTATGCTTGCTATCAAAATTGACCGGGAATTAAGTAAAGAAAAGATTTTGGAACTTTACTTAAACAGGGTTTATCTGGGTAATCGGGCTTACGGTGTTGGTGCGGCAGCCATGGTTTATTTTGGAAAATCCCTTAAAGACCTTAATCTGGCTGAACTGGCTATGATAGCAGGACTTCCTCAAGCGCCCTCAACTCAGAATCCTATCGCTAACCCGCTTGCTGCAAAAAAACGTCGTGACCATGTACTGGAGCGATTACTGGAAGAACATTATATCAATGAAGAACAATACCAAAATGCTGTCAATCAACCAATTACTGCAAAATACCATGGAACTAATATCAAGGTGAAAGCGCCTTATGTTGCTGAAATGATTCGTCAGTCTCTGTACGACAATTTTGGCCCCGAAGCGTACACTAAAGGCTATAAGGTATATACAACCATTGACGGCAAATTACAAAATACTGCCAATGAAGTGGTAGAAAAAAATCTGATTGATTATGATCATCGACATGGTTACAGAGGGCCAATTGCCAATATAGGTGAAAAAGACAGTCAATCTCCCAAGATTAGGCAAAAATACTTGCGGCAATATCCAGAGCTTAACAGCCTGATTCCAGCAGTGGTCACTGAAGTAAGAGAAAAAGAAGCGACTGCGGCATTACAAAATGGGCAAATAATTATTATTCCCTGGGAGGGTATGTCCTGGGCCAGGCCGGCACTGAAGAGAGGAGGCTGGGTTGGGAAATCACCAACCAAAGCACAACAAGTGGTAGCAGCAGGCGATATAATCTATGTACACCCCACGGAAAAATCCTGGCAACTCGCCCAAATTCCTGAAGCAGAATCTGCAATGGTTGCTATGAATCCTAAAAATGGCGCCATTGAAGTTTTGGTCGGAGGATTTAACTTCTCAAAAAGTAAATTCAACCGAGCTACCCAATCCAGCAGACAACCAGGCTCCAGTTTCAAACCATTTGTTTACGCTGCGGCTTTGAACAATGGTTATAATCTTGCTACCTTAATTAATGATGCCCCCATCGTTGTAGACGATCCCAGCCAACCGAATTTATGGCGGCCACACAATGTGAATCTAAAATTCAATGGCCCTACCCGCCTGAAACAGGCATTAGTTCAATCTAAAAATTTGGTATCTATAAGAATTCTTGATGATATAGGTATTGATTATACGATAGATTTCTTAACTCGTTTTGGCTTTAATAAAAAATCATTGCCTAGAGCCTTATCACTTGCTTTAGGAAGTTTATCCATTAGCCCTATGGATTTAACCACTGCTTATGCAGTCTTTGCTAATGGTGGCTATAAAGTAGAGCCCTACCTCATTGACCATATAACAGATGCTGATGGTAAAATTCTGTTACAAGCCAAACCAAGTGTTGTATGTGACCCTTGTGATAAAGACAAAGTTGATGCCTCTACCTTGGCACCGCGCGTTATTTCTGAAGACATTGCCTTTTTAATGAATACGGCATTACGCGATGTAATACAGCATGGCACTGGACGTGCTGCACGAGTATTAAATCGTCAAGACATCGCTGGTAAAACAGGGACTACTAATGATCAAGTAGATGCGTGGTTTGCCGGATTTAACTCTAATTTGGTAGTAACAACCTGGATTGGTTTTGATAATCCCAAATCATTGCATGAATATGCTGCAAATCTTGCTCTTCCACTATGGATTGATTTTATGAAAGTAGCATTAAAAGACAAACCTGAAACTGAATTGAAGCAGCCTGAAAATGTTATAGCTGTTCGAATAGATCCAGTAAGTGGTTTGCTCGCCAAGCCTAACCAGGAAAATGGCATCATTGAGTATTTTCGACAAAATGAGGTTCCATCTGAAGAGGATCAAGGTCCTGTCTATAATGCACATAATGATCAGCAGGAAGAAGAACTAGCGCCAGTGGAAGAAAGTCTGTTTTAATTTAAGATTTATATTCTGATGAAGCAAAAAACCCGTATTCAATTTGTGTAATACGGGTTTTAATCTACTAATTATCGTCCTGATAAAGCAGCTGCAGCTGGCGTGTATTCATATCCTAAATCACGAGCAACAGCCTCATAAGTGATTTTACCCTGGTGAACATTTAGACCATTAAGTAAATGCGGATCACTTAATAAAGCCAGCTTAACACCTTTGGTAACAATACTTAAAATGAAGGGTAATGTGGCATTATTTAAAGCAAATGTTGATGTTCTGGGTACAGCACCAGGCATATTGGCCACACAATAATGCACTACGTTATCGACCATGTAAGTAGGTTCTTGATGGGTTGTCGCACGACTTGTCTCAAAACACCCCCCTTGATCAATAGCAACATCGACTAAAACGGAGCCAGGACGCATTGAGCTCAGCATAGAGCGAGTCACTAGTTTGGGGGCTGCAGCACCTGGTACCAATACAGCACCAATCACTAAATCAGCGCTGGATACGTATTTTTCTATGGAATCTGCAGTTGAGTAAACTGTATTGAGTTTAGAACCAAACTGAAAATCCAATTCATTTAAACGTTGCAGTGAACGATCCAGCACAATAACACGAGCTTCCATCCCCATCGCCATGCGAACAGCATTTGTTCCTACAACTCCACCGCCAATGACCACGACATTGGCTGCAGCAACACCAGGTACACCACCTAGCAATATACCGCTACCCCCTTGAGCCATCTCCAAGCAATGTGCACCAGCCTGGATTGCCATACGACCAGCCACTTGGGACATGGGAGTAAGTAAAGGTAACCCGCCATCATCCTGTGTCACAGTTTCATAAGCTATTGCTGTAACCCCAGATTCTTTTAATAAACGCGCTTGGTGAGGATCAGGAGCTAAATGTAAATAAGTGAATAATGTTTGCCCTTCACGTAACCGTTTACATTCAATAGGCTGGGGCTCTTTTACTTTGACTATTAATTCGGCATTGGCAAATACGTCATCAGCAGTATCAACCACTTCAGCCCCGGCATTTCTGTAATCATCATCCGATATGCCGATACCAAGCCCAGCTCCCTTCTCTACCAATACATCACTTCCTGCCCTAATAATTTCTCTAACACTCGAGGGAACAAGTCCTACTCTGTTTTCGTGCGATTTGATTTCTTTTGGTACCCCTACTAACATATTGTTACCTCTTATCGATTCTTTAATTGTTCTATTAATTGTGGAATTAATTCAAACAGATCACCTACTAACCCATAAGTCGCAATTTGAAAAATAGGTGCATCTGCGTCTTTATTAATTGCAACAATAACCTTGGAATCCTTCATACCTGCCAAATGTTGAACTGCTCCAGAAATACCCACGGCAATATAAAGCATAGGAGCCACTACCTTCCCGGTTTGACCTACCTGATAATCATTAGGAACAAAACCGGCATCAACTGCAGCTCTGGATGCCCCTACTGCTGCGCCCAAAGTATCAGCTAACTCTTCGATTAATTTAAATTTTTCTGCATTTTGTAGCCCTCTACCGCCAGAAACAACTATTTTGGCACTACCTAAATCCGGCCTCTCGGATTTACTTAATTCATGGCGCACAAATTGACTTCCTTTAGCTTGAAATTCCTTATCAATACTTTCTATGCAACATACTTCCTGGCTTGATGTGATGGGATCAAAAGCTGTCGTTCTAATAGTCATTACTTTTAATGAATCCAAAACACGCACAGTCTCTATAGCATTACCAGCATAAACAGGATGTTCAAATGTGTCTGAATTAATTATCTTGCTCACATCAGAAATCTGGGTCACATCAAGTTGTGCAGCAACTCTGGGCAATATATTTTTCCCATAAGTACTGGAAGGAGCTAAAATAGCACTGAATGAATTCGCAAAAGACACCACCAAATCGCTAACTGCTTCAGCCAATTGATGTTCGTAACAAGGATTATCTACATGCAAAACAGCATGAACTCCTTCCAGACTGGCTGCCTCCTCGGCTACTGAACGGCATTGATATCCAACCACTAGTAATGTAATTTTATCACCGAGCTCTAAAGCAGCAGACAGTGTATTGCGGGTTGCTGGATGTAACTGCTGATTATTATGTTCAACTAAAACTAAAGTGCTCATCTCATCTCCTTAATTAAAGCACTTTGGCTTCATGTTGTAATTTATCCAACAATGCAGCCACAGAATCAAGTATGACACCAGCACTTCTGGTTGCCGGGGCATTAACCTTTAATATTTCAACGTGTTGTTTAAGAGATAAGCCAAGCGAATCCAGATCAATGATATCAAGAGGCTTTCGTTTGGCCTTCATAATATTCGGCAAGCTGGCATATCTGGGCTCATTTAAACGAAGATCGGTACTGATTACTGCAGGCAGCTGTACCTTGAGTGTTTCCAAACCACCATCAATTTCTCTCACCACTTCAAGATTATTATTATCGGGAATGATCTTCGACGCATTGGTAGCCTGTGGCCAATTCAATAATGCAGCCAACATTTGAGGGGTTTGGTTATTGTCACCATCTATCGATTGTTTGCCCATCAAAACCAAATCCGGTTTTTCATTAGCTACGATACTATTTAATATCTTGGCTATATTAAGGCTCTCGAATGATTTTTCTGTTCGAACCAGAATGGCCTTATCTGCACCCAAAGCTAAAGCGTGCCTTAAAGTTTCCTGAGAGCTATCCGAACCAATGCTTACAGCAATAACCTCCGTTGCCCAATTTTTTTCTCGCAAACGCAATGCCTCTTCAATGGCTATTTCATCAAATGGATTCATCGCCATTTTGATATTTTGAGTTTCAACTCCTGAATTATCCGATTTCACTCGAATTTTGACATAAGGGTCAATCACACGTTTTACAGCCACGAGTATTTTCATGGTTCCTCACTGGAATATCAAATCAGTCTGCATCTTGCCAGAGATAGGGGTATAAATTCAAGGGGTTGATTTTAATTAGAACATAAAGCTAATTTATTCTAAATGAGCTATGTTAAAGAAAGCCTTTTTCTATTCTCACCTACCTAATAATCTGGTCCGGGTTGGAAAACTCAACTCATGCAAAAAGAAAAAACATAGGGCAAAATAATGTCCTTAAGTACAATCAGCATTACAAACAATGGTGGTATTTTTTCATTTCCGCGCAGGCAGGAAGCTATTTTTATAACAAACTGAAAAGCAAAATTTGCAATAGCTTCACGAATTGGAACAAATCATACACATAATTCATTATTTAACCAATGCGTTATTTTGTCCTGAGAATAAGCATGAGATACTTGCAACAGCTATTAAGTTCCATTATAAACCACCAATTGCATAGAATCCTGGTCTTGTAGCAGAGAGATAACTTGTTCTGCTTCTTTTACGGCTTTTGCTGTATTGCTTGTAAAAACCTTGGTATCCTTCTTTATCTTATCCAGTTCTTTTTGAGCTTCTACCAATTTCTCCTCCAAAGGACTAGGAAGAGAATCCAATACTCTCATCTTGAATAAAAATGCCTCTACTTTTAAACGCTTCTCTCGACCTATCCTCAAGTCACCAAAAAATTGCTGCGCGTTTAAACCAAGATAAGATTCAAGAGGAGCAGAAATGACTTTTAATTCTGGTGTCTTGAATTGCATTCCCTCGCTAGTATTATGGCTAGCCAAGATTAAATCTCTACATAAATTGGTAGCTGTATCAGACTCTGATTTTTCCTTAGTCTCAGGAGAGGGTAACATAGGTTTTAAAATCGCAGAACCGATTTGTAAACTCACATCAAGAAATTGGCGCGAAGCCCAAAAAGTCATTTCAAGCAGGCGAACTAATAGAGTAGTTGATGCAGTTGCAGTAATAATACTGATTTCTTGCAACGTGCAGCCTATTTTTTTTAGTTGACTGGATTCAGTGCTCTCCAGGTACTGCCCTCCTTTCAATAAAATAAAATAGAGCGCATAGATAGCAAACAATTCTTCTGCAAAAAGAAAAGTGCCATAGCTGGCAAATACTACTGGAATAAATCGAAGTAAAACTCTGAGTCCTCTAGGTTTTATTTTGCCAGTATCATCAAAAAAACCACTGGATTGTTCTAATAAATTAATTAAACTGTCACAAAAACTCTGGCCAGAATAGGTAGTCGCCTTGGATCTTAAATTTTCCAGCCATTGTTTAAAATCATCCTTGCTTTTGATATCTCCTAAACTACTATCTTTGAATTTTTCAGGTGAGATTAATTTTTCATAACACAAGCCAAGTATCTTGAAGCATGCTCCATTATTCTTGCTCTGAGATAAATTATTCTCTAGCCAAACCATTTCTGGCGAAAATCCTGAAGCATGATCAGGATGAAAGCAGAGAGTTAATCTTTTATAATTTTTAACAATTTTTTCTTTTTCTGGCCCATCTATCAATAATTGCTGGTTAATAAATCTTGCAAAATCTCTTTCTAATCTCAATAAGGTATCCTTATCTAAATGGGATTTATAACAATTATTAGTTGTGTCCCATTCCGCATACAATCTTACAAAATTTTTTAATTCCCTTTCTATAGTCATAATTACTCCCTTAATAAACTTGACTACGATTTATAGAGTCTAATTTATCTTATTGAGATAGTGGTTCCTTTGCAAATACTGTGTAAATAAGCCAACAAGCAACATACTGATATAAAATCCAGTCATAACATCACTTAAATAATGATGATATAAAATAACCCTGGTAGCAGCGACAAGCAAGGCTGCTCCGATAAAGAGGAAAAAATATCTTGGGAAGAGAAACCCCAATCCCGCAGCCAAAGCAGTTATAGTAATAGAATGCCCTGAAGGGAATGACCAATAATTGTCATTGAGTTGAAACCAATAAAACCCATAGAGGTTATTATCAAACAAGAGATCCGGCCGCGCACGACTAAAGCTAATTTTTAACACAAAAGTCAATAAATTAGGCAGCAAAACACAGCCCAATAAATACCAAGATCTAATTTCATATTGTTTATTTTGCTGAATGTATCGAAAGTATAATGCGGTGATTAAAAACAATGCAACATAAATCTTCCATTTTCCCAAAGCCGTCAAGTATGTTAATGCATGAGCATTGACTCGAAGATCCAGGCTATGGAAATAAGTAGCCAACGTTCTATCCAAAAAATAATAAGAGAGAACAACAAGGATAATATAGGTTATTATTACCCAGATTTTTTTCATGAAGTTAAAAGTTTTCTCAAATTGCGTCATCGAAACCAAGCCTTATAAATCCTCATATCAAATGGAATCATATAAGATGCTTTCGATTTAGCCAAGACCCCATGTTATTAATAAAACATTAGGTCCTGTCGAGATTTCTCATGCTTGAGTAGAAAATGAAGGTTTTTCGGCAAGGATGGTAAAAATATCAACAAATGCGAGCGGCCACACAATTTTTCATCAACCCTTGTTATTAGCGAGTAGAATTCGTTAAAATCAGGATCCTTATTAAATACATCAGAATATTAATGCCAGAATTCACGTTAATCCAACAAATTTGTATTTGGGCTTTACCAGTATTATTAGCTATTACTTTTCATGAGTTAGCTCATGGTTACGTTGCCTACCGCTGCGGTGACAACACAGCTAAAATGTTCGGTCGATTAACATTAAACCCTATCAAACACATTGATCCAATAGGCACTGTTCTATTACCTCTTTTAATTGGCGTGATAACAAATTTCAATTTCGTAATTGGTTACGCAAAACCGGTTCCGGTTAACCAGAGCCAACTGCGAAAACCACGCCGAGATATGATATTGGTAACGCTTGCGGGACCATTAGCAAATCTGATAATGGCATTCCTATGGGCTGGATGTTTTAAAATAGCAACGCTGTTAAGCCCTCAAAGCTCAATGACTGCTTTATTCCTGCTTGTTACAGCTAGAGCGGGAATGATGATCAATTTGATTCTTGCCTTTTTAAACCTAATCCCCATTCCTCCACTTGATGGCAGCAAAGTTGTAATAAATCTATTGCCAGCAAGACAAGCTATCGCTTATGCAAAATTAGAACCATTTGGTTTTTTAATATTGATTGTACTAATTTTTACTAATGTATTGGGGTATATTCTTACTCCCCTCATCTATGGTTCATTATATATTTTAAGCGCGATTTTTAATTTATGAACATTTTAGCAGATGCTTTATTGCCAGGATTAGATAGTGCTTTTCCACCACCATTTACCGTAACTTTGTATCATAAGGCCGATGAAATTCCAGAATTGCTTCACTATAAGGACGTTCTTCTTTGTCGTTCAACCCTAAAAATAAATGGCGATTTACTCAAAAACCACCAAATAAAGTTTGTTGCGACAGCAACCAGTGGAACCGATCATATTGATTTTCCTTTTTTAGAATCACAAAACATATCTATTATTGATGCCAAAGGATGCAATGCCATATCGGTTGCTGACTATGTTGTTGCTTGCCTTGCCTATTTAGATAAACAGCAACTTATTCAAGGTAAAACAGCAGGAATTATTGGTTTAGGGCAAGTAGGTACTAAAGTTTATGAACGACTAAATGCTGCCGAATTTCAGTTATGCCTTTATGACCCACCCAAAGCAACCAGAGATACTTCTTTTCAAAGCTGCTCTCTTGAAGATCTTTTTGAATGTGACCTCTTATGTGTTCATGCTGAATTACATAGCGATGCGCCCTACCCAAGCCTTAACTTAATTAATCGGGATTTTCTCAAGGAATTAAAACCTGGCTGCATTATCATCAATGCTTCTCGAGGAGGTATCGTTAATGAAGAAGCCCTTTTGCATCTTGGCTCTGCCATACTTTATTGCACCGACGTCTACAATAACGAACCTCATATAGATAGCCGGATTGTCTCCAAGGCAACTCTTTGCACACCACATATTGCAGGACACAGCCTCGAAGCTAAATTTGCTGCAGTCGCAATCGTCAGTCGTAAATTACATCAAATGCTTGGTCTTCCATACCCACAATTTGCAACCCCTGAAAAACCTTATAGATTAAATGAAAACAGCGACTGGAGAGAGTTGGCTTTATCAATATATAACCCGATTCATGAAACACTAGAATTAAAACACGCTGGAAATCTATCCTCAGCATTCTTGACTCTTCGCAAGAATCATCATCACCGCCATGATTTCACAACTTATTTTGATTCTGACTCAATAAAAAAGTATCCATTATTAGGTTAAGGTGTTGATGTCTGTTTCTAATAATTAACCCCTGTCCCGAAATTTTAATTATTCATCAAACGTCTTACAACTTCCTGATCAGAAAAAACATGTTTTGTATTCCCAATCTGCTGATACGATTCATGTCCTTTTCCTGCTATTAATATGATATCGTTATGCTCAGCCTTTCTTAAAGCATAAGCAATTGCCTCTTCTCTATTCACCAGTTTAGAGACAGGCGCAGAGGCAGGAATGCCACAAGCAATTTCATTTAGAATAATTTCCGGATCTTCACTTCTTGGATTATCGCTGGTAATGACAATATTATCAGCGTACATGCTGGCTGCCTTTCCCATAATGGGCCGTTTGGTTTTATCTCTGTCCCCACCACAACCAAATACAACCCACAATCTCCCTTTTTTTATTTGTTTTAAGGTGATAAGAACATTTTCCAATGCATCGGGAGTATGAGCATAATCAACAAGAACATATGGGGATTGAGCGACAATTTCCATTCGGCCAGGAGCCGCTTTTAATTCGGCCATAACTTGCACTACTTTTTCTGGATTATACCCGCTGGCAAGCAAACTGCTATAAACAGCCAGGCTATTATAAATATTAAACTTACCCAGTGCTTTAATCTTTAGAAGGTGGTGCCCCCAAGGAGATTTGACTTCAATTTCTGTTCCGGTGATATCCATATTCCATTGGAGCGCTTTCACATCGCAATTTTGATGCATACCGTAAGTCACTTTTTTTACATGAGTCTTTAGCACATTGCTCATGAGATCTTGAAAGTCATCATCCTGATTAATAATAGCCCATTGCAACTCTGCTCGTTCAAACAACCTCGACTTTGCAGCCCCATAAGCTTGCATTGTCTGGTGATAATCTAAATGATCGAGCGTTAAATTGGTAAAGATAGCCTGACTAAATTCGAGAGAGTCGACTCTATGCTGGCTCAGCGCATGAGAGGATACCTCCATACAAACCTGTTTAATGCCTCCTTCTTTATACTGATGCATTAACCTCTGCAAACAAAGAGCATCTGGCGTAGTATTTTCCAAAGGTTTTAAGGCATCCACCTTTCCTTGCCCTATAGTCCCGATGTAAGCCGAGTGCTGCCCGAGTAAATCATGTGCCTGTGCCAACTGATAAGCAATAGTCGTCTTACCATTTGTGCCAGTTACCCCAGTTAAACCAAGAAATTGGGATGGGTTATTAAAAAACCGTTTCGCTATTTCCCCTAATTTTTCAGCTAATTGGGGAATGGCTATACAGGGAATTCCTGTTGGCAAAGTAATTCCCTGAGGTAAATTATTGGGCTCATAAACCACAGCGACAGCACCTGATGCCACGGCTTTTTCTATATATAATCGACCATCGGAAGCTGCCCCTGGATAGGCGACAAATAAATCCCCTTCTTTCACCAAGCGGCTGTCATTTTTTATGTCACTCACAGTGCCATCAATAATGTCCCTTTTAATCCACGGTTCTAATAATTGGGTTAATTTCACAAAATTGGCTCCTATTCTCTTTAACTAACTGGCTCATCAGTAGGAATATTGAATAAGCGTAAAGCACCTGACATGACTTTCGCAAATAAGGGCCCTGCCACAGAGGCAGCATAATAACCCTTTCGTGAAGGTTCATGAATAATAACAGCGACTACAAACTTTGGTTTGGAAACTGGTGCTATCCCAATAAAACTGGCTGTGTATTTCCTGTCTTTATATCCATTCTTTCCAGCAACTCGTGCTGTTCCAGTTTTTCCAGCTACCCTATAACCAGGAACCCTTGCTCCCTTACCTGTACCCTTATTCATTACCGCTTCCATCATTAATAATACATTTTCAGCGGTTTTAGGTTGCATCACTTGAATGCCATTACTGGGGGTATCATTATGAATCAAAGTCACAGGTATTAATCGTCCTTTATTTGCAAAAATTAAATTGGCTTTAGCCAATTGCAGTGCAGTAACAGACAAGCCATAACCGAAACCTAATGTAGCTAAAACGAATGGGTTTGCATCCTTGGCTTTTACTATGCCTCCTTCACTTTCACCCGGGTATGCCAATTCAGAGCGTTGCCCAAAACCACATTTTTGCAAAAACCCGATTAATTGTTCAGCTGGAGTGGATAATACCATTTTTGTAACACCCACATTACTGGAATGTTGTAATATTCCGGTAACATCTAAAACACCATAATTATGGATATCTCTTACTGTTCGGCCATGGACAGTCATCCATCCTGGATTAGTATCAATAATGGTATCCGGAGTAAATAAGCCTGTTTCCAAAGCACTGGCTATACTGAATGATTTAATGACAGACCCAGGCTCGAAAGTATCGGTGAAAGCTCTGTTGCGGTAGGTTTCCTTATCATAATGCCCACGTGCGTTAGGATTATAAGATGGAACATTAGCTACAGCCAGGATCTCACCATTTTCAGCATCGATTACAACTACAGACCCGGATTTAGCAGAAAACTCTTCGACTGTTTTACCTAATTCGCTATAAGCTAAATATTGTAGTCGTCTATCTATACTCAAAGTTAACTCATGTCCCGGGCGTGGTTCCTTCAAAACTCCCAGATCTTCGACAACTCGTCCTAATCGATCTTTGATTACTCTTTTTTTACCAACGACTCCCATAAGCCAATCTTGATAAGCCAGCTCAATCCCCTCCAATCCTTGATCATCGACATTGGTAAATCCAATTAATGGGGAAATACTATCTGAATCTGGATAATAACGTTTGAATTCTTTTTGAAAATTAACACCTGGGATTTTTAAAGCTTCGATCTTTTTCGAAAGGGGTGGAGGTAACTGTCTTTGTAAATAAACAAACTCCCGATTTTCAGCCCGGACAATTTTTCTACTTAATTCTTTAGGTGCCAAATTCAGGTATTTAGCTAACTGCATAAATTGTTCTTCATCCGGAGAAAATTCCTTTGGATTGACCCAAACTGATTCAACAGGTGTGCTCACAGCAAGCGGAGTACCATTTCTATCGGTAATCATACCTCGATAGGCAGGAATATCTATAACTCGGATGCTGCGCGCATCACCCTGGCCCTGCAAAAATTGTCTATGCAGAACAGTGAGATCAACCATTCTCCATATCAAAATAGCCAAAATCAAAGAGAAAAAAACAGCGACAGTAACCAGTCTGGCAAAATGGTGTGTTTTTTTCATATATGACTACTCATAAATAGTATTAACTATGCACGCAACAAGAAATTAGTGAAAATATACTTGAAACCTCTTCCTCAAAATTACCTCAGAGTTAAACATAAGGCACGTATACCTGCCTGGAACTTATCAGGCCATTTTACACTTAGTCTTCCATGACGTCCTGGAAAGAAGATGAATGACGTGTAAGTGTACATGAAGCTTTCAATTTTTTCGAGGTGATTTCCTCCGCATTGCGCTAATTGCTCTATCAAATCCTTTGAAATTTCATTATTCAATCTTTAATTTGATGCTCTTGGACATAGATTATCCTTCACCAGGTACTTAGTTCTTACCTATAACTCAAAATATGAAAACACTTTAACTTCTCCAAAACGACTCACTTATTGAGGATGCAGTAAGTACGTATTTGCAGAAGTTGGTAATGTCATTCCCAGTTTTTCTCTGGCTAATTCCTCAACCCGGGCTGGAGTTGCCAAACTGGCCTGTTCCAATAATAATTGTCCCCATTGCAATTGTAAAAAATGGGTTTGCTGTTCCTCTTGTTGCACTTGACTGAGAGTTAATCTGTAGGAATTAGTGCTATATATGACCGCAAAAGCACTGACTAGTACGGCAGCTAACAATACTATCAACATATAGAGTGATTTTGACATTTGCATATCTGCCAATTGACCATTAAATAAATTACCTTGATTAATGACTTTCGCTGCAGCGTTCATGCTAATTTCTCCCCTATCCTAAGTACTGCACTTCGAGATCTAACATTTTCCTTTATTTCGCTACTCTGTGGTTTCACTGCTTTACCTACTTTTTTAAAATTGGTCTTTAGTTCTTCGTATTTGATTGGAACTTCAACAGGTGGCCTGTTACCTTGCTCTTTATCTCTCATAAATTGTTTGACTATTCGGTCTTCCAAAGAGTGGAAACTGATAACGGCCAAGCGTCCTCCTGGCCCCAACACGTCCAGACATTGCTCTAGACAATTACTCAAATCGGTTAATTCCTGATTGACATGTATTCGAATCGCTTGAAATACCCGGGTTGCAGGATGTTTGTGTTTTTCCCATTTGGGGTTTGCTTCTTTAACAATTTCCGCTAACTCCAAAGTGGTTGTTATTGGTTTTAGTTTTCTTGCATCAACAATAGCTTTTGCAATCCTGCCTGCAAATCGTTCCTCACCATAAGCCCTGAATACATGAGCCAGCTCGTTGACCTCTGCTTCATTAACAAAATTCGCAGCATTAATTGATTGAGTTAAATCCATTCGCATATCGAGAGGGCCTTGCAGCATAAAACTAAAACCTCTTTCTGGATTGTCCAACTGAGGTGAAGACACTCCCAGATCAAGCAAAATTCCATCAACGGCCCCAATTACCCCCGCTTGTGACGCAAATTCCTTGATTTGCGCGAATGAACCGTGAAAAATTTGAAATCGTTTATCCAAACCAAAATAATCCTTGGCATATTGCACCGCATCAAGGTCCTTATCTATTGCAAACAATCTTCCTTTATCGCTTAAATGATTTAAAATCTCGCGGCTGTGGCCTCCTCGGCCAAAAGTTCCATCAAAATAGATACCGTCAGCTTTTATAGCCAAACCTTTGATTGATTCATGTAATAAAACAGATTGATGCTTTGCCATTTCTCTTTCCGTTATAAAGAAAACGTTTTCATTTCCTCGGGTAACCCATCCGTCATGGACGCTTCTTCTGCCAGCCATTGCTCACGCTTGGATTCCCATAATTCTTTATTCCAAACCTCAAATTTATTTCCCTGGCCTATCATCACGACATCTTTTTCCAGCTTTGCATAATTTCTTAAAACTGTGGGTAAAAGTACTCGTCCATTCGCATCAACCTCTACATCAGTGGCGTGCCCGATTAACAGACGTTGAATTCGTCTTGCTGCAGCATTAAAACTTGGCAGTTTTTGCAAATTATCTTCGATGATTTGCCATTGTGCTGCTGTGTAAAGGAGTAAGCAGGTTTCTTCGGTATCAATAGTCACCACGAGAGGAATTTTATCCTCTGCACCCAAGGCACTTCTGTAACGCGTCGGAATAGCTAAGCGCCCTTTAGTGTCTATGGTGATGGCATTAATTCCACGAAACATATTATTTCCCAAGTGAAGGAGAATTATTCTCCCACAATTCTCCACTTTTTTATTATTTTAACCCACTTTTCTACACTATAGGAACACATTTCTACACACGTCAAGCTGAAATACCACTTTTGGAGCAATTTTTTTTATGGATTAAAGAGACAAGTCCCAGAATTGCTATTTATTTGATCTTTAAGAAAAATTAATAACCAATTGTATGCGCACAGTTATTAGCTCTCTTGCATCATCTGATTATTTTGCTTGAGGGAAAACACTGATGTTTTGATGAGCAGGGTTTGCCAGAGTAAATAAGCATCACAGAAACATTTGCAACGCAGCAATAAAATGAAAGAGGCAGATTTAGCAAGTGAGCGGTTGAGAATTTGTTTGGCTCATGCGTTGATCTTGGATTAATTAATAAAAGAGAAGGAAGAGTCCAGAGTTTTTCTAATAGAAAAAGCAGGAGGTAAAACGCTCAAAATGGAAATCCGGATAAAAACAAAAAGATATCCTACCTTATAAGACTCGAAATCCTCCCTTTTGATTAACTTACCAGAATACGAAACACCCCATAAACTCCATGAGAATAAACAGAAATCACTCTGATATTAACAAAAACCTTTTACTGCTCAGGCAGTATTCATCATAGCAGCCAATCTTATCCCCTGGAGAACCAAATCTGGGACAAGATGGTCATAAAGACCTTGTTTATCAAATAAAGACGCAAATCCCCCTGTTGCCAAAATTAGTATTTGATCGCCATTGAACGCTTCATGATGTATTCTTTGAATTAATTCTTTACATGCACCAAGGACACCATAGTAGACTCCAGACTGAATGCTTTCTATGGTAGAACGCCCAACTACACTCTCGGTCTTGATAATTTCAACAGAAGGTAACTTTGCAGTATTTTTTGACAAAGCATCAGCAGATAATCTAAGGCCTGGCAAAATAGCACCACCTAAATAAGCTTTTTTATGAGAAATGGCACAAAAAGTAGTTGCTGTACCAAAATCAATAACAATAATGTTTTGATTAGGGAAACTATGAGTGGCGGCAATAGCATTCGCAATTCGGTCAGCTCCAACCTCAACCGGATTTCTATATTTGATATTCAATCCAGTCTTAACCCCTGCCTGTAATAAAAACGGGTCAATTGAAAAATACTTCACACAGGCAGACCGCAATGAGTAATCCACTTGAGGTACTACTGAACAAATAGCAATTTTTCTAATTGTCTCAGGAGAGCAATTGTTTTCACGTAAAACACTTTTAAGAAAGATACCCAATTCATCCGAAGTACTTACCTTGGAAGTATGACGAAACCGGAGCTTAATCTCATCTCCATCAAATACTCCACCATATATATGAGAGTTTCCTACATCAATACACAGAATCATTATTAAGATCTACTTTTTAAATGGCATAATTGGTGATTTGTGATTATAGGTCTAAGACAATAATTCAGCAATCCCGGAAAGAAATAGACTTGTATTGAGAGCATTCTATATATTATTAATTCAAATTATTGTTGAATCCGCTTTCATCCCAACCCAAACTTTAGCTGGACTTCTTACATAAAACAATTGTCATAAAACCATTGTCTTTTTGCCAGAACAAGATAATAAAATCACCCAATAAAAAAACCCCGCAATTAGCGGGGAGTAGTGGAGAATCTTTACTTAATTAATAAGGTTTAACGATTACCGAAGTTCCTACATCAATAAAGTTTTGATTTAACCATTTTGCAGCGCTTGGCAAAACCCGGATGCAGCCGTGACTTGCGTTATAGTTGGGAACTTCATAGGCAGCATGTATTGAATAACCCCCATGAAAATGCATGCAATAAGGCATTTTTGCTCCACCGCCAGTTTCTATTGGATAGATACTGGAGGTACATTCCTCGCCCTTCTTGGAATAAACTCTAAAACTGCCTGTTACAGTCCGACAGGGTCTGCCAACGTCCTCACAAAAATCTTTTCCCCCTGAAGCACTACCGGTTTTAACTCGGTTACCCTGAGCATCGTAAGCTGCCCAGGCAGTAGCTTTAGGATCAAAAATAAATACTTTTTTTCCTGTGGCCTGTCTTTTCTCAGGAAAGTAACTAGACCCCTTTCTATCGGACTCCATACTCATAGTGTAATGGGTATAACCCGCATCATCGACTATGGCCGTTGATCTATCCATGGATGCACAAGAGGCAGCCAAGACACAAACTGGAACTAACAGTATTTGTTTTTTCACTTTCTATCTCCCTCTTTCTCTTTTTAACTATATCGGGAGCAGTTTGAATAAGTTTAGGCTTTTTTATAAAAATTTTTTACTGTTTGTATTCTTTATGACCTAAAAGATTGTTTAATAGTCCTTTTTGAGCCTGTTTGGGAACCATCGCAATGATAGCTAGAATCAGCTGTTTATCAGTGCATTCAAAGCATCCTCCTCTGGGAGGCATGGCATTAAACCCTTCATCGGTGTGTTTAAAAAGCACTTCCATTCCTTGTTTCAATCGTTCTCCCCATGCTCTTTCATTTCCAATTTCAGGGGCTCCTAAAGAAATCATTGGTTTCGTTCCATGGCAATTAACACAAAAATGATTAAAAATTTTTTCCCCTTCATCTTTTGTGCCAGCAATTGACTTTAGAAACTCTTGAGGATGATGATTCTCAGAGTACCCTGGCATCGCAAACATAAATAAAGCCAATATACAAACAAAATAACAAGGTCTCATGATATACTCCTAAAATTGGCGCAATACTTGCTTGGGACACAATGCGTTTCAATATAAAAAATCAATAGACTAAGGGAGTTTATGTCGTGAAAAAGTGCATACTAAGCTTTTTCTTATTTTTTGCAAGCACCAGTTTATTTTCAGAATCAAGTCAGTCTCTCGAATTATTAAAAAATAAAATAGAACAATACGCCCTCAATGAATTATCAAACTATACTGAAGGTAAAATTCAGGTTACAGCGGATAATATTGATCCTCGCCTAAACTTAAAAGTTTGTGATGAAAATAAACTTGAAGTATTCAACCCTTATCAAACACCCATGCTCAACACCAGTACCATGGGAATCAAATGTTTAGAGGAAAACAATCACTGGACCCTATATATACCTGTCAAAATAACTATATTTAAATCTGTACTTGTGGCAAAACGAGCTTTACTGAAAGGTACAAAAATTAGTAATTCAGATATATACCAAACCGAGCTTGATGTTCAAAAACTGAAACAAGGATATTTTACTGACAGTAAAGAGCTTATTGGATTGGTTTGCAAGCATGATATCACGCCTAATAGCCCACTTAACCCTTTCAATATTGAATTAGCCAAACTGGTCCATAAAGGAGAACAGGTATCTATAATAGCCGCTCATGACAATTTAACAGTGAGCATGGATGGAATTGCAATGGATGAGGGGGCGCTAGGAGACTCTGTAAAAGTAAAAAATCTTTCCTCAAAACGAATTATTGAAGCTCAAGTCACAGGAAAGAAAACCGTGAAAGTTACTTTTTAACTAATGTTTTAATTTTTAAGAAAAAATTTGGAAAAAAGATTAAAAATCAACCTTAATTTACTAAAGAAATTGCAAAAGGAGCCGATAATCATGATAAATACGATTGAGGATATTCATATGGTTAACCAAATTAATGACTCTGCCAATTTAAGGCATATCGATATGGACAATCGTATCAATGCAAAACATAAAGAAGCCCAAAACCCTGTTCTGGAAAATAACTCTGCTGATAGCGTCAATTTAAGTAGTACATCGAAGCAACTGGAAGCTTTAAAAGCATCTCTTAAAGATTTACCTGAAATCAATGAGGCACGTGTATTGTATTTTAAAGCTGAAATTCAATCCGGCCAGTATGAAATTGATAGCAGCAAGATTGCACATGGCATGTTAAATAGTGTAGAGATGGTTTAAACTGCAGGACGACTCGATGAATAATAACAATAAAGCAAAAACATTAATAACCCAATTAGAACAGGAAATAAACTGGGTAGAAGAACTCAATACTTTATTATCTGAAGAAAAAGAGATACTTTCTACCAGTCAATTCAATCAGCTGGAGACATTAGCCGAGAAAAAACAGGAATTATCAACTAAATTAGAGGCTAGTGCAAAACAACGTGTAGACCTTATAAAAGAATCAAACCCCGGCGACAAACCTCATGGACTCCTGTTGTCTGATTTTCTCAAAAATTGCGCTACAGAAGATGGCATTCAAATCAATCATTTAAATAACACTCTTGCAGAGAGATTAAACCTATGTCGTGAATTAAATACCATTAATGGTCAAGTCATAGCGAATAACATGTATACCCGTCAACAAATTGTCAACGCCTTGTCGGGAAATAAATCTGACGCTGTGAGTGTTTACACTTCTAACGGGAATTTGGAAACCCCTTCCGAAAGCAGTCACCATGAAGAAGCATAAGAAATATAACCCCTGGTTAAAATAGCTCTCCAGTATGATGCGCCAGGCATAGCTACTCAACGCATACGGAGAGCCGCATCCAAACGAATTACCTCTCCATTAATCATCTGGTTTTCAATAATATGACCTACTAGTGAAGCAAATTCCTCTGGTCTACCCAGGCGTTTGGGAAAAGTCACTGTTGCAACCAAACTGTCCTGAACTTCTTGAGGCATATTTAAAAGTAAAGGAGTTGCTATTAACCCCGGCGCAATTGTATTTACTCTTATTGCAAATTGAGCTAATTCACGTGCTGCTGGCAAGGTCATTGATACTATTCCACCCTTTGACGCACTATAAGCAGACTGTCCTATTTGTCCTTCAAAAGCAGCAATGGAAGCTGTATTGATTATGACACCCCGCTCCTGAGATTTGTTGTCCAACTCCAATCCTGACATGGCATGTGCAGCTATTCGCATGACATTGAAGGTACCTATTAAATTGACATCTATTACTTGTCTAAATGATTCCAAAGGCATTGGCCCTTCTTTTCCTACCATGCGTTTTGCCGGAGCAATTCCCGCACAATTGATACAAACCCTTGGTACTCCTACCTGAGAGATAGTTTGTCGCATTGCCTTTTCAACAGATTCATCACTGGTTACATCACAAGCAACATACAGTTCCGCTTCATTTGAGGTGCCTTCCTGTTTATCCCAGACCACAACTTTCATGCCATGCTGTTGTAAATATTGTACACAAGCCTTACCCATACCTGAGACACCACCAGTTACTAGTGCAATCTGATTATCGAAATTCATTTTCTCTCCAAAATTCTACGGTTTCAATTTCCAATTTTCTTATTCCACTTAAAAACAGTATTCTATTAGACCCCTTGGCAAACCTGCTTATTTTTTTAAGGCAAAGCGCAAAACCGCCTTGAGGAAGGAAGCTTGCATACAGTAAATGAGTACCGCAGAAACGTTTGCAACACAGCAATAAAAGGAGACAATCAGGCCATGCAAATGTTCTATTGTAAAAATTCTTTGCTAATCGCTTTAAATTCTGGCGTACCTGCTTGTTTTAACCACTCGAACAGTACCATTTCAGCGGTTATCAAATGGATCCCATTCTGTTTCATCCTTTTTAGACCGTATTTTAAATCAAACTCAGAGCGGCTGCTCACACCATCTACAACAACAAAGACATCGAATCCATAGCCCTTCATTTCTATGGCCGTTTGAAGCACACATACATGAGCCTCAATTCCAATAAGAATAAGCTGGCTTTTATTATATCCTTTCAGGAGGTTAATATATTGTGGTTCTTGCACGCATGAGAAATGAATTTTTTCAATGCATTCTTCTTGATTGATATAAGAGCTTAAAGGAGAAACGGTTCGACCTAAACCTTTAGGGTATTGTTCACTGGCTAGAACAGGCACGTCCAGTTTTCTGGCTAATTTTAGTAACCATTCACATCGAGCTAAAAAAAGATCGAGATTTAATATTGCCGGGGTTAGTTTTTCCTGTACATCAATCAAGACCAAAAGAGAATCCGCTCTATTTAGTAACATCCTGATAGCCTCATTCTATTTATTGAACTATATCATATAGCATTAAGAAAAGTGAGTGAACCCCGGATTGACGTATTATTCTTTTCCGGGGAAATAATAGTTAGAAAAAATGAAGAGAGTTAAAGCGCTGCAATATCAATTGTTTTCATTTTGACATCCATTTTCTTACCATTCCTTATTATTGAAACAGTAATTTGCTCTCCCACCTTAATTTCCGTGAGCAAATTATACAGAGCATCATAATTTGGGACAGGATGTGCATTCACACCTACAATAACATCCCCTAAAACAATACGCCCCCATTGATTTCTGTGAGTACCTCGTAACTTCAATTTGTCTGCAGGAGTTCCAGGCACCACATCAGCAATCAAAATACCCTTTTTAACTCCCAACCTTTCAGCAAGATGTGGCTCAACTCGTTGAATACCGATACCAGACAATACCACTCGACCATGATTAATAATTTGAGATGCAATTTTCTGAATATCTTCCGCGGGAACTGCGAAACCAATACCTGCAGAAGAACCCGATCGTGAATAAATCATGGTGTTCATACCAATTAATTGGCCTGCGCTATTTAATAGAGGCCCCCCTGAATTACCCGGATTGATAGGGGTATCCGTCTGGATCATATCATAAATTGTTACCCCGCCTATACCAGGGACTTTTCTCCCTAAAGCGGAGATCACCCCTTTTGATAGACTATGATCTAACCCAAAAGGATTCCCAATCGCAATCGCTTTTTGCCCAACGATCAAATCATTAAGAGAGACTATTTCAAAGGGCTGAAATGATTTTAAATAATTCAGAGCCTTGGGTGATTTAATTTCCAGGACTGCAATGTCCTTGCGAGGCTCTGAACCAATCACTTTGGCAGGAACAGTCATATTTCCCAAAGTGATTGCTATGTCATCAGCACCGTTAATGACATGAAAATTGGTTACAACATGGCCTTTGTTATCCCAAATAATACCGGAGCCTGCCCCATCAGGAATATGTGTTTTTTGTAATGAGTAACGACGCTGAACAGTAGCATTTGCCAATCGATGAACATAAACAACTTTGGATGAGGCTTTTTGAAATACTTCAACTGTATTCCGTTCATCTGGAAGGAGAGCATCCAGGTTTAAACTAAAAACAGGTCTTGCCAGAATAAAACATAAAATAAAAGGGATAAGTAATAAGTTACGTTGTTGTCTCATCATCTCCATTTAACTCCATACCTGCACGGCTGGCAAATCTCTTGCGAAATGCCTGTCGCGCTAATAATTTATCAATTACTGATTGTGGAAAATCTGTAATAGTAATGATATTTTTATCTATTAAAACATCAATCAAATCTTCAAGTACACGAATCAATTGCAAATCGGATTGTAGAAATTTTAATTTTTCGTCGCTCTCACAACGCAACAAAAAATCAACAAATTCTGCATCGTTAATGTCAATTTGCTCCGTTACATCTGAGGTCTTCTGGCTATATACGGCACAAATCCGACCATCCTTATCTCGTTTTATGTAGACCACTGTTTAATCCTTTTTTAGCTAATACTATGTTTAGAAAAAACAGACACATAAATCTTATGTCTGCTGTCTCTAAACTCAAACCTTCCGTATTAATGGTAAGCCCAAACCCAGACAAAAGACTTTCATGAATTATTCCAGGAATATCATTAAGTACAAGCATCGTATTGTAATATATCCTTTCATAGATGTCACCAATTAACTCAAAAGATTAATTTTTATGCAAAAATTAGTCTTGAATCATTTTCAGAATCCGACTCATCCCGAGAGTCTTCATTATCTGAACGATTAGACTCATCGTCAGAATTGGCATCGGTATCGCTATAAATCTCATCATCGCTATTCTCAGAATCATTGATATCACTTTCAGTTTTATCAACATCATCTCGCGCAGCATTCTCCAATTTGGATTGGTCAAAATTAATACCTGATGAAATATTAAAATATTGCAGCAAGAATTGTATAGGCGCCAAAATAATCGCCTTAAATGAGGTGGTTCCTGCATCAATACTTTGTTTTGCAATATTTTCACTGTCATCAGTATGCCGAATATATATTTTTTCTAAAAGTGCTGTATGTTGCTTGTAAAGATGATCCAGACTCTCATTGCGAGACTTTTCCTGACCCAACAAATATTCTTGTAAATCCGTATGAGTATCCCACAATGAAGTTCGCCTTTGTTGCAGGTGCAGCAATTCACTATCATAGAATTTTATTTCTTCATCTATCTCCTTCTTTAACCTGTCACAGGCATCCTTTCTTTCTGTCGAGATCCCACCCTCAACTATGGCCCCTGATTCCTTGAGAGATACTTGTGCATAACGCTCCACTAAGTGAGCTTTTTTACGTAAAATATCCTCAATTTTATTATCCAGGTAGATAATCGCATCTTTATTCGCGCCAAGAACTTTATAATGAGAATCAAATCGTTTATTGCTTTGCATCTGCTCTCTCATTTTCTCGAGTTCACCGGCCTCCTGATTTATTGCTTTTCTCTGTGCTTCATCATTTAAATTTTTATCTCTACTTAATAATAGCTGTCTGATAAATGCGGATAATGCTACAACTGCTCCAAACGACGCCGCACAGATGAGGGCTATAGTCACTGGTTCCATAGTCAACTCCTTAATAGTGCAAATGTATCAATTGGGTGTGTATTTCAACAGCAAAATACCGGCTGAAAGATTGAAATGAATTGACTTGTGGCCATTGTACTGATTGACCGCTTATCCGGCTCATAGTCGTTTCAAATATTGGCTTAAAATACTGTTTTATAAATGGCTTTACATCTTTGATAGTTGTGAAGTTTTTAACAATAACCGTTGAGTTTTCCGCTATCTGAGCCAAATTCACCCGACTCATAACATCAGAAAGGCCTTCTTGATCTTCAACAGCACATTTCATCCACTCTAAAAGCGCTGAACGAGGCTTGATATTCAACATCTGGTGCCCTTCTTTTAAAGAGGGTTCCATTAAAATAATATGAGAATGTAACTCAAATTTAAAACAACACAGAAAATCAAGAAAACTTGTTTCAATTTCATTATGTGCAGAACGCCCCAACCAACGACAAATTTCATGTCTGAACATTGTAGTAAAATGCTTTTCGATCTCGTTAAGAGTACCATCATCAGAATCATGCTTGGGAATAACATAAGCCGTATTGTCAGTATGCAATAATTTTAAGCTGGGTAAATTAGCTTCCGGTAATTGTGACGCTAGAAAGGATAAAAATAAATTAGTAGGCTTCAACACTACTATCTCAGATTGTCTTTGAGGCATGAGGCTCTCCTTGATTTAATTAACTCCTCCTGATTACATCTCAACTATTAAAATCAACGTCTCATCTCAATTTAGAATCTTAGTCACTATTTTGACTAATACAGAGTTTTATTCACAAGTACGCATGAAGTCACACTTGACTTTCAAAGACTTAAAAATTCCCTGATATTGTTAAATTTAGAACCAAGATTAAGTACATCAACAAAAATTCTGGTAATACATTAACTCAAAAGTCCAAAAAAAAATCTCTCTTATTCAGTCTAATTTGCATATATGATAGTTTCAATAGTTAAACAGAATTTTTTTGAGAATATTTTTCCAATTTGTTAGAATAGACACCTATAGTCTTAAATCCTCCTTGACAGAAACTCCTTTATCTATATGCTTTGGCTTTTAAACTCTGGTTCTATCCCATGAAATTGCTAGGAAAAATTCTACTTGCTTTTACTGCTTTAATGATCTTTGTATCAATTACTTTATGGATTTTAGCAAAAAATATTAAACCCGAAACCATTAAGCAATTGGTTAGTAATAAAATCACAGCAATCACTCATAAGCAAAGCCAAATTGATGGGACTATTTCCTGGCAATTGTTCCCAAGACCTGGACTCAAATTCAATAAGATACATATAGGTAATGAAAATTTAAATGATAATTATTCTCTTCTGATTGATACATTGCTATTAAATTTAAAAATTACTCCTTTGTTGAAAGGACATTTTGTATTTAGTGAAATTAACATTGATGGCCTAAAATTATTTATCAACCAAGAAAATAATGAAAAGCCTCTCTCTTCTGAAAAAAACGCTAATCAATACAACACAACAACGTACCCCAATGAGCAATTTGCCATTCAAAAATTATTATTAAGCCATGGACAAATTATCCTTAACAGTAAGGGGCATTCTACTGTCTTAAAAAATATTCAAATTGGAGCAGAGCAATTTAATTTAAAAAACTCGCCCTTTTCAGTACAGATTAAAGCCAAGCTGACTGATGCTGCTTTTTTACAGACAGCCAAAGCTAATATTAATTTTAAAGGTCGAGTTAGTCTATCACCCTCAATTATTGATGAACTCAATTCAGGAATTAGTAAGTCTTCCATAGAAGGCCAACTGCAAATACAAAATATTTTATTGAATCAATTTGCTATCAAAAAAATCAATACCACTCTTAAAACTCATAAAAGAGATATCCAATTTAATCCACTTACTTTGTCACTCTATAATGGGGAATCGATAGGAGATATGGACTATGTCATCGCTACACAACAATTGTTAATTAATCAAACTGCAACCAATTTAGATGGAAAACAATTAATCACTTCTTTATTAAAACATCCTGCAATTAGCGGTAATTTAGATTACTCAATTCATGCCTCAATACCATTGAAAGCACTCAGTATTGAGAGTCTTGTTAGTAAAGGAACCATTACGCTTAAAGATGGAGAAGTCTATAATATTAATCTTGATCAATTACTTAATAATCTAAAAGTAAAACTTAATTCGCTTATGACTGAAACTCCAGATAACATAAAAAAACTGGCTCAATCAGCGGATTGGGATCAAAATAAAAACACGCAAGGCAATACCAAATTTAAACTAGCAAATTTTAAATTCCAGTTACAAACCGGAGCAATTAGCAGTGATTCATTTTTGCTGCAGACTGATAAACTCCAGGTGAATGGAGAAGGGAGAATTAATCTGCTAAATCAAGAAATATACTCCAATATTAAGGCCACGTTAAACGACAATAGTACAGACAATACTTTGCAAAAAATTCAACAAGCATTGGGCGGCTATTTCCCACTGGTAGTATCTGGCACAGTTGAAAATCCCATAGTTTTGCCAGATTTTAAAGCAATTAGCCCTGTATTAAGTTCGTTAGCGATCAAATCGGCTCTGACAAAACCTTTAAAAATAATACAAAAACCACTTAAAGAGCTAATCCATTGAGTACAAACTCTTTAAATCAACTTTTCAGTCAATTACTGCTTGATTGGTATGACCTGCATGGACGCAAAGATTTGCCATGGCAATTACCCCGCTCTCCCTACAGAGTTTGGGTATCTGAAATCATGTTACAACAAACTCAAGTTCAAACTGTTATTCCCTACTTTAATCGTTTTATAGAACATTTCCCTGATATTTTTTTGCTTGCTAATGCAGATGAGGATGAAGTGCTCTCTCTATGGTCGGGGTTAGGCTATTACAGTCGCGCCAGAAATCTTCACAACACAGCAAAAATAATTAGTGACCAGTATAATGGCGTATTTCCTGAAGATCTGAACATTTTAGTTCAACTGCCAGGAATAGGACCATCGACAGCAGCAGCGATACTTTCACAAGCTTTTAATAAACCAGCTGCTATTTTAGATGGGAATGTGAAGCGAGTTTTGTCTCGATTTTTTTTAATCGAAGGCTGGCCAGAACAAGCCCAGGTTAAAAAAAAACTATGGGGGCTTGCGTCTTCTTGTATGCCCAATGAACGGTGTGCAGATTATACACAAGCAATTATGGACTTAGGTGCAACATGCTGCACAAATAAAAATCCTCAGTGTTTGCGTTGTCCTGTTAAAAATCATTGCCTGGCCTTTCATAATAAAAAACAACATCTTTATCCAACAAAAAAAATAAAGAAACAGCGCCCAATATTATCCCAACAGTTCTTGGTGTTGCATAATAGACAAAATCAGGTTTATCTGGAAAAAAGACCTCCTACAGGGTTATGGGGAGGCTTATGGTGTTTACCCAGTATAAATAATCAAACTTGCCCAATTGAGCATATCCAACTCTTTTACAGGTTGCAGGGAGATAGCCCAAAGCTAATTACCCGGTTTAAACACAGCTTTAGCCATTTTCATTTGGAAATAACAGCATTGAGCATAAGAATAGAATCTACGAATAATTTTATCTCTGAATCCAGAGGACAATGGTTTACAAAAGAAACCTTGCCAACATTAGGTCTTGCCAAACCAACCACCTTGATACTATCCAAATTAATGGAGACTGGCGCCTAGCGAAGAACCGTTTTAAAACCACCAAAAGGTGTATAAACTGTTAAGTCCGCATAAGCCAATATCAATCTAACAAAATCTTTACAAATAATTTATTTATTCATTATTTAATAAATAATGAACAATTACTTTTAATTTACATTTTTTTGTAAAGAAATATTTCAATCTTAACAATTCCTTAATGTTCACTTAATGTTCTCTTCTTATTATTTATTTGCACTTAACAAGAGAGGTAAACATTATGTCAATATTATCTGCTGTTTCGCGTGTCATAAATAATTTTTCAACTGAAATTAAAAATAGAGTTGTTGAAGTCGGGAGTAATTTAAAGAAGTCAACAGAAGAGTTTATTGGCGAAGTAGTCATAAAAGCGGCTGTGAATCGTTTGAAACAAGGAATGTTGAATGCTTTGTCTTCTTCGAATGACACCACCAAAGATAATGGTAATGATTTATCCACAAACAGCCCTGACATTGAAGATGTATCTGCCCCCACGCTAAGCTCAAAGAAAAAAACAGAGGCAAATACCACTCTGGTTGGCAGTACCGGTATAATGCAGAAATTGTTGGGCAATATTGGCGTAAATTCTGAACAAAGTATAGAAGTGTTGTCCAAGCATTTTAATGGTGCTGTTGAGCGTTTTACCCAAGATGTTTCAAAGGCTGCAAATGAGGCTGTGTGTGAAAAGATCAAAAGTATACAGCCGGAAGATGTGGTAAAGGGTATTAACAGTCTAATCGGCAATACTCTCAAAGTAGACTCAGAGTCTGGCGACACTACCCTATCATTCAAGCTTGAGAGTGCCGTACAAATCCTGGGCGTCATTCTTGCAGCCATGGGTATGCTGATGTTTGCTTCTCAAACTAAATCAACCGAGCAGAAAACTCTAGAGATAGAACATCTGCCAACTGAAGAAATTCAACCACCTTCATTGGCTATTCATTAAGAAATACTCACGGCTTGTTCTTCCAGGCTACGTACCGCAAATCATTCTTGGTATGTAGCTTGAAGAATTGGCAACACATTCATAAACTCCTTAATTACAAGATTTGATTACAGAACTTGCCGTGCTTCATGATATACAAGCATTTTTTAATTAACATGATGATTACATGAGCTCCTGGCAAAACCTGAATATAAAGTGACACTTAATATCTATAAGTTATATCCTATAAACCATTCTCGTATTATTATCACTAAAAAATATCGAGTACAAAAATGAACCCTATTCTGAATTTGATTATCAGTTTTATTGCCCTTCTTTGGGCTGCCAATCATTTGGTTGCTGGTTCTTCAGGGCTGGCAATTCGTTTTCAATTATCACCCCTCATGATTGGTTTAACTATTGTTGCATTGGGTACCAGTGCTCCCGAATTATTTATCTCTATCATTTCTTCCTTAAAAGATAAAAATGATCTGGCAATTGGAAATGCGATTGGTTCAAATATAGCAAATATTGGCTTAATTTTAGGGATTATAATCCTTATCAAACCAACCTCTTTTCATTTCAATAAACTAAAAAAAGTATACCCAATATTGATAATTGTCATGCTGTTTGCGTACAGCTTAATACTTGACGGTTATTTGGGTACAATTGATGGTTGCCTTTTTTTGATCGGATGTATAGCAGTACTCTGTTATTTCATTTATTTAGCTAGTCACTCGCCTAAAAGAGATTTATCAGTTAATGAATTTAGACCCGCGATACTATCCTATCGTTCAACACCCTCTAATTTATTGAGTATCGCAATAGGTTTATTGATTCTGCCTATTTGTTCAAAATACCTGGTTTATAATGCATCTGAAATTGCAAAATGGGCTGGTATAAGTGAATTCACCATTGGCTTGACCATTATTGCTATAGGTTCCTCCTTGCCAGAACTTACAACGGCTCTTGTTGCCGCTATCAAAGGAGAAGACTCTATAGCGATAGGTACGATAATTGGCTCAAATATTTATAACCTGTTGTTAATCTTAGCTCTACCGGGATTACTAAACCCAACTAAAATTAGCAGCGTCGTATTATGGCGTGATATGCCAGTGATGCTTTCCATTACCTTACTTTTATTGTTTTTAAATTACTATTATCAAAAAAAGACATCCTCCTGGCCTGGGGGGATACTTTTGCTTGTGTATTTTTGTTACATGGCTTCTTTGATTATTAACGCACACAGTTAGCTAAAACTAACCTGACCTGGTTGTTTACCCAGGTTTTTAAGAAAGCATTTGAATCAAGGAAATTAGCTTAAAGTAAAAAACTTATAAACCATTATCAACGGGAAAATGTTGCAAATTATTATCTTGAAATAGTTCTCTATCCCGTCTAGCTTGGCGATCAAGAATTCCAAGAGCAACTATGGCGTCTGGCTGACCTGCTCTTGCAGCACAAGTTATCCAGAAACGGGCTTTTTTTCTATCTTCTACCACACCTTTACCATAATAATACATATAACCTACAGCATACTGAGCATCTGGATTTCCCTTTTCAGCTTCCGGTTTTAAACGAATGAATGCTTTCCTGTAGTCCTGTGCTTTAAAGCATTGGATTCCTTCTCGTAAATTTAAGGTACTATGAATACAGGCAGCCATCATAGGAATAAAAATTACTAGAATGAATAACTTAAAGATGCGTTGCATGCCATTTATTCCTCTTTTAAAGGCTTAGCGACAGGTTCAAAGGTTAAATCATTTTTCGGAAGACTTAAACTTTCTAAAGTGCCATCTCTTTCCACAAGCACTCCTCCTGGCATAATACGTTTAATTGTTGCACCACCAGGTATCTTATCTCCTACATTATAGGTTTTTTCTTCCCCACTGGCAGATCGTATAATCACTTGAGACTCTTCTATCTTGTCCGCAAAAAGAATACCGACCAAAGTAACATTCAGCATTGATTGTTTTACATTATCCTCATTCAAGTCTGCAGGAACATAAACTCCAAATAAGGACGTATTGAAAATATAATTGAGATTCTCTTCTCTCATTCCAGTAATAGATTTTGTATTTGAAACCGGGATAGCCCTAACATAAGTCAATGGATAAAATAAGGAAATCCATTCAAAAATAATCAAAATACCAAACAGGGATATTAAACTAATGATTATCCATTTAGCGTAATTGGCTGAAAACAAAAATTGAATATCAAATTTCATACGTTGCCAATCCCAGTTAAACCTATCAAAACAAACTCATCCTTCTCTTTAAATAATATTGATATATAGCATCCTACCACAAAATAGATCTTTATCACCCTCACTTCAAGATCACTAGATCAGAGCTTACAAAAAATCCCAAGGTCAAGGCAAAAAATGTTTTTAATGAAGGTGTTTAGAATAAACTACATGACCGAATTAAAAACTTTTTTTAACAAAGAGATAGGGGTTTTCGTAAGCCCTGTAGATAATATATCTTTATCCAGGCTGAATTCATACCTTTATGCATCAGATCGACCACCATGCCTTGATATCTGTTACGAAGCATGAGTTTGCACAATACTATTTTTTATATATGATGTAACATCGATGAAAAAATCCCTGCTGGATCATACTGTTTTTTCAAACCTACCCATGAGTCGTATTTTTCTCCAAAATGCTTTAGCCAATAGTTGTCTGGTAATTCTGTACCTAAGTATCCTGATAAATAGCGTTTACCATTATTTTGCAGCAAGTGCTTATCGAGATTCTCAATAGCCTTCAGGCAACTTTCCTCTAGGGAATAAGGTACCCCTGGATTTAAAATCATAAATTCACAAATTGAATCGCAGTCTGGTAACATCATAAACCCGGCTTTTTGCTTGGCAATTGGAACAACATGAACCAAGCTGGCATAGTGAAGTGGTAATTCCTCTAACAGTTGGGAAAGTACTCCTGTTAAAAATGAGGTAGGAACAAAACATTCATACCAAGGATGTAACAAATCCCATTGCCCCGTCAACTTCATCATATCAAAGCGAGAGTTATGCCTTAAAAAATAAGATAAAATGCCCTCTTCCTGTATGTTTAGGACATTCCAGGGCTTTAACTTCCCTAAAATATCTTCTGCATGCCGATCATATTCAACAGAAAGGTGCAAACCATACAACCAATAAGCCATGGGAATACGTTTATCTTCTTTCAATCGAGCTCCCTGAATTGAAGGAGAACAAAATATCTCCATATAATCGACTTTACCCTGTATTTTATAAATATCTTCAAACCATTGATTCTGATCAGCATAAACCAGAAAGAAAGTTTTGACGCGTGGCTGAACTGATCGTAGCTGAATACATGCCTTGGTAATGACACCAAATCGACCTTGCCCTGAAAGACAGGCTTGAAATAGAGGTGAGTTTTTTTCAACGATTTGCTTTCTCCCCAAACCATCAACCACTTCCAATGCTGAAACATAAGCATTAATAACACCGTATTTAAAAGAGGAAGCCCCTATTCCTCCTGCAGATAAAACACCCCCAACCGACAGATTACAGTTATAAGGCAGCACATAGGGGGCTTTATTCTTCAGTAGTGATTTTTCAAGCAGATTCTTCCAACTGGTATTGGCCTCAACCCAGATGAGATCTTCACTCAAATCAAGTGGCTTGTTGAAAGACTGCATAGAAATTGTTAGTCCTCCAGGAACAGGCAATGATTGGCCACCTTGACTTAAACCATTACCACGAATAGTCACTGGTAAGTGATATTGATTGGCGAATAGAATTAATGATTGCAATGACTCTGTGCTTTGAGGGGCGGATACAGCTACCGGCTGTGATTGAATGAGCTTGCCAAAATCCTGACCAAATAAAACAAGCGATTGCTCATCACTGAGCAATGCTTGTCCGGTATCTTCCTTATACTGCTTGATTTTCTCTAAGCTCCACTGATTTTGCGACATGTTGATTCCTTTCTTTTGCCAATTCCAATCGTTTATTGCAAGCAAGAATCAATCCATCAAACATCTTGCTGAATGCATCATAGCAACGATCTACCATCCTTAGTGCTTCTCTACGAGTGCTAATTGGTAATCTTCTGGAATATACTTTTCTTTCCATTTCCTCTTCAAATAAAGCATGTGCTAATTCTACTTCAAGATGAGAACTTGAGAAGTATTTCAGATTTTTATCTTCACCCGTTTTTTTAACTTGTTTGACAACTTTCTCAAAAAATACATGTCCTGATGATTCCAGGGTCAACAGCAAGACAATATTCAGATTCTCATCCTCTATTTTATAAATTTCAGACATAATAGAATAGGCAGCATCACGTACCAATTGGGAATCCTTACTGTATAGCCAGGCAACATCATCGCGATCACAGGCCTTGTTATCACATATTTCACCCATGTATTTTTTATCACTTAAAAACCATTTTTCGTGTCCTGCATCTTCTAATCTGTGATGTCGAGCTACTTTCTTTAAATAAGGATCAGTTACTCTTTCTTCATTAATTCGAAGTATATCTTGAAAAGTCATTGCCCAAAATGTTAACTCCGGGACAAAATAACTGATTTCTTCTATACTATTTAATTCTTCTAAAATGTTGAAGAAAGGATGATTCATGAACTCATGTTGTTTTGAATCAATATAGGCTTGAACAGTTTTCATAACAGACTCCATATAAACTTTATTTAGACAAGTTTATACTGCAGAAGGCGTGCCATCTTTTTGGTCAAAATGCTCACTAATACAACAAAAATTAAGTTATTTTTTTATTCTTTGCGCTAATAACCCTCAGGTAGCGACAAAAAAATGTCCCTGAATCCATCTTTTCTGACAAAACTTTGACTATAAATTTCATTTAAAATGAATGACATAAATTAAATCAAATAATTTTCGCCAATTTTTTGTCATATATGCCAAGTAATTTCTCTACTTCCTGCCAATTTAACTCCTTAATATCAGTTATTGGGAAACAAATTTGCTCTAAAAGGCCAGATTGTAACTCGCCTATTGCCATCGCTTTAGCATACGGGGTATTGGTAAACATAACCAAAACATGCATGGAAACATAATGTTCCGGGTATCGCAACATGAGTTCCCGTTCAATCTGCTTTTGTAAAATAAATTTTGGATTTCTTATGTCCGAATGAATCTCATGATAATTATCCATGGACATTTTCGCTATCGCATCGGTATTCACTTTTCTTTGTTCATAAAAAAGAGGGTTCACTCGCGACCAGTCGTCTTGGTATTCATCCAGTAATTCATCAAGAATACGGCAATCTTCAAATGCGCTATTCATTCCTTGCCCAAAGAATGGAATTATCCCATGTGCCGCATCACCTATTAATAAGCATTCGTCTTTATAGTACCAGGGTGAGCATTGGATAGTACTCAAATGTCCAGTAGGATTACCAAAAAATTCTTGGACCAAATTTGGCATAGCTGCATAGGCATCCGGGAACTGTGTTTTAAAAAATAAATGTAATTTTTCTTCATTATTTAGTTCAGCAAAGCTGTCTTTCCCTTCATTAGCTAAAAACAAAGAACCTGTAATTGAATCGTCAGGATTAGGATTACCTAATAGCATAAACGAATCACGTGGCCATAAATGCAAATGCTCCCTAGCCATCCCTTTTGTATGTTTTTTGCTAATTGAAAGCTCCTTGTATCCATGAGATAAAAAATCTCTGCTTGCACTAACTATCCCTTCATTTTTCAGCATATCCCTTACATGAGACGGCGCACCATCTGCTCCAATTAGTCTATGATATGAGGCCTCAACAAAATCACCATTTTTATTTTCAAATTTAATTTTTTTATTATGAATATCAAGAGAGTGCAATTTCATATTAAAGTGTAATTTAATGTTAGGGCATAATTCCGCTTTATTTAAAAGCAAGGCATTGAGATCAGAACGAGAAATAGCATTGATATATTCATCAATGTAACGTCCAAATGGTTGATAGTGAACCTCGCCATTGGCTTCGTGAATAGCTCTTGCCCGCATTGGAACCATAATTTTATTTACTTCACTTAACAGGTTCATTGCTTTTAAAGCGGTAATTCCTCTGCATGACAAAGCAAGATTAATGGAGCGTCCATAATCAGTCGGACTATTACGAATGTCTGGTCTTGATTCAAACAACTCTACTTCATAGCCTCTTCTAGCAAGATATAAACCACACAAAGTTCCCGCTAACCCGGCTCCAATTATGGTAATGTGCTTCATTTATCCTCCCAACCCATTCTATATCAACACGACATCTATTCCGAATCTCCTTAAAAAATACACAAATTCAATCAATATATTGCTTGAATAAAAGTAAAACTCAGGCTCAACCTGTCATTTTGAGTTGTTCTATATACTTGCCCTTCATATAAACAACATAAAAGATAAAATAAGCAAAGCCAACAGAAACTACTTGATTAATTTAACCTTTGCTTGCAAAAAACATACCGATTTGGTGAGATTTATGATGGAATTTGAGTTTTGAGAGAAAACAGGAATTCTCAACTTAATGAATTAGTCATTACTTTATTTTCGATTCAGATAAACTTTTTAAAAATTCTAATATATTTTCTGGAGTATCAGGAGCCTTAAAAAAATATCCTTGAGCATAGTCACATCCATGAGATGTTATAAAGTCTCTTTGAAATTCATTTTCAACGCCCTCCGCAAGAACCTGAAGATTTAAACTGTGGACCAGGTTAATAATCGCTTTGGCAATAGCCGCGTCATTCTGATTGCTTACCATTTCAGTGATAAACGAACGATCAATTTTCAGTTTATCTACGGGAAATTGTTTTAAATAAGACAAGCTTGAGTAACCTGTACCAAAATCATCAATAACTAACTTGGTTCCCATGTCTTTCAATGCATACATAGTATCTACAACGTGATCAATATCTTCTATCAACAAGCTTTCAGTTAATTCGAGTTCCAAAAATCTCGATTGCAAACCAGAGCTTTTTAATACTCGCGATACAACCTCCGGCAAGTTTTTTTGTCGAAACTGCCGTCCAGAAAGATTCACCGCAATACTTAAGTTTTTAAAGCCAGCTTTATGCCATTCTTTTACTTGTATGCAAGCTTGCTTCATTGCCCATTCACCCATTTCCAAAATCATGCCATTTTCTTCTGCCATGGGTATAAAATCCGCCGGACTAACCAGTCCCAATATTTTGCTATGCCATCTCATTAAAGCCTCGAATCCGACTACTCTGGATTGCTTTAAGTCAATCAATGGTTGATAAACCAGAAATAATTCATCATTTTTTAAAGCATCCCTTAACGCATTGTCTAATTGCATATGATTAATGACTCGCCTATTCATTTCAGGTTCGTAGACACGATAGTTGTTTCTTCCAGTATCTTTCGCATGATACATAGACAAATCAGCACTTTTCATCAAAGATTCGTAATCATCACCATCTCGGGGATAAAAGCTGATTCCCAAACTACCTGTAATTTTCAAACTATGTTGATCTATTTGAATAGGTTTTTCTATAATTTTTAAAATATTTTGTGCAATTGTTTCGGCTTCCAGCATATTATCTATGTCTGTAAGTAATATCACAAACTCATCGCCCCCCAATCTGGCAACAGTATCAAAATCCTCTGTAACAATGAGTAATCGATTGGCAATAGCTTGTAATAATTTATCCCCCATACTGTGTCCCAAAGTATCATTAGTCAGTTTAAACCGATCTAAATCCAAAAATAAAAAAGCCAAAATTGCCTTGTTCTTTCTTGCTTGTAGAATGGCCTGCTCCACTCTATCCATCAGTAAGACACGGTTCGGTAAATTAGTCAGGGAATCATAAGTTGCTTGCAGCAACAGTTGATCTTCCATATCACGTCGTTGAGTCACATCATTTAAAATGCAAATATAATGTTTTACATAGCCAAAAGAATCTTTAACAGGAGCAACGCTGATTTCACACCAATAGAATTCTCCATTTCGTTTTATGCTTTCCATTTCAATTGTTTCTTCTTTGCTTTCCCTAATTGCCAATTCAATACGTTTATGGTTTACCTCCTCCAAATTTGAACCCAGCAAAGTAAGCAAGCCTTTCCCTAAAGCATGTTGCTCCCCATATCCCGTGATTCTTTCGAAAGCTCGGTTGACATAAATGACTTTATTCTCATTTTTTGTTACGTCAATAATCACCACACCATGTGTACTGGCCTCAATAGCGCGTTCACGTATTCTCAACTCATCGAGAGCCATCCTTTTTTGAGTAACATCACGGAAACTATATACTCGCCCCACTATTTGTGATCCCACACGCTGAGGCTGAGTAAAACGCTCATAAATCCGACCGTCTTTGAAATGAAGCTCAGGTAATTCACCTTGCCACTCTGGATTTTGATAAAGATATTGCACATCAGCAATCAAAGATTGCGGATCAATAAGTTGCTCAAGTATGTATTCAAAACTGATACTTTCCTTTCCCGACTCCATCATATAAGAAGGAATTCGCCACATTTCTACAAACTTTTGATTCCAATCGACAACAGCTCCATGCCCATTAACCATCATAATACCATCTGCGGTGGATTCGAGTGTTGCCCGTAAAAGCGAAATTGATTTTTCAAGCTCTACATTTTTTTCGCGAATTTCATCAGTATTTAAATTAATATTCTCGGTCAAAGGTGTGTGACTTTTTCTTTTAAATTCTGGTTGATTGTGATACCACTCCTCCAGCAAAATTGATAATTGCGGATGGTTCCCAACTAAACCAAGTTCGTCACGAATTTCATTAACGGACGGCTCTATGCCTCTTTTTTTTATTTTTTCTGCGGCCTTGGCAACTTTTTCATAATTGATTTCTTGCCTACGCATGCATCCCTCTCTAGAATGACTCTATAAAAATATCGGCATTTATACTATGAACTTTAGTAATAAAAGCGACGAAAGTATAATTTTTAATCAAATTTTTGATCGCTTATTGGTATTTCTTTGAATTTAAATATTTTTATGGGAATAAAAAATGAATAAGACTCATTTCGATACACGTGCAATTCATGCTGGGCAAGAACCATGTAAAAGTACAGGGGCCGTGATGACCCCTATTTATGCTACCTCCACCTATAAACAAATTGCTCCTGGCGAACATCTTGGCTATGAATACTCACGCACCCAGAACCCCACCAGAAAGGCCTATGAGGATTGCATAGCAAGTCTTGAATCAGGCCAAAAAGGATTTGCGTTTGCTTCAGGTATGGCTGCCATCAATACAGTTATTGATTTATTAGGTTCCGGAGATCACGTCGTTGCCATGGATGATCTTTATGGAGGGACTTTCCGGCTTTTTGATAAAGTAAAAACCCGAACTTCTAATTTATCCTTTTCTTTTATTGATATGTCAGTACCCGAGAATATTGAAGCTGCAATAACTCCGAAGACAAAATTACTATGGTTGGAAACCCCTTCCAATCCCATGCTAAAGCTAGCTAATTTACGAAAAATCGCTGCTATTGCAAAAAAATATAATTTGATTACAGTTGCCGATAACACCTTTGCAACTCCCTGGATTCAACGCCCTCTTGAACTCGGATTTGACATTGTACTTCATTCAGCAACCAAATATCTGAACGGACATTCTGATGTAGTCAGTGGTGTCGTTGTGGTCGGTGACAATTCAGTGTTGTCTGATAAAATTGCTTTTTTGCAAAATTCATGCGGCGCTGTAGCTGGCCCTTTCGACAGTTTCCTGGTTCTGAGAAGCTTAAAAACATTATCCGTTCGTATGCAAAGGCACTGTGAAAACGCTAACCATCTGGCTAACTGGCTTAGCAGCCACCCCAAGATTGAAAAAGTCATTTATCCCGGATTAAAAAGTCATCCGCAATATTCTCTTGCCAAGGAACAAATGAACAATTTCGGTGGTATGATATCTTTGGTACTTAAAGGTAGTCTTGAAGATGCCAAACGATTTTTAGCTCGCTGCGAATTATTTACTTTGGCTGAAAGCCTGGGGGGTGTAGAAAGTTTAATTGAGCATCCTGCAATTATGACCCATGCCTCTATTCCAGTCGAACAACGCAAAGCCCTGGGCATAGAAGATGGTTTCATAAGATTATCAGTTGGTATTGAACACATTGATGATCTGCGTGCCGATCTGGAGCATGCTTTAGGTTAAAAGATGTAAATCCTGGTTCTGACTGTTAAAAAGAACCAGGGCAGATGTGTATAGGAGAAGTATTTCATGCAAAAAAATAAACAAAATGGCGGGCAACTCCATGCGATTATGGCTATTTTCGCATTGATAGTGTCCACTACTCTTTGTTTTATCCCCATATTATTTGTTGGATTATTAAAATTATTTCCTAATAAAAACTGGCAATCCCTTTGCACTCGTTGTGTTGATAAGATTGCTACTTTTTGGTGTGGAATAAATAACTTTTATGTGGCTAAAGCACAAAAAATACATTGGGAAATCTCCGGGTTAAATAATTTAACTCCTAAAGATTGGTATTTAGTCGTTGCCAATCATCAAAGTTGGCTGGATATTGTCATTCTTCAACGTTTATTTAACAGAAAAATACCCGTTTTAAAATTTTTTATCAAAGATCAGTTAAAGTGGATTCCTCTACTTGGCTTTTCCTGGTGGGCTATGGGTTGCCCCTTTATGAAGCGGTATAGTAAGGAGTATTTGGCTAAAAACCCTCATAAACAAGGAAAAGATATAATTTCAACTCGCAAAGCCATAGAAACTTTTAAAAGAACCCCGGCTTCTATTATGAATTTTGTAGAAGGAACCCGTTTTACTAAAGTAAAAAAAGAACAGCAACAATCCCCTTATAATTATTTATTGAAACCCAAAGCAGGCGGTATTAGTTTTATCATTAACTCGATGGGACAACAGATAAAAAGCCTGATTGACGTCACTATCGTTTATGCGGAAAAAAACCATTCTCTCTGGGATTTTCTTTGTAAACGAGTCAAGAAAGTTAAAATCATTATTCGTCAACTCCCTATCCCTGCACAATTTACATCGGCAAATCTTATTAACGATTTTCAGGCACAAAATGCATTCAAAGAATGGTTAAATGAACAATGGGCAATAAAAGATAATTTAATAGCCTCTTTACAGGAATAAAACATGAACTCACTTCAAGATCTAATTGAACAAGCCTTTGAAAACCGTCAAAATTTATCGCTCGACACAGCCTCCTCAGATTTGATCAATGCCATTAATGAAGTTCTCAGTGGTCTGGATAATGGCCAATTCAGAGTCGCTGAAAAAATAAATGGTGAATGGACAGTTCATCAATGGCTTAAAAAGGCAGTTCTTTTATCCTTTAAACTTTTCCCAAATCAAATCATAGACGCGGGTTTTTGCAAGTTTTACGATAAAATACCGCTAAAATATACGGATTGTAGTAATGAGCAATTTCAACAATCAGGGGTAAGAGTTGTTCCTCATGCCATGGTACGACGTGGAGCATATATTGCCAAAAATACTGTTTTAATGCCTTCTTATGTCAATATAGGTGCTTATATTGATGAGGGAGTAATGGTTGATACCTGGGCAACTGTTGGTTCTTGTGCCCAAATAGGAAAAAATGTACATATATCTGGCGGCGCAGGTATAGGAGGTGTTTTAGAACCATTACAAGCGAACCCAACCATCATTGAGGACAATTGCTTTATTGGTGCCCGCTCTGAAATAGTGGAAGGGGTTATCGTAGAAAAAAACTCCGTCATATCAATGGGAGTATTTTTAGGCCAAAGCACTAAAATCTACAATCGAATCACTGGCGAAGTAAGCTACGGCAGAATTCCGGCTGGCTCAGTAGTTGTTGCAGGTAATTTGCCAAGTCATGATGGAAGCCACAGTCTATATTGTGCTGTCATTGTGAAACAAGTGGATGAAAAAACTCGCGCGAAGGTAAGCATTAATGATTTACTAAGAGCCAATCAAGATGACTGATATTAAGCAAATTCTGACTGACCTCATTGGTTTTCCTTCTATTACACCAGAAGATGCTGGCTGCCAAAAATACATGATTCAATTTCTGGAGCAATTGGGATTTACTTGTCAACAACTGAATAATGGGCCCGTATCCAATTTTTTTGCCTGCTATGGCAAAATTGGGCCTTTATTGGTGTTCGCAGGCCATACCGATGTAGTTCCTGTTGGTGAAGTATCAAAATGGGATACAGACCCTTTCTCTCTCGAAGAAAAAAGTGGCGTGCTCTATGGTCGTGGGGTTGCTGATATGAAAGGCAGCCTGGCCTGTATGTTGCATATGGCCAGAAGATTTATTAAAACTTATCCTTCCTTTCCAGGCAGACTAGGATTTCTGATCACCAGTGGCGAAGAAGGCGATGAATTTAATTTGGGCACCCCTTATGTGATGCAAAAACTGGAGCAGCAAGGGATTGTTATTGATTATTGCATAGTAGGTGAACCTTCAAGCAGCTTGAAAGCTGGTGATGTCATCAAAATTGGAAGGCGTGGATCATTAAGTGCCAAAATACATCTGAGCGGAAAGCAAGGCCATGTTGCCTATCCGCATTTGGCTGACAATCCAATTCATAGAATTAGCCCAGTATTAGCCGAACTCACTTCAATGCAATGGGATAATGGCAATGCTTTTTTTCCCCCTACCTCCATGCAAATAACTTATATTCATTGTGGAGGGCATGCGGGTAATATTATCCCAGGCGAATTAAATCTGCATTTGAACTTTAGATATTCGACAGAGCAAACAGACGAGTCGTTAAAAACGAGAGTAATTAATGCCTTTACACACCATAATCTTAACCCCGCTATAGAATGGCGATTAAATGGCGAACCATTCTTAACGAATAAAGGCATATTGCTAGAAAGCTGCAAACAAACAGTGCTTGAACATATTGGGACTCTCCCCGAACTTTCAACAAGTGGTGGAACTTCAGATGGGCGTTTTATAGCACCTTATGGGGTTGAGGTCATAGAGCTGGGACTGGTAAATGCAACCATTCATCAGGTTAATGAATGCACTTCTCTACAGGATTTGAATACACTTGAAACCATGTATTTTTCAATCTGTGAGAAATTGTTAATTGACTAATCAAGCCAATTCTGTAATGAGGGTTCGCATCAACAGTCCAAATTACAGTAATTGTTTAGTGCCCTAATCTTTAAATATCCTCTAGTGGTCGGATTTGAGTTCAGTTTGGATAAAAATAATCCTTGAAAAAGCACAGTATAGATTTGTTATGTGAGCATTTTTGAAGGATTATTTTCGTTCAAGATGAACCAAATACGGCCGCTCCAGGTAGTGAGCGGATCTCTTATAAATTACAAACTGATTTCATAGATATAAGTCTCAAAAAAATTTTCTGGAGACTTATATGTAAGCTATACTCATTTGCGCTTGAAGATTTGCTGGCTTTAACCTAACTCGGCATTTAATAATGAACGCTCTTTTGGTCTAATGCCCACCACTCCATCACCAACTTCTGCTTTATCATTAACAACCTTGGTAACACAAGCATCAGACCATACGTTTAAGGCAGTTTCCAACATATCAATCAAACCATAGAAGGGAAGAATAACTCCCATAAGCGTGATGGGCACATTCATACTGGAAAGTAAACTAACGCTTAAGAAAAAGCAGCCCATAGGAACGCCGGCATTACCTATTGCCGCTATAGTTGATACTAAAACCCATATCCCCATAGTAGCATAAGAAACCTGGATGCCGTGACTTTGCATAAGATAAATGACTGTGGCAAAAATAAATGCGGCACATCCATTCATATTAATGCTTGTGCATAATGGTAAAACAAAACGGCTGACTTGAGGGTTAACCTTTAAATTAGCCTCTACAGTATTCATTGTAACAGGCAAAGTACCGACAGATGACTTGGAAAAAAAAGCAACAGATAACGCAGGTAACATTGCGCGCATCGAAGAGAATGGTTTAATACCATTTGATTTCAGCCATAAAGGCAGAATGACTAATCCTTGTATCAAATTAGCTAAAACAATAATCACCAAGTATTGACCTATCCCTTTAATATCCATACCCGATCGCAACTGAATTACAGTAGAAGTAATGAACCCGAATAACCCCAAAGGTATTAATTTAATTATCCATTTGGTCATCACTAAAAACATCCCATGAGCACCGCGGAAAAATCGAATAATAGTTTCACGTGGCTCTGTCTCCGGTATTTGACGAACAGCAAAACCGATAACAATACTAAGCAACAATACCCCCATAACCTGTTGCTCCAGGAATGGAGATAATAAATTAGTCGGTATCATGTTACTCAAATAGCCAAGATATCCCAAACTGCTGGTGGATTTTGGGTTCGCCGCATCCAAGTTGACTTGAACAGTGCTTGGATGAATCAAAATATATAGAAAACAGCTGATTAATGCTGCAACTAAAGTTGTAGCAAAAGTATATTTAATTGTTCTTTGCCATACACTTTTCATCAAACTATCCGTTTGATAGTTTGCCAGAGTTACAATAATCGACAAGGAAATAATTGGTAAACTAATGCACTTGAACAATTTAATAAACAAATCAGAAATTAAAAGCCCTGTTTCCTTTAAAAAAGGCAAATCGGATAATCCACTTATTATCCCAAGTCCAATCATCGCTGCATAAATTAGTGGGGTACTAAAAATATATTTATTCTTTTGGTGGTGTGCTGCACACATAGCTGAATCCTTAAAACTTTAATTAATTATTTAAGCAAAGTATGATTAGCAGCAACAACAGATGGCTTGATATATGGAGTGAAATAATGAGGAATTATAATAATATAATGATTGAATTGACATAAAAGTCATCACCCATAGCTAAAACTGTTCATTAAGAGTACATATTGTAACACGATTTTTCTTCTAGTCAATAGTATAAATAAACTGAGTCAATTATACAGGGCTTACGAAAAATCCCAAGGTCAAGGCAAAAAATGTTTTTAATGAGGGAGTTTAGATAAACTAAATGACTGAATTAAAAACTTTTTTAACAAAGAGATTGGGGTTTTTCGTAAGTCCTGTTATATTCTTCACAGAACACACCATATAGATACTAATTAAATACTTCAAACCGCATCTCAAACAATTGTATCTGTTCATGCTGTAAAAGAAGATGGCGCCTCTCAAATGGGCGGAGTTACAGTGGTAACTTAATGTTTCATAAACCCGCCAGTTACCACTTGCATGGGCATTACGTATTGATTAATTCACTGCATATAATTTGTTGCTTCAGACGTACTATTCTTCTGTACGCCTCATCAATACGTTGATAGGGAATTTGCTTGTCAATTACCAATTTTTCAATCACATCTATAACTTCCGGTGGGGTAATAGTTCCAAGCTGATTGGCAAATATGACCATATCAGCCCCGGCATTGATGGTAAGACAAAGAGCATCTTCTAATGAATAGTGATTTGAAATGGCATGCATTTGCAAATCATCGCTGATAATGACCCCGTCATATCCTATGCTTTGACGTAACAATAACGTTAAAACGTCGTAGGACAGAGTTGCAGGCAATCCCTTACTATCCAAATGCTTATTAATCACATGCGCCGTCATTACCATGAAAGGGTTAGACAGGTCTTTTAATAAACTTCGATAAGGAATTAGCTCATCGGTTTGAAAGGTTTCTGTAACATCTACAAATCCCTCATGTGTATCTCCAGTGGCGCTGCCATGGCCGGGGAAATGTTTATACGCACAAGCAATACCATAACGACTGAAAACATCAACGAACTGCTTGGCCAAACGAATAGTAACCTCTGGGTTAGAAGAAAAGCTTCTTCCCAAGTTTCCAATAATCCCTGCATGAGCATTTAAATTTAAATCTACAACCGGGGCAAAATTTAAATTAAAACCTAATGACTGCAACGTCATAGCCATTTGAGTTACTTCTTCATCAAAATCATCACTGGATAACTTTGCAAGTTCCCTGGCCTTCATAGTAGGCGGACAGCCTTCTATCTTGCTTAGTCTGTCAACCACTCCACCTTCGTAATCAATCGCAGTAAATAAAGGCAGATTGTCATTACCTCCTGAAATCATTGATGCATAACGATTAAGCTGTCGAATTAATTGCTTTATCTGAGCCTGATTCCTTAAATTCTTGCCATAAATCCCTGTGGATAAATCTTTGTCGAATAACAAGACTCCGCCGAGACCATCATTAGATAACCATTGAGCAACCGGACTATTATCATGCAGCTCAGAACCATGAAATCCCATAATCAGCATTTGTCCGATTTTGTTTCTTATTGTAATCAATCACTCGCTCCATCACAAAATAAGCATAAAATCATACACAAAGATATTCTCTCTGGCTATGCCCGCTACGCATTATCTATAAACAGTATCGCAATGTGTACAAATAAAAAAATGCTTCTCATAAAATTAAAGCTTGGGATCAGGAATGTTCTTGAAGTTGCACTTACAGTTTCCTGCTACATTAGGTGGAAAGGGAACTTGAGCAAAATCTGCCGGAAAACAAACCGGGATAGTCCAGGCCAAATCTCCAGGATTCACTTTTGCTGGTAAATACCAATTTCTTAATGCCGGGTAAGTTTTTCCAACATCATTTTGCCAAAAGACAGGCGAAAATTGAGCGACATATCTCAACCCTTCAGCAGCCTCACAATTGAAAGTACCTCTAGCCCATGATTTTCCTTTGGGAGCGGTAAGTGTCAACAAAGTTTTTGACGTAGAATCTTCAATGACATCGACAGTAACATCATAATCAGTCCAACAATTGTCTTTAACCAAAGTATAGATGCATGTGAAAGACCAAATTGGGCTAGTCACGAAGCACAATGCAGATAGGGCGAGTAAACGTAAGTACATGATTCAATCCTAAGATTTAATGAACCATTATTACTATATAGTATATACAATATTTATAAAAATAATTTTCCGATAAACTGTTTTAAGAGGGGGAAATAATCTGAATCTCCCCTCTTGGCTCTATTAGTTAAAGCACAAACAAGAATTGTAATCTGACTCAGATGAAGGTTCAGGATCAATGGATTTAGCAAACGCTTCCAAGCCCATACCAACAGCCAATAAAGTGCCAGCCAAAGTCCAACCAGCCAGTATCGCAAGACCGACCCCGGGAACGCCCAAGGCAACAGATAACACAACAGCAACAGCTGATGTGATGGGGGATGCGATCAAAAGTGGAACCGGATCCAAATTACCTCTGGAAAACATTGAACCTAACACAAATCCTGTCAAAAAACTGTTATGATGTTTTTCTGCAGCAGCAAGCAAGACAAGATCAATAGCAACCGTTCCTACAACAGCCATCACTAAAAGACCGCCAGCACCACCATACTTTAGACCTGTGCCAATAATAAAACTAAAATCAGATACCCCTTTTTGTATGGAACGTTGCAGTGTCATTAATCTTACTCCTAAAAAATTGAGGAATAATACACTTAATTTTGCACATAATCAACACTAATTGAACACCGAAGTAACGAGTAGATTGGATTAAAACTCAAATAAAGCGATACAATTTATTCCTATACAAAAATAGAATATATTATCTTTGTGATGGAAAACCTCTTTAATAATTATCACAGTCTTGCTTTTATTTGCCGACAAGTATAAGCTTGCCCGGTTGGAGAGATGGCCGAGCGGTCGAAGGCGCACGCCTGGAAAGTGTGTATACGGCAACGTATCGAGGGTTCGAATCCCTCTCTCTCCGCCAAATTACAATTCCTGGTTATCCTTCACAGGGTATAAGGCTATAATTGCCGCTTTCATTGAATTGCATAAAGCAGTAAATTATATCCATTGTGTAAAGACTACAGCTGGCTCATATAAGATTCTTTTGGTAAAACTGCTTTCAGAACCAACCAATTCAATCAGGGATATGAAAGATGAAAATGAAATTACAACTAATTGCAATAGGAATTTTATTATCAATCAACGTATTTGCTGATGGTTACTATCCTGAGCCCACCTCTCAAGACCAACCTTGGACAATTATTGCCAGTTTTGGAAGTGGCAGATACCAGCACATGTATTCAAAAGATGGCAAAACCGCTTTAGGCCGATTGGCTCTGGCTAATGAATTAATGCTGAGTGGAGATATTGCTCTGGGATTAGAACTTGGAGTCCAAAACGGCAATAAAATGCGCTTGAATATCCCACGAGAAACCTTATCAGTCCTTGGATGGCTACCGGTAGAAACCAACCTCAGTCCTATGCTGGATTTATTAGTTACCGCCAAAAGCGACCCTTTATTTGGAAGTTCTTTTTTCGCACAATTAAAAGGTGGTGTCGCTTACAGGTCTTGGCAAGTTGATCTCTACCCTATCAATGAAATTTCACAATTAGCCGGAGAAATTCAAGCTGGCTTTGGTTATCCTATCACCGCTTTGGCCAGTTTGAGTTTGCTGTATCAGGGGGTTTTTGGTAATGATCCTAACGTCAAATTAAACATGAGCTCAAAAACTGGCAGTGTTTCAAATATCCCTGTTTTACATGGAATTTTATTAGGATTTACTGTCAACTTATAATCCATTAAACTAGGACGCAGCTTCCAGGCGCCATCTCAGTTAAAGATAGAATGTCATCTTCTTAAAGTAGCTTTTTTACTACAATTTGGTTTTTTCCTTTTTTTTTAGCTTGATATAATGCCTTATCTGCCGCAGTAATTGCATGCTCTATACTGGCTGAACTTTCAAAATGAATATAAACAATCCCTATGCTTAAAGTGACATGACTCATGAATAATTGCTCGTTTGAGTCATAAGTATGATTCAAGTTTTCTGTTTTAAAAGGATTTTTAATTGTTTCACAAATAGATATTGTTTCTTTAATCGGCTGATTAGCGATGATTATTGCAAATTCGTCTCCGCCAAGCCGAAACAGTATATCGTTTGAACGTCGAAATATTTTTTTTAATAAATCAGCGATGCTAATCAGGACTTTATCGCCAAAAGGATGCCCCAAATTATCATTGATTAATTTAAAATTATCTATGTCTATTGATACCAGGCTTAAAAAATATTGATTGCGTCTTGCTCGATTAAACTCTTGTGGAAATATGTTGTCAAAATATCTCCTGTTATATAACCCCGACAAAGAATCAGTGATTGACATTACTTTCAATTCATTGATTAATAGTTCTTTTTCATTGAATAATCGAAAATTTTCATTGAGCAATCTATGATTAATCTTTGCAGAAATAATAAGCATGGCAATAAATATTAGAAACATGGTTGCTAACATCGTTCTATCGACATCTAACAAGGCATAATTATAAACAATGACTGGTAAAAGCATTGGAAAAACATAGGCATAATAAGCTGGTAAATAAATAGACAGAGAAGCGATCGCGCCTGCGCACATTCCACCAAACACTAAAATAATAATAAATTCATGCAGATCATTTACATAAGGCAGTGTAATGAAGTAACATGCGCCCCATATACTGCCCGTAACAAATGTAAGAAGGAAAAACTCGATCAAAGTGGCTTGAATTCTATTTTTTTCTACTCCCCTCTTAATTATTTTCCAGCAGAAATAACTTCTTACCAAGCTTATAAAGACAATACCGAAAAACCATGCCCCTATTATTAATGCAGGCACATCACTATAAACAAGGTCAAGGGCAAGCAATGTAGCCAATATAATATTGAACGGAATCGCTCTTAGAGATCCCTCAAATAGCAAGGTCATACTTTCCTTGTAATGCTTGGAGGAAGTCATCTTATCCAATGTCCATTAATTGATATCCATTCCTTTTAATTATAGAACACCGGCTAATTAAAGAACACTTTTGTATAAACCTATTCAAAATTTTTTATCCTTATTAATGTATTAGAGACTATAATTTAATCTATTAAGCCTTTTAGTTTGCGGGGCTTACGAAAAAACCAAGGTCACGGCAAAAGATGTTTTTAATTATGGGGTTTAGATAAACCAAATGATTAAATTAAAAATATTTTTAACAAAGAGATTGGGATTTCTCATAAGTCCTGATGATAATTAAATGGAGTACTATCATGAAAGAAAAACATTTTGCCTATAAAATCACTCTTTCTTCAACAGGGCTGGTTTGTACCCATTCTGAAATTGAAGAAAACAGGATGATTGATCTGTTAAAAGAAATAAAAAACGATGATTCCCAAGCTATTTTCTGGATCTTTAAACAATTTGATAAGCAGCCTAAAGAACAACTAGGGATCATCGATTGTTCCCAAAATCGTATTTATTACCATTATTCAGGCGAAGTTGAAAAAATTGATGAGGCTATTGAAAAACTAAGTAAAAAAATATAAGCCAAAAGTGCCCAAAGAAATATCACATTTCATTGTATGGAGGTATATTTCAAATCCTGGATTGAAAATATATTATATGAAATCAAATGAAAAAGCACACACCATAATATGAAAATTAAGACCAAATAAATCCAATAAAATACTTTTAGTAAATTTTTAGTTCTATCAACCACTGGACAAAAGTGTGTTTTTTAGTAACCATTCAGATCAAAATAATTCCTTTATTCTTAATAATAAATTATGAGGATTTCCTATGAATCTGATAAAAATTAAATCTAAAACCCTATTCATGGTACTTGTATACAGTTTGCTCTCCCCTGCTTATGCAGTATCACACCCCAAAAGCACAGTGAATGACACCGCCATTCAAAATGAAATATTAGTTTATATCAATAATTACCGACAACAGCATGGCCTGGCTCCTCTCAAAATGGATAACCGCATAGTAAAAGAAGCAAAAATTCATTCCATGGATATGGCAAAACACGCGATACCATTCGGCCATAAATATTTTAAAAAACGTATTGATAAATTACACACACAAATTAAAAACTCAAATGCAGGGGCTGAAAACGTGGCTTACAACTATAAAAATGCCCAGGATGTTGTCAAAAACTGGTTACGTAGCCCAGGACACAAAAGAAATATCGTTGGGAACTATGACCTTACCGGGGTAGGTATAGCTCGAGATGAAAAGGGGAAAATATATTTTACTCAAATATTCTTAAAAACAGGAAATAGCCACTATGCCTCCAGAAAACCCTTCCCATCAATTTTTAGTGGTGCCCTCTTCAGTAAGAAAGCATAAAAATTAAAATAGGGTGTTTAACAAAATTTTTGCAATTTTTAAGTGCAATTGAGTGGAATTAATGACAACGTTAGCCTAATATTGAAACATAGACGGCAATCATTGTTCAGCCAACAGTACAATTTTGGAGGCCAGATTGAGAGTGTGGTGAGCAAGCTCAGCCTAGACTGAGAAGCCAAAAGCACTCCGGAGGAATCCACAGTTTTAAACAGGACTGCACTCAATCTTGCTGTCTATAACATACTAACACCATGGGGCGTATTCAATACGCCCTTTTTATTGGTTCATTCCTCGCTTGTCCGGATCCAAAGATCCAAAATTGGTATTTTATGCTGTAGAAAATTATTCTAAATTACAATAGGATAGAATAATAACGGTAATAAGGATTTTCCCATGATGATTGCAACCTTAATGGAATCAGCCCAGGAAACGCGAGTAGCCATTACTCCCAACTCGGCCAAACAATACATAAAACTAGGCTATGATGTAGGGATTGAAAAAAACGCGGGGCTTAGCTCAGATTTTGCTAACGAAGAATTTGAAAAAGCTGGCGCAATAATATTCGATAGTAAAAGTACATTACTCAAAAAAACACAAATTCTTTTATGTGTTAACGAACCCGATCCCAAAAACCTGAATGGCTTACCTCCAGATTCTCTAATAATCGGACATATAGACAATAACCCACTTAGCCCGCTTGTTAAGTGGTGTCTGGATCAAAAAATGACATTATTTTCAATGAATCTCATTCCCAGGATAAGTCGTGCTCAAAGCATGGACAGCCTATCGTCTCAGGCTAACCTAGCTGGTTACAGGGCAGTTTTGGAAGCTGCGGCAACATTTCATAGAGCTATACCTATGATGATGACAGCAGCAGGCATGATACAACCGGCCAAAGCACTTATTCTTGGTGCCGGAGTTGCAGGCTTGCAAGCCATAGCTACTGCGAAACGTTTAGGTGCAGTGGTTTATGCCTTTGACGTAAGAAAGGCAGCCAAAGAACAGGTTGAAAGTTTAGGCGCTGAATTCATAGAGGTAATGCAGGAGCAAGATAGTGAAACAGCTGGGGGATATGCCACAGAAACAAGCGAAGAATATAAAAAACTTCAGGCTGAACTCATTGATCAATATGCAAAAACTGCAGACATTGTAATTTCTACTGCCTTGATACCAGGGCGTCAAGCTCCGGTTTTACTTTATAAAAAAACTGTCGAGCAAATGAAACCAGGTTCTGTCATTGTTGATCTCGCAACGTCTCGAGGTGGAAATTGTGAACTCAGTGTTGCCGATAAAATCATCAAGCATGGTGAGATTACTATAGTGGGATTAAGTAATATGGCAGGTCTCGTCCCTGCTACGGCAAGTGACCTTTATTCTAATAATCTGGTTCATCTTATAAACATTTTGGCGAAAAATCCGGCTGAACTTAACTTAAATCCTGATGATGAGATTATCCAGCAAGCCGTTCTTTGCCATAAAGGAACTTACCTGCCCTTTCAAGGAGTAAAGGAGAAGCAAAATGCCTGAAATTCATACACTTGATAATCCTTATATTACAATATTAACCATTTTCGTACTGGCCTGTTTTGTAGGTTATTATGTGGTTTGGAAAGTAACACCGGCTTTACATACACCCCTAATGTCAGTAACCAATGCCATATCCAGTATTATTATACTTGGTGCTTTAATTGCTGCAGGAAGTGAATTGATCGGATGCATAACCTGGTTAGGTGGCATAGCCATATTCATTACTTCAATTAATATTTTTGGTGGCTTTGTAGTAACTCAACGCATGCTTCGCATGTATAAAAAATAATGATTTATAGGACGGAATCAGTAATGAATTCAATAGTTCCACTGTTTTATTTATTTGCAGCCATTTGCTTTATATTGGCTTTAAAAGGACTGGCCAGTCCAGCTACTTCAAGAAGGGGGAACCTTCTAGGCATTCTGGGTATGATCCTGGCAGTGGGCTCCACCCTGATGATGCCCACTACCTACCATCATATTCTTTTAATCGCCTTAATAGCAGGCGGCGGAATAATAGGAACTATTATTGCTTTGAAGATCAACATGACGGCCATACCACAACTGGTTGCTGCTTTTCATTCTTTAGTAGGCATGGCAGCAGTTCTGGTAGCCTATTGTGCCTTTTTATCCCCCGCGTCCTTTCAAATCGGCACACCTGGTGCTATTGCGACCGCAAGTCTAATTGAAATGAGCCTGGGATTAATTATCGGAGCCATTACCTTTTCTGGTTCAGTCATTGCCTTTTTAAAATTGCAAGGACTCATATCAGGTATTCCAATTCGATTTTATGCTCAAAACTATGTCAACTTACTAATAGGACTAACAATCCTGGTGTTACTCATTTTATTTGTAGCCAATCAAAACCTGTTTCTCTTTAACCTGCTCGCGGGATTAGCTTTTCTCATTGGGGTTTTACTGATTATTCCTATTGGCGGAGCCGATATGCCCGTCGTTATTTCCATGCTGAACTCCTACTCAGGTTGGGCCGCAGCAGGAATAGGTTTCACTCTGAGTAATCATCTGTTAGTTATCACAGGCGCTCTGGTAGGCGCCAGCGGGGCAATTTTAAGCTATATCATGTGCGTTGGTATGAATCGCTCTATTTTTAATGTCATTTTTGGTGGAATAAACAGTTCTGGAAATACGAAACAAGTTCATTCTGCTAATGAGTTACGCAATGTCAGGCAAGCCAACGGCGAAGATGCTGCATTCCTATTAAGTAATGCCAAGGATGTCATCATTGTTCCTGGATATGGAATGGCAGTGGCACATGCTCAACATGCGGTGAAAGAGCTTGTTGATGCCTTGGAATCTCGTTCTATTCGTGTTCGCTTTGCAATACACCCTGTTGCTGGGCGCATGCCTGGCCATATGAACGTATTACTTGCTGAAGCCAATATCCCCTATGACAGAGTCTTTGAGCAAAGTGAAATTAACAGAGATTTTGCTACCTGTGACGTTGCTTACGTGATTGGAGCTAACGATATCACCAACCCCGCAGCTAAAACTGATCCTGCCTCACCCATTTATGGGATGCCTGTCCTGGAGGTTGAAAAAGCTAAAACGGTCTTATTCGTCAAACGCAGCTTATCTCCTGGTTATGCCGGTGTAGAAAACGATTTATTTTTTCACGACAATACCTACATGCTTTTCGGAGATGCAAAAGTAATGACTGAATCAATAGCTAAGGCTTTGGGAGAAATATAACCCTTTCAAAATAAAAACAATAATCTCTGACGGGGTGGGTACCCGGTTCAATCGACGCAAATGCCTTTTAATTTGCCAACGAAGCAAAATAAATGTATCTTAGCCAGTTAATTTTTCATAATGGAGATATATCTATGCTACGAAAAATCGGCTTTACGTTGTTATGCGCAGTGGCAACATTTAGTTCAAGCACTTATTCCAGCGTGACTCACACACTCCAAGCTGGAGTAACGCTGGAATATGAGTTTCCCCCTAATGAACCTCTAGTCTTTGTTAATTATTTGTATTGGGAAGTAGCGGCCGATTGTAAAATTACCAGTGAAGATCCATCCAATGAACTTTTTGCCGAGGCACTCGCAAAAGCCGGTAAAATTAATGGTGTTACGCTCTCTAAAGGAAATACCATGAAAGTGACTGTCCATTCCGGCGATATTTTAAAATTAAGCGCGGAATCTGGAGCAAAAGTTCAAATCACCAATTTTGGACCACATACTCTCAAAGCAACTTGTACTGCATAAAGAATTGAGCTAATCGCACCCCAACACCAAACAGTAATGGGGTGTGAAAATTCAAATCCTGTTCATCAATGTTCTCGAGTAGCGCAGAACTTAATCTTGGGATAACGTTCTTCTGCCATTGTCAAATTCACTTTGGTAGGCGCCAAGTACATAAGCATATCTCCTCCGTCCAAAGCCAAATAATCATAAGCCTTGGTACGAAACTCGCTCATTGCTTTATCATCTTCAGAATAAACCCATCGAGCGCAAGCTATATTGACTGATTCATAAATACAATCCACTTTATATTCATGTTTCAGTCTATGCGCTACCACATCAAATTGTAATATCCCAACAGCTCCCAATATTAGCTGATTACTGTTTAATGGTCTAAAAACCTGGGTAGCACCCTCTTCAGATAATTCGATTAATCCTTTAAGTAAGGCTTTACTCTTTAATGGGTCCCTCAACCTGACAAGCCTAAACAATTCAGGAGCAAAATTAGGAATTCCAGTAAACTTTAAGTGTTCACCTTGTGTAAAAGTATCACCAATACGAATAGTACCATGATTATGCAAACCAATAATATCACCAGCTAAAGCAAGTTCTGTGTGTGATCTATCGCCTGCCATAAAAGTTAAGGCATTGGAAATTTGCACTTCTTTTCCTATGCGTAAATGATTTAATTTCATTCCCTTCTTGTAAGAGCCAGAACAAACCCGCACAAAGGCAATTCGGTCTCTGTGTTTGGGATCCATATTGGCTTGAATTTTAAAAACAAAACCGGAAAATGTTTCTTCATGCGGAGAAACAACTCTCTCCTGAGTTGCTCGAGGTTGAGGTCCTGGCGCATACTCGACAAAATCGTCCAATAATTCTTTAATACCAAAATTATTAATTGCTGAACCAAAGTATACCGGGGTCATTTTTCCTGCAAGATAAGCTTCCAAGTTAAACTCGTGGGACGCTCCTTTGACTAATTCAATTTCTTCTCTGAGTTCGTCCGCACTGTCACCTATCAACTCATCTAATTGAGGATTATCCAATCCTTTAATCTGCATAGCTTCGACTTTTTTTGCATTACTTCCCTGCTGATATAAATAAATAATATCTTGATAGCGGTGATAAATTCCCTTGAAGCGTTTACCCATTCCAACTGGCCAGGTAATTGGCGCACATTGAATGCCCAAAACAGACTCTACTTCATCTAACAAATCAATAGGTTCTCGCCCTTCTCTGTCCAATTTATTGATAAAAGTCATGATCGGTGTATCACGTAAACGGCAAACTTCCATCAATTTTACCGTTCGCTCCTCTACTCCCTTGGCCACGTCAATTACCATTAAGGCAGAATCTACAGCAGTGAGAGTACGATATGTATCTTCAGAAAAGTCTTCATGGCCTGGTGTATCTAGCAAATTGATGACGTGTTGATTATGTATAAACTGCATAACAGACGTGGTAATCGATATTCCTCTCTCTTTTTCCATTTCCATCCAATCAGAAGTGGCATGCCTGTCTGCTTTACGGCCTTTGACCGTACCTGCCAACTGAATAGCTCCTCCAAAAAGTAATAACTTTTCAGTTACAGTGGTCTTTCCTGCATCAGGGTGAGAAATAATGGCAAAAGTTCGCCTTTTGTTAAAGTCTTGATAAAAATCAGACATACTGCTCTCAAATTAAGTAATTAATTAAAAATAATAGGCTTCAATCGCATAGTATACCATGGAACTTACGACCCCATAAACGTAGCGAATTAAAATCATTCCTGTATACTCAAAATTAGAACCTGTTTTCATGCGATCACATGTGATCAAAACCTGATCTAATCTGTTCCCTGCCAAACTGGTTCTTTAAATTAAAGGATTTAATTTAAAAAAGGAGTTTGCTATGAGATTCAATCATTTTATTGCTCCACTGGTTTTACTCCCTGTTTGTGCATTAAGCCAACCCCAAAATGACAAAGGAGATGTCTTTTTATCAAAAATTCCAACCAGTAAAAATGCTTTTGTAAAATCTTATTCCAGTGAATCGACACACTTGAAGTTACTTGAGCCTAATGCCAGAAGTATTGACTACCCCACTCAAATTGTTCGTGTCTCTGGTTCTCTCGAATCACAACAGCTGGACTGCGATCAAGTACACGAAGAAATTCTTGAAAAAGTGGTGGCTCCTTTTACTCCTGATAAATTCACTTACAATACTTATATTAGTTGTAGTTATAATCCGGATACCAATATGGCCACTGGCTTTCTCATCAATAGCTATTTAGATCCACTAACCGATGATGCAGTGGAATTATTAGAAACTTACCTGGCAAAAAATAATGGATCCAATCTGTTAGGTACACCATTGACATTTGAGCCAGCAAAAGCTCTTGTTGTTGCTTTAACTATCTCGGCGGGAATGAAAAAAAATCCTAATAAACCACCCTTTGTAGAATATAAGCAAGACCGCAGCAATTTCTACTTCAAAAGCAATTATGAAATGAGAAATAAATTGTTCACTGATATTTATCAAAATTTCTTTACCAATGATCCCAATAAAATTCTACCTTTCCTGGATAAGTGGATTTTCGTTAATGCCTCAAGCGTTTATGAAGCCATTTTAATGGACTCCAATTTTGTCGAACTGCAACCTGAACGAATTTTTCTTATGGAAAATGGTGAACAAATATTTGTTTCCAATCTAAAATATTATTTCACTCATAATTGTAATAGGTACAGTAATCACCGCTGCTTACAACCGCAAGCTTGAAGCTCTTTTGACGAAGGAGACATTTTTGGGATGAGCACATTTTATTAAATTATTACTTTTAGATACTTCCTTATGACAGCAAGCAGATAATATTTCAGACTGCTTTCAACCATAAGGAAGTATTCATACGGGAAATCTATTATTCCCCCAATCAAAATCCAAAAACTAAAGTATCATTAATTCCAATCCGGAAGATGAGCTTTCAAAATAACTCACTACCATGGCATCAGTGACCAACTCCAAACTGGACGGTCTCCATTGAGGATTTTTATCTTTATTAATCAATAAAGAGCGAACTCCTTCATAAAAATCACTACCTTTCATAAAATGACTGGCGAGATCGAAATCCATTTTTAAACATTCTGCTAAAGATAAGCCCTTGGCTTTTTGGATTTGTGCAAGGGTTATCTTAAGGCTCAGAGGCGATTTTTGCAGCAAAGTATTATCCACCCCAAGAGCCCACACACCGTCTGTGCTCTGTAAAGACTCTCTTATTAGTTCAACACTAGGCTTGGAGAAACAGACATCGATTAAAGGTTTGATTTGACTTGCCTCGGTGGGCATGGCATCACTTGCAAAAGAAGAAATGCATTGATCAACAAGATTGAAAGCATCTTCTGATAAATCTTCTCTCTTTAATGCCTCAATCATTGACTGCATTTGCTCTGCAAAGACAATCTGCTTCACTAACCCTGCCTTCCTGGCATCATGAGGACCCAATTTATTTCCGGTTAACCCCAAATAGACTCCTAAAAACCCTGGGCATTTGTTTAATAAATAGCTGGCACCAATATCAGGAAAAAAACCAATCCCTGTTTCTGGCATTGCAAATACAAAACGCTCACTGGCAACAGGGTGGCTTCCATGTAAGGAAATACCGACCCCTCCTCCCATAGTAATCCCATCCAGCAAAGAAATATAAGGTTTACCAAAATGATGAATAAAATGGTTTAACCTGTACTCATGCCAAAAGAACTGCATCTGCTCAGAGTCTTTACTACGGCCCGCATTATATAGCCAACGAATATCACCACCTGCGCAAAAAGCATTACCCGGAACAGCTTGTACGACGACTGCTTTAATAGAATTATCTTCTTTCCAAATTGACAATTGCTTTTGCAGTGCCATGATCATGGTTAAAGTTAAAGCATTTAAAGCCTTTGGTCGATTTAAAGTAATGAATCCCAATTGACCTTCCTGAGAAAACAGCACCTCTTCAGTCATAATTAAACCCCTTTAAAATCCGCGGTTCTCTTGTCTAGAAACGCAGCTACTCCTTCCTTCTTATCTTCAGTGGCGCAAACTTTTGCAAAATGAATTGCTTCCAAATGAAGTGCCTCTGTGAGTGATAAATCATAACCATGATCTATCACTTCCATTACACTGGCAACTGCTAAAGGAGCCATGCTTAATATTCCGTTTAGAATATTTTTTCCTTGAGTCAACAAATCCTCTGGTGCTACAACTTCACTGACTAACCCCCAGTTTAAGGCAGTCTCAGCATTTATAAAGCGCCCAGTCAAACATAAATCCATCGCGCGCCCTTTGCCAATTAGCCTGGCCAATCGTTGTGTGCCGCCATACCCGGGAATAACACCTAATTTTACCTCAGGCTGACCAAACATTGCCTTATTTGAAGCAATTCTAAGAGTCGCAGATATCGCTAACTCACATCCGCCACCGAAAGCAAAACCATTCACTGCGGCAAGTGAAGGTTTCCCCATCGTTTCCAAAAGTCGAAAAACCTCTTGTCCCTGGCAAGCAAATTCATAACCAGTTTGAGCGTTACATTCAGCCAGTCGATTAATGTCAGCCCCAGCGCAAAATGCTTTACCATTTCCTGTTAACAATAATGCTTTGACTTTGGGATTGGATTTCGCTTGAAAGAATAATTCATTTAATGCGCTCAGAACATCAGTGCTTAAAGCATTGAGCTTCTCTGGCCTATTCAAAGTTAAAGTTAAGATTCCGTTATTATCTATATCCTGTTCAATTAAATTCATCAATAATCCCCTATGATTACTCTATAAAATACTCTTCATCCAAACTTGCTTTCGCTATAATTTCACGCATGATTTCATTAGTGCCTTCAAGAATTTGATGAACTCTTAAATCTCTAAATATTCTTTCAATTTGATAATCTCGCAGGTAGCCATAACCTCCATGCAATTGCATGGCTTTATCACTAATACGAAATGCGACATCTGTAGCCAAGCGCTTGCCCATAGCACAATACATTGGCGCATTGGGATCATCATTATCCATTGCTGCTGCAGCCCTATAAACCATCAGCCTTGCCGCTTCATAATCTGTTAACATATCCGCAAAATAAAAACGAAGGGCTTGCATCTGAGTTAAAGGTTTTCCAAACTGTTTACGCTCATGCATATAAGATTGGCTCATTCGCAGGCAAGCAAGAGCCCCTCCCAATGAGCAGGAAGCAATATTCACTCTCCCTCCGTTTAAGGCATTCAGTGCGATTTTAAAACCCATACCTTCTTCACCAACACGATTGGCAATGGGCACACGACAATTTTCAAAATATAGCATACAAGTTGGCTGATTTCGCCAACCTAATTTTTTCTCCAGTTTGCCAAATGTCAGACCAGGAGTATTCTTTTCAATTAACAAACAACTGATGCCATGATGAGATTCATCGCCTGTACGTACCATACATAAATACACATCACTAACACTTCCACCCGATATGAATGCTTTCGCACCATTAAGAACATAATATTCACCCTCTTTTACCGCGCGAGTTTTTAAAGAGGCTGCATCAGATCCGGATTCTGGCTCTGTAAGACAATAACTGGCTATCACTTCCATACTGGTTAATTTTGGCCCCCATTTCTTGCGAATCTCTTGACTGCCATAGCGGTCGACCAATGAAGCAACCATATTATGGATGGAGAGATATGCACTTGTTGGAATACAGCCCGTAGCGAGTTGTTCAAAGATGAGTGCTGCATCCAGACGAGAGAGCTGAGCACCTCCTATGTCTTCGCGGACTACCATTCCCGCCATACCTAATTGTGCCGCTTCTCTTAAAGTTTCGATTGGAAAGTAACCTTGTTCATCCCAGAAATCTGCCATTGGAGCCAGTTTGTTACGAGCAAACTCGGAGGCCATTTCTCGAAATGCCAAATGTTCATCAGTGAAATTAAAATGCATAGACCATCCTTAGATTTATTGATTTTAGTCATTGGATTTATTTATGACGCTTTCTTAAAAAATGATATTATTGCGAATTTTTAGCGCCCAGGAAAGATAATAAGAATAATTACATGGGAACTTTAGCGCAACCATCTTTTATAAATCCAAACGCATTAGCTGTTTTAAAAAAATATTTTGGATTTGATTCCTTCAGACCTCCTCAGGAAAAAATAATTGAGGATGTCATTTCTGGGGAAGATGTACTGGTTTTGATGCCTACTGGAGGGGGAAAATCGCTTTGCTATCAAATTCCAGCCATTGTCCGCCCTGGTGTTGGCATTGTAGTATCTCCTTTAATCGCGTTAATGGAAGATCAAGTAACCGCTCTCAAACTGCAGGGTATTCGTGCGGCTTACTACAACTCATCCTTAACCGCCGAAGAGGCTAGAAATGTATTAAATCAATTACATCATAATGAATTGGATTTACTCTATATTGCTCCAGAACGTCTTATTAGTACCTCGTTTCTGGATCGGCTGTCAGAATGTACTATCTCTTTATTTGCTATCGATGAAGCACACTGTATTTCACAATGGGGACATGATTTTCGACCTGAATACGCCTGTTTAGGTTTACTGAAAACTAACTTTCCTGACATTCCTATGATTGCTCTGACAGCTACTGCCGATAAGCAAACACGTGAGGATATTGTTACCAAGTTGAATTATCAACCCAAAAAATACGTTGTTTCATTCAATCGACCGAATATCCATTACAAAGTAGTTCCTAAAACAAATGCAGTGAAGCAATTAAATCTGTTTTTACAATCTGATACCCAGCAATCTGGAATTATTTATTGTGGAACCCGCCATACAGTCGAACATCTTACAGCGAAATTACAAGAACTTGGATTTAAAGCACGCGCTTATCATGCAGGCCTGCCTCATGCGGTGCGGCGTGAGGTGCAAAACCTTTTCAGATACGATCGCATTGATATTGTGGTAGCTACTATTGCTTTTGGAATGGGTATTGACAAGCCTAATGTTCGCTTTGTTGTTCACCATGATTTACCCAAAAGCATCGAAGGTTACTACCAGGAAACAGGTCGTGCAGGACGTGACGGATTACCGGCCAAGGCCCTTCTTCTTTATGATGCTGCGGATAGTGCCCGTTTGCGGTCCTGGATCATGAACATTCCTCTTGAGGAGCAAAGACATATAGAAACCAATAAATTAAATCATATGCTTGCTTTTGCTGAAGCGTCGCATTGTCGTCGTCAAATTTTATTACGCTATTTTGATGAACCTTCTCATACAGAATGTAAAAACTGTGATGTCTGCGATAACCCACCGCAAACAGCCGATGCAACAGAAGATGCGCAAAAATTTTTATCGTGTATTTATCGATTAAAACAAAGCTATGGTTTAACTCATACTATTGATGTCCTGAGAGGTAGTTTATCTGAAAAAATCAAGCAGTCTGGGCATGAGCATTTAAGTACCTTTGGAATTGGGAAGGAGAAATCTGCCAATTATTGGAAGCATCTTGCCTGGCAATTAATTCATAAAGATTATTGTTTACAGGACATGAATCATTTTAATGTGTTACGCTTGACCCCAAAAGCGATTCCCCTCCTAAAAGGTGAAGAGAGTATTTCATTAACCATTCCTAACAATGACCTGAATAGCAGTAAAAAGAAAGGCAAGCAGAATCCTTCCTTTAAACCTGAAAGTAACCCATTATTTGAAAAGCTTCGTGCGTTAAGACGTCAGTTAGCCGATGAAGAAAACAAACCACCATTTATGATATTCAGTGATGCCACATTACATGAAATGGCCCAATCAAAACCCAAAAACAGTAAGCAACTACTGAATGTATCTGGGGTTGGGCAACATAAATTAGCTCGTTATGGCCATTATTTTCTCGAAGCCTTAAACGAATTTTCAGAAGTCGAGTGAGATTCCGTTATGCGTAAATTACTAAGACCTTTTTACGAACGTGATACCGTTCTGGTTGCAAAAGAACTTTTAGGTAAATATTTAGTTCATCATGATGGATTGGAAGAGAAAATTGGGCGCATTGTAGAAGTCGAAGCCTACCTTGGGCAACATGATTTGGCTTGTCATTCATCAAAAGGATTGACTAAAAGAACTAAAGTTATGTTTGGGCCAGCAGGCTATGCGTATGTTTATCTAATTTATGGCATGTATTATTGCATGAACGTAGTCACCGAAAAGGAGGGGATAGGTTCAGCAGTATTAATACGTGCCCTGGAGCCTATCAAAAACATTCAAGACAGAACTCAAGGACCAGGGTTATTATCCAAAGCTATGCGCATTGACTCCAAACTGAATCATCGTGATTTATTAAGCAATGATTTTTATATTGCTGAGCCAAACAGTCCAACTGATTTTACCATTATAGAAAAACCCAGAATTGGGGTTCATTATGCTAAAGAATGGGCTAATGAGTTATTAAGATTTTATATTAAAGACAATCCTTATATTTCGAAAACCTGATTAGGCCTCGTGCATAAACTGTCTCTTTCATTTTATTGCCGCATTGCAAAGATTTCTGTGATGCTCAGGGTATGTAAAAAGCGTATTATCGTATTAATGAGCCCATTATTATTACATCCCTTTCTTCAAGCATGTCCTGTCAATCCCCGGATCCAGGCTTTGTGCCTAATCCGGGGTAATTTCTTGAAATAACTCTACTCTAACCCAATTGCCTTGGGCGGGCAGATATAGGCATTACCCAGATTAGTCACATTGGTTTGTTCTGAACCGCCGCTCATAAAACCACCGTGACGATCAAATGAACCACTCATGGAACCCGTTACACCGGCTCGGTTCGTCACCAATTGAATGTAATTTGCCCCTTTTTTGCTTGCTTTATTCTTCAGATCATTCATTGCTCCCTCTTCCAAATTGCGATTGGAAGTAAAGCCTCCGGTAAAGAAATTACCCTGATTGCCTACGACCTGGCCCACGTATTTGCAACCTTTAGGTGCCGGATTCGGGCTTGCAATGACACGTTCGGCCTGAGGATCTGCTGGAATAGCTGCGCATCCGGTAATCATCAAAGTAATAACAGACGCAGATAGTAGTTTTTTCATAATTACACCTTTTTGTTATCAACAAAACAATGAAATGTTAACAACTCCTGTTTGATTAAACATTACAACCCACTTTTAAATGCACTTGATAATATTTCACTTTATTATCATCAATGAAACCTCTTGTTTCTACTACTTCAAACCAATCCAATTTCCCATGCGTTTTAGCCACTTGCTTTATTGCATTATCAATTGCTTTTTCAATTCCTTCCTGCGAGGTCCCAATTAACTCCACGATTTGGTAAACTTTATCTGTCACTTTTCTTTCCCCCTCTATTAATTTGTTGCTCAGCTTTTGCTATTGCCTTGCGAATAGCCAATGCTTCTTCGGACTGCGCTGGCGCCAACTGGAGTAGTCGTTGCCAGTAATTAATCGCAGCTTCATAATCATGACTTAAGTAAGCATGCATCGCAAGCATGGCTAAAGCATCCGGTTGCCTGGGGTTATTTTTTAATAAGGTATGAAAAATTTCTAAAATATCAGGATTGAACTGTTGATTACTCAATTGCCATAAACTGTGGGCATAATTGACTGCAAATTGCTCGTCTTCAGGTTTAAGCTGGTGGGCTTTTGCAAAAGCGAGGGAAGCATTTTGGTTATCCTTTTGACTGCTGTATAATCTGCCTAACAAATACCAACCCTTGGCACTTTCAGGCTGCGCATCCAACTTGGCCTTCAGCTTGTCGATTAATTCCTGAGGGCTTTTAATCGATTTTAGCATCGATTGCGCTAGCTCCTGAGCCTCATTTCGATGTAGATATTCTTGCCACCGAGCAAAATCTCCCCAAAAATAGTACCCTGTAAAAACCATTATAAAAATAATGGGGGCGAGCAACAAACTTACCAAACGATTGCGCCGCAAAGGATAGGTAATAAGAGTGCATGCAAAAACGGCTAAAACAACCAATAAAATAACTAACCACCATTCATTCATGAGAATTTCGCTTAAAACATGTCCGCCAAAAAATAATAAAGCCAATCAATAAAAACAGGAATGGGCCAAACCACAATAAAAGAGTCACGCTCTTAACAGGCGGTTTAAATAGTATAAAATCCCCATAACGTGCGGTTAGATAATCCATTATTTCACTATCGCTTTTGCCCTCTTTCACTAATTCATAAACCTGAAAACGTAAATCCTTCGCTAATTGAGCATTTGAATCTGCCAAATCCTGATTTTGGCATACCAAACAACGCAAATCTTTTAAAAGATGGTTAAATTGTGCTTCTTTTCTTGCTGAGTCCAATGGATACATACTATTTGCAAACGCAACGGATACTAATAGCAGCAATAAAATCACCTTAAAACAGAAGTGGAATACTCTCATTATGATTTCTCCAAATTCCTCATTAAAGGTAAAATATCAGTTAACCAGGTTTTCTGATTCATTATCCCGACATGCCTGTAGCGGACTATTCCTTTCTTATCAATAACAAACGTTTCAGGCGCCCCATATACACCTAAATCAATAGCGACTTTACCCTCTGAATCCTGGCCTATGAGTCGATAAGGGTTCCCCCATTGTACAAGCCATGCTCTTGCGTGTTCTGGATTGTCTTTATAATTTAAACCATAGATAGGTACGCCTTCTCTTGCGAGTTGCAACATAAATACTTGCTCTTCAACGCAAGCCTCGCACCAACTTGCCCAGACATTAAGTAAAACGACCTGATTATGAAAATTCATTGCACTAAAAGTAGAATCGGGATTTTGCAACTCTGGTAAGGCAAAGTCTGGTAATGGCTTTCCAATTCGAGCTGAAGGCAAATGATGAGGATCCAAAGATAAACCTCGCCAGAGGAAAAAACATAAAAGACAAAAAATAGCGACAGGAATAACACGCCATCCTATTTTTTTCATATCTTGATCTCCCGCACTGACATTACCGTTACTTGCCTTTTTCTGTAATACCTTCTATCTGTTAATGCCAAAACGCCTCCGGCTAAAATCATAAATCCGCCAGCCCAAATCCAGCGGACCAACGGTTTATAATAAATACGTACCGACCAGGCATCCTCAGACAGTGGTTCCCCCAAAGCAATGTAAATATCTCGGAAAGGAGTAACATCAATCGCAGACTCAGTCATTGGCATTTGTCCAATGGTATACACTCTTTTTTCAGGAAAAATTTTCCTGGTTTTATTCTGATATTGTATTGAAAACTCAGCCCTTGTCCCTTTGTAATTTGGGCCATTCAACGGAGTCTGATTAATGAATCCAATCTGATAATCCAGCAGATTCACTTGCTTGCCAGGAGACATACGTACATCATCTTGTACGCCATAAGCTGAAGAAACAGCAATGCCAATCACTGTTGCTGCGACACCACAATGAGCCAAAACCATCCCCCAATAAGCCTGTCCAACTCCTGCCACCCCTCTATCCCTGACTTTGTGATACGCCGCATTAGCAGTACTCAACAAAACCCAGAATGCCAAAATTAATCCCAAAAGGGCTGTAAGGTGTATTTCAGTTGAGGTACAGAATAGTAAAATGACAGGCAATATCAGACTAAGCAAAAAAATACGATTTAGCTTTCTGAAGACATCCCTCCAACAATCATTCTGCCATTTCAAACGGACACCTAACCCCATTAGCAACAATAAAGGAATCATTAATGGAACAAATACTGCATTAAAATAGGGCGCTCCAACGGATAATTTACCTAACCCTAACCCTTCCACCAGCAATGGATAAACCGTGCCCATTAATACCGTCAGCATAATAACCACTAAAAACACATTGTTTAACAACAACGCACTTTCTCGGGATAATAAGCCAGGATGTTTATTGACTTGCAAGGTTTGGGCTCTGAAAAGAAACAATGTTAAAGAACCCCCAATGACGAATAACAAAAATCCCAGAATATATAATCCCCGCTGAGGATCAACCGCAAAGGCATGAACTGAAGTTAAAACTCCAGAGCGAACAAGAAAAGTACCAATTAAACTTAAAGAAAAAGCAGCGATTGCAAGCAACATGGTCCACGCTTTAAATTGCTGGCGTTGCTCTGTAACTGCCAAAGAATGCAATAGTGCCGTACCAACCAGCCAGGGCATAAAAGAAGCGTTTTCTACAGGATCCCAAAACCACCAACCACCCCAGCCTAATTCTCTATAAGCCCACCAACTGCCTAAAGTAATTCCCGCGGTTAAACAACACCAGGCAGCCAGAGTCCAGGGTCTGGTCCATTTAGACCAACTGGTTTCTACTTTCCCTGCCCATAAAGCGGCAATAGCAAAAGCAAAAGCGACACAAAACCCTACATATCCCATGTACAACATAGGAGGATGGAATAAAAAGCCAGGATCTTGCAGCAATGGATTCAGATCACGGCCCTGTGTATTCAATACTTGAAATTGGCGCAAGAAAGGATTGGAAGTCATTAACAAAAAAAGAATAAAACCAATACTTAGCCAACCTAAAATAACTAATACCCGAGCGCGCATTTCCGTATCAAGGCTTGAGCTAAAAAAACAAACCAGGATCATCCAAAAACTAAGGATAGCGACCCATAACAGCATGGAACCTTCATGCCCACCCCACACAGCACAAAATTTATAAAACCATGGGAGCAATAAGCTGGAATTATTCAGCACATAGATCACCGAAAAATCATCCATCAAAAAACAGGCCGTGAGACATAGGTAAGCACATGCCACAAATAAAAATTGCAGCACGACATAATTCCTGGAGGAATCAATCCAGTCTTTCCGATTGAATTGCAAACCCGCCAATGGGATCAAAGCTAACATCAAAGAAGCCACTAAAGCCAAAACCAAAAAAAACAGCCCTAATTCCGCTATCATTGTTTCACCTTATCAGCTAAAGCAGACTTTACTTGAGGTGGCATATAATTGGCATCGTGTTTTGCCAAAACTTGTGTAGCATGAAAATGATGATTATCAGTTACTTCTCCTTCCGCAACTATTCCTTGCCCTTCTCGAAATAAATCGGGAAGTATCCCTGAATAGGTAACAACAATCGTGTTTTCAAAATCTGTAATTTTAAACTGGACATCCAAACCTTTTTTGGCACGCACTATGCTGTTTGCTTCCACCATACCTCCAACTCGGATGTGGTGTTTTGCTGGTGCTTCTCCCGCAACAATCTGCGTGGGGGTGTAAAATAAACTGATATTTTGTCTTAAGGCATATAGAACCAAGGCAGCCGCTGCAGATAAAACAGACAGGGCAAACAGTAAGATAAATAATTTGCGTCGCCGTACAGGGGTCATTTAACCTATCTCTTAAACCAACGTTGTAATTTTTTGCGGGTACGAGTTCTTTGCCACTTTATTCCTAAAATATTCATGCCCAAAACCACGCAAACCAAACCATAAGCAGGCCAAACATAGAGAGAATAACCGCCCATTGCCAACCATTCAAAAAACTGATTCATCAGACTCTTCCTCAAATTGAATCTTAACCCATGATTGCTTTCTCTCCCTGAATAAGACTTCATTACGTGCTTTTTCCAAAATGATCCATAAGGAATACAAGAAAAAACCCAGCAAAGTGATTAACAATGGATACAACATACTGAGAGCAATTTTGGGTTTGGCAAACACAGATAAAGTTGCACCTTGGTGTAAAGTATTCCACCAATAAACTGAATAATGAATTATTGGTAAATCAATTAAACCCACCAAAGCTAAAATTGCTATTATTTTATCTCCATCTTCTTTATTTTTTACCGCTTGATAGGTAGCCAGAATTGCCAGATAGAGCAACAAAAGTATTAATTCTGAGGTCAGGCGGGCATCCCATACCCACCAGGCACCCCACATGGGTTTACCCCAAATGCTCCCTGTAATTAAAGCAAGAAATGCCATGCAGGCACCTAATTGCGCGACCTTATGAATCAAAAGCCCTGCCATTTTGATACGCCACACCAACAATAAAATGGCCAGAAACCCCATCCAGGCATACAATGCCATTGATAAAAAAGCGCTGGGTACATGAACAAAAATAATTCGGTATGCATCCCCTTGCTGATAATCTGGTGGAGCAAATACCAATCCCCAAACCATACCAATGGCCATGGTAGTCAAAGCACTGACTGCCAACCAGGGAATGAGACGTCCCGCGTAGTTATAAAAATTTTTTGGCGATGCCAACTGATACAATATCTTCCACATAGGAAACAATAAAATCAAAAAGAAGGATTCTACCACGCATCAAAACAATCACAAAATTTAGTTCCAAACTTAGGGTCTGTTGACATTTCGCTCGCTTGAGTCGAAAAGCCTTGATTTTCGAGCACCGTAGCGGAGCATACATAGAAGTATGTGAGTAACGGAGCACAGACAATCAAGGCTTTTCGGCCAAGATAGTAGAAATGTCAACAGACCCTAGTCTATATGACTAATACGTATCACTGCCGCAATCGCATAAGGTAGAAAACCAACAGCCAATAGAGACATCGCCAATAATAAAGCCAGATAGCCGCTGACCGGCAAACCTTGCATCGCAACGCTCAAAGTACCACTACCAAATATCAGTAAAGGTAAAGTTAACGGTAATAGAATCAATGCCATCAAAGCCCCACGCTGATTTATCCCTATACCAAAAGCTGCTGCAAGCGCACATAAAAATAATATGGCAGGCGTCCCGCAAATAAGGCTCAATAACAATATACATGTTTCCCAAACATTGAATGAAAATAATATTGCAATCAAAGGAGATAATAATAATAACGGAGTCACGGATATCAACCAGTGTGCCATAACTTTGGCTGTCACAAGGAGATTTAATGGTTGCCCTGAAACTAGCCACTGTTCAAGGACTCCTTGTTCATAATCTTGTTGAAACAACCGTTCTAACGAAAGAAGCATGGATAACAAAATGGCCATCCACACTAATCCGGGAGCAAACATACGCATCAACATTAATTCTGGTCTTAGAGTAAGAGGGAAAATAAATAACAACATTAAAAAAAATAAACACGAATTAACTAAATATCTGATTTGCCGCACCTGGATTAATATTTCACGCCTGAACTGTTTTCCGAATAATTGAAATGGGGAATTCATAGATGATACTCCTCATAATCCGCCTTGTTTAAAGGCAAATCCTGATGAGAGGTCAATAATACAGCACCACCTTTTGCCCTGTGCTCCTGGATTTTTGTGATAATTGTAAGCAATGATAACTCATCAAGAGCAACCAAAGGCTCATCAAGCAACCATAATTTTGCTTTTGACATCCATAATCTTAATAAAGCAACTTGCCTTTTTTGTCCTGAGGATAGTAATCCACATGGATAATCAATAAGGTGTTCTAAACTGAATAATCTGCATAATTCTGTAATGCCCACTGCACCAGGAGAAAAATGTATGTCATATAAACAATTTTCTCTTAGCGTAAGATAGGGATTGATCCCTGATCTATGCCCCACAAAACATAATTGCTTTTGATAGGTGCATAGATCTTTTTTTATAGATTGCCTTTCGAAGAGAATTTCTCCCTTTTCAGGATTAAGCAAACCTGCGATTAATTTAAGTAAAGTCGTTTTTCCTGCTCCATTGGAACCTTTTAAATGCAATAAGCCTCCAGCAGGAAGATGAAAAGAAATTTGTTGCAACAATGGCTGGTCATGATAGTCAAAATCAAGTTCAATCACATCAAGCATAAAACACTTTATTTTTAGATACACTCGGCTAACTATAACAGGACATAAGAAAAATCCCCAATGCCTTCGTGAAAAGTTATTTAATTTTTGCTTGCGAAGTGAGTGGATGATCGCCATAATCTGCTTTATTTTTTGCAAAGGTATATGATGGAATTCCTTAGTGAATATGGCATGTTTCTCTTAAAATGCATCACTCTCGTCATCGCATTACTCATTCTTCTGGCAGGTATATTTTCTATGGGTCGCAAAACCAAACCCAAACTGGAAATCACCTCTCTTAATGAAGAATATCAACACCTGAATGCCTTAATGAATAAAGAGATTTTAGGAAAAAAACCTGGAAAAAAGAAAAAAGATAAAACCAAGCGCCCGGTTCTTTATGTCATTGATTTCAGCGGTGATATCAAAGCAACCCAAGTTGAACAACTAAGAGATGAAGTCACATCGGTATTAAGTATAGCAAAACCTGAGGATGAGGTTTTAGTAAGGTTGGAAAGCCCTGGAGGGGCCGTCAATGGTTATGGATTGGCTGCGTCCCAGTTACAGCGAATCCGTGATAAAAAAATTCCTTTGACTGTCAGCATAGACAAAATGGCAGCCAGCGGCGGATATTTAATGGCCTGCGTAGCAAATAAAATAATTGCTGCCCCATTCGCAATAATCGGCTCTATAGGTGTAGTTGCTCAAATTCCTAATTTTCATCGCTGGTTAAAGAAAAACAACATTGATGTTGAGCTATTAACTGCAGGAGAATACAAACGCACCCTAACACTTTTTGCGGAAAATACTGAAAAAGGTAGAAAAAAGTTTCAGGAAGATTTGGAAAAAATTCATACCGCATTCAGAGAGTATGTTCTTAAAAATAGAAGTCAACTCGATATAGATAAGGTTGCAACTGGTGAACATTGGATAGCAAAAGATGCTTTTGATCTCCGGCTCGTTGATAAGTTAGCTACTAGCGATGAATATTTAATAGAAAAAATGGCGGAGTTTAATGCATTCAAATTAACTGTCCTTGCTAAATTGCCAATTATAAGCAAGGTGCTTAAACCGGCAATGAGACTCATTCATCCGTGGATTTAAAAATTAGTACTGAAACAGCTTGGGAACGCTATTGAAATTCAATACCGTTAAATCAGGCAGCATTCCATAGGAAACGAGATCAATTTTATCATGGGCTTAAAGATTAATGATGGTAGCGGAATTTAAGGAATTAATGAGCAAAAACTTTCAAAATCTGCCATTAACCAAAATTTGAATCTCGGTATATAATTAAAGAATAACAATTTTTCTGAGGAGTAAGACATGAGTGATTTCAAATCGAAGTTACCAGATCTTAATGAATTAACATCAATGACCGCGAAATTATTTAAAGGGATTAAAACCAGTGTCAGTGAAATAATTCAGGACTATAAGCAAAAAAGAGCACAGCCTGTTAGTACCGAAGAGAAAACCACAGAAAATAAGCCAGCTGAAAGCAAGGCCGAACCAAAAACAGAAAGCAAGACCACTGAAAACAAAACTGAGCCAAAAACAGAAAGCAAACCTGAATCAAATACAGAAGAAACACAGGAAAAAGAGAAATAATCCTGTGCTAGCAAATAAGTGATACGGGGTGAGCTGTATCTATTTATCGTTCCATTCTTTCTGGTCGAGTTAAGCCATATTTGCGCATTTTTTCAACTAAAGTTGTCCTTCTCATGTTGAGATAACTGGCCGCATGAGCAACAACCCAATCTGACTCATCTAAGGCCTGGCTAATCAAGGCAAGTTCTGTTTTAACCAAATGCTCTTTTAAATCAATGCCCTCTGCATTAGCTACTGACTCCTGCTTTATTATTTGCAACAAAGTTTCACGTTCCGCCCCCGATGCCTCTGGACAAGATGGTTTATTTTCACCTTGAAACCGATGAGGTAAATCACTCTTGCCAATAATACCATTAGGGTAAAGAATAGATAATCTCTCCACCAAATTAGCTAACTCCCTCACGTTACCTGGCCAACTGTATTCGCATAAAGCATCCATAGCATCGGGCATTAATCGAACGGTAGGTCTGCCCTCTCCTTCAATTCGAGAAACCAGCTCATTAAAAAGCAGTGATAAATCACTACTTCTATTACGTAGTGGAGGCATTTCAATGGGAAATACATTCAATCTGTAAAACAAATCTTCTCTAAATTTCCCTTCTTGAATAGCAATTTCTAAATTTCTATGTGTAGCAGCAATGATACGAACATTGACTTCGATGCTTTTATTTGAACCTACTCTTTCAAAGCAACGTTCTTGTAAAACTCTTAATAACTTAACCTGCATAGCTAATGGCATATCTCCTATTTCATCCAGGAATAGAGTTCCTCCATTGGCCAACTCAAAACGTCCTTGCCTTGATGTAATCGCTCCTGTAAATGCACCTTTTTCATGACCAAATAATTCACTCTCCAACAATTCCCCCGGGATTGCTCCACAATTGATAGGGACAAATGGTTTATTTGCTCGGGATGAAAGAGAATGTATATTGCGAGCAACGACTTCCTTACCTGTACCTGACTCACCTAAAATCAACACACTGGCTTCAGTATCGGCTACTTGCTCAATTAGTTTGCGTACTTGACGAATACCTTCACTATTCCCAACCAAGCTTCTAAATAAAGGAGTCTTATGGGTACCTGCAGTGATAAATTTAACTGCTTCTTTAGCTATTTGACACCTATGGAGCGATTTAAGCATTTTTGCATAGCTGAATGGAAATGATAAACAATCAACGATATTTCGATCCGCGCATTCAGATGTAGAAAGCACAGCATCAATAACCAATATTGGAGTTTTTGGAAACCTTTTAACTAATGTATCCAATTCATCCATCATTTTTTCAAAAGAAGCGCACGCTCCAAGAACTATCACACTTGGATTAGGATTAACACTCAATTGCCAATTGCCATATTGAGTGACCTCAGAGAATTGGCCTATAAAATCAAAAATAGTCCGAAGCTTGTCACAACGTTCCTTATCATCATCGATAATATAAATCCTGTCATTGCTCCTCATAAACCTATCCTTAAGTTTGAGTCATTTAATTTAAAGTATCGGACACATAATGAATAACTGTCAAATAATTGTCACAATTTATTTTAACCGTCATAAAATCTATCAAATTAGGCCGTATCGCTATAATTAAAAAAATACTAACCTATCCGGATGCTAATTAAAAAATCATAGTCATCACCAGACTAAGTATTTGATTTATCTGTAACAAATAATCATCTTAAACGCATTACACTGATTACCAAAACATAATTCCTGACTTCCTATGGTCTTCGTAGCGCTCACTTGAGCCTGCTTTACGAAATCCTTGGCTTGCATATATCCCATACGATTACAGAACGAATTGGCAGCTTGTTTACCACAGCCTTTATTGCGCTCCATACACCAATCCACTCGGTAATCATTATAACGGGGTACGGCAAATTTTTTCTCTCGATAATGGTAGGGTTTGGGAGGAGTATGTGATAAACCAATAGCACAAGCTATTGTCATAAAACCATTACAACGCCATCCTTTGCATTGAGCCTTGCTACCCAAGTAATTAGTTAAACCGACGTTATAGGCAATGACATTTTGAGTGGAGTAATCATAACCCAGCATTTGGCAATAACGATTCGCTACCTCCTTTCCGCACTCTTTCCCATCTAAAGTACAGTAATCAAGTCGTTGCCCTAAATAAGTAGGATGCCAAAAATTTCTAAATGCCAAATTCTGCTTACTTGAAGCTGTTAACTGACCGCAAAAAGAAAAAAATAAAAGTATAAAAACCAGGAAATTTCTAAAATTGCTCATTATAACAATCCATTACCAAGTATTAGCACATGTTAGCTTAGGATGACTGGGAGGCACAAGAGAGATTTATTCTTCTTTTACTCGTACTGTAATGAACTTTTGTCTTATTGCATTTTCTAGATACGACTATGATTTAAAAGCTGACCAAAGACAAAACAACTATATCAAGATAATTTTTCAAAGGCTATAAACAATGTTATAAATAGCATATGAACAGAACTTATCCCCTGGAATCAAGGCAACAAATGTTTTTAATAAGAAAGTTTGGCCAAATTGAATGACAGAATTAAAAACACTTTGTAACAAAGAGCATAGGGGCTTAAGCAAATTCTAATGAAACAAGCTTTTCAATCATCACTTTAAAAGCCCATATCAAAGGCTAGTCGTTTATGAAAAAATATTTAACTTTTATAGTGTCAGGCTTAGCCTTACTTGCAATAATATGGTTCATTCGCCACTTATGGATAATTGGAACTGTCAAGGTTGTGCGTCCTGTTTATGGAACTGCAGTTCAAGCTGTTTATGCCACAGGGACAGTCGAACCAACCGTCATGATGCCAATTGCCTCACAAAACACAGCCCGCCTTGTCAAGTTGAATGCAGATGAAGGCTCGGAAGTAGTAAAGGGACAGATATTAGCCAGCCTGGAAGATGAACACCTGCAACATAACTTAAAAGAGCTGAAAGAACATGAAACATTAGCAAAAATAAGATACGAGCGGAATGCTCAATTAGTTAAAAAAGGAGTCATCTCCAAAGATGAGTATGATCGCACCTTGTCCGAATGGCAAGCAGCCAGTGCCGCCGTACGCAGAATAGAAGCTCAAATCAGTTATTTACAACTGATAGCCCCTGCAGATGGCCGTATCATTAAACGTGACGGTGAAGTTGGACAACTAATCCCGGCAAATCAACCTGTATTTTGGCTTTCTTGCTGTGCTCCCCTAAGAGTTTCTGCTGAAGTCGATGAGGAAGACATTGTATTGGTCAGAGTCGGGCAAAAAGTGTTGATCAGATCAGATGCTTTTCCAAATCAAATCTTTTATGGCCGTGTCAAAAGCATCACCCCTAAAGGCGATCCAATAGCCAGAAGTTACAGAGTTCGCATTAATTTTTCAGAAAATAATCCTTTATTGATTGGTATGACAGCTGAAACCAATATTATTGTTCATGAAAAGAAAAATGCCTTATTGCTTCCTGTAAGTAGTATTTCTGAAAACAAAGTTTGGATTGTACAGGATGATGGGAAGCTCTCTCAAAATACAGTGACTATTGGCGCAAGAGGATTAAAACAAGCCGAGATTTTAAAAGGTGTCAATATTAACGACCTGGTTGTCTTACAACCTGATAATAAGCTAAAAAATGGGCAAAAAGTGCGTTTCATTCTTGTAAAACAGGAAGAATAATGAAGCTATTTTTAAAGATCGCTTTAAAACATTTGCTTGCACGCAAACGACAAAGCCTGGTTTCTTTGATGGGAATTGTATTGGGAGTAGCCTTCTTTTTAACAATTTCGTCACTGATGCAGGGGTCTGAAAAAGATTTCATCAAACGCTTGGTGGATAATTCACCGCATATCACGATCATAGATGAATATCGAAACCCTCGTATACAACCCATCCAACAGCTGCACACACATGGCGCTATTGAAATTCGCAGTGTTAAACCATTAACAGAACCCCGAGGGATTAGAGGGTATGAACAAACAATAAATAATTTATCGCTTACCATCCCGGGAATTGTTATTTCTCCTGTTCTAATTGGACAAGCCTTAATTAGTTATGCAGGGAAAGATTATTCGGTCACTTTGAATGGTATGATCCCTGAAGAGATAAAAAAAGTTTCTACTATCGAAAATTATATGACTTCAGGTTCGATTGATGATCTCATAGTCAATCCCGATGGTATTGTCTTGGGAAGCGAGCTCTTGCGTAAATTATCCCTGACAAAAGATGATAACATTACTGTGACAGCGCCCAATGGTCAAATACGCACTTTCAAAATTCTTGGCGTATTTCGCACTGGCCGTTCAGATTTTGATACCAATCAAGCGTTTATTAGTATTAAACGCGCTCAAGCATTATTAAACCGACCTAACCGCTCCAATAACATCATTATAAAACTGCCTAACCCCTATCAGGCCTATGACATTGCCGCTCAAATTGAAAAACAGATAGGCTATAAAACTATTTCCTGGCAGGAAAAATCGGAAGATTTGCTCAATACACTAGTCATTCGAAATATCATTATGTATAGCGTGGTTAGCGCTGTTTTAATTGTCGCTGCATTTGGAATTTATAATGTTATTTCGACTGTAGTAATGGAAAAACACAGAGACATTGCCATACTTAAATCAATCGGTTTCCAAAAACATGATATTCAATTTATTTTTATCATAGAAGGTTTTCTTCTAGGACTGGTTGGATGTTTGTTAGGACTGCCTTTGGGAAGTGGACTGATGTACAGTCTCATGCAAGTCCAATTCAAGCCGCCAGGAAGCTCTGAATTGATTAATATGCCACTCGATTGGAGTTATTTACAATTTGTCATCGCCACAGCTTTTGCGATGTCCGCCTCAATCATAGCCGCCGTTCTTCCTGCTCATAAGGCAGCGCTTGTTCATCCTGTTGATATCCTGCGAGGAGGGGGAATGTGAACAAGATTGTCATAAAAACAAAAGAGCTTTCGCGTCAACTGCCAGGTGAAGTTCCCGTCACTTTAGTCAAGGACATAAATCTCGAAGTCAGAGAAGGTGAATTTTTAGTAATTTCTGGCCCCTCAGGTTCTGGCAAATCGTCACTGCTTTATTTGCTAGGCTTGCTTGATAGACCCTCTCAAGGAACAATTTGGCTGAATAATGAAGATGTTTCAACTTATGAGGAAGAAAAAATGGCCTGGTTGCGCTTGACTCAAATTGGTTATGTCTTTCAATTCCATTTTCTATTACCTGAGTTTACAGCCCTGGAGAATGTGATGTTGCCTATGCAACGCCTAGGCAAACTAAGTCTTGGGGAAATGAAAAACCGAGCTACCAAGCTTTTAACCAGCCTAGGGTTAGAGGAGCAATTATCAAAACTGCCTAAACAGCTGTCAGGAGGGCAAAGCCAGCGCGTTGCTATTGCACGAGCTCTGGCCAATGATCCCATATTGCTCTTGGCAGACGAGCCAACTGGAAATCTTGATACCGTTTCGAGTACCAATGTGCAAAATATACTAAAAGAACTTGCTCATGAATACAGAAGATCGGTAATCATCGTAACGCACGATATGAATTTTGCTGCTACAGCGGACAGAGTGATTCACATTGTCGATGGCAAAATGCAAGAATAACCTCACTTCTTGCTAGTCCATGCTTACTTCATCAGTTTCATCCTGATCTATTCTTCAGGACTAACGTAAAACCCCAAGGTCGAGGCAAAAAATGTTTGTAATGAGTGAGTTTAAATAATAAACTAAATGAACGAATTAAAAACATTTTTTAACAAAGAGATTGGGATTTTGCGTAGGTCCTGTTCTTTTTAAATCGGATTAGGACTATCTATAAACCAATGTTCCAAGTCAAAATAGTTTGCAAGATAAACACCGAGGGATTGAATGCCGAAACGTTCCGTCGCATGATGACCACAAGAAAAATATTGTATACCCAATTCCATAGCCTGATAGAACGTTCGTTCAGAAACTTCACCACTTAAATAAGCATCAACGCCAAGTTGGTAAGCTTCTTCTATAAAGTCTTGTGCTGCTCCAGTGCACCATGCTATGGAGTGAATCATTTTTTCATTTCCCGCAATATGCACAGGATAACGGCCAAGTTTGTGCTCTAAAAAACTGGAAAACTGTTCGCTGTTCATTGCCTTTGATAATTTTCCAGACCAAAGGAGATTGGCAGTATTGTTGACCTTATGCATCTCATGGGACCCTATTAACAACAAATTCGCCAGGCTGGCATTATTCCCTAGCTCGGGATGACAATCCAAAGGCAAATGATAGGCAAATAAATTCATGTTATGGCCAAGTAGCTTAGCAATCCTTCGCCTTTTCATTCCGGAAATAACAGGATTTTCACCTTTCCAGAAATAACCATGGTGAACTAACAGTGCATCAGCTTGCTGTTCAATAGCTTGGGAAATCACGTCCTCTGATGCACTGACTGCCGTACATATACGCTTAATCTTGTCTTTGCCTTCAACTTGAATTCCATTAGGTGCATAATCCTGGTATTGAGAACAATTCAAGAAATCCAGTAAAAAAAGGCTTAATTCATCTCTTGTAATCACCTGTCAGAAACTCTCTTAATGTCCGCTCCCAATAGAGATAACTTTTCTTCTATTCGCTCATAGCCTCTATCAACATGATAAATCCGCTCAACTACTGTTTCCCCTTCAGCAACCAGGCCCGCGAGAATTAAACTGGCTGATGCCCTTAAATCAGTAGCCATTACCGGTGCGCCAGTTAATTTTTCAACACCATGAACGATGGCTGTATTTCCATTAAGTTGGATATTAGCCCCCATTCTCTGTAACTCTTGAACATGCATAAATCGGTTTTCAAAAATAGTTTCTATAATAGTTGAAGAACCTTCTGCTACGGAATTCATTGCCATAAATTGAGCTTGCATATCCGTTGCAAATGCAGGATAAGGGGCGGTTGAAATATTAACTGCCTGAGGCCGCTTGTTATGCATATTTAAACTGACCCAATCCTCACCAATGGTTAATTCCGCGCCTGCCTCTTCGAATTTACATAATTGAGATAATAAAGTATCAGGACGTACTTTCTTAACAGTCACTTGACCACGAGTAAGCGCTCCAGCTGCCAAATAAGTGCCCGCTTCTATTCTATCGGACATGACCGAATAAGTCCCACCGTTTAGTGATTCCACACCTTCTACTTCAATAGTAGAAGTACCCGCGCCTCGAATTTTCGCTCCCATTTGAATCAGAAAGTTAGCCAAGTCTACTACTTCTGGTTCGCGCGCAGCATTTTTAATCGTAGTAATGCCTTCTGCCAACACAGCAGCCATTAACACATTTTCGGTTCCTGTGACAGTAACTGTGTCAAACATCAAGCGTTTACCTTGCAGACATCCCTTTTTGCAACGAGCATTGATGTAGCCATTTTTAACCGTAATGTCTGCCCCCATGGCTCTTAATGCTTTTAAATGCAGGTCAACTGGTCTTGTTCCAATGGCGCATCCACCGGGCAGAGAAACATCTGCCTTACCGAAGCGCGCCAGCATTGGGCCTAATACCAAAATGGAGGCACGCATTGTTTTGACCAGATCGTAAGGAGCAACAAACTCATTGACTTGACTGGAGTCAACTTGAACATTCATCTTTTCATCAACAATTAAATGAGCTCCCAATTGTCCTAACAGTTCCATCATGGTAGTGATGTCTTTAAGATGAGGCACATTAGATATTGTGACGTGATCACTGGCTAATAGACTGGCAGCCATGATTGGAAGAGCAGCGTTTTTTGCTCCCGAAATGACCACTTCACCATGTAATGCTTTACCACCATTAATCAATAATTTATCCATTTTGCTTCCCCCATTCTTCTTTTGTCCATGTCTTCATACTGATAGCATGAAGCCTTCCGGTGGTAATAAAGTCTTTAAGCTGGGCATAAACCCATTGCTGTCTTGCTACTTTAGACTTCTTAAGAAATATATCGGTCACTACAGTTACCTGATATTGATAACCATCGCCTTCTACCTTGACATAAAATACATCGTCAATTTCATTAAGTCTTTGTTCAATTTCTTCATTACTTAACATAAACTTAGCTCACTAATTAAAATAAATACAAATTTTTTATACTTTTATTGATAAAAAATAATGGACATGACTGAATCATCATCAAAAAAATCCGTGTTTACACCATCATTCTCTAAAGATTTAGACTGTTTCACCAACCACAACATTACCTCAAAACTCATGGGAATTTATCAATTCAGGAGGACAACTAGAGTCTGTTAATTTTTCTCTGGCTTAAAACCCAAAACTTTGATTTTTCAGCACCGTAGCAGAAATATAAAACCATTATTAAGCAACGGAACACAGAAAACCAACGCTTTAAAGCCAAGACAGTAGAAATGTCGATAGATTCTAGCGCTCTAAAGGGATAAGCTCTATGGAATAATAAATATTTCTGACTCAGAATTATTTCAAGATCTTTGTAAAATAGTCTTCACTCCACAGAATTCAGCCAGGGATTGTGTTTCAGGAGATATTCCTATTACATCAAAAACCTTATTATTTTGTTTACATAATTTTCTAGCTTCAATAATTAAAGCAAGTCCAGCACTATCGCAATGAGTCACCTCGCTTAAATCAAGGCAAAATCTCCCTCTGGTATCTTCCATTAAAGCCTTATACAGCTTGTCACGGACCGATACCACTGATTTGAATGTAAGCTCAGCGCCAGGTTTAAAGTTATTAATTTCCATGCTCAGGAAGCCTTCTTAATCTGTTTTTGTTGCATTTCCTTAATCACTTGACTAATGCTGGAATGCTGCAGTGCCTGTGCAAATTGCGATCTAAAACTTTGCAACAAACTAACACCTTCAACGCTTATATCATAAATTTTCCATTTCCCATTCTTGGAAACAAGACTATAACTTAATGGTATATTTTGCCCTGCAGAACGCACAATCACGCTATTTACACGAATAAACCGACTATTTAAAGAACCGCGTAAAGGTAAAAACTGCACAGTTTCATCGGAATATTGGGCCAATGGGCTAGAATATGTACGAATCACCAAGCGAGTAAATGCTTTTGAGAATTCAACCCTTTCTGCTTCAGTAGCTTTACTCCAGGCTTGTCTTCCCAAGACTGAACGAGACATACCAGCAACGTCAACGTTGGGTAAAAGATTCTCCTCGACTGCTTTGTAAATAATCTCAGGATTACTTTTTAAGCGCGCTTTATTTTCTTTGAGAATAGAAATAATTTGATTAGCTGCACGTTCTAACATAGGGATAGGAGAGGTCTGAGCAACCATTGCTTGAGACAACGTCATCAACACAACTAATAAAATTGTTTTAAAAACTCTCATGGTTCACCTATTTTTTTATATTAAATAATAATTGGCCTATAAGATTTTCAAGGATAATTGCTTCCTGAGTCTTCGCAATGGTATCCCCATCGCGTAAATAGGGATGATCTGTGTCACCGTCCTCGTCAAAACCGGGAACGATACTAATATAATTCGAACCAAGCAAGCCTTCGGTCAAAATTCGTGCAGAAGCATCCTCATAAGGAATCTTTTTATCACCATTCAAAGTCATAGTCACTCTTGCATTGAGCTCACCTGGCTGCAACTCAATTCGACTGACCTCACCAATACGGACACCTGCAACGGTCACTGGAGCTCGAACTTTTAAACCACCGATATCAGTAAAATCTGCAGTGACACGATAAGTTTTATCAGACATAAAATCAGTAATGTTACTCACTTTCATCGCCATTACTAATAATGCTAGCAGCCCAAGCAACATAAATATTCCTACACTAATGTCTACATAACGTTGCTTTTTCATTTACCAATCTCCAATCATCATTGCAGTCAACAAGAAATCAAGACCTAATACAGCAAGCGATGAGTATACTACAGTTTTAGTTGTAGCATGACTAATGCCTTCAGCTGTTGGCACACACTCAAAACCTTGGTATACAGAAATCCAAGTAACCACAAATGCGAAAACCAAGCTTTTAATAATCCCGCTTAAGATATCTATACGAAAATTTACAGCAGCTTGCATATTAGACCAAAAACTCCCTGCATCCACGCCTAGCCAGTAAACACCAATAAAATAACCACCATATATAGCTACTGCAGAAAAAATCAAAGCAAGTATCGGTAACGCTATAAATCCTGCCACAAAACGCGGATAAACCACTCTTCCTAATGGATCCACTCCCATCATATCCATACTGGATAACTGCTCTGTTGCCTTCATTAAACCAATTTCAGCTGTAAGGGCTGACCCGGCACGCCCTGCAAACAACAAAGCGCTAATCACAGGTCCTAATTCTCTGGCGACGCTTAAAGCCAATAATTGGCCTAATTGACTTGAAGCACCAAATTTTTGTAACGTATTATAACCCTGAAGTCCTACAACCATACCAATAAACAAGGCTGAAACCACAATAATTAAACAAGACAATACACCGATAAAATAAAGCTGATAACGTAATAATGGCCATAACCTTAAAACATTAGGCTTTCTGAACAACATAGAAAATAAAAACAGCCCTGAGCTACCAATACCTTGTAAGGCTTGTACACCTCGATTACCCAGACGCGCGATTGTATCAAGCATTTAATAACTCCTCTGTATACGGTTTTGCCGGATAATGGAAAGGCACTACCCCATCCGCTTCTCCATGCATAAACTGTCTTATCTGAGGCTCAATAGATCGCTTTAATTCATCCGGAGTACCTTGACCTATAATTTTACCCCCTGATATTAAGTAGATATAATCTGCAATTGAACAAGTTTCTTCAACATCATGAGATACGATAATAGTGGTGGTATGCAATAATTGATTCAATCGTTGTATTAATCTGACCAATACCCCCATGGAAATTGGATCTTGACCGGTAAAAGGCTCATCATACATCATTAATACAGGATCAAGAGCAATGGTTCTGGCTAATGCAACTCTCCTGCACATTCCCCCTGATAATTGAGCGGGCATTAGATGGGCGGCTCCACGCAAACCAACCGCTTCGAGCTTCATTAATACAATGTTTCTTATCATGGACGCGTTTAATTCAGTATGTTCTCTTAATGGAAAGGCAACATTTTCAAATACTGAAAGGTGTGTAAATAAGGCACTACTTTGAAAAAGCAATCCCATGTTTCGCCTGGTTTCATAAAGTGATTTGCGGGATAATTGATGAATATTCTGACCATTAACATAAATTTGGCCACTATCAGGCCTCAATTGCGCACCAATTAACCGCAGTAAAGTAGTCTTTCCAGAACCACTGGGTCCCATAATAGCGGTAATCTTGCCTTGCTTAACCACCATATCAATGCCATCAAAAATGCAGCGATCATCAAGGCTAAAGAATAGATTTTTTATTTCAACCCAATTATCAGGCATGCTTTATTATCCACTTATTATTTTAACGGGTAATGATGTCAGTTTGATATCTATCAAAGACAGGTAATGCTTTATTATATCTTTAATTAAGAAGTATATACTGGATAAATAAAAATGTGTTTAATAATTGCGTTTCCATTAAAAAAAAACTTTTTAAAAGTTTTTTTACAATACCAATTTTTTCAAAAATTAATCATAAAAATTAAATAAAAGACGTTTTTTATTATTTAAGTTCAACTTGAGTGTTATTTTAATAAATAATAATGTTATAAGCCATTAGTTGGTATCAGTTACTGAAATATAGGGTACATCATTTAAATACATTATGTTAGAATGAAAACCAAACAAAATTACGACTCAATGACCTATGAACTTTTGCACACTTGGACTAGCAGTTATTGAAACTGAAGCACAAGCTGTATTTGAGCTAACTCAACGAATTGATGAACATTTTGAAAAAGCTTGTGAATTACTCTTATCATGCAAAGGACGTATCGTCGTCACAGGCATGGGAAAATCTGGCCATATAGCTAATAAACTGGCCTCTACTTTTTCCAGCACTGGCAGCCCCGCTTTTTTTATGCATCCTGGAGAAGCAAGTCATGGAGACTTGGGTATGATAACTCGCCAGGATATAGTTGTTGCCATTTCCAATTCGGGCAATACCCATGAAATAGTTACTTTGCTTCCATTATTAAAAAGGCTTGAAGTCCCCTTAATTACATTGACCGGCAATAAACAATCAACTCTGGCTAAATCTGCCGATGTCAACCTGGATGTCAGTATTAAACAAGAAGCTTGCCCTCTGGGTCTTGCTCCAACAACCAGTACTACGGTATCGCTGGTTATGGGGGATGCATTGGCTATATCTCTTTTACAAGCACGGGGATTTAGTGCAGAGGACTTCGCTCTTTCCCATCCTGGAGGCGCACTTGGCAAAAAATTGTTGCTAAAAATAGACGATTTATGTCATACAGGAGAGCAACTTCCCTTAGCGAATGAAAACGCAACAGTGAGTGACGCTTTAATTGAAGTCACGAATAAAAAGCTGGGAATGACTTGTGTTGTAGACAACCATGGCTATTTAGTGGGTGTATATACTGATGGAGATATCCGGCGAACATTGACACGTCAATTTAATATCAACACTACTCTAATCAAGGATGTCATGACTAAAAACTGCAGAACTATTTCTAAAGGCATGTTGGCTGCTGAAGCTTTAGCAATCATGCAAAAATATAGCATCACATCCTTGGTAGTAGTTGAAAATGATAATAGACCTTATGCGGTACTCCATTTACATGACTTGCTAAAAGCAGGTGTTTTTTAATACAGAGATAGAAATGAACGAACTATTGGAAAAAGCGAAAAAAATTAAATGTCTTATTTGTGATGTGGACGGGGTGCTCAGTGATGGCTTACTTCACATTGATAATCACGGCAATGAACTGAAATCATTCCATGTACAAGATGGAATGGGATTAAAATTATTAATGGCCGCCGGGATACAAGTTGCAATCATTACCACAGCACAAAATGCTGTAGTTGACCATCGAATGGAACAATTAGGGATAACTCATTACTATAAAGGTCAAGTTGATAAACGTAGCGCTTACCAACATCTAAAAAAAACATTGGGACTCAATGATGATGAGTTTGCCTATATTGGCGATGATTTGCCAGATTTACCCTTGATACAACAAGTGGGATTAGGAGTTGCAGTCAGTAATGCTGTGCCACAAGTTCTGGAATTTGCTGATTGGAGAACAGAGCGGACTGGTGGTAGAGGCGCAGTTCGTGAATTATGTGACTTAATTCTTAACGCACAAAATAAAGCAGAATTGGCAATCACAGGCTATTTAAAACAATGAATATTACCAAACAAGCAATTTGGCTATTCTTGACCTTGCTTATTTTAGCAGGATCTGGTTGGTATTATGCTCATTTTAATCAGGCTATTATCAATAAGAAATCGTTGTCAAATGAAGTTGACACAACGATTTCGCAGCTTACCGTAAAGCAATTTAATTCAGAAGGTGTGTTAATTAACTTATTAACCACTCCACAGGTAGAATATATTCCTAACAACAATCTCCATTTGCTTAAAAACCCCCATATTATTATTAAGCAAGACAATCAACCCGCGTGGGAAATCAATTCATTACGAGCAAAATCGTTTGATGGTGGTAAACAAATTACTTTTATAGAGCAAGTAGTAGTTCATCAAAATCCGGGAGAAAGCACCAGGGAAAGCACTTTAAAAACTGAAGAGATTACTTATTATCCCAAGGAAAAAAAAGCAACAACAAGTCTTTTTGTAACCTTTGAACAACCAGGCAATATCATACAGTCTACTGGAATGAATGCCTATTTGGATGAAAAAAGAGTAGAATTACTCCATAAAGCCAGAGGTAGCTATGACCCAGCTAAAGGTTAAATACATTATACTACTATTGTTGATGTTGTGCTCCATTTCAGGAAATGCTCTTCCGTTTGATAAGGAAAAAATGGTGCAAGTAGTTTCTGATTCAGCCGATTTAAATCAGAAAAATCATCAGGGAGTCTATATAGGAAATGTTGAGTTTGTTCAAGGGTCAACCAATTTGCGTGCAGAAAAAGCCATTACGCAAGGAGATGCCAAAAATCAACTCACTTTAGCCGTTGCCGAAGGCTCTAAAGACAAGCAAGCTCATTATTGGACTACAACAGCCCCTGATAAACCCCCATTCCATGCCTATGCTGACACTATAAAATATTATCCGCTAAAACATTTAATCGAATTAATTGGGAATGCTCGCATAGAGCAAGGACCCAACTCTCTTTCAGCGGCAAAAATTAGTTATGATACTCAGGAACAACATGTTTTATCACATAGTGACGAAAAAACAAGAACGACAATCATTATTTATCCTGAAAAGAAATCATGAGTTTACTAGAGGCTAAACAATTAAAAAAATCATTTAAGGGCCGGACGGTTGTGAATGGTGTTAGCATTCACATTAAGCAAGGTGAATGTGTCGGTTTATTGGGTCCTAACGGGGCGGGTAAAACCACTTGTTTTTATATGATTGTAGGTCTGCAATCCTGTGATGAAGGCCATATTATTCTTAACGGAACAGACATAACTCAAGACGCAATGCACCTAAGAGCAAGGCATGGTATTAGTTACCTTCCGCAAGAAGCCTCCGTTTTTAGAAAGCTTACTGTCGCTGAAAATATCATGGCGATTCTGGAACTAAGAAAAGATTTAGATGATCAAAAACGTGAAGAAAAGCTGGATCTTCTCTTACAAGAGTTTCATATTTCTCACATAGAAAACAGCTTGGGCATGGCCTTATCGGGCGGCGAAAGAAGACGCGTTGAGATTGCAAGAGCCCTGGCAATAGAACCATCCTTTATCTTGCTTGATGAGCCTTTTGCCGGGGTTGATCCAATTTCTGTAATCGATATCAAAAAAATTATCCTGCATTTATGTGATAAAGGTATAGGGGTTTTAATTACAGATCATAACGTGAGAGAGACTTTAGACATTTGCGAACGCGCTTATATTGTAAGTCAGGGAAAAATTCTTTGCGAAGGAACTCCCAAAGCGATACTTGCCAATCAACAAGTAAGGCAAGTTTATTTGGGTGAAGAATTTGCTTTGTAGCCTCATTTAAAAGAATACATTTTAATTATACTTATGTTACTAATTATTGATAACTACGATTCATTTACATACAACCTGGTACAGTACTTCCAGAGCTTAAATCAAAAAGTTGAAGTTTTTAAAAATGACGAAATTCAAATCGATACTATCAGGCAATCAGCTCCGCAATACCTGGTCATTTCACCGGGACCCAACTCTCCTGATGAATCAGGAATCTCTATAGAAGTCATTAAAGAGTTTCACAAGCATATTCCGATATTGGGTATTTGCCTTGGCCATCAGTGCATAGCTCAGGCATTTGGAGGCAAAATCATCCCGGCACCAGAAATCATGCATGGTAAAACCTCAGAAATCACCCATCATTACCAAGGCTTATTCACAGGAATACCAAATCACTTTCAAGCGACGAGATATCATTCTTTAGCCGTGGATATCATGAGCTTGCCCAATTGCTTTTCGATAGATGCGTGGGCAGACGATACAATAATGGCAATATCACATCGTCAATTTCCTCTTTTTGGTCTACAATTTCATCCTGAAGCCATATTAAGTCAATTTGGCTTGCAAATACTCGAGAATTTTTTACGCTATGAAACCCAAACTTCTATTTGAACAACTTCTATCCCGACAGGATTTAAGCTCAGACCAGATGCAAGAGGTCATCCATGCTTGTATGACAGGTGAATTTAGTGATGTGCAAATTGCAACCTTTCTGGCATTAATGCGCATGAAAGGTGAAACAGTCAATGAACTTACTGCAGCGGCTCAAGTCATGAGACAATTAGCCCACAAAATAGATTTGGGAAATCCCCTGATAGATATAGTTGGCACTGGCGGTGATGGAAGAAATACTTTTAACGTATCGACAGCCTGTAGTTTTGTTGTAGCTGCAGCAGGAATAAAAGTTGCAAAGCATGGTAACCGTTCTGTTTCGAGTCGTAGCGGTAGCGCTGATCTATTAGAACAAGCCGGATTTATACTCAATCTTTCTGACTCACAGGTACAAAACTGCATCAACCAGTGTCAATTGGCTTTCTTGTTTGCGCCACATTATCATCCCGCCATGCAACACGCGAGAGCTGCAAGGCAACAATTAGGAATAAGAACTTTATTTAATTTACTTGGTCCACTGATTAACCCGGCTCAGGTAAAACGACAAGTAGTTGGTGTGTTTTCAACGAATTGGCTCAAAACAATAGCCACTGTTCTGGCTAACTTAGGTAGTGAAAGATCATTAGTAATAAGCTCTCAAGATGGACTGGATGAGATTAGTATTGCAGCGAAAAGTGAAGTAGTTGAATACCGAGATGGAAATTTTAAGCAATGGTTCATTTCTCCTGAAGATTATGGTCTAAAGCATTCTTCTTTAGATGCAATCATAGTCGACTCACCAGAGCAAAGCCTGCATTTGATTCAATCCGTACTTTCAGGTGATTCTGGCCCAGCTCGAGATATAGTCCTTCTCAATTCTGCCGCAGCCATTTATTGTGCCAAAGATGGCATATCGTTTGATGCGGCCATAGAGGAAGCAAGAATTGCCATTGATAGTGGTAAGGCAAATCTTTGTTTTAACAAACTCCGATTATTGACCCAAACTTTAAATAAAGAATCAAATCATGAATAGTATCCTGGAACGAATAGCAAAACATAAACTAGAAGAAGTTGCAGTTGCGAAAAAAAATAAGCCTTTACATGTTCTGTCAAAACAACAGCCGGGGGAAATGCGTGACTTCATAACTGCTTTAAAATCCAATACCTCACCTGCAGTCATAGCTGAGATAAAAAAGGCTTCTCCAAGCAAAGGTTTAATTCGAAAAGATTTTAATGTTGCAGAAATTGCCAAGATTTATACCCAAAATGGCGCAAGATGCTTATCCGTTTTAACGGATATTGAGTTTTTTCAAGGTCATCCTGATTATTTGGCTTTAGCAAAATCAAAAACCACTTTGCCCGTATTGCGTAAAGACTTTATTATTGATTCTTATCAAATCTATGAAAGCCTTGTCTTGGGTGCTGATTGCATTTTACTGATTGTCGCATTATTAGATGATGTTCAATTAATGGATTTTTGCCAACTGGCTCAAGAACTTAAAATGTCTGTTTTGGTTGAAAGCCACACGCAAGATGAATTAGAAAGAGCATTACGCTTACCCACCCCCCTTATAGGCATTAATAACCGCAGCCTACACAACTTTAAAACAGACATTCAACTGAGTATCCAATTAAAACAATTTGTTCCTAAAGATAAAATTATTATTACTGAAAGCGGAATCAACACCCGTGAAGACATAAAATTAATGCAATCCCATGGCATTAATGCCTTTTTGATTGGAGAGAGTTTAATGAGGGCAGATAACATCGGGAAAGCATTACAGAAACTAATGACTGACTAAATAAACTACTCAAAACCTGGCTCAGGAGTTTGACTCGGCTCAGGCTCAGGCAACTCGGGATAACCAGGCTCCAGAGGCTCTGGATTATCAGGGTACTCCAAAGGTTGTTCAGGGTACTCTGATGGCTCCTCTGGATACTCAATTGGCTGTTCTGGTATTTCAGTTGTATTCAAAGTATCGCCTCCTTCTGATAGTTCTATTCAAAGTATAGCAAAATCAATTTTAGCAATCATTTTGGTAAATACTCTTGCCCATGATACACTTTTTCATAAAATCCACATTAGAAACCTCAATGCCTCCCTAGCGCCACAGGAACAGGACTTACGAAAAACCCCAAGGTCAAGGCAAAAAAAGTTTTTAATGAGGGAGTTTAGATAAACTAAATGACCGAATTAAAAACTTTTTTTAACGAAGAGATTGGGGTTTTTCGTAAGTCCTGAAGAAGAGGGCATTAAACTTTTGTAAGGTATTTTATATGAATGTAGTAATTATCACTGGTGCAGCAAGTGGCATTGGACATGCCTTAAGTCAAGTTTGTCTTAGCAATGGAAAAACTATAGTCATGGTTGATAAGAATCAGGACAAATTACATACAGAAGCCCAATCATTCATGACTAAATTCTCTCCTGAACATGTTATTTGTTTTGCCTGCGACGTAACCCAACCATCAGAAGTAGAACGACTTGCAGAATATTCCTGTAAACAACTAGGCCAAGTAGACTGGATATTTAATAATGCTGGGATCATTGGCAATTTACTTCCTGCCTGGGAACTGCAAGAAAATGATATTAATCAGGTAATGCAAGTAAATTTGCATGGGATGCTTAATATAATTCGCTCATTCATGCCTTATTTATTCAAACAGAATTTCCGTTCTCATATTATCAACATGGCAAGCCTGTATGCCTTATGTACAGGCTCACAAATGGCCGCCTATTCCATGTCAAAACATGCCGTATTAGCCTTATCCGAGTCATTATATTTTGATTTAAATCGCCTTAAAAAACCTGTAGATGTTTCTGTAGTATTTCCTTCTTTTACAGATACCTCGTTATTAGCAAGTAGTGGGAAATTAAACCATTCTCCAATCCATAATCAATTAAATAACTTGTTAGCACATTCTCGACCCGCCATTGAAGTTGCAGAACATATAGTAAGGGAAGTTGAACAAAAAAGATTTTATATATTGCCTGATAAAGAAGTTAAAGGGTATTGTGAAGACAGAACCAAAGCCATCCTGTTGCAGGAAAATCCTCATCGTAACAGCGTCGAACAATTAATGTGTTCTTTATTAAAGCGCCAATCATCAGAAGCCAATCTGTAAATTGTTTGTGATTTTCAAAACAGAATAAGTGTAAGGCGGCTTATAACTGATGTGAGCATCCATGCTTTAACATTCATGTACTCATAACGAATCTAGGGATAGAATTTCAGTCTCTTATGTTTTTGGCCTAGCATTTCTAACAATTCTTTTCTGAAAATATGATAATCGACCTCTAGAGCATGGCGCATGTGCGATTTAAATCGGTGATGGGGTTTATTGATTTCTTTGGCTATTTTTCGATGTAATTGATCAGGTCGTTTCAAAGTCCCTGCAATAATGCGAGCTACTATTTTTGATTGATAATCAGCCAAAGGCCAAATGCAACCTTGAGGTTGGCATAGGCCAATGAAATACAAATTTTCAAACTCGGGGTGCATCATTTTTCGATATAAAGGGATCGTGGTAGAGTTACTAAAATCAATACAACTTTTATCAAAAAATGGAAAACTGATTTGGTAACCCGTAGCGAAAATGATCGTATCGAACTCCCCTTGGGTTCTATCAGTAAAATGAACTGTGTTGCCCTCAAATCTCGATATACCCGAACGGGGGTGTATTTTGCCATGGCGAATAAAATACAAGAGTTCGGAATTAATAGTAGGGTGAATTTCCAATGGCCCACAATCGGGCTTCATTAATTTATACTTGGCATACCGGCCTTGCAAGCCTCTAATAACCAAACTGATGAACTTCTGCCTTAGCCAGGATGGCATCCATTGTATTTTAGCTACTGCTACATCCGTTGGCTTACCAAAAATAAATTTGGGGAAAATATGATACCCTCTACGCATGCTAATGCAAGTTCCGGGAGCAACCCGCGATATTTCAACAGCGACATCACAGGCTGAATTACCCCCGCCAACAACCAGTACTCGCTTGCCTTTAAAAATTGAAGCTTTTTTATATTGGTGAGAATGAAGTATCTCCCCGTCAAATACTCCAGGATATACAGGCATAAAGGGATCCCAATGATGACCATTAGCTACCAGCAAATAGTCATAGCACGCTTCATGAATTCCTTGGGCATCCTCATAGATAACATGCCATGTATTATCATCAAGTCGATGTACCTTTTGTACCACTGTGTTAAAACGAATGTATCTATCTAAATGAAAATGCTCCACATAACTCTGAAAATATTTTAAAAGCTGGGAGTGTGAAGGATAATCCGGGTAATCAACAGGCATAGGGAAATCTTCAAACTCAGACCAGCGTTTTGAACTAATGATATGAGTCGTCTCATAAACGCTGGAATGCTCATTTTGCTCATCATAAACCCAATTACCACCTATTTGATTGTTTTTTTCAAAGACAGTAACATTAGTAATGCCGTGTTCTTGCAAATTTTTAATGGCAGCAATACCGCTGGGACCAGCACCGATCACACAAACACGGGCAGACAGACGGTCCTTAAGCACCCTTTTTATTTCCATCAACTAACACCTTATCAACTTTATCCATTATCATCGCTTGTAAAATTTCGTCTTTGTCAATTGTAAAATGATTTACTTTTATCCCTTTTATCGAATCAACATTGATATTATCAATCTTTGTCAATTGAGGATCGACTGCTCTGAGTTTTAACCCGCTAAACATCGGTACAAAACCAGGTTTATATACATTCAAAGCTTGTTTAACATTAGGAGGCACAATAGTTTGTGATACTGCATCGACAGTCACTAACAAAGCAACAGGGACACCTGCGGCATTCAAATTTCGAGCCACTTTGATTTGTTCATTAGCCCCTAAAGAATGCCCCACTAAAATAATTGGCTTGTGATCTTTCTCTTGATAGTAATGGTCAATAATATACCGACTTACCGCTCCAGCGTTATACCACATGGTGCTATGAGCCGTGATATGGTATTTTTCAGACACTTTATCACGAAGTGTGTACATCCCCTTGCTGAAAATTCCCAGGCCGCCAAGCATAGTATGGACTTCGCCTTTTTTTGATGACATATTTTGTGCTTTGGACTTTTTGTTAGGGACATCAGAAATTGCAGGTTGCTTTTCTTTCTTGATATAAGTATTTCGCGCGCCCGTCAAATCCACACAAGCCGTTAAACTACTAACAATCAACAACAATAAAAATGATTTGGAAAAACGTATTTGCAGTTTGCCAAAATAGTTCATATTAATATTATTATTGTAATTATTTGATTTTTTATCATACCTTATTCTTGTACCATTTTACAGAGGCACCTGGCGGGTTTAAGGCTATTCGCGAATTCATTTTAATGCCTTGAGAATAATCTGTTTTTCATCTCGTTATTTTATTAATTCTACAGAAGATAAAAAGCGTCCCTGCCCCCAAGGTATGTGGACTATTTGTAATGCTTGCCATTGAGCCTCGCTTTCCACTTGAGTTGCTACCACCGCAATATCCATCGTTTTAGCCATTTCATTAAAATAATGTATGAAAAACTGCTTGCTTTCATTTTCATCAATATCTGTCACCAGACTCCCATGCAGCTTTAAATAATCTATGTTTAAATCACTCAAATAATGCAACGGAGAAAATTTAATACCCACACGATCTATTCCAACTGTCACCCCCAATTTTTTGGCTTGCTTGATAAAGAACTTGGAGTTTGAAAAATGTGACAAAACGTGAGCCTCATTAATTTCCAGTGAAAGATTTCTCAAGACAGCTGCAGGAGTGTCTTCCAATTGACGCAAATAACCAGTGCTATTGACTTTATTTGCTAAAGTATCTTCTGAAATATTAAGAGCAAAATGGGTATGTGTTGCAATGTCCATGACGGTTAATTCATTGAGCACATACTGATCAATAGGATAGGCCAATCCTAATTTCTCAGCAACTGGTATAAAATAACCAGCGCCTAACTCCTCCCCTTCCTGGTTGCGAATTCGAACGAAGACCTCTTTATGAAAACAATTCTTACCGTCTGTAACTGCCTGCGCATACAAGCTTATTTTTTTCTGTTGCAATGAGTTTCTAATTTCATCGCCGCTGATTAACTGAGGATATTTATAAGTATCATGCTCTTTCTGGCAATAAAATACGCCGGTTTCACGAGCCTTTTTAACCGCTTGATCTACCGTAGACAACAGATTGGAGACAGGTTGGTGGAGAAAATAACTCGCAGCCCCCATGTGTATTTTGCAAATTTTAATATCATTGATACCTTGGCTCAAAATTTGTTCAAACTCCTGACATTCCTTTTCAAACACCAAAGGATCCCTTTCATGACTAATTAAGGCAAAGGTCGTCCCGTTAATTCTTGCCAATGTACTAACAGACGATTGCTTCCAATAGCTTTTACATATTTTGGCTACAGTTAATACCAATTGATCCCCTTGCTGATACCCTTGCTTCTGATTTAACTCATCCAGACCGTCTATGACCAGCATCATGACATAACCAGGTATAAATTCATCTTCATTATCCAGAATCAAAGCCAAATGCTGTAAAAAATAACGACGATTACTCATCCCTGTTAATGAATCTTGGTAAACCTGTGTTCTAAGTGATTCTGTTTGTTTTAATTGGTCTTGAAATAAGGATTTGACTTTAGTAACCATTTGATTCATAGCCAAGGTAACTTGCCTCAATTCAGGAGTTTTAGGAATCTTCGTTTCTACAGGAAACTCATGTTCTGAAATTGCCAAAGCCTGTGCTGTGACTCGTTTTAAAGGTTGCAATAAATATTTTAGAAAGCCATAGCTTAGAACCAAAGCAACTAACGCAAAAATCAGATAAGCGTTTACCATTTCTACAGCATTACGCCACAAAGAGGCGTAAACATAGCTCGGATCACTAGCGACTAAAACAACTCCTGCTTGCATCCACCCATCCATAATTAAGGATGACTTCTCAGTCGAGGGCCATTTTATCAAGTTCACAAACCATTGTGGTATATCGCTTTCTTGTGGCAATTGTTTCTTTAAAATGATCACTTTCCCTTTTATGTCTTGTACTTTAATTGATGAAAAATATCCTCTGTCAAAAACAGCTTTAACCATAGAATCCATGGTAGGTACATCATGATTGATTAAAGACTGAGATAAAGACAAACCTAATGATGTCGCAGTATCTTGAGCATTACTTTCAAGTTGTTGGATAAAAAAATTACGCGCATTATTCATAGTGATGAAATAAGTTCCGATAAAAACGAATAACAACATAATCAACACGCCTACAGCCATTTTCTTAGTTAATGTCATGGTCTATCACCTTTTTTATTCCATACGTTTCATTAGAGCATCCCACTTGCCCAAACTTTTTGAATCCCCCATCAATGAACTCTCTCCCCTTGTTTTCGCAAGCCATAAACCTTCCGCATTAAAGCTATAAACTGGTTTCAAATCAGGCCTTGCAGAAGCTTTCAGAATTTTACTTTCCAAACTGTCAAGGATTAGTGGTTCGGATTCAGGAGTTGGGTAAAAAGACAGCACCATATGTGCTTGGTTTAGTGTCAGAGAAGCAGCATAAGTGATTCTTAACTGGTCAGAAGGAACACCAACAGCAACTAATGTAAAGTATTTTATTATGGCAAAATCTTCACAATCACCTCCCCCATCAACAATAAATTCTACTGGTGATTTCCAATAATCATCACTTGCACCAGTTATTGGGTCAGTTTCATAATTAAATTGATTAAAGAAAGAGTTTACTTTTTCCAGTTGTATTTTTACTGGCTTTTTTTTAAGTGAGTCAATTAAATTCCCCCATGCGGTAAACCGTTTCCGGGTGTCCCCCTGGTAGGATTGCGCCAATTTCTGAATTTTTTCCACACTGATTAAAGGCGCGGCTTGAGTGGAAAAGCTTGTTACATAGCAAAGTATCAAACCAGTCCAAATGGATAAAACCAATCTATAACGAAGAGATTCCAAAAAAACCTTCTGAAATCTCTTAGCTATAACACTAAGCCTTCTTGGGCGGCTCTTTGAAAGTAACCAGGACTCCTTCAACATGAGCCAATTCCTTTAGCCTTTCCATTCCATTACCCGCATGACCTCTGTATTCATAAGGACCAACAAAAACGGACAGAAGATCTTTATAAGGGCTCATGAAGGCAGTAAAGCCTAATCCATTTAACCGTTTAACCAAAGCTACGGCATTATTTTTATCTCTGAAAGAGCCTGCTGAGATATACCATAACTTGGGCGTTATTTGCTGAGGATAAGTAGTGTTTTTGTCTACCATCGATTTAGTTAAACGAGTTTTCTCCATGTTCTTAACAGGATGAGTGAGAACCATAGGATTATCCGTATTATTGGGATAAGGGATCTCATCCATTTTCCTGTTCAATAAAATATTGGTCTGAGCCGACGAGAATACATCATTATTCACCACATTTACCGGCAACCTCAAATTCAAATGTTTTAATAAACAACCCATTCCATTCAGGATTCGATAGCGGGAAAGTATCTCGTCATTTTCCGCGCGGGCCAATTCAATTTGTGATTCATAATATTCATTTTGAGAATCGAGTAAATCAAGGAGCGTCCTTTTACCCACCTTAAATTCATCTTGATAGGCCGTACGTGTTTTTCTCGAAGCGGTAACGTGTTGCTTCAATGGTTGAATGCGCAAGGCAGAGGCAACATAAGCATTCCAGGCTAACCTGATAGTCTCTTTTAATTCCAGCAATGTGCGATTTTTTGTTTCATAAGCTTCCTGGACTTGATAAGCTGTTTCTCGTATACGAGCGGCATCAGCACCACCACGAAATGCATTGTAATTCATTCTTACAGCCACCGTGTCGGAGTCATTAGGACCTATCAGACCACCCAAGTTCTTGTTTTTTGAGCTATTCAAAACCAGATTAACCTCAGGGTAATAGGCTGCTCTGGCGACATCGTACTGAGCCTTTGCTTCTTTAATATCAGCGTAACTTGATTTCACTGTTGGGTGATTATCTAATCCTTTTTCTATAATCCTGGCTAAATTATTAGGCAAACTTTTTCTTGCTGGAACATGAGGCACTTGGAGATTCTCTGGCCATTTACCTACTGTTTTTGCATAATTGATCTTCACCTCTTGCAAATCAGCCAATGCACTTATTTTATTAGCCTCGGCAAGAGCCAGTCTTGCATTAGCCTGATCGACTTCTGCCGTTCTGGTAATCCCGGCGGTAGCCCGTTCTTTTATCATCTTAAAAACCGCTTTATGTGCTTTAAGATTTTCGATGGAGTAAGCATACAAACGTTCATGCAGTAATACAGCGAAATAATTTTTGGTAATTTCCAATGCCAAATCTTCAGCAATACCCTGTGTTTTCCACTTTTGCGCCTCAGTAAGGTATTGGTTTCGCTTCACTTCATTAATTATCCCTCCACCAGCAAACAATCTCTGCCTTAACTCCACGGCCGATTCCACTATATTGAGAGTAGTACTGGGAGTATCATCGATCGCTGCAGATGTCGGGTTAACACTCCTTTGTCGTCCAAACCCACCAGTTACATCGATAGAAGGATATAAACCACCCTTTGCTTTATCAATTGCCTGTTTCGCTGACAAACCTTTTGCAGTATTAAGTAGTATATCCGGGTTAGCGATCATGCCATATTGTACTGCTTCATAAAGAGTATCTGCAGCAACGTAGGAAGAAGTAAGCATTGCAATTACCAACAGCGCCTTTCTCATTCCTCATTCCTTATTATTGTTATTTTGTTAATTATCTATATAGTAACGTATAACCTTAAATGAAATAACATCTCACTACAATATAATTTTATTTCTTTAATTAGTTATTGTTGTTAACAACCTTTTGATTTGATGGGATTTTTACCACCATGAGTAGTCAATTGCCAATACTGACCGTGAGTCAGCTGAATAGACAAGTGAAAGGTTTTCTCGAGAATGAAATAGGCCTTGTGCATGTCGAAGGCGAAATCTCTAACTTAAGCAAACCTTCTTCAGGACATTACTATTTCACCCTGAAAGACAGCACAGCGCAAATTCGTTGCGCTTTTTTTAAAAATCGACATTCCAATTCTCTGCTTAGAAATTTTAATGATGGTCAACAAATTGTTGCCACTGGCAAATTAAGTCTGTATGAAGCCCGGGGAGAATATCAGCTTATTGTCGAAGAGATAGTTAAAGCAGGAATGGGGATTCTCTATCAACGATTTGAAGAGTTAAAAATCAAACTGGCCAGCGAAGGCTTATTCAATCCTGAGAGAAAAAAACCGCTGCCCAGAATACCCGAAACGATTGGCATCATTACATCACCCACCGGAGCAGCTATCCAGGACATTCTCTCAACTCTGGCCCGTCGATTCCCAATAGCCAGAATTATTATTTATCCAAGTGAAGTTCAGGGGCAAACCGCCCCTCAACAACTAGTCAAGGCCTTAAAACTGGCTAATGCCCATAAACGATGCCAGGTTCTCATCCTGGCGCGCGGCGGTGGCAGCATTGAAGACTTGTGGGCCTTTAATGATGAATACCTTGCTCGACAAATTGCAATCAGCGAAATTCCTGTTGTTTCCGGTATTGGTCATGAAACAGATTTCACAATTGCTGATTTTGTAGCAGATTATCGTGCAGAAACGCCTACTGCTGCCGCTACGGCTGTTACTCCAAACTGCATCGAATTATTCAATATTCTTGATACGGCTATTTATCGATTGCATGATGCCATCATCAGACTAGTTAAAGGGTTGCAATTAAAGCTCAATCATTTGATAGATAAAATTGCCTCACCCAGGCAAACTATCTCAACATATTGGCAAACCCTGGATTATCTGGAGAGACAGTTAATATCTGCTATGACTCAATTTATTAACTTAAATATTAATAAGGTGAATATTTTTTCAACACAATTGCAAGCTAACAATCCCAAAACACAAATTGAACGAACTAAAACCCAACTACGACAATTAATAATGCAATTAAACCAAGAGATCCGGATACAAGTAAACCAATTAAAAAATCAACTATCCACTAATCTTTCCACTTTGCATGCTGTAAGCCCCTTGGCTACACTAGATAGAGGTTATGCTATTGTGAGTAAAAACCAAAGAATACTCTTTGCTGCCCAACAGGCACAAATTGGAGATACTATCGATGTCCGTTTAGCAAAAGGAAGTCTTGCTTGTGAGGTTACTCAAATTAAGGATTGACTAAAATCATGAAGAATCTATTACATTCACTTGCCTGTCTATTGATATTAATAAGCTCAGCAAAACTATCCTATGGTCTGGCTCTACCAGAAAATCATTCTGTCAATGGGGGACTGACTATTATTCCAATTGATTTCAATCAGAAGCCTGAAGCCTATTTCGAGGGGAAACGCATCCCGGTTCTTCCCAGTACCCAACCCCGGCAATGGTTATTAATCGTTGCAATCCCGCTTAAAAATACCAACTCTGTTCAATACATCAACGTGACAAAACCCATCAAAGCATCTATTCCCTTTCATGTTAGTGAAAAATTTTACAGTACCCAATTTTTAAATATAAAAGATATCAGTAAAGTGGATCCTCAACCCGAAGATTTAATCCGTATTGAAAAAGAAACCAAAAAATTAACCCAAATTTTTGCTAATTACTCCAATACCAATCCATTTGAGAAACAATTCACAGCACCACTGAGAGGACCTATAACCAGTTTATTTGGCCTGAAGAGAGTTTATAATAAACAGCCAAGAGATCCGCATTCTGGATTGGACATCGCCGCTGACGAGGGGAAACCTGTGTATGCTGTAAATCAGGGAGTTGTAGCAGATACCGGTGATTATTTTTTCACAGGCAATACGGTTATCCTTGATCATGGCATGGGAGTATTCTCGGTTTATGCTCATCTTAGCAAAATTCTGGTTAAAACAGGAGAAACAATCAAACAAGGCCAAGAGCTTGGATTAGTTGGTATGACAGGAAGAGTAACAGGCCCCCATCTCCACTGGACTATGGTAGTTAACCAAACTTTGGTTGAGCCTTTACTTTTTGTGCCGTTTCGCAAAATCACAGTTACACCAGTTATACCAGATAAAAAATCAAACAAATCAACACAAGATGCAACGGCAAAATCATGATTAACGAATTAACGACCAGTTTGAATGTGATTGTCACCCAGACACAAAATAACCTGAAAATTTTGGGAGTAATACTACTAATTCCCTGGTCAATATTTTTTATTAGTCATTTTATAAGTAATAAAATTTTGCTTCTTGGCATTATCCCAAGGCATATATTGGGCCTCCCGGGGATACTATTAGCACCTTTACTTCACGCTAATTTTAATCACTTATTTTTTAACTCTATCCCTTTACTGGTTTTAAGTAATTTTATTCTGATTAATGGAGTTAACTATTATTTGATTGTCACAGTGATGATAACTCTTTTTAGCGGGACACTGATTTGGTGTTTTGCTAAACGAGGTATACACATTGGCGCCAGTGGTTTAATCACAGGCTACTGGGGATTCCTCGTGTATAACATTTATCAAACAGGTACCTTGACCACTATTATTCTTGGTCTGCTTAGCCTGTATTATTTTGCTGGTATTTTTCTGGGAATTTTTCCAGGTGAAAAAGGCGTATCCTGGCAAGGCCACTTGTTTGGGCTATTAGCAGGTTTTCTCACCAGCTATTTATTAGAAATCTATCCTCAGATTCTCATTTATTATTAGTCATTAACTCTTCACAATAGCTAGCCCATGAAACCAATTTATCATTTCACTTTGAACTTTTTTGTCCTAATAAATTCAGTCTTAAACTGCAATTAAATCATCATATTTCACTAATAATCCATCTAACTCTATGCTATTCTTAAAAATAAAAACCAATCAGAGAACCACAATGAACATATTGAAACCAAAAGCATTTTTACTAGCCAGTGTGTTTGTTTTATCAATATCCCCTGCTTTCGCTGCTGATGGTTGTTGCAGTAAAATGGGGGGTATAAATTATTGCGATTCTTCTGCTGGTCGTCTTGTTTGTAACAACGGTTTCTATTCAACTTGCTACTGCACACGTCATGCCGTAATGGATTTACAATTTCTTATGGGATGTTGCTTATGGCATGGCGGGGTCTATCCACAATTAAACTCATCGGGTCTTGTGGTTTGCAATGACGGATATGTTTCGGAAGAATGTTCATTGCAAAAACCTGTTGAGCAAATTTCTGTTTATTGATTAGGTCTGACTTATTGCTGCTGGAGCATGGGCTGATAAAAGAGCAGGATGGTCTTCTTTTGCGTCCTTGACTCTACGCTTCTCAATTAACTCACCAAAACATAATGCACTCATCACTACCAACAAATAACCTGCAGTCGAATAGCATAAAATCGTGTCGGAAATGGAGCCTATACAAAAAGAAAATAAAACACCTAAAAGAATAGGTCTGGAGCTAGTCAATTGAAATGATGTAATAAACAAACTCGCTAAAAATATTATCAAAAGTACCAGACCAATTAAACCTTGCTCAGCCAAAGTCATCCAATACTGACTGTGTGGATCTGTCAACTCTTTACCCCAACTTGGAACAGGTACATCTTGTGAATAACTATATTTAAATCCACCTGTGCCTATTCCAATAAAAGGATGTTTCAACATCAATTGCTTGGCATAGTGATGAAACTGCATTCTATAGCCTATCGATGTATTTTTATTATGTTGTTTTAATAGCTTGATATCCTGAATTAAATCATAAATTCTGGTTTGCATTACAGGGCTATGATGATATGCCAAAGCAATGATGCCGCTGAAGAGAACAATCCCTGCTAAAGCCTGTTTGAAGTTTAATTTTTGTATCAAAAGCAATAACATCAAAATAAAGTAGACCAAATAACCCGTTCTTCCAGTATTTATAAAAAGCACTTGGTAACTGGTTAGTAATATCATGAAGATATAAATAAGTCGCAACCAGCCCGAACTTTGAAAAGCCAGCAATCCTGCTAAATAGGCTGCCAATGCCACCATAAAACCAGTAATAATATGATTGTAGAAAACCTCGCCCGGATCTTCTGACGCAATAATATTTTTAGCTTTTAAGATGGAAATAACACAAGTAATAAAAATAGCAGCCAAATAGCTATTGATACTCCAGTTTCTTACTTTGGGATTAATAAAACCAGTAGCTAAAATGGGAAGATAAATTAACTTACAATATTTACCAATAACCATCCATTGCATTGAATAAGGCGCAGGACTCCATAAACTTGCAATAACGACAAAGAGAAACAAACAAAATGCAGCGCGTCCCCACAAAGTATTATAAGCATAAACAATATGTTTTCTGTATTGTGGAGTAATCAATACGGCAATTAAACTGCAAATGAAACAAATAGACTTTATCGTGGGACTGATCGGAATAAAAAACATAAATGAAATAAAGAAAAAAGGAGCTAATAAAATACCCTTGGTATCCATTATGGTTAATCGCACGATTATTCCTCTTTTATATGATTTACACTGGGTAATTTATTGATATCCCTGTCTTTATATATTTGTTTGACCCCGCGATAAAAAGCGCCTTGCGCCCCAAATACTGCAAACAAAAAACCTGCCCTGCCGTCTAAAAATCCCTTCTGTAAAAAAAGGCATCTGACAAACATCCATAGGGCGCTAAAAAAAGTTTTTACTAATCCAACTTTTTCATTGGATTCTATACGGATTTTCGCACTATAAGAAGAATATTTGTTAAGTTTGTATAGTACATGATGTACATCGCTAAAAGAATGATGCCAAATCGGTTTTTTTAGTTTTCCCACTCTCGCATTAACAGGAATCAATACTTTTTCATGAACGATGTCTTTGCTATAAGAAGCATTCTCTCTTTTAAATAATCGTATATGCCTTTTAGGACTTCCTGAATATTTTAAAACTTGATTATAAAAAATCATTTGTATAGGAATACGAAATGCATCTGCTGTATCCGATGAAATGGCCTGTAGTATTTCCTGTCGTAATTCCGAGCTTACTGATTCATCAGCATCAAGATTTAAAACCCAATCCCCTTGAGCCTTCTGTAAGGCCCTATCCTTTTGGATACCATAGCCTTGCCAATCTGTTGAAAATACTTTATCCGTATACTCCCTGGCTATAGCTAATGTATTATCTGTGCTGCCAGAGTCCAATACAATTATTTCATCTGCAAAATGAACGGATTCCAAGCACCGCCTTATGTTGGCTTCTTCATTTTTTGTGATAATTATTACGGATAACATGACTTTATATCAATTCAAAATAAATATTATATCGATAATTAAGCCGGATTGTAACAAGGTAAAAAGGAATAATCTCTGTACGGTACGATTTTTGGGACCGTCGTTGCGAGGAGCATAGCGACGAAGCAATCCAGTGACCTTAAAATTGCTAATCTTCACAACAGTTTTTCGTAAAGATCTTCCCAATAAGGGTTTAGCTTTTCAATTAAAGCCAATTTCTTTTTTCTTGACCCGCCTTTAAGTTGTTTTTCTCGAGCTATGGCACTTATCATGTCTTCAATGAGCTCATAGTAAACAAGAAACTTACATCCATGCTCTTGAGTAAACCCGGGTACATCCCCATATTTATGTTCATAGACACGTTTGATCAAATCGCTTGTGACACCCGTGTAGATCGTTCCATTGCGTTTATTCGCCATGATGTAAATGGCTGGTTGTTTCACTTGCATGCTTCTTCCTTGTTATTGGACCAATTCATTCAGCAGCGCATATCACGCGACTAATGCACAAAAACCCAAGTATATCGGAGAAAGAATGGCGAATAAACTGACAGCCATTAAGCGCAGCATCACGTAATAAATCAAGTCCATAACGAAAAAAACTTACCCCTTTGCGACCATGTTTTTTGATTTTAATTGCCTTCTGAACATGCCGCCACTCTCCAGTTTTATGGGCCCAACAAAAAGCAATGGTCAATAGCACCAGTAATTTTTCAATGCGATCCGGTTGAGTCATGTGTGTGTCTTCAAAGTTGAAGCCACGCCCTTTGAGACATGAAAACAACGTTTCTATTTCCCAACGCAAGGCATAATGTTCAATAGGTTCATCCATTAAATGATCGGTAGCTACAATCAATAATTCACCATCGGCAAGTCTCAGCGCACTTAAATATATCTTTTGTCTCCATAATTTTCTCAAGCCTTGTAAAATTCTTTGTTCTCCTGATTTCAAATCATAAAACAAGGCATCAATACTTACCTCTAAGCCTCGACTATTTGTAGTAATAACATTGTTTTTGATGCGAATACAAAATGGTATTTTTTCCGTCAACAACCATGCAAACCAGTTGTCACCAACAAATTCTCGGTCAGCAAGTAATCCAGCAATCATTGATTTTCCAAATTTCGTGATAAAACGCTGGACGATTTCAATTCTCTCTCTTGTATCACTATTTCCTCCTTTAGCTAACAATGTCCAAAATAATGGTATTGCTATCCCTTTATACACAACTGATAGCATTAAAATATTGATGTCTTTTTTGCCCCAACGCCAATTGGTTCGATCCATGCTGAGATAGAGTGCCTGCCCCGATAGACCAAAACAATGAATAACCCAGACTGAAACACTAGAAAAATCAATCTTAAATTCTCTAAAAAATCGTTTGATTCTTGTGTACCTTGAATCTTGTTTAGCAGGGCTAGAAAAACCACATGCAATCTCAGTTAAATTGACCGTTCTTACTTTGATTAAAGAGATTAACATCGTCGCAAAACACTCGATTCGCGACTTGTTCCATGAAAAATAACCATTTAAAATATCTGACAGCTCAGTGATACTCATTCACGACTCCATGTCGTTTCTTAGCGGAAAAAATATGGATTATCAATGAATCAGTGAGCTACTTCAACGAATTCAGGCCACTGGATTGCTTCGTCGCTACGCTCCTCGCAACGACGGTCCCAAAAATCGTACCGTACAGAGAGGAATAATATTCGTTTAGCGGTCACAAAAAGAAATTGTGATAACAATTACCAGTTATGCAACTAACAGGTTAATGACAATTACTATCTCATAATTATTGTGATTTTGTCTGTGCATAACAAAAAATTTGTCATGCACAGAACTGAAGAGGGTTTCCGTTTAACAAACACCTTCTCTATGATCATGACTGTCAAAATGCAGTTTACCGTCTTTCACTCGCAAAGTGACATGACCACCATGCATTAATTTACCAAACAACAGTTCATCAGCAAGAGGCTTTTTGATATTTTCCTGAATCAATCTGGCCATAGGTCGTGCTCCCATGGCTTTATCATAACCATGCTCCATCAGCCATTCCCTGGCTGACTTATCAACTGTAAAAGTAACGCCTTTATGACTTAATTGTTCATCCAACTCCATAATGAATTTATCAACAACTAGTCCTATAGTCTGAGTATCTAACGGTGCAAAATTGATAATAGCATCCAAACGGTTCCTAAACTCAGGACTGAATTGCTTTTTAATTACTTCCAACCCATCATTGGTATTGTCTTGCGTTGAAAAACCTATGGAGTTACGAACAATTTCACTGGCCCCTGCGTTACTGGTCATTACAAGTATGATATGTCTGAAATCAGCTTGACGACCGTTGGTATCAGTTAAAGTGCCATGATCCATTATCTGCAACAATAAATTAAAGACATCAGGATGTGCTTTTTCTATTTCATCAAGTAGCAGAACAGCATGTGGATTCTTAGTCACGGCTTCAGTCAATAAACCACCTTGATCGTATCCTACATAGCCAGGAGGTGCTCCTATCAAACGTGAAACAGTGTGTTTTTCCATGTACTCAGACATATCAAAACGCAGCAACTCTATGCCTAACACATTAGCCAGTTGCCTTGTTACCTCTGTCTTTCCTACACCAGTTGGTCCGGCAAACAAGAAACAACCTACTGGCTTCTGAGGTTCTCTAAGTCCGGATCTACCCAATTTGATTGCTGAAGCCAAGGCAGTAATTGCCTGGTCTTGACCATAGACCAATAATTTTAAATCACGTTCCAGGTTACGCAGAGTATCTTTGTCGCGCGCAGATACCTTTTTAATTGGGATACGAGCAATTTTTGCGACAACACTCTCGATTTCAGTCACGCTTATAATTTTTTTACGTTTATTTGCCGTCAATAAATTCTGATAAGCGCCCGCTTCATCCACCACATCAATCGCTTTGTCAGGCAAAAATCGATCATTGATGTATTTTGCAGATAATTCTGCTGCCGCTTTTAATGAAGGAATTGAAAATTTTACTCCATGGTGAGCTTCCAATTTGCCTTTTAATCCTTTTAATATTTCAAAAGTTTCATCGATTGTTGGTTCTGAAATATCAATTTTTTGGAATCGTCTTGCCAAGGCCCTGTCTTTTTCAAATATTCCACGATATTCCTGATAAGTAGTTGAGCCAATACATTTCAATTCACCATTTGCCAATAATGGCTTAATCAGGTTGGAAGCATCCATGACTCCTCCAGATGCAGCACCTGCTCCAATAATGGTGTGAATTTCATCTATGAATAAAATGGCTCCTTCTTGCTGACCCAACTGTTTCAGCACAGCTTTCAATCGTTTTTCAAAATCCCCTCTGTATTTCGTTCCTGCCAATAACGCGCCCAAATCAAGAGAGTAGACTACGCAGCCTCTTATGGAATCTGGGATTTCACCATCCACTATACGTCTGGCCAAACCTTCTGCGATAGCAGTTTTACCTACACCTGCCTCGCCAACTAATAAAGGATTATTTTTACGGCGTCTGCAAAGCACTTGTATAGTTCTTTGTATCTCTTCATGCCGCCCTATCAATGGATCTATCTTGCCCTGTTTTGCACGTCTGTTGAGATTGGTGCAATAACTATCAAGTGGAGACTCATTACCCTCAGGGGTCATCATGTCTTCTTCCATAGATGAATTCATGTTTTCATGCATATCATTGTTTTGATATTTTGACACTCCATGAGAAATATAATTAATGACATCAAGGCGAGTAATATTTTCACGTCGCAAAAAATATACAGCCTGACTTTCTTGCTCACTAAAAATTGCGGCTAATACATTAGCTCCAGTGACTTCCGTTTTGCCTGCTGATTGCACATGAAATACTGCACGCTGTAAAACCCTTTGAAAACCTAATGTTGGTTGAGTTTCCCTGTCCAATTCATCCTCAGGAATTCTTGGGGTTGTTTCATCAATAAATTCGATCAAATCACGACGTAATGCCTCGATGTTAGCATCACAAGCTTGTAATACATTTCCTGCTGCTGGATTATCAAGCAAAGACAACAGCAAATGTTCAACAGTCATGAACTCATGACGCTTTTCTTTTGCTTCCTTGAAAGCTAGATTCAAGGTGAATTCTAGTTCTTTATTTAACATTGTCATTGCTCCTTACCAACCCACCACCAGTTTACTCCGGTTCCATACTAGATAATAATGGATGTTGATTCATTCTGGCGTATTCATTTACCAGGGCGACTTTTGTTTCTGCTATGTCTCTTGTAAACACTCCACAAACCCCCTTCCCTTGAAAATGAACCTGTAACATCACCTGAATCGCAACCTCCTCATTTAAATGAAAAAAGTGCTTCAGTACCTCTACCACAAAATCCATTGGCGTATAGTCATCATTGAGCAATAAAACCTTATACTTTCTTGGCCGTTTAATAGCTGTGCTAATTTCTGTGCTAAGTTCTGTATCAGCTATCCCTGTTTGTATTATTTCCTCTAAATTTTGCTTGCTCATAACTAACAACCTCTTACTATTTTTATAGACTCCCTACACGCATTTGGCCAGTAAATTTAGCTAATTTTAATGAAAAATTTAGTCATTGAAATAATCAATAGCATAGTGATTAGATATGATTCACTCAAATGTTGTACTATTTGTTATTGACCACCAGGTTTTACTCAAGACATTGAGCCGCCTCTAATCAGTAGAGTAGCATCATAATTAGCATGGATAAAGTTCCTGCTCAATTTTCATGAACTCGTAAGATGTATAAACCTGATAGTCAAAGATACTACCAATAATCTTGAAAGGATAATCCCAGTCTTTCATGAACAACGCATTGGCACTGAGTAAAGCTGTAAGTGCTATATTGTCAATACGCGTTGTTCAGAAAGACCATGTGATAACTCCCCGGTTTACATATGCTTAATCATGGCATCTGCAAAACCAGAGCTGCTGACTAACGTTGCTCCTTGCATACCACGTTCAAAATCATAAGTTACGGTTTTGGCTTCTATCGCGCCTTCCATACCTCTGATAATCAAATCAGCTGCTTCATACCACCCCATATGACGTAACATCATTTCGGCAGAAAGAATAATAGAACCGGGGTTCACTTTATTCTGCCCAGCATATTTAGGCGCAGTTCCATGAGTTGCTTCAAACACAGCCATTTGATCACTAATGTTCGCTCCGGGAGCTATACCTATTCCACCAACCTGAGCAGCCAAAGCATCAGAAATATAATCACCATTCAAATTTAATGTAGCAATGACACTATAGTCTTCAGGTCTTAACAGGATTTGTTGCAAAAAGGCATCAGCGATCACATCATTAATGATAATCTGCTTACCGGTTTTAGGATTTTTAAATTCCATCCATGGCCCACCTTGATATTCTTTTGCTCCAAAAGAATCGCGAGCAACTTGATATCCCCAATCTTTAAAAGCCCCTTCAGTAAACTTCATGATATTGCCTTTATGTACCAAAGTCACTGTACTGCGGTCATTATCTATCGCATACTGAATGGCCGCTTTGACAAGTCGAGTGGTACCTTCTCTGGAAACAGGCTTCACACCTATACCACAATGCTCAGGAAAACGAATTTTCTTAACACCCATTTCCTTAGTTAAAAATTGAATCACTTTTTTAGCTTCCGGGGTATCTGCCTGCCATTCAATACCGGCATAAATATCTTCAGAATTTTCCCTGAAAATGACCATATCGGTTTTCCATGGCTCCCGAACCGGACTTGGAACACCATTAAAATAGCGAATTGGACGTAAACAAACATAGAGATCCATGTCTTGGCGAATAGCGACATTCAATGAACGTATACCGCCACCAACAGGAGTAGTTAAAGGACCTTTAATTGAAACCACATATTTTTTCATGGCATCCAGAGTCTCTTTGGGAAGCCATTGATCGCCACCATAAACCTTAGTAGCCTTTTCCCCGGCATAAACCTCCATCCAGGAAATTTTTCTCTTGTTGCCATATGCTTTTTGAACTGCAGCATCAACAACACGGATCATCGGAGGTGTTACATCAACACCGATACCATCACCCTCAATAAAAGGAATAATTGGATTATCAGGAACATGAAGTGAATGGTCAGCAGCAACAGTAATAGCTTCGCCTTGGGCAGGCACTTTGATTTTATCGTATGTCATTGACGACTCCATAAATTTAGAGAAATTAATGATAGCATGTGATAATCGGGTTTCCCAAATATCAATTACGACTATTAATTATTTTTAGCTAAATTAGCTCAGATTGGAACTAGGCATGAAGCAACATCTTAATTTGTTCTGCCAACTGATCGTAACCGGCCTCGACATTAATATAATCACGCTTAGCGAGATAGACTGATAAAGATCCATCATCTGTAGCCGAAGGTTTTTGTAAAACACCATTAAAACCTTGCATTTTTAAACGCAGATAATCACTTAATTTAGTGACCAGATAAAAATTCCTAAAATAATTGTCAGGATTCATATACAAAGCTTTTGCATCCTTGGCAAGTTCATGTCCGGGCAAATAATCTTTTAAGGAATAGGAGGAGTTATTATGAACAGCGATTACTTTACCCTCAGGTAGTAAGACCTTAATTTTGTCTGCAAGTTTCTTCACTTCCTGATGCGCTTCAGGAGTATAATAACTGTATTGCGTCAAAGTTTTTTTGATCCCTTTGTCGGTAAAAATGCGGTTGGGATCAAATTCATAGCGTTGGTTATGTAAATGGAATACTATATTGCGACCGCCGGAATGGATAAGTGTAATGAGACTTCCACCCTCTTTTCTAATGACAGCTTTAGCAGCTTTTAATGCCGTTTGTTCATTGTGATGAACATGTACAAAAGTCTTACCTTGACCTTTGGTTTGTTGAATTATTACAGGTTCATCCCCAACCATAACTCTGTGATTCACTGCACAACTTGTTTGAGCGATAATTGCCATAACAACCAATACCCATTTCATGAATAAGAGTCACCATAACGAATAAAATTGTGTAATTGTATAGTGATTGGCCATAAAAAATCAATCTTGGCTTAAGTTCCAAGCGGGACAAAATCATATTTTAATTAATTAATGCACCTCATACCTTATTGCGTGAATGACAAAATATAACAATTATTTACGCTGTTTATCGTGCTTAAAGGCTTGATCTTGCCCTGAAGTGGTTGCTGTCAATAACCAAAAAATTTATCATTAATTTCCACAATCAACGCAATCATAAAATGCCGCAATTAATACTTTTTAATAAACCTTATGGAATCCTGACTCAATTTACTGGCGAATTACCCGAACAAACTCTCTCGGCATTTATTAAACTTCCGGGTTTTTATGCGGCTGGACGTCTGGATAAACAAAGTGAAGGCTTACTTATCTTAACTGACGATGGAAAACTACAACACCGCTTAACCCATCCTAAATTTGAGAAAAAGAAACATTACTGGGTTCAAGTAGAGGGGGTCCCTACAGACAAAGATTTACAACCTTTAAGAAAAGGCCTGGTAATCAAAGACATTACTTTTTTACCAGCCGAAGCCAGATTGATTTCAGAGCCAAAAATCTGGCCACGAATTCCACCTATAAGAGAAAGGAAACACATACCAACTACCTGGCTGGAAATTATTTTAAGAGAAGGAAAAAATCATCAAATAAGAAAAATGACCGCTGCTATTGGATTTCCTACTTTACGTTTAATTAGATACCAGATTGGTGATTGGCACTTAGATCAACTCCAGCCCGGGGAATATAAATTAATCAACCTTACTAACGATAAACTGAACGAGTTAACAAGGAAGAGTAACCCAAGACTCGAATCCAGGGCCAAATAATCATACCCAAAATGGCACTTGTCACAGGCATTATCAGGTTATAATTAAAACCTAACAGAGCATCAATAAATATAATAATTGATTGATATAGAAAACAAAAAAAACCAATCAAACAAACCTGCTGAATAAGTGAGAAAAATTGAACTCGTCTCGATTTGGTTGACGCTATCCAGGTCACCAATAGCAATGCGAATGAATGTTCACCGATCACGGTTGATAAGAGCACATCCAGTAATAAGCCAACTATCAACAGAGCAGTCAGTTTAAATTTACCTGGTAAATAATATTCAATATATAAAACCAATAATAACACCCAAGGAGGTCGAAAAATTGAAATTAACTCAGGCATCGGCAGTATTGATAAAGCAAGTGCCACGAGAAACCCCAATCCTAAACGAATGTGAAGCACGCTCATGCTGTAGACTCCTCAGCATTCAATCGCTCATTAATTTGAGCAGTTAACTCCTCTTGTTCACTATCAGCCCAAATCAATAACACCAACCTGTTGCGATTCAGCAATGCGACAGGGCTAACTGTAACTTTGACAAAATCTTCACCAGGAATACTCTTAACTTCCTCAACGCGTCCTACAGGATAGCCCTCTGGATATCTTCGGCCTAAACCGGACGTTACCAGCACATCACCTGGATGAATAGAAGAAGTCTTCGGTAAATTAATCAAAGACAGTTCTTCAATATCATTAGTACCTACAAGGATTGCGCGCTCTCCGGTTCGATTGTTTCTTACTGGCACAGCACTTTTTGAATCTGAAATCAGTAATAAAGTGCTTGTCATTGGTCCTACATCAATAACCTGCCCCATCACTCCCTTGGCATCCAACACGGGCTGTCCCACATAGACACCATCACGTGTGCCTTTGTTTAAGACGACAACTTGTCTTGCCTGGCTTGTATCAACAGCGAGTATCTGGGCAGCCATGACTCTCATATCAGCCTTGGATGAAGTCAATAATAATTCTTTTAATTGCGAATTTTCTCTTTGAATAACAATTAATTTTTGCAATTCAGCTTCAAGCATTGTTTGCTTGTATTTTAAACGCATATTTTCATCTATCAGCGCCTTTTTGGCACTAACCAACGACTGAATCCAGCCGATGACTCGAACAGGATAATCTACCGCATATTGCAAGGGAGAAACTATTAGTGAAAAACCGCTACGAACGAAATCCAGGTATCGGTAATGATAATCAGAAAACATCAGGAGAATAGAAAAAGCAAGGGCAAACACAAATCCCAGAGAACTGTGTCCGCCCTTTGCAAATAATCTATTGTGTTTATTATTCTGTTGAGAGGAAATCACCGCCGCGCAAATCCATGGTTTCTAAAGCTTTACCACCACCACGCGCAACGCAGGTTAATGGATCTTCAGCTATTAATACGGGTAATCCAGTTTCTTCCATCAACAAGGTGTCTATATTTTTCAACAGAGCGCCTCCGCCTGTTAAAACCATACCTCTTTCAGCAATATCTGCAGCCAACTCAGGCGGAGCAAGCTCCAAAGCAGCTCGAACCGCACCAACTATCCCCGATAGAGGTTCCTGTAGTGCTTCCAGGATTTCAGCGCTTGTTAAAGTAAAGCTACGTGGTACACCTTCCGCAAGATTTCTACCTCGTACCTCGATCTCAAATAAATCCCGGCTTGGGAAAGCCGAACCAATTTCATGTTTAATGCGTTCAGCGGTTGTTTCTCCGATGAGAGTACCATAATTACGGCGTACGTAGGATACGATTGCGTCATCAAATTTATCGCCACCAATACGTACTGATTGATGATAAACTATTCCACTTAGTGAAATAATTGCGACTTCTGTGGTACCACCGCCTATATCAACCACCATAGAACCACTGGCTTCCTCAACAGGCATTCCGGAACCTAATGCCGCAGCCATAGGCTCCTCAATAAGGAAAACTTCTCGAGCACCAGCGCCCATTGCAGATTCACGAATTGCTCTGCGTTCCACTTGTGTAGAACCACAAGGAACACAGACCAAAACTCGTGGACTGGGTCGTAAAAATTTATTTTCATGCACTTTGTGTATAAAGTGCTGCAACATTTTCTCGGTGACAAAAAAGTCAGCAATAACCCCATCTTTCATGGGTCTTATCGCATTAATATTGCCAGGGGTTCTTCCCAACATGCGTTTGGCTTCAAGACCTACAGCGGCGACACGCTTCTGGCCTGATTCATTACGCAATGCCACTACAGAAGGTTCATTGAGAACAATCCCCTTATCTCTTACGTAAATCAATGTATTAGCTGTTCCCAAATCGATTGACAAATCGCTAGAAAACACGCCTCTTAATTTCCTGAACATACGCAGTACTACCCCGTTGTTTTTTTGATTGCTACTTTATCCTATATTTGGATAAAAATCGACAGTTGCCGCATAAGAATTTTATACACCAGACAACTGCTTTTAACCGGATCCCATAGTAAAAGCAATGCTTTCATATGGGATCAATCTCATTTGCTTTATAAAACATGATTTACGTTTTATATTGCACGTGAATTAATTAATAACGAAAATTTCTTTCAGTTTTTCTCTATTTTTATCTACAAAACGCTGCCCTATACCCTTGACTTCCGCAAGCTCTTCCAGAGATTTAAACCCTTGATGATTCTCTCTATAAGCAATAATAGCTTCAGCCCGTTTTTTTCCTATCCCTTTAAAAGAGCCTGTTAAAGAATACACATCCGCTGTATTAAGATTAATCTTGCCCTTAACAAGGACTTGTTTAGCTGGAGTTTTTTGAGGCTCGTTCTCAGCTTGAGAAGAGAAAGGGATAACAATAAATGACAATAAAATAGCAATGAGTCTTGCTTTCATAAATTTCTCCTAATTGTTGGACTAAACGGCTCGTTCCAGAGCCGCGAGCGAGTATCTCAATTTTTCAAACAAGAGTCTAGCCAATTTTAAATTATTTTTTCTGTGAAAAACTATAAAGAACGTACGAGACACATGAGGTGAGTTTTTTTACCATGTCCAAATGTAAGAACTCGTTCGGACCATGAGCATTGGAATGGGGGCCTAAAACACCAGTTATCATAAATTGTGCTTTGGGAAATTGCTCGCCTAGCATACTCATAAATGGAATGGTGCCCCCCTCTCCCATGTAAGCAGCAGGTTTATCATAATAAGTCATTGATGCTTCAGATGCCGCTTTCGCTAACCAATCGGAAAGCAAAGGAGCATTCCATCCCTTGGACCCTCCATTTTGTATTTTAAAATCAACCTTTGCATTATAGGGAGGGTTTTGGGTCAGGGCTTTTTCCATAGCAACAGAAGCTGCTTCTGGATCAACCAGTGGTGGAAGGCGCATGGATAATTTCAAAGACGTAACAGGGCGCATTACGTTCCCTGCATCAGCTATCGCTGGAAACCCATCTGCACCAGTCACCGTCAAGGCAGGGCGCCATGTTCTGTTTAATATTAATTGCTGTTTGTCTTGAATAACGGGTTTGGCAGAATCTATCCATGGAAATTCGCTATAAACTTGTTCACCTAGAATTTCCGCACATTGTTTCGCTTGTTTTATTCTCTCATCAGGAATATCACAATACAACTGAGGTAATTTTATCTCTCCGGTGTTTTCGTCCTCTATCCTGCTGATCAATTGCCGAGCTACTCTGAAACTGTCTGCCACTATACCACTGGCGCTCCCAGAATGAACGCCCTCATTAATTAATTCAACAGTTAACTTACCGACCAAATTACCGCGTAATGACGTAGTCATCCATAACTGCTCATAATTACCTGCTCCGGAATCAAGACAAATAACCAATGATGGTTTACCAATACGCTCTTTCAGCAACTCAATATAAAAAGGCAAATCGTAACTGCCACTTTCCTCACACGCTTCGATGATTAATATACAACGAGGATATGGCAAACCTTGCTGTTCCAAGGCGCGAATAGCCGTGAGTGATGCATAAGCAGAATATCCATCATCTGCCCCTCCTCTTCCGTATAACAATCCATTTTTCAATACGGGTTTCCATGGATGTAAATCGTCACTCCAGCCTGACATCTCAGGTTGTTTATCCAAGTGCCCATAAAGCAACACAGTGTCATCAATTTGGCCTGGAATTTCCATAAATAGTAATGGAGTCCTATTTTTCAGGCGAACAATTTCCAGAGTCATTCCTTTGGGAGCATGCGACTTACACCAATTGGCAATGTGATTAACTGCCTGCTCCATATAACCATGTTCTTCCCATTTTGCATCAAAGTGAGGAGATTTATTAGGGATTTTTATGTAGTCACATAAACTTGGCAATATCTCTTCTTGCCACTGTTGGCATATGTAATCATACAATCCTTGGGGTTTGAACATGTGCTTGCTCCTTGATAATTGCCACAATCTTATCAGTGGCAGACTCAATTTTTAATGCTTTGATTTTATTATCTATTTCATCTTTTTTTCGCATTACGTCCTGTACTGCCTGTAATAGAACATCAGCTTTCAATAACTCGTCCTGAATCACAACGCTTATTCCCAATCCCTGGAAGTACCTTGCATTCTGAATTTGATCTCCTCTGCTTACTTGTGAAGAGATTGGAATTAAGATATGTGGTTTTCCTAATGCTAATATTTCATACAAAGAATTAGCTCCTGCTCGAGAAATCACCACAGAAGAAGCAGCGAACAGATCAGCCAACTCTTCATTGGCGTATTCAAATTGGCAATATCCCTCCACACCAACCAATGAAGAATCAAGTTTTCCCTTGCCACAAAGATGAATGACTTGAAATTCTGATGTCAATTGTTTCAATGCGCTTCGAATACAACTGTTAATTGAACCAGCCCCTAAGCTTCCTCCCACTACAAGCAGGCAAGGTTTGGAGGAATTAAATCCGCATAACTCCAATCCTTTCATTCGATTTCCAGTTAATAGCTGTTGACGAATTGGAGTACCCGTCACTTCTATTTTATCCTGACGCTTAAAGTATTTTTTGCCAGCATCAAAAGTAAGACATATTTTATTGACGAAAGGAAAGGATAGGCGATTCGCAAGTCCTGGGCTCATATCAGACTCATGAGCGACAACAGGAATTCGATTTAACCAGGCGCCTACAACCACAGGAAAGGCTACAAAGCCACCTTTTGAAAAAACCACATCGGGTTTGATTTTATAAAATAGCAAAGAAGATTGAATAATTCCCAGAACAATTTTGAAAGGATCAAGCAAGTTCTTCAAACTAAAATACCTGCGCAATTTACCGCTACTGACCCCATGAAAAGGAATGTCCAGCGGCTCAATCATCTCCTTTTCAATTCCGGAAACAGAGCCGATATATTCTACATTCCAGCCTTCTTTTCGAAATTCCTTAATCAAAGCGATATTAGGCGTTACATGTCCGGCAGTTCCTCCCCCGGTAAAAACAATACTTGGGCTCATAATGTTTCCCTAATCAATAAGCTCAAATCAATTGCTTGAATTGATTTGGTGATGGATCCAACTGAAATAAAATCCACTCCGGTTTGAGCAATGTCTGCAATATTATTGATATTAATGCCGCCAGAGGCTTCCAATTCACAGTACTTGGGATGATTCATTTTGACTGCTTGCTCAAGCATATCTTGAGTGAAATTATCTAATAATATCCTGTCAGGGTGAGCATCCAAAGCCTCTTGCAACTCCTCAAGGGTTTCCACTTCAATCTCAACCAGTAAGTGTTTATCGGTTTTCCTTGCCAGACTGATAGCATGAGCAACTGAACCACAGGCTTTGATATGATTTTCTTTGATTAGAAACGCATCATAAAGTCCCATACGATGATTTAACCCGCCACCACAATAGACAGCGTATTTTTGCGCTAACCGAAGTCCTGGAATTGTTTTGCGTGTGTCTAACAGCTTTGCCTTGGTACCTTTTAATTTCTGAACATAGTGATAAGTTTGTGTTGCAGTAGCTGAAAGGGTTTGCAAAAAATTTAACGCAGTACGCTCTGCCGTTAAAATACTACTGGCAGTACCATGAATAATACATAAAGTAGCTGGCGTGCTTAAAAAATCTCCTTCAGAAACCCGCCACTCCATTTCAACTGTATTATCAACTTGCTTAAAAACCTCATTTACCCAGGGCTGCCCACAAACAAGCATAGGTTCTCTTGATATAATTTCTGCTTCTACAATCAGCTGCTGAGGCAACAAAGCCGCAGTAACATCACCATTGCCCACGTCCTCTTGCAAAGCACGTTTTACATCAAATGTAACTTGCGATAAAACATTATTCATGCATTCCTATCCTCTTTTGGTTTGGCATATCGCATCTTTAATAAAGGTGGCGCAATAAAGGTTGTGATCATGATCATCAATACAATTGCGGTAAACAGATTATCACTTATTACGCCTATAGTTCTGCCAATAGAAGCAAAAACCAATCCTACCTCTCCACGAGGCAACATTCCTATACCAATGAGCAGCCTATCATCCCGTCGATTAGCGCCTAAGCCACTAAGCAGCTTGCCAAGAATGGCCGCTACTGATAAGCCTCCCGCTAAAACAATGACATTCCAATCATAAAAAGTTTCTAACTTAACCTGTATCCCAATGAGAGTAAAAAACATAGGAGCCAATATAGTTTCCAAGGGAGATACCAAATGATGAATACTGCGATGATCTTTATGATGGGCTTTTTGCTCTCCAAAATAGTCGTCGTGCAAAATGACACCCGCAGCAAAAGCACCAATTATAGCCGCCAACTGTATAAATGAAGCCAACCAGGCTAATGCCATAATAAAAAGGAATGAGATAAATAATTTGGATTCCCAAGGCTCCAGAAAACGGAATAAATCGACTGCTTTCCGAAGTACAAAAGGCCCCATAAACAAGGTACCAATGAAAAACAGTAGAGCTAAAATGATAATTTTCATTACAACCATGATGCTTACAGCACCACTGATAACTATACTGCTGACTACCGCCAAAATAATCAGGCCTAAAATATCATCCAAAGTAGCCGCACCAAGAATTGTTCTTGCTTCCCGTGTACTCAGTTTATTCATCTCTTTAAGAACACTTGCTGTAATACCAATGCTGGTAGCACTCAAGGTAGCGCCGATAAATAAATTAATCTTGTAATTTGAGTTAGGTATGATAAAACAAGCCACTACAAACCCTAAAATCATTGGCGCAACGATACCGATCACAGCAACAAGAATGGATTCTTTGCCAGTTTTTTTCAAATCAGAAAGTGACGTCTCAAGACCAACCATAAAAAGAAGAAATATGACACCATAACGTGAGAAAATATCAACGACATAGGCTATTTTAAGATATTCAGTTCCCTCTGCTCCACTTAAGGCATGGATCACCTGGTTAGCATAATAGGAATTATGGATAACATGAGTTACCGCCTGATTTAAAGAAATTCCTGCTAACATTTCTTTGACAACATCATAAATGGCAGAACCTTCGCGAAGAATTACTACTAATTCACTTCCGAAAAAGTAAGAGAGATTCCCAACTATCATCCCTATCAGTAATTCACCAAGAACGCCAGGTTGATTAAGAAGTCTGGCTAAATAACGACCAATGATAGCTAAAAATAAAATAGTAGTGACACCCAGAAGAACAGAGGTGACTGGATCTGAATGCTCTCCCCCCTCAGATGCAAAAGTAATAGCAGGAATGAAACAGACTAAAAGAAACCACCATTTTGAATTACTCATACCGCTTTATCCTATAAGCTTAATATGCTGCTTTCTCCCAAATGCAAGGGAATTTTGAATTGCAACACCATACCATCACAAGTAGTTCCATTACTAACAGCCAAAATAATTGTATTGATCAAAAAAACTCATCTTCCAAGGCAATCTGCTGCATTTCAAAATCATAGGAATGCCTCAGTAAATTCCTAATGCACCAACAGCCTAACAATTTCAAACTGAATTGCCAGCACACTCTGGTTCATCAATTCATCGATTGTTTAGCTAAAAACAAACATGTTTGTAAAACAGAGTCAGGGTTTAGAGAAACACTCTCAATTCCTTCCTTCATCAGCCATTGGGCAAAATCCTGGTGATCTGAAGGACCTTGACCGCAAATACCTATATACTTGCCTTCTTTTTTACAAGCTGAAATAGCCATATGCAATAAAGCTTTCACAGCATCGTTGCGCTCATCAAATTGTGAAGCCACCAAACCTGAATCCCTGTCTAATCCTAAAGTCAATTGAGTTAAATCATTCGATCCTATGGAAAAACCATCAAAATACTGCAAAAATTCACTGGCTAACAAGGCATTGGAAGGTAACTCGCACATCATAATCACTCTTAACCCACATTTTCCTCTTTCCAGACCATGCTTTTTTAATACTTCGATGACATTACCAGCTTCAGAAACTGTTCGGACAAAAGGAATCATGACCTCAACATTATCTAAACCCATCTCCTCCCTGACTCGTCTTACTGCTTTACATTCAAGAGCAAAGCACTCAGAAAAATTTGAAGAAACATAACGAGAGGCGCCACGAAAACCAAGCATAGGATTTTCTTCTTGGGGTTCATACAATGAGCCACCAACCAGATTAGCGTATTCATTCGATTTAAAATCTGAAAGCCTGACTATAACGGGTTTGGGATAAAAAGCAGCAGCAATAGTCGCTATGCCTTCTTTTAATCTTTCAATGTAATATTCTACAGGTGAATCATACGCTATGGTCTTTTCTTTAATGTACCGCTTAAGTTCCTCATCCTTTAAAGTATCAAATTCCAGAAGCGCTTTAGGATGAATACCTATCGTGTTGGAAATCAAAAATTCAAGACGGGCCAATCCCACTCCGGAATTAGGTATTGATTGAAATGCGAAGGCTCTTTCAGGGTTTCCAACATTCAACATCACTTTCATGGGTAATTCGGGCATGGTTTCTACATCAAGACGCTCTTGCTCGTAAGGCAACAGACCAGAATAGACAAAACCTGTATCGCCTTCCGCACAGCTTACAGTCACCACATCACCATCTTTAATCGTTTTTGTTGCATCACCACACCCAACAACTGCAGGAATCCCCAATTCACGAGCAATAATAGCTGCATGACAAGTTCTGCCTCCACGATTGGTAACGATTGCAGAAGCACGCTTCATGACAGGTTCCCAATCAGGATCGGTCATATCGGATATCAAAACATCGCCGGGTTGAACCCTGTGCATTTCATTAATATCTTTAATAACCTTTGCTTTACCCTGACCGATTCTTTGACCTATACTACGGCCTTCAGCCAATACGTCGCCTCTTTTTTGCAAAGTATACCGTTCGAGCACTTGTTTGTTATCCCTGCTTTTTACAGTCTCCGGACGAGCTTGCAGGATATACAGTTTACCATTGACCCCGTCTTTCGCCCATTCAATATCCATGGGACGACCATAATGTTTTTCAATAATAAGTGCCTGATTCGCTAATTGCTCTACTTCCTCTTTGGATAAGGAAAACAATAATCTTTCAGCAGGGTCTACATCGACTGTTTTAACACGTCTTTCAAGGGAAGGGTCATCGCAATAAACCATCTTTAACGCCTTGCTGCCCAGGTTTCGACGGATAATCGCCGGTTTTCCGGCTTCAAGGCATGGTTTATGGACATAAAATTCATCTGGATTTACAGCGCCTTGAACAACCATTTCACCTAAACCATAAGAGGAAGTGATAAATACTACTTGATCAAAACCGGATTCAGTATCCATAGTAAACATGACACCACTGACTGCCAAATCACTACGAATCATTTGCTGAATGCCAGCAGACAATGCCACTTCGTTATGAGCAAAATTATGATGCACACGATAAGCTATTGCCCTGTCATTAAATAAAGAAGCATATACCTGTTTAATGGCAGCCAATACCGCCTCTTCTCCCTTCACATTTAAAAAAGTTTCCTGCTGACCGGCAAAAGAAGCATCAGGCAAATCTTCAGCAGTAGCAGAAGATCTTACTGCAACACTAAAATTATCATGCCCAATCTCTTGAGCAAGTTTCTGGTAGGAAGAGCGAACCGACTGTTCAAACTCCGGGGTGAATGGCGTATCAATAATCATTTCCCTAATTTGTTTCCCTACCACTGCCAGTTGGCAGACATCATCCGTATCGAGAGCAGTCAACTTATCATAAATTTTCTTATCAAGATCGTTTTGGGACAAAAATTCTCTGAAAGAATCAGCAGTTGTAGCAAATCCTCCCGGCACAGAAACGCCTGCTGATGACAAATGACTAATCATTTCACCAAGAGAAGAGTTCTTACCACCGACCTGATCCAAATCGCGCATGCCAAGATGTGCCAAATCTATAGTATGTCTTTTAACAGTCATAACCGCCCCAAATTCATAAAATAGTAAACATTCTACTTAAATTGTTACTTTATTGGAATTAGAACTTGTGCTGTATTTCATTTTTATAAAGGTCAAAATACCGGCATTTTCACAAAAAATGACAAGTATATGTACTATGCGGTAAGATATCTTGCTGTCCATGTTTTAGGGTTGAACGGGTAAGCAAACCTGTTCCAAGAATATAATAAGCAAAAGGATTTGAAATGTTTAAACGCATAGGACTAATATCGATTGCCTTATCTTTAAATACTATCTCCTTCACCAGCGAAGCCTGTTCTGCCTTAGTGTTCAATAAAAACAAGCCCGCAACTGTCGCAGTCAATTTGGACTGGAAATACCGGGAAGGAGCCTTTGTGATTCATCCTCGGAATGCCATGATGGTTTCCAGTGTAGATTACCACAGCATGCATCCATTAATCTGGAAAAGCCAATATGGAAGTGTGATATTTCACGGAGGAAATCGGTTTAAAGCAGGACCATCTGCTGATGGGATGAATGAAAAAGGACTTACTGCTTCAATACTGATGCTTGATTCATCAATTTATCCCAGTAACTCTGAGCTTCCCGCTTTAAAAACTACTGAATGGGTTCAGTATATTTTAGATAATTTTCAAACGGTCCAAGAAGTCATAGATGACAGCTCAAATTATCAACTGGTTGCAGACACCTACCGGGGAATAACCATGAACGTTCACTTGATGGTGAGCGATGCCGAAGGAAAATCTGCTGTTTTTGAGTACCTGGATGGTAAACTGGTAATTCATACTCAAGACAACTTGACCACGCCAGTACTAACCAATACGGACTATAAATTGTCATTGGCTCTTCTTGAAGAATACCAGGACCATGGTGGCTCTAAGGCTCTGCCAGGTGGATATGATTCTAAATCCCGTTTTGTAAGAGCAGCACATTATCTAAAAAAACTTCCCAGCTTTATAGCTAAAGAAGAACATATTGCTTATGCTTTCAACGGCCTCAATGTCGTCACACAAGCACCTGGTACTTCTTCTCCAACCCAACTGAGTATGGTTTTTGATATCCCGACCAAAACAATTTACTTCCGCAGCATTAACGAGGCTGCATTAAGAGTGATTCCAATGGATAGCATTGACTTTGATTATCTTTATCAACCAATCGCCCTGAATGTTTATCAACATTTGTCCGGGGACGTCACTGATAAATTTCAACCCATGATAGGATAAATTGGAATTCATTAGGCCCTCTTGCAGAACCTGATTATTTTGTTTAATGAAAGAGGCAAGTTTAGGCAAGAGGTCTATTGTGAAGCCGCATGGATATGGCACAAGCGAAGCCGAGGGGGGATAATTGATTAATAACCACTATTACAATTTATTGAAAAATATTTAAGTACACCAAGAACTTAAAAAACTGTGATATCAATGCATCTATTAATTACCAAAGGATGGGGTAATGAGCATAAAAAATGAATATGAAACAGCAAGAGACCATTTCAGGTTATGGGACAAACAACTCAAAGACAATATACTGCTCGAAAAGTCTTGTTTAATGCACACTTACAAAACTTATTTTCCCGATGAGCCTGGTTTTATTCAACAATTGAGTCAATTTTCCAAAGCAGTAGCTGAAGAATTAGAACCAACCGTTATGGAAAATAACCTGGATGCCAACTTGCCTAAAATAGAACAATACAATGCAATTGGTCAGCGCGATGATCGGGTAATCCACCATCCTGCCTATGTTCGATCCGGCGATATTATTTATGGATCCAATCTCATGCAATACTTGCTAAAGCCAGGGCAAATGAAAAAAACGTTGAGCCTGTTTCTGCTCTCATCGCATGCCGGGGAGGCAGGACACAACTGCCCTATTGCCTGTTCTGCAGGAGTAATACGTGTTTTAAGTCGTTATTCCCAATTAGAGAAAACCTCATATTATCTCGATAAACTCACTCACCCTTCTTTCAGTTACAATTTTACTGGAGCCCAATTTTTAACTGAAATTCAAGGTGGTTCTGACGTTGGCACCAATGCGACCCGTGCCAATCTGGATAAGCAAAATCAATGGCGCATTTCAGGTGAAAAATGGTTTTGCTCCAACGCTAATGCCGATTTAATTTTAATGACAGCTCGTTTCGACGAGGAAACTCCCGGAACCAAAGGATTGGGTTTGTTTTTAGTGCCCGGTCGCCTGGATGATGGCAGCCCTAATCACTATTATCTTCGTCGATTAAAACAGAAAATTGGTACCCGCACCATGGCAACCGCAGAAATAGATTTTGAAGGGGCACTAGCCTACCCTATGGGTGATGTGGCGGAAGGAATACATTTGGTTATGGAAAATGTGTTGCATTTATCAAGGATATTCAATTCCTTCTCAGTCTTGGGTATGTCTCGTCGCGCCTATCAGATTGCTTGCTATTATGCTAAAAACCGCCGAGCATTTAACCATCCTATTATTGAGTATCCTCTGGTAAAAGAAAGTTTGGCTAAAATAAAATCAGAAAATCTGGCTATGTTAGCCAGCGTGTTTCATATGGCTCGTTGTCAGGATGAATTAGATGCTCTTCCAGAGCCTCAACAAACCAAATCACAACAACTCTTATTACGTACACTGGCGAATATCAACAAGTACTTTACAGCCAAACGTTCCGTGGACAATATACATCATTGTCTCGATTTATTGGCAGGAAATGGCACCATAGAGAACTTTTCTTCATTACCAAGACTATTAAGAGACTGTATCGTTTGCGAAAATTGGGAGGGGACGCATTTTACATTATGGATGCAAACCCTAAGAGATATGCATAAATTTGCAATTGATGAATTATTCATTGCCCATTTGCAACAACTTCTGGAACAAGTTCAGGATATCAACCCTCATAAAGCATTGTTTTTCGGAAAGATAAATGAGTTAGATACAACAATAAAAACAATGAAATCAGCCAATCATGAGGAGCAAAGTCTGCATATAAAAACAATCATTGAACATATGGCCTCGTTGCTTGCTGCTTTATGTCTGGCTATAGAGATACAACAAGGCCAGTCGCCAGAAACAAAACAAGCTGGATTAACTTTATTTATTCATGAACATATGGCAAGTTGTTTACTTCAACACGACGACTATATGAAAATACTAAATAAAATAATTGGATAGTTCACTCTGCAAATGCATTAACCAGCAGGCCGGGAAAAATTATTCGTAGTGTCAAACCAAAAAAATAGATTTTAAGTTTAGCAAATTGAATTACATATAAAAACAGGCATGGCAATCTTTGAAGTTTTTCGATTATCACGTTAATTCTATCCATTCGAGTTGAGGAAGCGCTTCCTCAACTTGAACAGATAACCAGCTTAGCTCACTGGGTAACTGAAGCCAGCGGCTTTGCAACTTCAAAGGGAGGCTGACTCTTTCTGTCAGAATCATTAATTCGGCAAACATCAAGAGCCTGAGAAAATTCCTTATAATAATTTTGCTCTCCAATCAATTGAACAATTCCCATTTTACGGAGTTTCGCATCAACGAGCGGGTTAGCCTCACTGAGCAAAACTCTGACTCCACGCTTCTGCAAATTCAAAATAATTTCTTCCATAGCCTGCAAACCAGTGACATCTATAAACGGAACCCAACGCATTCTGATGATCAAAACTTTCGGATCAGTATGGGTATTAGCCAACGCACTCTGAAATGTTTCGACAGCACCAAAGAAAAACGGGCCCTCGATAACATACACCATGACCCCTTCGGGCAAATCATAATTCTTTTCTTGTGCCAACTCTTGAGATAATTGTCCTTCTGACATACGCTGAATTTGAATGCTGTTAACCATTCGGCGCAGGAAATGCAAGACGGCAATGATGACCCCTACATTGACAGCAACAACCAAATCAACAAACACCGTCAGACAAAAAGTAACCAATAAGATGACTACATCAGCACGCGGAGCTACTCGAATTAATTTAATAAAGTGGCGAGCCTCGCTCATATTCCACGAAACCACAAATAAAATAGCAGCCAATGCCGCCAGAGGTACATCCACTGCCAGAGGTGCCAGGAACAACAGGACTAAAATCAAAGTAATGCTGTGAATAATTCCTGACAGAGGACTATTGCCCCCATTGCGTATGTTTGTCGCCGTGCGAGCAATCGCTCCGGTGGCAGCAAAACCACCAAACAAAGGCGCCACAATATTAGCTATCCCTTGACCAACTAATTCTCTATTCGAATTATGTCTGGTTCCACTCATCCCATCGGCAACCACAGCAGACAATAAGGACTCAATTGCTCCCAGCATCGCAATAGCAAAGGCTGGCCCAATCAACTCAATCAGTCGTCCCATTGTGATTTCAGGCCAGGTGAAAGCCGGCAAGCCTTGTGGTATTCCTCCAAAGAGGCTGCCTATAGTGGCCACTCCCTCAAAGTGCCAAACTGACTGTATGATTGTAACCAGGACCAAAGCAATCAAAGGGCCAGGAATACGCTTTAGTCCTGGTAATTTACTGGAATACAGTACAATAAATAAAGCACAAATACCTAAAAAAGTAGTCGCGATATTCATATGAGGAAAAGACAGAAGTAAATGCCAAAATTTTTCATGAAAATGTCCGCTTCCAGCTGCGGGTAAACCAAAAAAATATTGCCATTGCCCTACCCAAATAACGACAGCAATCCCTGAAGTAAATCCGATGATTACTGGACTGGGAATAAATTTAATAATGGATCCCAGACGGGCAAAGCCAAACAGAACCAAGATAAAGCCCGCCATTAAAGTAGCTATTTGTAACCCTGAAATACCATATTGGGCCGTTATCCCGGAAAGAACGACAATGAAAGCACCTGTAGGACCGGCGATTTGAACTCTGCTGCCACCCATAATTGAGACTATTAATCCGGCAACGATAGCGGTATATAATCCTTGTTCCGGTTTAGCCCCGGAAGCTATTGCAAAAGCCATTGCCAAAGGTAAAGCAACAACACCAACAATTAAGCCAGAAATAATATTTTGTAACCAATATTTTTTTTGAAATAAACCGGCTCGATACGATTCTGTGATCGTGTTCATAAATAATAACCTGTCCCATTAAAAACATGGTCATTATTATACGCACTTTGAACAAATTTACGCTAATTTTCTAGAATATTTATCGCTTTAATTCACATCTTGTCCTGCATCTAATATTATATACGCTTTAATATTGGAATAAGCTACCTATCATGACACTTACTGCATTAAACGCGATTTCACCCATAGATGGTCGTTATGTCAATAAAACCAGAGCATTAAGTCCCTATTTTAGTGAGTTTGCATTAACCTATTATCGTTTAATGGTTGAAATCAAGTGGTTTGAATCATTAGCTGCTAACGACACTATTCCAGAAGTACCTGCTTTGGATAACAAGGCTCGTAAATTTTTATCTGATCTTATTTCCAATTTTAATGAATCAGAAGCTGAAAAAATAAAAGAATTTGAAAAACAAACCAATCATGACGTTAAAGCTGTAGAGTATTATCTTCAGGATAAATTTCAGGAAAATGAACAACTCAAATCTTGCGTTGCTTTCATACACTTTGCCTGCACTTCAGAGGACATCAATAACCTGGCTTATGCTTTAATGATCAAACAAGCGATAGCCCAAGTTATACAACCTACTATAGCTGAGATCATGGGAAGCATTACGCTTCTTGGAAAACAACATGCTGACGTTGCGATGCTCTCAAGAACGCATGGTCAACCAGCAACACCAACCACCATGGGTAAAGAATTGGTCAATTTTGTAGCTCGCCTTAAACGACCCCAGCAACAATTGGCAGAAGTATTAATCCCTGCCAAATTTAATGGAGCTGTTGGCAATTACAATGCTCACGTAGCAGCCTATCCCGAAGTGGACTGGCGTAAGCATTGCGCTAATTTTGTTACATCCCTAGGTTTATCCTTTAACGCCTATACCACTCAAATTGAACCACATGATGGCATAGCGGAAGTCTCCCAGATTATGGTGAGAATTAATAATATTCTTCTGGATTATACCCAAGACATATGGAGCTATATTTCTCTTGGCTACTTTAAGCAAAAAACAATTGCCGAAGAAGTAGGCTCATCGACCATGCCGCACAAGGTAAATCCTATAGACTTTGAAAATGCCGAAGGCAATTTAGGTCTGTCTAATGCTTTATTTATTCATTTTGCCAACAAATTAACTCAATCACGCATGCAAAGAGACCTGTCTGATTCGACTGTCTTACGTAACTTGGGCGTAGCCTTCTCTTACAGTTTGATTGCCTATCACTCAGTAGCCAAAGGTAATGATAAATTACAAATCAATAAATCAGCTCTACAAAAAGATTTATCCGAAAACTGGGAAGTTTTAGCAGAGGCCATACAAACTGTCATGCGCCGCTACAATGAACCCAATGCCTATGAACAATTAAAAGAGCTTACACGAGGACAAATGATAGACGCTGAAAACCTTAAAAAATTTATTAAAACCCTGTCTATTCCCGAAGAAGCAAAAGCAGAGTTAATGAAATTAACTCCAGAGACTTACACAGGTCTTGCAACCCAATTGGTCAAGGCTTTTTCATGAGTGATCAGCTATCACAACAAGGCCAATCGTTCGAATTCGATGTTCTCGTCATTGGAACAGGATTAGCCGGGTTACATTATTGTTTGCAGCTTTTAGCTATCCAACCCAAGCTAAACATTGCGTTAATCAGCAAAGCAGAGTCCATTGAGTGTAACAGCCGCTATGCTCAAGGGGGGATTGCTGCCGCCATTTCGCCAGAAGATTCCCTGGAGTCTCATATATCTGATACTGTATTGGCTGGAGATGGGCTATGCTACTTACCTGCGGTGGAATTTATTATCCGCCAAGGGCCAGATATTATAAAACAACTTGATCAGTATAAAGTTCAATTTAAAAGAGAAAATGATGGTCGCTTTCATCTTGCCAAAGAAGGTGGCCATTCACACCGGCGCATTTTTAATTGTGGCGATCAAACGGGATTAACGCTAACACAAACTCTCAATCATTTGGCAAGGCAACATCAACAGATCCAGTTTTTTGAACATCACGTGGCGGTTAACCTGATTACTCAATATCATCCTCACCGGACAGATAACCAGGGTGAGGTATTAGGAGCCTATATACTCGACTGCCAACATAATCGCATTCACACCTTTCTTGCGAAATGCGTCATTTTAGCGACCGGTGGCGCCGGCAAAACCTACAGGTATACGACTAACCCTATGGTTGCAACAGGTGATGGTGTCGCGATGGCATACAGGGCTGGAGCTCGTGTGGGCAACATGGAATTTTATCAATTTCACCCTACCCTCTTGCACCATCACACCATTAACAATTTTTTAATTTCCGAAGCAGTTCGAGGCGAAGGCGCTTTGCTTAAAAACCCTGAAACAGGCGAGCGTTTTATGAAACGATACGCACCTGACCAACTTGAGTTAGCAACCAGAGACGTCGTGGCAAGAGCTATTTTTAGTGAAATTGAGCAAGGCCAGGCTGGATATGTGCATCTGGATATTTCTCATCAAAGCAAATCTTTCCTGAAAAAACGTTTCCCACAAATTTATTCCACATTGTTATCTATTGGAATTGATATGAGCCAGGATTTGATTCCTGTCGTTCCGGCCGCTCATTACCAATGCGGTGGGGTTCTTACTGATGTGGACGGCCGCACCGATCTGGCACGATTATACGCTATCGGTGAAGTGGCTTTTACTGGGCTGCATGGTGCGAACAGGCTGGCAAGCAATTCCCTACTTGAAGCCTTGGTCATGGGTTCCAATGCGGCACGCTGTACACTTAAAGACATTGCTACTCCGTTAAAACTTATCGATCATATCCCCAGCTGGAGCTCTCCAGGAGAAGTCAATGCAAGAAGAGCCAGTCAAATCAACGCCCAATGGAGAGGCTTAAGAGGGGAAATGACTTCCTATGCAGGCATTGTGCGCACTGAAGCAGGCCTTGAAGATCTACTACAATTAATATTGAAGCGTAAGAAAATTATTGAAGAGTATTACTGGAAACATTGCATTACCAGAGATTTTATTGAGTTAAGGAACATTATCCTTAATGCAGAATTGATTGTTAGAGCAGCCCTTTCCAGAAGGGAATCACGTGGTGGACATTTTCGTGAAGATTTCCCCAATAAAAATTTCAAAGCCCAGGAAAGTATTGCAAAACTGGGACAGGCAGACAGTTCATTAGGATAGCCTGGCAAAGCTATCCCATTAACAATAATGAAAGAACCCTTCCCACAAATCCCTAATGACTAGAGGTAGATTTAATGTTTAAAAATTCAACTACGTACCAACCCGAAGCGACCCTCATGGCTATTCGTAATGATATGGCTATATGTCAAAGCGATTATCCATTAGATTGGTATCAAGAAGATTTTATTCCTTATGCCCAGGAATATCAGGCTTTACCCGATAGAAAGCTTACGACTGTTTTAAATTGGATGAAACCTTATCTTGCTAAAGCCCAAAATCATTTCGGTAACAAACTGTTACTTCTTGCCCATTATTATATGGGTGGAGAAATTGTTCGATTAATAGAGCAATTCGGGGGCAAAATCGGTGACTCCTACCAATTGGCTTTGATGGCTGCGAATAACCCTGAAAAATCAGTCATAGTGGAATCAGCAGTTCATTTTATGGCGGAATCCATAAGCATTTTGGCTAATGAAAATCAACACGTCTATATCACCAATCCCAAGTCAGGCTGCACCATGGAAATGCTTGCCAAAGACTTTATGGTCGAGCCTGCTTTCCTTGATTTAAATGAGCGTTATGGTGCTGAAAATATTTTACCTGTTTGCTACATGAATACCTCTGGTCGTGTGAAAGCCATGACCGGTGCCCAGGGAGGTGCGGTTTGTACAAGTTCCAATGTCAAAAAAATTTTTCAATGGGCTCAAAAACAAAACAAGAAAATCCTGTTTATTCCTGATCAACACATGGGAGAAAATGTCGCTTACTGGTTAGGAATTAAAAATCTCGCTTATTGGCCTGGAGGAACTGCCGGCGCTAATTATTCACTACCAGCGCAAGACAAAAAAACACTCAAGCAATTTGATAAAGCAGAGTTGATTTTATTCGCAAGTCAATGCGCGGTTCATACCCATTATCAACCTGAAATGTGTGATTATTGGAAAAGCCTGGGATACACTACCATTGTACATCCAGAGTGCCGTAATGATGTCATCAAAGTGGCTGATTACTCAGGTTCTACTGCATTCATATGGGATCTGGTAGTCCATGACAAAGCAGGTACAAAAAGTTATGCCATCGGAACTGAAAACCACATGGTAGAAAACTTAAAGCAATATTGTAACAATCTTGGAATTCGTGTTGTAAATCTTGCTGAAGCCCCTCAAAAAGACACTGAAAAAGGAGTTGGATGTGGTTGTGCTACCATGTCTCGCAATGATCCGCCACATCTGGTCGCTCTACTCGATTTACTTCGCCAGGGCAAATCGATGCCTTACAATGAAGTAAAAGCAGGTGATGTGGTCAACGAATTCACAGGAACCAGAAACAGACTGCCAGTCAACGATCAGCAATGGGTTATTAATAATGCCAAAAAAGCCCTGGAAATGATGATTAATATCACAGAAGACAGGGTTTAATACGTGTTAGCTAGTGTGTTGTCCGCTTCCTTATGGTCGCGGCTCGGATTTGCATCAACAGCGCTTATCAAATCCGAGCCGCGACCGTAAGGAAGTGGGTATATTAAGCCGAAGGATCAGCCACATAAAACTGACATTCATTCAAACCACGTGTGCAGACATACCCTCCCATAGTTTCTATCCAGCTATAATCAACACGAGCGGGTATTTTGGTCCGCACCTGCCATAAAATAGAAAAATCACCTACGGAGTTTCTATAAGTACAAGTCACACCCTGACCATAACCTGCGACTAAAATATTAGCTCGCACGAAGCGAGTATTTTCTTCTCCCTGAGGGCTATTTGGGGAAAAAGGATTTTCTACCCATGGTGATGGAGGCACACCCCATTGCAATGACGTGGTTTGAGGATCAGGGCATGTATGCGCATAAGCGCTCAAACTGGTATGGGCTAAAGCCAAAACTAATAGTGTAGAATAATATCTTTTCATAAAGACTCCATCAACTCTAATCCTGATAATTCCAATTTATTCTTGGTATGATCTCATTATTTAATAAAGCTCAAGCAATTGTCAAATTAATAATCAAAATGCAATCAACCATGTAATTTTTCAAATAATAAATGAACTAAACCATTGTTAGAATTTATTTCTTTGCTATAATGACCGCGCGTGCCGGGGTGGCGGAATTGGTAGACGCGCCGGATTCAAAATCCGGTGGTGGTGACACCGTGTGGGTTCGAGTCCCACCCTCGGTACCATTGAGACTCGTTATTTTCCGAGTGTATTAGCCTTCGACATTACAGAATTACCATTGTCTTCTATGTATTCAATACAAGATTCATTAATATGCTGAATACTCATTTTTTCTGTGTTGTACCTAAGTCCATCTCTATCAAGCTTGGCTAATGTTGCATCTTTTTTTATAGTCACTTCAGCAAGATAAGGTTTAATATAAAGTGCTTGATTTTTACCAAAAAAAGTTTGGCTATTAATTTTCTCTTTTGCAGTTTCTTTAGATTTAAACAATGTTGCACCAGCAATAAATGAGTCAATTATATTCGCAAGAGTAGGTTCGACATCTTGAAGACCATCATTGAAAATAGCATTCCATATACTATCTGATCTGACCTTGTGCGCCACACCTTTCCCAACTGCATAAAATTTACTATCTTTAGATAAGGCAATTACTCCAATTTTTTTTGCATTAACTTCTTTTTCCAAATACAAATTCACTAGATCGAATAGCTCTCTAGAGAGCGTTCGGACTCTCAAAAGACTCTTTAAATCAAGAAATGGAAATAGTTCATTTAGAAGTACTTCTTTTTGAATTAACAATAAAGTTCCATTTTGATTGTAAGGAATAACAATATTTTTATTGGCATTAGTACCTTTTAATATATTAGTCAATTTTTTAAACATTTAATTCTCCTATTTGCCTGGATGGGAATACTATTCATATTTAAACCTTCATAAATACTAATTAAATTTAAGTCTTTGACTTATTTCATTATATTGGCCGGTTAATAGAGTATACTGTTCTTTACCAGTCTATTTTTGTATTTGAAATAATATGTTCAAATTTTGAATTTGCTATTTATTGATGATGCATCGTCTCAAGAACATCAAATTCAGTTTTTTGTAATACTATTCAATATGTGTATTGAAATTCTTTTTATTTTTAAATAGTGTCACTTTTATTTAAAGCATTTCTTAGTTTCACCCGATATAGAGTCTTTCGGTTTACCATAAAGACTAGAAACTCGAGATTTTAGAAGCATGAGATTTTTAACTAAATCAAATATTTCAACTTTTGAAATACTTTCGTATTTTTAAAATATATGTATTAAGTTCATCAGCTTCATTTTCTCTCGAAATGGTATATTTTTGACAAACATTTTAGCAAATTTACATTAAGTGAACATTAAATACTCAATTTTGATAGGTTTCCCCGAATTGCCTCAAATTAATTGTTGCTACAAAATGAAGACAGGAAGGGGAATGAGGTAAATTCATATTTAAAAACGCAAGGTTTGTAACTTGTACCACCCATATATAGTGGCAACCTAAATTAGAGTTCATTGCCTTATTTTTTGCCAGATATTCCCACGGTGTTAAATCATTTAGCGAATCGTGCGGTCTCTCGTCGTTGTACTCCTTTATCCAGATTTCTGTCAGCTCTCTGACTTCTTGTAGATTTTTAAACGCGTACATATCCAATATCTCTGTGCGGTAAGTTCTATTGAATCGCTCAATAAATGAATTTTGCGTTGGTTTACCTGGCTTAATAAACTCTAAAACCACTTGATGCTTTTCAGCCCAGTCTGCTAATGTGCTTGAGATAAATTCAGGACCATTATCTATGCGTAATTTAGCAGGGAAACCTCGCCATGCAACAACGCGTTCTAATACGCGAATTACTCCTTGCGCAGGCAGGCTTAAATCGATTTCGATAGCCAACACTTCACGGTTAAAATCATCTACTATGTTAAATGTTCTGAAACGTCGGCCACACATCAACGCATCACACATAAAATCCATAGGCCAACACTGATTAATGGATGCTGGTACACTCAAGGGGGGCAGGTGAGCGATTAGGAAGCCGTTTTTTGCCTTTACGACGCATATTGAGCTTCAGTTCACAATATACCCGATAAATGCGTTTATGATTCCACTTATGACCCTGACGGCGTAAGACTTTAAGCAATTTACTAAAGCCATACGCCGGATAACGTTCGGATGATTCCTGCAATGCTGCAATAACGCCTTCATCAGCTTGGCTATCCGGCTTATATCGATAAACCGAGTCGCTGATACCCTCAACCTTACAAGCACGGCGTAAACTCACAGTATGAGTATTCACTGCATAATCAACCACCTCCTGTCTCACAGATGGCTTCACAGCTTTTTTTCGACAATATTCTTTAGGATTTTGTGATCAAGACTTAACTCAGCATACATTTGCTTTAGACGACGGTTCTCTTCTTCAAGATCTTTTAGACGTTTTACGTCGGATGCCTCCATACCAACATATTTTGCTTTCCAGTTGTAATAGGTTGCATCTGAAATTCCATATTCACTACAAATTTCTTTGACCAAACTACCTGCTTCGACTTCTTTTAGAATTTTTACAATTTGTGTTTTTGTATAACGTGATTTTTTCATTTTTGTTCTCCTCAAACATAGTTTAACTTGGAGAACTCTAATCAGAAATGCACCTATTTTAGAGGGGGTTACAATTACATCTATAAAAATTTTGTTCTATAAAATAATAAATCATCTTATCGGATTTAAATCTCCCGATTTTTCAATTTCCAACTCCTGCTGTGACATATTTTTTGTTTGCTCCTTGATTAACACTAGAAAAGGTATAAAAAACAAAGCGAAAACGATGGATAACTGATATAAACCGACCCAGCCGATATGCATTTGAATGGTAGCAGCTACAGGACCTGAAATGATCCTGGGTAAAGTCGATAATGCGACTAACATAGAAAATTGTGTTCCAGTAAACTGTTTATTCACCAAACGCATAAATAAAGCAACCAATGCAGTAGAACCCATCCCTGCGACGAAATTATCCGAAAATACTGCGATTGCTAACAGCACAATATTTTTTCCTGACATCGCTAATATGACAAAAAAGACATTGGTTAGTGCTTGTAGTAAGCCAAAGAAAAATAATGCGCGATACAAGGAATATCGCATTAATAAAAAACCTGCCGTTAAACCGCCTAACAGGATAGAGACTATTCCAAGCATTTTATTGATATAGCCGATAGTATCCAGAGAGAAACCCAAGCCTTGGATCAAAAAAGGCATCACTATACCGCTAGTTGTCGTAGTGAATGCTTCACCTAATTTATAACAAAATATAAATATTAAAAGATAAATAATCCCTGGGCGGCTTAAAAGTTCTTTCACTGGTGCAATGAACGAAACAAGAAAATTACTTTTTTCTTTTATTTCTGTAGAGGGTTCCTTGCTGACAAATATTGCCAACATACCTATCGCCATTGCAAATCCCATAAAGCGATAAGTAAAAGCCCAGCCTAATTTTTCTGCCATTACCAAAGCCAAACCGCCAGATAACAAAAGAGCTAATCGATACCCAAACACAGCCAGAGACGCGCCCAATGCATGTTCCTGTGGGGGAAGATATTCTGCTCGATGAGCATCAATTGCCACATCTTGTGTGGCTGAAAAACAGGCTAATACTAAAGCTAAAAATGCCATCAATTTAGGATATTGAGCTGGAATAAACCAGGCCATGAGATTAAAACCCAGAAGCAGTAGTATCTGCATGGTGAGAATCCAGCTTCGCCTTTTCCCTAAATGAAATAAAGAGTAGCGATCAAGAATTGGACCCCAGAAAATACGATACGCATAAGGTAGACTGACTAAACTTAAAGCTCCCGTCGCAAGCACTGACATGCCATTATTAGCGTACCATGCTTGCAAGGTACTGCTGATTAATGCCATAGGTAAACCGGAAGAAAAACCTAAAATGAAAACGATAAACAGGCGCTTGTTCATTCCTTTGTTCACTCAGTATGAGTCATAGCCTTTAAAACAGACATATTTTAATTTCCTCAGTGGTGTTAGGCTGACACCTTTTATGAAGATCATTAGCCTTTACAAAGAGAGCATCCCTCTCTAAATGAGAAGGATGCGTTTTGTATGACTTTAATTCAAAAAAACTTAAGATGATTTTTTCACTGAAATTAAGTGAATTTTAAATATTAAAGTTTCATTTGGGCCAATAGGTCCGCCAACGCTACGTGGGCCATATGCAAGACCTGAGGGAACATAAATTTCCCAAGTTGATCCAGCTGGCATCAATTGCAAAGCTTCTGTCCATCCAGGGATAACTTGTGAAACCTGGAACGTTGCTGGCTTACCAGTTTTTTCGGTACTGTCAAAAACGGTACCATCAATCAGACGACCAGTATATTCGACAGTGACTGTATCCGATTTTCCGGGTTTAACACCATTTCCAGAATTGATTACTTTGTATTGCAAACCACTTGGCAATACAACAACGCCTGGCTTGTTTTTGTTTTCAGTTAAAAAGGCTTCCCCTTTTACTTTATTTTCATCCGCTTTCTTATTGAATTCAGCAGTACGCTTAGCCATCAAATCTTTCTGAAACTTGTTAAGAACGTCTTTCATTTGCTGTTCGGTTAAAGCCAATTGAGCGCCACTCATAGCGTCTTGCATGCCTTTAGCCATTGCTTCCGGATTAACATCTATGCCTTGATTTTTAAAATTCTTCCCCAAATCGGCACCAATGCTATAAGACAACTTATCCTTGTCTGTAGCTAATGATGTGGCATCGGTTGCAGCCATTGCTGTTGACATTGCAAGCCCCATAACAGCTGCAGTCACCAATTTCATCTTCATAAACAATCCCCTTTTAGTCTTACACTTAAGTTCTCATACTGCACAATAAATTGAGCAAAATAAAGCAAAAACAAATCGCCCACTAATTCTGCCTAAATTTGCGTAAAATTACCAGTCATAAGCTATCATTTAATTATATAATGGACAAAAAGGTAATATCCTTCTACACTTGCCCCTAATAATGAACAAGAGATTTTAACGGCGATGAACATTAGTGTTTTTGATTTATTTTCTATAGGAATTGGGCCATCAAGCTCACACACAGTAGGCCCTATGTTAGCTGCCAATGCTTTTTTGCAATTACTGGAACAAAAAAATCTGTTTGATAAAACTCAGAGAGTCAAAGTAGAGCTTTATGGTTCGCTGGCGCTTACTGGCAAGGGGCACGGTACTGATAAAGCCATTTTAAATGGTCTTGAAAACAAAGCGCCCGAGACAGTTGATCCTGCCTCCATGATCCCAAGAATGCATGAAATTCTTGATTCTAATCTACTCAATTTGGCCGGCAAGAAAGAAATTCCTTTTCATGAAGCGACCGATTTTTTATTTTTACAAAAAGAATTATTACCCAAACACAGTAATGGAATGCGCTTTTCTGCTTTTGATGGAAACGCTAATCTACTGATTGAGCAAGTCTATTACTCTATTGGCGGTGGTTTTATTACAACCGAAGAAGACTTTGATAAATCAACAACCGATACCAATCCCCCCCCTTACCCCTTTGCAACAGCAACTGAGTTATTGAAATTATGCAAAAAACATCACTTGACCATCGCTGAATTGATGTTAGTCAATGAAAAAACATGGAGAAGTTCAGCAGAAATTCATAAAGGAATTCTTGATATTGCCAAAGTAATGGATGACTGCATCAACAACGGTTGCAAACATGATGGAGTGCTCCCCGGTGGCCTTAATTTAAAGCGACGGGCACCTGACTTGTATAGAAAACTAATAGAACAAAAAGGGGTTAAAAGTGTTTTTGAACAGTCAGATATTATGAATCATTTGAACCTTTATGCTATGGCTGTCAATGAAGAAAACGCAGCGGGAGGACGAATTGTCACAGCCCCAACAAATGGAGCTGCCGGAATTATTCCAGCTGTTCTTAAATATTGTCAGCAAGCTCACGACAGGATGAGCAACGAAGACATCTACACTTATTTTCTGACTGCCGCAGCGATTGGAATCCTTTATAAAAAAGGCGCTTCAATTTCTGGCGCTGAAGTAGGATGCCAAGGTGAGGTTGGTGTTGCCTCTTCCATGGCAGCTGCTGGTTTGACAGCGGTTCTTGGCGGAACCATCGAGCAGGTTGAAAATGCTGCAGAAATTGCAATGGAACATCATCTGGGAATGACCTGTGATCCCGTTCTGGGCCTTGTGCAAATCCCATGCATCGAGAGAAATGCCATGGGGGCTGTGAAAGCAGTTAATGCAACCCGAATGGCACTCATAGGTGATGGTCAGCATCAAATCTCTTTGGATAAAGTCATCAAAACAATGAAGCAAACCGGCATGGATATGCAAAGTATATACAAGGAAACGTCCATGGGTGGATTGGCTGTTAACTTGCCTGAGTGTTAGTTATCACCGCTCCCTCACGGTCGCGGCTCGGATGATTAAATCAAATGATAATTAAACCTGAGCCGCGACCGTGAGGGAGCGGATAACAAATTATCTAATTAAAAAACAAAATAAATAAACGGTTTCACAGGGGAAAACATAAAAATTAACACCGTAAAAATTGAAAGCGAATAAAGCCATTTTTTAATCCAGAATGGCTGTACAGCTGACAAGATTTTCGTTTCAATTGATTTAAAAGTTGGCCCTATAAAACACAGGGCGAACATTCCCACGAGATAAAATAATGAATCGGTATAAGCTGAAGCACGTTGATTCATTGCAAATTCCTGCACGAAACCAGGAATATCATACATCTTACCGAGAATAGTAAATGCCTGTTCAAATGAAGTAGATCGAAATATTACCCAGCCTATGACTACTAATGAATAAGTCATTATAATTGAGCCAATCTTCATCAATTGATTTTCAGTTTGTAAATTTCTTTTAATGTAATAAAACCGGAAAACATGATAAACGGCTAACAAACAACCATGGTATGTGCCCCAAATCGCATAATTCCAGGAAGCGCCATGCCATAAACCAGCAATAAACATAGTAATTAGTAAATTATTCACCGTTTGATACAAACGGCCTCGATTACCTCCTAGAGGAATATATAAATAATCTCTAATCCATAATGACAAAGTGATATGCCAACGCTGCCAGAATTCACTGATATTGCGCGCATTATAAGGATGATTAAAATTAACAGGTAATTTAATATTAAAAAATAATGATACACCCCGCGCAATATGGGTATATCCAAGGAAATCAAAATAAATCTGTATGGTAAATGCAATACTGGCCAACCAGGATTCCAGATGGCCAATTGTCTGATACTTATCAAACAAGGGATCTGAGATTGAAGCCATTGAATCGGCTATGACCAATTTGAAAATAAAGCCATAAAGTAATAACTGAAACCCCTCTTTTAAACGTGAGGTTTCCGGTAATTCAATTTTACTTTCATATTGAGCATGCAGTTCTTTATAACGGACAATCGGTCCTGAAATCAGATGCGGGAAATACATAATATAAAAATTATAGTTTAACCAGCTACTAGCCGGCTTTTCCCCTCGATAGATGTCTACGATATAACTGATCGCCTCAAAAGTGTAAAAAGAAACGCCGAGAGGCAAAATAATATGCATAGGATTTAACAAAAGTTGGGTGGCTCCCAAACTAAAGCCAATAGCATCAATGCTGGAAATAAAAAAATTCATGTATTTGAAATAAACCAGAATGGAGCAATTAACCAAAATGGATAAAGTCAAATAGAGTTTTTTATGAGTTTGGGAATGACTCTCATGGATTTTTTTTCCGAGATAGTAATCAACCGAGGTTGAAAATAAGATGACACTGATTAATGGAACGCTCCAGGTACCGTAAAAAAAATAGCTGCAAAGCAAAATAAAATATTTCCGATAATAGGGAGACATCATCATAAAGACAATGACCGTAATAACTAGAAAAACAACGAACTGAAAAGTGACAAAATTCATGCTTTGTTCTCATTATTGCTTTTTAGGTATTGAAACAATTCTTTATCCAAATACCCGTCAGGCCCTACAAATTGTTTGTTGATAATTTTTTGCGATAACAATGTAGTTATCTTTACAGCACCATAGATATTAGGATGTACTGGATCCTGGAAATAAACAGGATCCTGACATTCCTCGAATAAGTTTATAAAAGCAATATTTTTCTTTAAAGCATAATTTTCAAGCGTACTGACTATAGCGCCATTAGATGGCAAGTTGAATTCGTCATAAACCTTACGAGTTACTGGATGGTAAACTGGTGCCAAGACTAAAATTACTTTAATTGAATTGTTATTCAGATCATCAATAATGCTGTCTAAAACTTCAGTAGTTAACTTAAAATTTGCAAATGCACTCCTATATTCATGTCTCAAAAATTCAAACATTCTAGGCGTGCTTATTGTATCCTCAGCAAGACTGCCAAAAATTGGTGAAAAACCTTGTCTAGAGATTGCTGGATATTTGATTATCAAATTCTCAGTTCTCAATCTTTGTGTATGCAGCAAAGATTGCAAACTATTGTTAACTTGTTGATGGTAATAATGCACTAAACGAAAAAAATAAGAATACTTCGCTATCTTGCAATAAAGCGTTGATGAAAGTGTTTGCTTATTTACTGTAAAACAACGGTTATAATAATCCAAGGAGTTATGATCTTCATATCTCTGCTCTATGATATGTTCATTACTATCATGGGCAAAATAATTCAAATTAAGATTATGGACAGAAACATTCATAATCACAAAATCTGGTTTGACATTCCTTTTCAATAAATATCTTAAGTGTGCTCGATGATGGATAATTCCTGAACCTTCCACTCCTATGTTATACACCTCATAAGGCTTTGAAAAATTTTTAGCTAATAAAGAAGAAAAAAGTTCCGGATAAAAACTTCTGGCAATTATGGAATCCCCAATAGCAACAATACCTTGCCTGATGGAGTCACTCACAATCATTTTCTGATCATTCCTGATACTTTCACCAAAAGGTGCTGTACTTGTAGCTGCTATCCATCTTGAAAAAGATTCAAGAAACAAAAAAACCAGGCATAAAATTAATACACCAAGCAAGCCCTGTTTCAGAAGTTTTGATCTGTAGCTTTTTTCGCAATGGATATCAGACATAAATAACAGAAATTAATTTTACAATATTCGAATTTGCGCAGAATAAACATATTTGATAATGATGTATAGTATTAAAAGCTATAAAAAAACTGAAGAAATAATTTAGTTTAAACGTAATCCGCTCCCTCACAGTCGCGGCTCGGATGATTAATTAGATAATTAAATGGAATTATGGCTAAAACCGAGCCGCGACCGTAAGAGCGGATTAAATAGAACTATGGCTAAAACTGAGCCACGACCGTAAGGGAGTGGATTAAATAGAATTATGGCTAAAACCGAGCCACGACCGTAAGGGAGTGGATTAAATGGAATTATAACTAAAACCGAGAGCGGATAGATCAAACTTCAACACCAAACACTCTGTCTTTATTTTCAAAAACAGCCATTGGTAACCCTTGTTCATAAACAACGTATTGAATCGTTGCTTCAATTTCTTCCTCATTCCAAAGATAACGAGTACTTCCATGGCGAGTCCATCTGTTCTTTCTATCACCATCCAGCCTTGTATAATTTAAATAACGTGAAGCATATGCTTTTACTGTATTCATAATGTGTTCGGGAGAAATTTGGGCGTGGATAACAAGATGTACATGATTTGATCTTACATGAGCAGCCAGTAATACCCATTGACGATATCTGCACACTTCACAAATTGCTTGCAAAACAATGTGACGCCTTAATTCATCCAGAGAATAAGGTGTTTCCAGCATGAGGTTTTTTACCTGATATAACCGCCTTCGATCATAAGGGATAAATTCAGTTCCTGGGATATTATTGTAGCGATCAACTGAAGTTGATTTACCTCCATGTAACCATGTTCCATAACAGGTAAAGGTAATAAAATAGGCGAGTGGAATGACTGATTCAGATATCATTATTTCACCATTTCCATTTGGTTTAGGACTTGTTTATGTAAGAAAAGGTTATCACACTAACTAATTATTTTTGAAGTAAATTTTTCTGTGGAAAATTAGTACAATAACCAGTTTTCCGCTCCCTCACGGTCGCGGCTCAGATGATTAATCAGATTATTAAATGGAATTATGGCTAAAACCGAGCCACGACCATAAGGGAGTGCAAATGGAATTATGGCTAAAACCGAGCCGCGACCATAAGGGAGTGCAAATGGAATTATAGTCAAAACCGAGCTACGACCATAAGGGAGTGCAAATGGAATTATAGTCAAAACCGAGCCGCGACCGTAAGGGAGCGGAGATTGTTATATTAAGAATTATTAACTATAGACCAAGCTTCCAGTGGATTAGTAGTAAAAAACAAATCGCTCACTGCATAACCTACTACACAAGCCAATTGATCATTAATGTAAACCAATGGAACTCTATCCCTTACCCATGGGGGAATTTGCCATTCCTGAAATAGTTTTTTTAGATGTTTGGTTTGACCATGCCAATAAATCTCTTCACCACCCTTTCTGAATCGTATTTCTATTTGCGCATCTTTCGGGATCATTAATCCCTTTTGGGCCTTTACTGCAGACAACTTAATATCAGCGTCTGGATAAGTTAAAGAAGCTGGAAATTGTTGCCATTTAATAGCCTTCGGTAAATTGATCTGGTCTGCCTTAAGCAAATAAAGATGTTGTTGGAAACGACGTACTTGTATTTGATTCCAACTCACTGTTGGCATAGCATCGAGCTTTGCAAAAATTATTTCATGAATGATACGATGAAACGTCTTGGACGAAGGCAATTGAATTCTATTTTTTTTAAGCCAAAACTTTAAAACATTTGTAATCCGCTCAAATTCAAGTCCTTTTATGGGTTCAATCAGCAAATGATCAGTAGCGTTTAACAAATCAGGACAATCCTTTATAGCCAATACCTCAAGATTCGCTTTTGCCTGCTGACAATGAGTCGCAGCTCGGGAAATATTACCTGCTACTCCCGGCCACTTTTCAAGCAATAATGGCATTACGCGATGACGCAGATAATTGCGAGAATATTTTGTATCTTGATTGCTTTCGTCTTCTATCCATTTCAATTCATGAATACGAGCATAATGCTCTAATTCCACTCTGGGGCAGGTCAAAAATGGTCTTGCCAATTGCCCAGCACCCAAATTGCTGCATTCCTGCATAGCTGCCAAGCCATCAACTCCTGCACCGCGAAACAATTGCAAAAGAACTGTTTCAGCCTGATCATCAAGATGATGCCCCAAAACCAAACAATCATTATCCTCTAATAAGGAGGAAAAAAAATCATATCTCGCATTGCGTGCTGCTTCTTCAACATTTGCAGAACGATCAAATTCAATCGCTTTGGCAATAAAAGCAATACCTAAATCCAGGCACAATTGCTCACAATGCCTTTGCCAGTTCAGAGAATTTCCACTAATGCCATGGTTAATATGGACAGCCAAAAGTTGATTAGACAAGGGAGGAGTTGAGGCAAGGACATGCAGGAGCACTGTAGAGTCCAGACCACCGCTGAACCCTACTATCAATTTCTTGAATTGTTTAAGGCGAGCTACCCATTCGGGACTTAGTAAAGGCCTAGTCACAAGCACCCATTGCCATAAACTTTTGATACCTTAACTCAATTAATTGATCCAGAGGCACCTTTTTCAAAGCCTGGAGTTCACTCGTTAATAATCTCTTCAAGCGACTTGCCATCTCATCAACGTCTCGGTGTGCGCCCCCCAAAGGCTCAGGGACTACCATATCAACCAATTCATTTTCGAATATTCTGTCTGCAGTAATTCCCATAGCACGCGCGGCTTCACTCGCTTTAGAGGCGTCTTTCCAAAGGATTGAGGCGCACCCCTCAGGAGAAATGACTGAATAAATGCTGAATTGCAGCATAATAATCTTATCACCGACCCCAATCGCCAAGGCACCACCTGAACCGGCTTCTCCTGTAACAATACAGACAATTGGTGTTTTAATGCGAGACATAGCAAAAAGATTGCGTGCAATGGCTTCTGATTGGTTACGTTCTTCAGCACCTATGCCAGGATAAGCTCCAGCCGTATCAATAAATGTGACTACAGGCATTTTGAATTTTTCAGCCATTCTCATCAAACGCAGTGCTTTCCTGTATTCTTCAGGTCTTGCCATACCAAAGTTTCTGTATACTTTTTCCTTGGTACGTTTACCTTTTTGGTGACCAAGCACCATGACAGGCTCCCCGTTTAATCGCGCCATGCCTCCGATAATTGCAGGGGCTGAAGAATAACTGCGATCACCATGCAACTCCTGAAAATCAGTAAAAATTCGCTCAATATAGTCAGTAGTCTGCGGCCTTAAAGGATGTCTGGCCATCTGAGCAATTTGCCATGGTTCAAGCCTGGAGAATATATTCTCTGTTAACTCGGAGCATTTCGCTTCAAGTCGAGCTATCTCTTCACTTAAATTAACTTCATTATCACTGCCAACCATACGCAGTGCTTCAATTTTTTGATTCAACTCTTCAATAGGTTGTTCAAATTCCAAAAATTGTCGGGTCATTGATTACTCTTTGGTGAATTAAACATCTTTGGTATATGATACTCTTAACCGTTAATCGATGCCAGATTTCAGATACAACAGATGATAATTACAGGATTTACTCCATTAAACACACAAAACTGCATTTTAAATGAGTCACGTATTGATCTTTGGCAGTTCTCATTAGACTATGAATTGCATAGTGCGTATCAGTTATTGAATGCCGATGAACGCTCCCGTGCTGATCGCTTTTATTTTAATCGCCATAAAAGACGCTTTACCAACGCCAGAGCAACTTTAAGAATTATCCTGGCCCGATACCTTAATACGCCCCCTGAACGATTGGAATTTACTTACAATGCCCATGGCAAGCCCAATGTGATTAATTCGCAAAAATTGCAATTTAATATCAGTCATACCGGTGAAATGGCCATATTGGCAGTGGGTAAAACCTATCCGATTGGAGTGGATATTGAAAGATATTCAGCCCGGCCTTATGAAGGGATTGGTAAAAATTTGTTTTCCGAGCAAGAATACCAGGAACTGAAAAAAGCACATCAGTCCCTTAAGCCAGCCTTATTTTTTCATATATGGGCTCAAAAGGAAGCGTTCATCAAAGCGAGTGGTTTAGGTCTCTCCTATCCAACCAAAGAATTTCATGTCCCTACCAGTTTCCCAACAAAACAATTGGTCGACGATCCCTTGCATAACATGACCTGGCAACTACGCTCATTCATGCCGGAAGTATGCTGCAGTGGCGCTTTATGCTATCACCCTTCTGTTAGAGAAATTCGTCATGGGATCGTCCAGCTTCAACAAAATATTAGTTTAAAATTTTAAATCATGTTTCAATTTAATACTTCTCAACATACGTTAATGCAAATACTGGGCGATGGGGCATGTCATAGTGGGAGTGAATTAGGAAACGCTTTAAAAATCAGTCGCTCAGCAGTATGGAAACAAATCAATCAGCTTAATGATTTAGGCATACCTATTATCCGCATACCACATCAAGGATACCAATTGGAAAAGCCTTTAATCCTGCTAGACTCCAATGAAATTACCAAGCAATTACACAGCAAAGGATTTAGCCAACCGTTTAACCTGCATTTATTTACATCGATTGACTCAACCAACCGCTACCTGAAAGATCTGCCTTCAAGCTCAGCCGTCGAAATTTGCTGCACTGAAATGCAAACTCAAGGGAGAGGGCGCTTTGGACGACACTGGCACTCTCCTTTTGGAGAGAATATTTACTGCTCTACCCGGTGGAGTTTTAATTGTGACATATCTAAGCTATCGGGTCTCAGTTTAGTCATAAGTTTAGCAACAGTTCTCACTATAAATGAATTCATTGTATCTGATAAAGTAAAAATAAAATGGCCAAATGATATCCTGTGGAATAATAAAAAGTTATGTGGGATTTTAGTAGAGATTATTGCAGAATCTAACGCGACAGCACAATTTATTATAGGTGTTGGTTTAAATATCAACTCTGATACAAAAAACAATCCTCTACCAGATAAATCCTGGTGTTCTTTTTTTGGAATAACTAATCAAAATTACAATCGGAATTCGATTGTTACAAGGCTATTAATTAACCTGGAAAAATATCTATCAAAATTTATTAATAACGATCTAAATGCATTTAAGGATGACTGGAATAAGTATGACTACCTTGTTGGGAAAAAAGTTAAAGTGTCCCAAGCTTTGAATTCGATTTCCGGGATTGCCTTGGGCATTAATTCGTTTGGCCAACTGATTCTGGAAGATGAATTTGGAAATAAGCATGAACTCTCTTCGGGTGATACATCACTTGCCCTAAGTAATTTTGAATAGGGTTTTTAACAAAAAGGAAGTTTTAGAGTAAAATTTCAAATCTAATATTTTAATAACTTCACTTTATTCTATAATCGCTTTTCACGCAACATGTACAAAATCAAGGTTAATGTTCATTTTTCAATCTAATAAAGCGTCATCTGTTGATAGGGTTTAAACTTAATGTCAAATACTGCCAGAATAAACTATAGAAAAGATATTGATGCATTAAGAGGAGTTGCTGTTTTACTAGTAATTTTTGATCATCTACATATCAATTTGGTACCCGCTGGCTTTTTAGGGGTTGACGTATTTTTTGTAATATCTGGTTTTTTAATCACACAGATAATATTTAGAAACACAAAAACCCAAACATTCTCATTAATCAAATTTTACCTAAACCGAATGCGAAGAATTCTTCCTGCATTAATGCTAGTGCTTCTAGTTTCCTCTGTTATGTCCTATTTTCTTTTATTAGTCCCAGATCTAAAAAATTACAGTACATCACTTCTGGCAACCATTCTCTCAAGCTCAAATATCTATTTTTGGAAATTCATTAATATTGGATATTTCTCAACAGATGCTACCATTCAACAGTTACTTCATACTTGGTCTCTGGGTGTAGAGGAACAATTCTATTTGATATGGCCCATCATACTAATTGTACTAACTAAAAAATTTACTGATAAAAAAATTATATTAGGCACAATTTTGTTAACAATTATCTCGTTTTTCGCCTATTTTTTGTTAAGGAAACATCCTCTTTTGGTGTATTATTCACCAATTACTCGAGCATTCGAATTATTGACAGGCGCATTAGTGGCATTGAATTTCGATAATATTCCTGCAGTAAGCAATAAATATTTAAAAAATCTGGGTTCCATTTTAGGCCTTTTTTTGATTATCTACCCTGCTTGTGCCTTCACTAATAATGACTTTCCTAGCATTAAAATCCTTTTGCCTTGTTTAGGTACAGCTCTTTTAATTTACACAGGAAAAAATAACCAAGGATTTGCAAGCAAAATTATAGAAAACAGGATATTAGTCTTTATTGGTTTAATTTCATACTCGCTGTACTTGTGGCATTGGCCTTTAATTTCATATTTAAATTATTTAAAAATCCCAATCAATTTCACAATTGGATTTGTTTTTATATTGATTTTGCTATTAACTTCAACCTTTACTTACAAATTTGTTGAGCTTCCGTTTAGAAATAAATTAAAGCTTTCCTTTCTCAACACAATGCTACTTTTTTTTATTCTTCCTCTTGCTCTTGCAGTTATTTTTTACTTATTTTCTCAATACAAAGATAATTTTGGATTTAATAAAATTTCTCCGGAAAAACTTAATCAGGTAAATACCTATTATGGGTTGTTAAAACAAGATTATGGTTGCATTGATAATAAAGATGGGTTTTCAGTTTTACCATCAGAAAAATTATGTACTATAGGAGATTACCATTCCAATAAAAAAACTGTTTTGGTAGTTGGTGACAGTCACGCAACCGCATATGTTGGTATGTTGCATGTGTTGCTGTCCGATCAACACTTACAAGCTTATGTGGTCAATCAATCAGGAACCCCCTTTATATTAGGAAACATCTCGAATTGGAGAGAAAACAATCCTATGAGCCGGAATGAGCTTCTCAGAAAGTTAATTAAAAATAAAAAATATGATTATGTCGTAATGGGCGGGTTTTGGGATTATTACCCTGACTTGCCATCCTTGGATGGCAAAAAACATCCTCCTTTTGAAGTATTCAAGAAAGGATTACGTGAAGCAGTAAAATTTATTGTTGATAACAAAAGTATCCCAGTAATTATGTTTGATAATCCACCCTTGATAAACCTGAGTAAAACTTGCGGATTGACAAGGGTATCCTTTCTGGACTGCTCCAATAACTTACGTGAGGTAAAAAAAATTCAAAATGCTACCAGAAATATTATTTTGAACTTAAAGAATGAGTTCCCACAGCTTATATTAATTGATCCGACAAAAATAATATGCGACAAATCAAAATGCTATACCTCAATTAACGGGACACCATTATATTTCGATGAAGGTGCAAATTCTCATTTGAACTATGATGGTTCGACACTTATTGGAAAACTATATCTCAAAAAATTTGGTAATCCATTTCAAACAAAAAACTCAATATATAGTTAGTATTAATTTTGATTTGCTGATGAGTGTATAAGAAGCTTTATTAAAGAGGAAATTACATTTAGTTACATAGTGCGTCCCGAGTATTTTTAAGTACTCGGAACCGGATGAGCTGCGTGGAAATCGATTTATACTGCTTGTTCCGAATCATCAGATTCTTTTTCTTGTTGTATGCGTAAATAAATTTCTTCACGATGAACAGAAACATCTTTTGGAGCATTAATTCCTAAGCGAACTTGATTGCCTTTTACACCTAAAACAGTAATATTGACATCATCACCTATGATTAATGTTTCACCTATACGCCGAGTCAAAATCAACATGACTAAAATCTCCCTAACATAGCAGCTACCTACTTCTCCATAGAACGCTTCCATGGTGTTCTTGGCAACTACAATATGAACAAAATTTAAGCAAAATTTATTGCTTGGATCACATTGTACACTCTGATTATTAACGGAATATTAAGTCATAGATAAATTTGCGTTTAATTTTTGCAGAAATGAGTTGAAAAATTAATAAATTCCTTGTCATAAATTCATCATAAAACTGTTCAACATTCCCTAATATCAAAAACTCCCAATTATAAATAAACTGGACTCAAAAGGAAAAACAAGTTTTTTTCCTGCAATAAACTCAAACAATATAAAAATACCTATTTAAAATCATATGGATACGATATTAATAGAATAAATTTACAGCTAAATTCAGAAAATTACCAGTTTATTGATTGAAATAATAAACTGGATTATAAAATTCTGTTCCTTAAATTATCTGTTATTCAAATTACAAAAGTATCTTGAGCTTATATTGCAATTTATCTTTATAAATCCCAGACTAGATAAATGAATAAAATATAACAAAATAAATGATAATAATCTTTAAACTAAAGCATTAACTTCCTGCTCAGTTAATCCATTATTCAAGTTGGCGGGAACTGCAAAATGCATGTTTTTAGGAAAAGACAAATTCAGATTACCCATCATTTCAACATACTCTTGCCTGGATTTTACCTGCAATCTGGGATTATTTTTTTTCTCATCATCAATTGTACTATATTGTTTTTGATTATAATCATGGCCAGGATATATTCTCATGAATCCCGGTAATTTTAAAAGTTTGTTAAAAAGACTGTCATATTGCGCACTGGCGCTACCATTTTGAAAATCAGTACGTCCTGTAGCATTGATTAATAAAGTGTCGCCAGTAAATATTCTATCTTCCATTACAAAACAATAGGAATCTGGAGTATGCCCTGGCGTGTGCATAGCCTTTATTTTAATATTTCCAAAATTTAAAATCTCATTATCATGAAATTTGATGTGCACAAATTTCGCTTTGCTTTCCATTCCTATCATAGAATGACAATCAGTAAGGATGGTTAATTGGCCTGATCCAGTAATATGATCAGCATGTAAATGTGTATCAATTGAAGCAACCAAATTTAATTCTAACTTGTTAATTAGATTAATATAATGCGAAACTTGTGATCGTACCGGATCAATAATAATTGCATGCTTGCTAACAGTAGAGCCTATCAGGTAAGTATAAGTGCAGGAATCCTGATCAAATAGCTGGTGGAAAATCATTTTACCAATCCCTATAAAAAAACTTTTTGTTATTAGTCATGTTTAATAACTTGAATTAATTGAGTAAAAATATTTTATTTTTTCATCTGCGCAAAAATGAAAATAAATTCACAATATATAGCAAAAAGACTGCATATCCAATAAAAACAAAGCATTAATTTAAATATCATTAAAGATTAAAAAATGATATTCTTGGCATAAACTAGAGTAAATGATAGAACGCGCTTTTTCTTTGCTCTTCATCCAATTTTCAATTATGCAAATTCAAAATACTGAAATTAATATAGGCGTTATAATTGTTAATTATAATTCAGCACATTGCCTCTCTAAGGCAATTACTGCTTTAGAGAAGCAATCATACAAACCGTATCAAATAATACTCTTTGATAATTCGAGTATTGAAAATTTACCCGAGATCGTCCACACAACTAAATTACCAATTAAAATTGTTGTATCCAATATTAACCTGGGATTTGCAGCTGGGAACAATAAGGCCATTGAATATCTAGATCCAGAAGTCAATTGGATAGCATTGCTTAATCCTGACGCCTACCCGCACAAGGACTGGTTACTAGAAATGGTTAGTGCAATTAAAACTCATCCGCAATATGCTTTCATGGGGTCAAAACTAATTTGTGAAAATGAGCCTTATCTATTAGATGGGACAGGCGATGTGTACCATATTAGCGGAAAAGCATGGAGATTAAACCACAGAAAACCATTAGACAAAGCCCCCAAAGATATGCAAGAACTGTTTGCTCCCTGCGCTGCAGCTGCCTTGTATAGACGTGATGCATTCAATGCTGTAAAAGGGTTCGATGAGCAATATTTTTGTTATTATGAAGATGTTGATTTGGCTTTTCGATTATGGCTAGCAGGTTATAAAGGATGTTATATTCCTACAGCTATCGCTGAGCATACAGGCTCCGCCATAACAAAGAAACATAGTGATTTTTATACTTATTATGGCCATAGAAATCTAGTTTGGACCTATTTCAAGAATATGCCATTGTTATTGCTTATTGCAACTTTACCCTTACACCTTCTTTTAAATATTGCTACTCTTCTTTTATTCATTAAACGAAAGCAAACTTTTGTAATTATAAAATCTAAAATTGATGCGATTAAAGGTTTGCCAACACTACTACAACAAAGAAGGCACATTCAAAAATCGAGAGTTCTTTCTAATTTTCAATTACTAAAAATCTTGAAAAAAGGCTTGCCATGGTAGCTAATTTAGTAACAGTTGTTATAGTCAATTATAATTCGGGCGAAATGCTTGGTAAGTGCGTAGAGCATCTGCTAAAAAGCACAGTTCCAATTCAAATTATTATTTCAGATAATGCCTCTTCTGATAATAGTTTAGCGTTATTAGAACAATCTGAATTAAATAAACAAACTATTACTATTCACAGAAATAATTCCAACTATGGATTTTCTTACGCCAATAATGCAGTTTTTACCAAAATCTCAACCCCATTTATACTCTATCTTAACCCAGATTGTTTCGTTGAAAACGATACCATTGAAAATCTTTTGCATACAATGCACCAACACAATGATGCTGGAATGGTTGGATGTCTGGTAAATAACATGGATGGTAGCGTGCAAATTGGCTGTTGTGGACTTACTCCAACCCCAGCTAGGGTTTTAAATCAACTATTGAAACTATCAAAAATCTTCCCGAATAACTCTAAATTTGGGGGGTACTTATTTTCAAAAGAAAAGCTCCCGACAAAACCAACTGAAGTAGAGTTGATTTCAGGGTCTTGTATGTTTGTACGCAAAAAGGCTATTGATGAAGTTGGCCTTCTGGATGACAACTATTTCCTATATTGTGAGGACTACGATTGGTTTTATCGATTTACACAAAGCAATTGGAAAATTATTTTTAATCCAAATACAAAAGTCACTCATATAAAAAGTTTCTCCACCAAACAAATTCCATTTAAAGTACTGTTGTATAAAGCAAAGGGAATGTGGAGATTTTATAATAAATTCTTTAAAGAAAATTCTTCTCCAGCTACCACTCTTATTATTAGAGTTGGAATTATCGCGAGATTTTTTTCTTTAAGTGGTTTGCTTCTTTTTAAAAAGCTATTACGCACCACTAGCTAGAAAATTCACCGATTCTAATGCTACTCTATCACACACTATAACAGATTTACTCAATAGACTAAGAAGGTCTGTTGAGATCTGCTTTTTTCCGATTAAATATCCTATTATTTAGTTATGTTGAATAAGCTAACTTGTTTGATGTATTTTTTTGCAAAAGTTTACTTTTTAGCCACTCGCGAACTACGAGATGTTTGTTCTCTAATAAATAAGCAATTATAGTTGCGCAAGCAATACAAACTCCACAAATGAGGAAGCCCCTCTTTAAATTCGTCGGCTCAATAAATGTGGATACAACTCTTCTTATTGGCTCATGGCTCAAATACAGTGTATAAGAAATAAATGCAAGGAATGCTGAGATTAATTCTATTTTTTTGCTTAGTTTGTTAGTTGACAGTAATAACAACAGCGAATACAAAAAGATACAGCCAGGAATTACTAATTGTAAATCATACATATTCATTAGTGAATGCTTCAAGACATGGAATCTAACCAGAAAAGCTGCTCCTGTGATTAAACTAAGCATTAAAATCCCGTGATTATTATACTTCCTATTTATATTACAGAAATGATATGCGCACCCAGAACCCAGAAACCATACCAAAGCAACATACTCTTTTAATGTGAAATATCCAGCAACTAGCAATGCAGGAATAATTAATATGCTCATTATAAGCCTGTTAGCAAAAGAGCTTTTATGAAAAAAAAAGGCTATCCCAAACAAAGTATACAACCACCACTCAACTGCTATTGACCACAATGGGGAAATTTGAGCTAAAGGTGGAATAGTAGGTAAAAATTCAAAAATTCGATTAAAAGGAGTATGTTGTATCATGAAAATATTAGCAACCCACTCTTTAAGCTCAGGCATTGATGCCAAATCCGCTTTCACTAACAAAAAAACTGATAAAATCAACACAGGAATGTAAATGACATAAATTCTGCAGAAACGATCAATCATGTATTCTGCAAATGTATAGGGCTTCTTTGTTATACAATGATATGTAATTAAAAATCCTGAGAGCCAAAAAAAAGCATTTACTGCCAAGGATTGAAAAGGCAATTGTTTCCCAAATGAAATTACACCAGGTATGCCTGATAAAGTATGACCAGCCAAGACTATTATAGCTGAAAACCCGCGGAGAAAATTTAGATAGGTTGCTTGACTTGTTGTGAGTTTATTGTACATTTAAAAACTATTCCCTTATATGTAACCAACAATAGATTAAATTTTGGCGAAATTATATATAAAAAATATGAGTAATGAAATTAAATTAGATAAATTATTTTTCCTTACCCCCTGTGCAGGACAAAAAAAGATATTGATTAAGGGCTTAGAAAGATACGAAGGGATAATTAGCTGATTTAATTCAAATAATTTATACTTCGTTTCGCGAAAAAAGAGGTATAAATAAGGAATATCAGCGAGTTAAACTCGCATGTTAGGCGAACATTTCGATTGGCACAAGGCTTGAATTAATTTTTTCTTACGAGCATTGGTTGGCTTTTTAGTGGCAAAAACTATCTATTTTAAAAAAATTGCAGTACTGATGCCATCTGAGGCACAGATTGAATCTCGATAGAAGAGAATACAACGTTTTTTTCGCGATTTTGAAATCTATTTTGGTTTTATAGCTCGATAGCTATTTTTTATTTTTCAGTTCATCCGATAAGCTCTATCTTTAAATAGACGGAACCAATTTGTATTGGGAAAGGTGTAAAATCAATATTTTCATGCTGTCTATCTGTTATGAATGCATATCAATTCCTATCTATTCGCGTTTACTCAATAAAGCGAGTAACTCAACAAGCAAAGTACAAATTGCCCTGTTACAGAGGTTCGTGAAACAATTTGGTAGGCATCGAATATGGGTGGTTCTTTTGAATAGAGAATTCTCCAACAAAGCACGTACATCCTTTTGATACAGGGACAGCATTCCTTTCTATATGAGGATAAAACAGAATACCCCTGTCAAAATCAGGGGAAAAATATAAGCCAGCAGATGAAGCTTTCTCGAGATTAAGTAAACACCAACAACATCTGCTAAAAAGCACAGTTCCAATTCAAATTATTATTTCAGATAATGCCTCTTCTGATAATAGTTTAGCGTTATTAGAACAATCTAAATTAAATAAACAAACTATTACTATTCACAGAAATAATTCCAACTATGGATTTTCTTACGCCCAATAATGCAGTTTTTACCAAAATCTCAACCCCATTTATACTCTATCTTAACCCAGATTGTTTCGTTGAAAACGATACCATTGAAAATCTTTTGCATACAATGCACCAACACAATGATGCTGGAATGGTTGGATGTCTGGTAAATAACATGGATGGTAGCGTGCAAATTGGCTGTTGTGGACTTACTCCAACCCCAGCCAGGGTTTTAAATCAACTATTGAAACTATCAAAAATCTTCCCGAATAACCCTAAATTTGGGGGGTACTTATTTTCAAAAGAAAAGCTCCCGACAAAACCAGCTGAAGTAGAGTTGATTTCAGGGTCTTGTATGTTTGTACGCAAAAAGGCTATTGATGAAGTTGGCCTTCTGGATGACAACTATTTCCTATATTGTGAGGACTACGATTGGTTTTATCGATTTACACAAAGCAATTGGAAAATTATTTTTAATCCAAATACAAAAGTCACTCATATAAAAAGTTTCTCCACCAAACAAATTCCATTTAAAGTACTGTTGTATAAAGCAAAGGGAATGTGGAGATTTTATAATAAATTCTTTAAAGAAAATTCTTCTCCAGCTACCACTCTTATTATTAGAGTTGGAATTATCGCGAGATTTTTTTCTTTAAGTGGTTTGCTTCTTTTTAAGAAGCTGTTGCGAACCAGTAACTAGAAATTTAATAAAATTAATTAAAGTTTTTCAAGGTATTAATTATAGTTTGTGTAGCCTCACTCATTTGAGCACAGCTATCTTCATTAAAAAATTGTCTTACATCTGATAAAGTTAAAGCATGAATAATTTTTTCCTTACCATATAAATAAGACAAAAAAATCGATGATGAGGAAACAGAAATAATATTACATTTGCTTAAAAGCTCAGTTAACATTTCCAATGGAATACATCTTAAATTTTCGGGAAAAAGAATAACTTGATATTTTCCCAGGCTACTTTTCAATGACTGAAGAAAAGCGGGATTTGATAATATATGTGGCTTGATAATGATAGTAGATCCTGGAGGACAGTGGCGATGACATAGCTCAAGATATAATTTAAGCTCATTCTCTCTTGAAATTAATCCACTTTCAGTAAAATTGCTAAGCACAAGAAGTTGAAATCTTTTATTCTGATTAAACGACTCTAAAGTTTCAATAAAAGCGTGCTCCTCCTGTTCAAGAGTAGGGAGATTACTTTTTAATCTGTTAAGCAAATTAATAAAATTTATATTTGGGATAGTGGTTGTTAGCAAAGGATAACTTTGAATATCTGTACTTAAATTCATTGCCACATAAGCTTTATCATACCCATACCATTTTTCTATGTTTTTAAGCCGACTCTTCCAGAAAATACCTTTAAGACCCGTTTTAATATTTTCCATACATTCCATTACTGAGGTATAATTTTTATAAAGAAACCCAGGTGGATCACCAAAACAAACCTTATAAATATTAGGGAAAGCCTGCATGAATACTTGTGCGGTATGATCGGCACTAAAGTCATGTGAATAATAAAAGCTATCATAATCCTTTAATGGAAATATTTTATTAACGTATTTTACTCGTTGCTTTAATGCCCGAAACTCAGATAATCCAAACACTCTTTGAAGCAAACTGGGAATATAAAGCTGGCAATTTTCTATTTTCGATAATTTCTTAATTATCTCAAGAAATGGTGAATTCTTTTTATGATCAAACCAACGGTATGACCAGATAAATATCAAAATTGGAGCATCTTTATTAATTCTGCGCTGCTCTCTATCAGTAAATAATGCTGCAAGAGCATGAATTAATTGATGGGGAAAAGAGAGTAAAATGATTGCACCACCATATTTGTTCATGTTGATTACTTTTCAGTGACTAATTCATGCTCTTTTAAAACAAGATGCTGTTTCTTATTTGTCGAAATACTCCAATCCAACTGTGGTCTAATCAATGAGTTTGGCCAATCAGAAGCCCAATTGCCTCTTACCCCCTCATTTACAGCTCCATCTTTCAACTCGAAGCTGACTACTGAATTGACTACCAATCGATTTTCCAAAGCATTACCTGGCCAAAATTCAATATCAATATGATAATCGCCAATGTTTAATAAGGGTGAATACAAAGTACATCGTTCGGTATAATTTCCCAATGGACGTACTTTCTTAGATTGCCAGGCATGATTATCCATTGACACAAATATCACACGCCCAGAGCTGTCTTTAAGATAAAGATGAATATTAAAAGGGTATGTTTCTTTAATAATTGTAAAATCTATTTCAACAACAATAGTTTCATTTAAATTAAAATTAGAACGAACTTTATTGTCGTAATCTATCAATCTAACTCGGTTAAGCTTAAGGGAATTTAAAAATATCATTGGCTTATCACTAGGCCAAACCTGTTCCGATTTATATTTCGCTCCTGAGCGGAGATAGTCGCGAGTGATATCCATGACTGAACTTTTGCTTGCTGCACTTGTATCAAATTTACTGTCACCGACAATTCTGCCATGCGACATTCGTATGGCTCTATTACAAATTCGATTCACGGTTTCCATATCGTGACTGACAAATAATAAAGTTCTTCCCTGATTTGCTAAATCCAGCATTTTTTCCGTACACTTGCGTTGAAATGCTGCATCACCTACCGCTAACACTTCATCAACTATAAGGATTTCAGACTCCAAATGAGCAGCTACAGCAAATGCCAAGCGTATATACATTCCGGAAGAGTAGCGCTTGACAGGAGTATCTATCATTGACCCCAATTCAGAAAATTCAATAATTTGATTGAGTCGATTTTTAATTTCATGGGTTTTCATTCCCATAATAGTGCCATTTAAAAAAATATTTTCACGTCCAGTCAGTTCACCATGAAATCCTGTACCGATTTCCAACAAACTGATTAAGCGCCCCCTAAATCGGAATAACCCTTCGGTAGGAGAAACAATACGTGATAGAATTTTTAATAATGTGCTCTTACCGCAACCATTTTGTCCTACTATACCAAGCCGCTCCCCTGCCTCGATTTCAAGATTAATATCCCGCAAAGCCCAGAAATGATTGGGATATTCCGGGCTAATTTGACTTGCATCGACTACAGTTCTACCTTCTTGTGCAATGGATGAAGGCAGTGGCTTATCGGATGAAAATCGATTCCTTTTTTTAAAATCCAGTAATAAAAGAAATTTTCTCAATTTTTCATTAATCAGCTCTGCTGCGGTTGTAGTAGTACTACCAATCCGATATTGTTTGGAAAGGTTTTCAATACGAATAGACCAACTCATAAAATATCAACTACCTTATGCTCCATGTGATGAAATGCAACAAGCCCCACAAGGAAAGTTATAATTGCCATACCAGATAATGTCATTATTATAGTAGGTGATGGCCAATGCCCCATTAACACCTCTCGATAACTGGTGATAACAAGAGATAATGGATTAACAGCATACCATGGTTTAGCCCACACAGGCACAGCAGAAACAGGGTAAATCGCTGGAGTGGAGTAATAAAATAACTGCAAAGCCAGAGGCATAAAATGTTTAATATCCCTATATTTTGCATTGATAGGTGCTAAAACCAAACCAATACCTAATCCAATCATTAAGGTAGATATCAGCAGGAATGGCATAATAATTAATAACTTGATAGACCAAAGGCCATAATAAATTGCAAAGGGGGTTATCAAAAACACATAAGCCATCAGAAAATCAACCGCAGCTCCCATAGCATAGGCACCGCCTATCAACGCTCTTGGAAAATAGACCTTTGTTATTAACGAAGCATTTCCCTCAATCATTTGTATGGAAGGGTTGAGAACATTTAAAAAGGAATACCAAGGTATAACCGCAACCAAATAGAACATGACAGTAGGCAGCCCATCGGTAGGTACCTTTATCATGATGCCAAAAACAATGACAAACACCCCAACCGTAATCAAAGGAGTTAAAATAACCCAACCCAATCCCAAGATGGTTTGACTGTAACGCCCTTTGAGATCTCGTTTACAAAAAATCCATAAAAGCAAGCGGTAATCCCATATATTTCTTAAAACAGCTAAAAGCCTAAACTTATCAACTCCATAGACTACTGTTTCTTTAAACGTCTGAGTTTTTGAGGATATTGAGGTCATAATTTTTGTTTTCTATATCAATTACAGATTCCGATTGAACTAACTTATTAATTAGGTTCACTATTCTTTTTTGGGAGTTCCCATCCAGGATGCCCCATGCACTAGCGCATTCTTGTTGGTTCTGTTTAGCACCCTCATATTTCTGCCTATCACGCGTTAATTCTTCCAAAACAGCAGAAAAGCTTTTAAAGTCATTTACATTAAAAACACCTTTTGCATCAAAGTCTGTATATCCATATTGATAACAATCATAATTAATGGCAGGGATTCCTTTTGCAATTGCCCAACGCAAAGTTGATGAAACGCAAGCTACAAATAAATCACAACATGTAATAAGCTGGATTGTATCATCATAGGATATAAATTGTTTTAAATCACACTGTCCTAATATTTTACCTAAAATTTCTTTATTAGTAACCGGGTGAGGTCGAATAATTACAGAATATTTTCCTTCCCTTTCAATTTCTTTCAAACATTTTGCCCATGCTCTACAAAGCTGTTCGTAATTTTTGAATTCCAGGGAAACAAATCGTGAACCAAATTGATCTGTTGGCCAAGCACACAATAAAATAGGTTTTTCTGGATCAAGGTTCATTTTTTGACATATTTTTTTCTTAATTTCCTGACCGTTTGTTGTTGCCTCAACCAAAATATCATCAGATAAACTTCCTGTCAGAGATAATTGATGAACAGGGAATTTCATTGATTGGTAATATGAAAACATTTTTTCGCTTTCAACAGCAATTTTGGTAACAAAGGAATTATTGGGAAGCCAAGGATGTTCTGGAGCTAACCCCATCAGTTCTAAAAAGAAAATTTGTTTACCAGTTAACCTGAGCATCTTTTTTCCTTTATAAAAATTAATCCAATTAGGATAGAGTAAAGATGCAAGATAATTAGTTATACTTGAAGATACATCAAAAATATCCTTGTCATATAAGCTCTCCACTATTTCCTTAGTGGTACCGACTGCAAATGGTATAATTAGGGTTGGGATGTTTTTATTATTACAAGCCTTAATTAAGAGAGAATTTACAGAGCCGGGAAATTCTTGTCCAAAAATCAAAAGATCAAAGGAATTGCACTTAAAAACTCTATAAGCGTAATAAAAATTTTTTATCCCTCTACTTTTTGCACTATACCAACTCAAAAGGATTTGAGATGAATTATTAAAAGTTTTTTTTCTAAATAATTTTTCGAAAAATTTTAAGACAGTATTTGCAGTTATACTTATAATTTTTTTTGTGATCTTGCATAAGAACTTGGTTATAGCAGCAAAAATACCTACAAAACTAATTAGAAATAAAATCGGGCAAATAAAAAAATAAGATTTTCTTTTTGATTTAAGTAAAAATGAATATGGGATATATCCATTACCTAATTGATTTTCTATAGGGTGATTTCTCGTAGATACAAAATCAAACTCTTTTTCAATTTTTTGAGCTCTTAATTTATTAAACGATTTGAATGGATAATAAAAAGTAAACCCATTTACTTCACAAAATTTACAGTCATTTTCTAAATTTATATAAGATGATGACACAAAAAGAAAATTAATATCATAGCCTTGTTGCTGAATAGCCAATGCAATCTTACTAAGCTCAACAAACTCACCAGCTTCATTTATTACAAAAAGGATTGATTTCATATTTGTTATCAATATCCATAAAAATCATTAAATTATAAAAAGCTTGTAGTATTCCTCTTGAAATGCAAAATATTACTGACACTTTATGAAATCCATACCTGCTCTATATTTCTTAAACTACAAAATAATAAAAATAATACAGGCTCAGCATTTAATCATGCTCTTTTGCAGTGCATTATAGGGGATAGCTTAATTAGTTACAATTTTTTTAAACATTCATAGAGTATCAAAGTTATTTAATCAGGCAATCAATATAATTATTAATTCGCCATAAAGACCTCCCATCAATAATTCCCCAATAGTTTGGATGTAGAGAAGGATTTAATTGATCATGTATCTTTGATACTGATTGATTATTGAGGCGAGTAATCCATTCTTTCAGCTCATTCAGACTTTTAACAGCAATAATTGCAGGATCCTTTTCATAAGTGCGATAATTAAAATGAAAACAATCATAATCCAAAACAAGCTTATTACAAGCTCTTGCCCATTTAATAGTACTTGAAACAGAAGCCAGATAAACATCACAAAGAGGAATCAAATTTGCTATGTCTTCTTCCACAACAATCTGATCCAGAGAGCGAATTGCATTTGCTGTGTCAGGAAACCCACTTGGGTGTACAGAATATAAAACATTGTAATCAGATAATTGAAGCGTAGATATCCATTTCTTAGTCATATCTTCATAGTTTTGAAAATCATATGATAACCGATTTGGAAGGTTGGGTGGGAAAGCACACAAAATTAGTTTTTTAGTTAAATTCAAATTATATTTTTGATAAAGCTCTTGTTTATAGCGAGTTGAATCATTTAAAACCGGAGCCATTGAGTCAAACTTTAAACTTCCTATAATTTTAATTCGCCTCCTGTTGATACCTTCTTTTACCAATAAGTCTTTGGAAAATTGACTTTCAACCAAGATTAAGGTGGAGTCTCCACTATTAATTGTCCATGGTTGCTTTGGAGCTAAATCTAATAAATCCATCGCAATCAACTGTTTGAGAGGAAGGCGTATAAATTTCCTATCACGATAATTAAAGCACCATTTTCTTATAAAAATTTTTAATCCGATTTGTAGGTATAATGGCAAATGGGTAGGAAAATAATAATGCGGGTTATTAAAATAAGTTTCTGCAGCCTCAGTCACAGTAGCAGTACTCGAACTCAGAATTGCAGACAAAATACCTTTTTTTTGGGCGATTTTTATCCATATATTACTGTCTCTTTCAACCACATCTTCAGTAAATAGCAACAATGAAGGATTTATTTTGTCTATAATAGAGTTAATTTTATAACTAGTATCAGTGTAATAATCAATAAACTCCAATATTTCTTTAGTGATTTTTTTGTATAAATCCAAATCATCCAGTTTTTTAAGTAAATAAAGCAAAATTTTTTTAAACCTCGTAACTGGCAATCTAGCTAATTCTCTGAATTTATTTTTTAAAATCAGGTAAGTTCTAAGGAATTGGTTACTTTTATTTTTTGTAACACAAATATTATTTAAGTTAATACTTAAATTATCTATTTGATCCAGAACTCCAGCATCTCCACCATATTTTGTTGTGCTGTAAATATAATGAAATCCATCCCTAGTACAAAGTTGAATATATTGTTCAGTATTAGGTAAATAATAGGGAGAATACATAATAAAATTGTATTTTCTTTCCCCTGCTAGCTTTTGGAATAATTGAAAAAAAACATTAAATTGATACGCTTCATATACGATTGCTAAAACAGTATTTGACATAAAATTCCTTATGGTTTTTTGTTCTTAGAATTATATTTCCATTCTTCATTTGGAAGAACAAATTCAAATATTTAATTCAATGCAATCAAATTGAAATAGATTTTCTTCTCCTCAAATAGAGCAATTATATTTTGATTATGGTCCTTAATCCACAAAACTAACATGCTTCTAAATTAATCGTTTACTTTGTAGTATTCATAATTTTCATTTTGTGTTAAAACACCCCAACAGATGACATAGGTCAAAATTTCTGTTAAAAAGCGCATAAACAACCTAAAATACAATATTCCTTGAGGGAAACGGAGGTTATGATTTATGTCAACTGTCGCGCAATACAAGAACTACTATCATTATATTTCCGACGGCTGGAGCAAAGAACCTAAAGAAATGTTCAAATTTCTTGCCCAAAAAATTAAAGAGTTGCCATTAAAGCCTGGAAGCAAACTATTAGATATAGGATGTGCAACAGGAGAATTAATTCATTTTTTGAGTAAACATTTCCCACAACTGCAGTATACCGGAATAGATGTTTTTGATGACTTGATTGAGGTATGTAAAGTACTACAACCGAATGTAAATTTTATTAATGCATCAGCCTTGGATCTGCCTTTTGAATTTGAAAATCAATTTGATATTATTACTGTTGTAAGTGTTATTTCTATCTTCGATACTATCGACTTAGATATATTCTGGGATAATCTCTTTAAAGCAACCAAAGATAACGGAGTAATCTATGTCTTGTCACCATTTAATGAATATGGGGTAGATTGTGAAATACGACATAGAAAAAGAATAAATAATATTAAAGGGGAATGGGAGCGCGGTTGGAATATTTTTTGTAAAGAAACGATAGCAGAATATCTTGAGGGTCGTTGTAAAAATTGGTTTTTCCATCCTTTCAAATTTAATCTTGAATTGAATCAGCGTGAAGACGTAATTAGAACCTGGACAATGAAAACCGAGTTTAATGATAAGCAATTAACTAATGGTATGAAATTACTGGTAGATCATTATTTATTAGAAATTCACATATAAGCGAGATAGTCAATGAGTCAGCCTTTTACAATTGGTCCATTCTCTGTTGAAGAAAATCATCCTCCTATTTTTTTAGCAGAAATAGGTACTTTTTTTAATCAGGATCTTGGCATAGCTGAACAATTGCTACACAAAATTATAACCATCAGGGATAAAGTACCATACCAACCTCTTATACTAAAAACAGAAATTTTAAATAACCCAAACATTTGCCTACCTGTTGATTATGAAGAAACCTATACCAGTAAATCCGGTGAGGTCCGCAAGGAAAACTACCGCTCATTAATTGAGAGAAAAGTACTGCCTTTAGAACATTATAGTATGCTATTTTCACTATTAAAGAATGCCAATTTACCCTTCATAGTTTCGATTTATGAATTGGACACTATTGATTTTGCGATAAAGCAGGGTGCCTGCGCACTCAAAACCTCTTCATCGAACATTGTCCATGTTCCTTTAATTCGTCATCTGGCAAAAACAGGATTACCGCTCATTATTGACACTGGAAGATCTTCTTTAACTGATATATGCAAAGCAGTTGAAACAGCAAAAAGTGCCGGATGTGAAAAAATTATTATTGAACATAGTCCTGATGGACATCCTGCTTTGCCAGAAGCACATAACCTAAGAATGTTACGAACTTTAAACCAATGTTTTTCATTACCAGTTGGTTTATCTGACCATTATAATGGAATTGAAATGTTGTATATGTCTATTGCATTGGGAGCTTCAATCCTGGAAAAAGGAGTTCATCTCTATCCAGAAGATATTGATCAGGACATATCACATACTATGGGGATTGAGCAATTAGCCAAGACTCTTGAAACAATTTACAATTGTTGGCAAGCTTTAGGTCAACCGATGCGAGATCTAGAAGCTCCTATAAAAGGAGTACTTGGCAGCTCTCAAAGAACTTGTTTGGTTGCAAAGCAAAAACTTCAACCTGGCTCTCTAATTAGCCTTGATAATACAACCTTTGCCTTTCCTTGTAAGGGAGTCCCGACCCAATACTGGGATCTGGTAAATGGCTGGGAATTACAAAACAAGGTATCTATAGGTGAACCCATTAAATGGTCGGATATTAAGCAAAAAAATGATTGTTAGAAACCCTACTTGGAACTCTCTTACCCCCCCACTTCCTAAATTTGTTTCTTGTGATACAGTCGAGACAAATTTCCTGAAAGAAAAATTAGGAGAAGACGGCGGCATTTATACTGCTCAATTTGATCTAAAATCAACCTATGCTTTTTTGTTTCAGCGTAAAAATGATCAAAAAAAATTTTTTATCAAGAAAGTATCCGCTGAGCATAAAAGGCAATATCAGCAGAGCGAAGATTTGGCTCAATTTATCGCTTGCCCAGATTATATAGTCAATATTGCAATTAATTGCATTTCTAATGAAGAAGAAAACTCACTCTATTATGTTTATCCCTATATTCATGGGAAACGCCTCTTTGCTGAACCAGAGCAAATAATAACCCTTGCAACTGCGTTAGCAAAATTACATCTTAAAAAAAAATCTTATCCTGACCAACAGTTGATTATTAAAAATACCACGGAACGAACATCACAGCTTAATTTTATAAGAAAGGCTTTAGCTGATGGATGTTATTCTTACATTCCACATTTCTCTTTTGTCAAAAAGATGGCTCAACAATATGATTTTGATTGGATTAATCAAGAAGATGCCCAACCAATTCATGGTGATTTAAATGCAGGAAATCTGTTACTATCCGAAGATAATATGATTTGCTTTTTTGACTTTGAAGACGCATTACATAGTTTCCATCCAGTAGTGTTAGATTTGCTATTCGTTATTGAGCGCATTATTTTTAATCAAAATAGTTCGACTGAACAGCTATTAAACCTTGGTCTCATGTTTATTCATGCATATAAAGAGGCTGGTGGTACATACCAGTATAAAACGAGAGATGAATTTGGATTAACAATTCTTGCTTTAAAAGCATTTTGTTTGTTGACTTTGCTAGCAGAGAAAAATAAAAATATACTTAATTCAGAATGGGATAAATTTTTTAAATTAACTCAAAAAGCAGGAAATGAGCGGGATTTAATAAAAACAATTTTACAAGGATAAGAAAGATAGTGTGAAAATTCTTGTTACTGCACGGGATGTTGGTGCTGCATTAAACATTATTGAGATAGTAAAAATACTTAAGCAATATGCAGGTGTTACTGTATTTATTTACGCTCAACCCCCTGCTTCAAAATATTTTCTTCGGGCTGGGATTCAACCTGTATTTGAAGTTCCACTACCACCAAGCCGATCCTTAAATGAAGCCAGTGACCTCCTATCCTACGCCAATCAATTAATTGATAAATTAAATCCCGATATCATATTATCTGGATTATCATCCCCTGGCGAAGCAGGCATAGATGAAGCAATAATAGCTGAGTGTCCTGCGCATATCAAAACATTCGTCCTTCAAGATTTTTGGGGAGAAGTTAATTTTTTCTTTGAAAAATTAGCTGATTGCTATTTATGCATAGATCATCACGCTGCAGAAATTACAAAAAAACGATTTAATGCCAAAACCGAGGTGATAGGCTCCCCTCGCCATGCCATTTATCAAACATTAAATATTGAGGAACAACGCAACTATATAAGAGAATATTTTAACATTACTCAAAGTACAAAAACTATTGGTCTTTTTGGGCAAGCACTTCATGGTATACCTGGATATATGGAAACCATTTCACAATGGTTAGAAGCATGCTTACAACAAGAAAAAACCAAATTAGTTATTCTTTATCGCCCTCATCCCAGAGAATCAGAAGCTGACAAAGAAGAAACCATAAGCTTACTTATTTCATCTGGATTAGAATGGAAAATTTTGTCGACTCAATTAGTTGAAGAATCATTGTTAGCTTGTGACTTGGTTTGTAGCTTTTTTTCTAATTGCCTTTACGATGCAGCCTATTTAAACTACTTTTCTTTACGACCTATACTAACCCCGGTCGTGCTTAATTTTCACCCACAGATTAAAAATTACACTAATCAATTGAGTTTATATGAAATTTCCCCATATCGCAAACAAGAGTTAGCCTTTTTTTGTGAATACCCTCACACATTAGCAAAGGATATTGATTACTTATTATCAAGCGAATGTTCACATAAATATTGGCTGCACAGTAAAGTTAAATTAGAACACCCGACTAAATCCTTAACTAGAGAATTAGCTATCTTATTAACAGGAGAACCTTAAATATGCCATCAATTATATCTGACAATCCTAAAAATTGGTCTGAAGAAATTAAAAATTACTTGTGCCGTTCTTCTCCTGAGCGTTATGAAAAAATGGCTACAAATAATGCTATTGAACCATATATATCAAAAGCTATTTCTTGGGGATATGCGGAATGGAAAAATAGGAAAACATTGCTTGATGATATTGAAACTGAAATGTTGAGGCTAGCTACACTTCCAGATTTAAGCGATTTTAATGATAATGAAATATACTCCAGCAAAAAAAACTACCTATCAAAAGAAATACTAGAGAATTATTTGATAAAAGCCTCCCCAGAAAATTTCAATACTGTGTTTCGCCAACCCGGTTGGAAATCACATGTCAATTTTTTGATCGAGAAAGGAAATAGAGAATTAGAGCGACAAATAATCAATGGCAATGGTGTAGAAAATTCGGTTGATACAGTCTGTGCAGAGCTCGCAAAATTAATGAATGATTTTGAAAACTCTTTTTTTGATGAAATTTATGGAAACTCAACCCCACGATATCTACTACCTAATCTATTTGAAAAAGCAATAGCTGAATATAAATTATTAGCCACCATAAAGGAGCGAACACGATTTATTGAGGCATTTATTGAAATTGTGATGTTCGATTGGCAATTTAGCGGAACTTTGGATTCTGATCTATTTAAGAATGCTTATAGTAAGGAAGTTCTCTATTATTATGGAATTGGAGCACGACTTTTTGTACTTGGTGAATTTAAAGAAGCGCAAGAATATTTTAAAAAAATAATTAATATCGAGCCCAAACCCATTGATTATCTAATGCTTTCAAAAACATACAGAGCATTAAATGAAAAAGTTGAAACTTTTAATACGATCAAGGATGGATTAACACATTTTCCTAATGATTTTTTATTAACACTAGCCCTTTCCGGTACCCTGTATTGGATGGGAGAAACAAAACTAGCAAATGAAACATTAGAGCCAGTCAAAAAAGACTTCAATACTATGTATAAATCTGAAATAGAAGGTGCAAAAAAACTAGCAGTAGAAATTTCGGAAGCAATTAAATGCGATAAAATTTATCGAGACCAAAAGAATGATATTTATGATGATAAATACACAAAAAAAGCATGGTACCAATATTGGTATCATTACAATTGCTTTCGACCTACTCAACACCCTGAAGCCTACATGATTGACTATATTCCAAGATATCTTACATCTATAGCCAAAGATGCCACAATAACATTGAAAGGAGTATTAGATTTTGGAACACTTTGCGCTGAACCACTTTATCGTTTTGCTAAAAATAATCCAGAGATCCAATGCGTTGGAATAGATAGGCAGGATTTGGTTAAAGAACTAAACGATAAGGCCTATTCATTAAATAACCTCCGTTTTGAAGCTGGTGATATTTTTGAATATCTTGAACATTTTGCACTTTTAGTACCAAATCATCGAATGTTATTTCATTGTAGAACAGCTGTATTGTGTTACCCTAATTTTTTGTTAAAGCTATATAAAAAATGTGCTGAACTTGGCATTGAATATATATGCCTTATGGAGTCTAACTCTCTCAGTAGAGATACTTTAACATTTTATAATTATGGAGAAATGCCAAATATTTCTATAGCACGAAGAGGGTCTCTAATTAATCATGATTATTTTCTTTTGCTAGAACAATCCGGATACGAAATTGTCAAGAAAGATTTTCACCTTGCACCTCACCTACTGGAGGATTATGCAGCATTAATAGGAAGTAATACCACTTTGGTTGCTCAATTGAAATTATTGACACAGAGCCAATAATCCCCAAAGAATAAATGCTGTTATAACAGCATTTATTCTATTTTTGACAAATATAATCATTCTTATGAGTGTTAGACTACTAATGCCTCTTAAATTAAGGCTAACTCATTATTTCAGAATAAAGAGTTAATTTAGTACTTGAAAGAATTTTTTTAGCCATAATTTCGGCCTGTGCAACTACATCATCTGGATAACCCCTATGACCTTCGACTATCTTTGCAAGCTCATGCTTGTAATGTGCAGCGACTATAAACCAAGCAAAAGTTTCAACTAACGTAGTAGCCCCTCCTTCACCCCAAGCTATTACTACTGAATAAGCTGATAAAGCTCCCGGATTAGAGGCGTATCGTGATTCTGCATAAGGGATATCATCTGGGCAAGTCCCGTCTCCTTGCATAGATCCATTTCCTGGAATCCATTTTATTGCGACATTCCCTCCCAAATCAACATTTTCAAATTTTGGATGTTTTCGTTTTACAAAAAGGGCACATGATACATTTGTAGCAATATTACCTCTGAATAATCCAAATGGACCAAGCGCATAATTTGCACCTGAAATGATATTATTTTCTATTAGAGGGTATTCTCCTTTTCTAATTTAGTCCAAATTCCAAAATTTCTTCCCCAAGTTAACCATTTATCAAATACAATATCATTATTACTTATTCTACAACCTGAACCCATATACAATGCTATCCCGACATTTTCACCGTTCCTTGTAGCATTACCCAATTTTATTAGATTCCGCTCAATTGAGCATAAGTTACCTACTGTGTAAATTCCTGTGGCAAAAGCATGAGAGTAGGTTCTTGTAGGCCCTACATCAATAACATGAACATCTTTTATATTAAAATTATTCCCACGAACATGAATGCCTTGCAAAGTTGGGTTTTCAACTATTACATTTTTAATCACAATATTATTTGATTTTGGCTCAGTATAATTGTATAAATAATCAAGCCCGAAATACATAGATGACTCAGCAAGCATAGTGCTGTCGGCAAACAAAATTCCCGTGTGAAAGCCATAAATATGTATATTTTTTATGGTAATATTTTGTATATCATGAGCAATAATTCCACGAATTACAGTATCCAAATTATTTGGACCTTTTTATATAAAGACTATTTCCATCTATAGTAACATCATTGCTTTGTATAGTAATGGCATCTTGTTTATTATTCGAATAAGTTAAATTTTTATTTAGGCACCATTTACCAGGCTTGTTGGCTATAACTGGCAGCGAAGAAATGTCATAGTCACATTTTGAAACTTTTCCCTTCGCCCATGACAGATCACCAACAATAAGAAATAAAGACATAAAGAAAAATTTGGCTTTCATAAAACATCCTTGTATATATTATGATTATTAATTAAACCAAATATTTACATAAGATTAAAGACAAATTAATCACAATTAAAAGTTTATATCTTAAATACAAAAAAATTCTTATCTTTATTCCATAGGATATTTTTTTTCAATGAAAAAATATATGGCAGATAAATAACATAACTGAATAATTATTAGATTTTTAAGATTAAAAAATTGAAAATGCATAAACATGACAGAAAGAAATAAACTACCATTTATTATTGCTTGACCTAACAAAATAAACCTAGAGTTAATGCCCAATTGCTTTAATCTCTGATAAGCGTGCTTTTTATGGGGACTAAACCATTTTTCATGCTTTATAATCCTTCGAATTAAAGTCACTGTAGAATCGAAGAGAAATAATGAGTTCAGGATAAACCAATATAGAATTGGAATTTGATAATTCTTTTGAGCAATGATTGCTATGAAAAAAGTAATTAATCCTAAGGAGGCGCTCCCTACATCTCCCATAAATATCTTGGCTGGTGGGAAATTAAAAATTAAAAACCCTGCCAAACTAGAAATAAGAATCAGGCAAAAATCTTGATAAATTAATGAACCTGCTGAGTTGAAAAACAAAGCATATGCGGCTAACAAAAAAATCGCTTGGGAAGCGCAAAAACCATCAAGCCCATCCATGAAATTAAAATGATTAATTGCCCAAATAACTGCAAAAAATAGAAAAAAAGCAATTAAATAGGTGTTTTCAAATAGAAATAAACCAAAATCTAACTGGGAAGGCAATATAAATATAACTATCAGGAATGCAATCAGACATTGAAAAAAGAATCGAATTGTAACTGACAAATTATAAAAATCATCTATAAAACTTATAGTTGCTATGAAAATAATAGCTATCGAAAAAATGAATTGATCCAATGTTAAAAAAAATTGTGAGTTACAAATAAAAAACCAACAAAATAAACTAAGACCAATAAAGACAAGCCCTCCTCCTCGGACAGTAGGTCTGGAGTGTAAATTTCTTTCATTTGGAATATCAATCAATTTTGTATGCTGCGCAAACAAGGCAAATAATTTAGTCAAAATTGCTGAGACAAATATTAAAAATACATTAAGTATTATATTCATTTTGATACCATTTTACCGTCTTTTCTAATCCATCAATAGAACTAACTGGTGGTGTCCACCCTAATTGGGATTTAATTTTCTCATTACTTACTTCTAAAGAAGAAAACAATCTTGTATTAATATTTTTAAGTCCACATAATTTAAATAGAAAAATTAAAATTTGAACTGGAATCGGGATTAAAAATAATTTTGTATTCATCTTGCGCGATAAGGTTTGCACTAGTTGTGTTAAAGACCATGAACAATCATCTGCTACCAAATAAACTTGATTAGCAGCACTAGGCTCGCTCACAACCGCGCTTATTGCTGAAACCAAATTATCAATATATATAAAAGTTCGTTTATTATAAATACTACCAAAAGGCAAAGGCCATTTTTTATCAACAAGTTGTAATATCCTGAGAAAATTAGCCTTCACATAAGGTCCATAGACCAACGGTGGTCTTAATATAACAAACTCCATCCGGGCATTCTGGCAAATTTCTTGTATAAATTGTTCAGCATACAACTTACTTTTTGCATAGGGATCTTCAGGTTGAGTCCTACAATCTTCAGAAAATGGCAGATTATTTTGTGAAAATTCGCCATGTACTTTTATGGTACTAAGAAATATAAATCGCTTTACATTATTTTGAACTGCCTGCTCAACAAAATTTTTTGTAGCAATACTATTAATTTTGCAATATTCGTCTAAAGAGGATGTTGCATATTCTTTCATTATGTGAACTCTGGCAGCTAAATGAATCACTATTTCCACATTCCGCAAAGCATCAGTCCAATCAGTGTGAACCTCAAGATTGTTTATTACTATTTGTTCTGCTTGTAATGTACTATCCAGCTGCAAAACAGCACAACGCACGTCATGTCCTTCAGAAAGCAAGGCAGGAACTAAACTTCGTCCTATAAATCCTGTCGCGCCGGTAATTAATATTTTTGCCACTACTTTATAACCTGAAAAAATTAATATCGTTTATGATTAAGCAATTCTGCAAGATATTGACCGTAACTACTTTTATTAAGCTCTCTAGCCCTGCACAGTAACTCATCATCACTAATAAACTTCATACGCCACGCGATTTCTTCAGGGCATCCAATTTTTAAACCTTGCCGCTGTTCGATAGTACAGATATAGTTACTTGCTGATAACAGGGTCTCTGGTGTACCCATATCCAGCCAGACAAAACCTCTTCCCAAAATCTGGACATCCAGTTTGTTTTCATATAAATAAAACTGATTGATGTCAGTTATTTCCAGCTCCCCCCTCCCAGAGGGTTTTAAACTCTTAGCAATTTCTATAACTTGATTATCATAAAAATATAATCCGGTTACTGCGTAGTTGGATTTGGGCTGCGCTGGTTTTTCCACTATGGATAGTACTTGTTGTTTTTCATTGAACTCCACCACACCATAGGCCTGAGGTTTATCGACATAATAAGCAAATACTGTTGCACCGTTTAATTTTGATTTTGCATTTTGTAATAATTCAGAAAAACCTCTGCCCTGGTGGATATTATCCCCCAAAACCAGGCAAACAGAATCATTGCCAATAAATTTTTCACCTAAAATGAATGCTTCCGCGATTCCTCTTGGTTCATTTTGCACAAGATAGGCAAATGAGATGCCCCACTGAGAGCCATCACTCAATAAATTTTGATACAGCGGAAGATGCTCCTCCGTTGAAATAATCAGTATTTCCCTGATATTAGCCAACATTAATGTAGAGATGGCATAATAAATCATTGGTTTATCATAAACCGGAATCATATGCTTACTAATGGATTTTGTCAGAGGATACAGTCTTGTACCAAAACCACCTGCCAGGATAATACCTTTCATTATATCGAGCCTACTCTCTATTTTTCTTTGAACAAATAACAGCCTTAAATATTATCAAGTTTATTGAAGTAATACATTAAAATACGTTGATAATGTCAATAAAATATAAAGTTTAGTTTAATAATTAAACTAATTTATAGCATTGAGCGCCCCTTTATGATTCGCTTGATAATGTGATTTCTCTGTGAGCACTCTTGGCGCTTTCAATACCGGGCTGATCGAATGGGTTAATATTCCATATCACACTTTGTACAAAAATCTTATGTTCATAGAGTGCCACCAGAGCCCCTAATGTATAAGGAGAACAATCTGACAAAATGAGATGATTCATTGGCATATTGCCAGGAATATACCCATAAGGATTTTCAATTGTTTGAATTCCCTCACTTAAAACTTTCATTTTATAATGACACATGGAATTAATCTCATGCTCATCATTAGTTTTCAAAGTAATAAAATCACCAACACATCGATGCGTACCCTGACATAATAATTGAAAATAGCTATGCTGTGCCTGATTTCCTAATCCACCCCAAACGATAGGTCCAGTGGCGTAATCTACCATACTTCCATTCACATCAATGGACTTCCCATTACTCTCCATATCCAGCTGTTGTACATAAGGAACAAAGTACTCCAGTTTTTTTGAATAGGTAAGAATAAGTAAATTATGAATATTCAAAAAATTGTTATTCCATATACCGATTAAAGCCATTAGCACAGGAATATTATTTTTAAAATCAGTAAATTGGACATGAGTATCGACATCATGGGCACCAGCCAGCAATTCAACAAATTGTTCATAACCAATTGCAATCGCAGTAATTAAATTAACTGCGGAACAAAAAGAAAATCGACCACCAACCCAATCCCAAATCGGTAAAACAGTTTTAATACCCATTTGATAAGCTCTTTCCGGATGTGCGGTTACAGCTATAAAATGTTGATCGATAGAGGCCGTATCCTCATACAATGCAAAAGCTTTTCTGGCATTTAATAGAGTTTCTTTTGTAGTAAATGATTTGGAAGAAACAATAAATAAGGTGGTTTGCGGATTAATTTTTGCAATAACATCGTTAAAACTGGCCGGATCAACATCTGAGATAAAATGATAATTAAATTCTTTGGAAATATAATTAGACAGGGCATTGATGCATACACGAGGACCTAAATCCGAGCCGCCAATACCTATGTTTACAATATCAGTTATTGGTAGACCTGAATGGCCCAGCCACTTCTTTTCTCTGATCTGATTGGATATAACTTTAATTTTTTCACGAGTATTTATAACTGCGGACATAATATCCAGTCCATCAATCATTATCGATTTATTACCTAAGTCCCTAAGTGCAGTATGTAGTGCAGGCCTGTTTTCGCTGATATTGATTTTTTTACCATTGATTAAGTTATCAATTTTTTCTTGTAATTTGACTTCATTAGCCAAATCGATAAGCAAATCAATGATGGTTCTGTTTACTCTCTGCCTGGAATAGTCGTACTCAATACAATTGATCTGTTTACTGGATTCATAATTGTTGGAATCCGGAACAACGCATGTTAGAGAATCTGAATTTAGACGCACTCTATCCGCTTCTTTTTGAAGCAAATTCCATGACAATAATTCTGTGTGAGACTTCATGCTATTTCTAATCATCAAAATAAAGTCTATGTTACCTGATTATTTTCAATTTATTAAATATTAATTTCGCGCTCATACCGTGTTAAGTAATGATGAACTGTATTTGATAATTTATGAACAAAATCACCTTGTGGAACCCAGCCCAATTCCTTTTGAATTTTACTATTGTCTATGGCGTATCGTTTGTCATGACCCTTTCTATCTTCAACAAAAGTAATCAATGAATGATATGGTTTTTCCATAGGTTTTAAATCATCCATCATCTGACAAATCATTTTTATCAAACTTAAATTATCCAGTTCGTTATTACCACCTATATTATAAACTTCCCCTAATGCTCCTTTTTGAATAATGGTATCAATTGCTTCGCAATGATCCATGACATACAACCAATCGCGAATATTTGATCCGTTGCCATAAACGGTGATGGGCAGCTGATTGACACAAGCATATACTACTTTAGGAATCAGCTTCTCTTTATGTTGATTAGGCCCGTAATTATTCGAACAATTCGAAGTGGTAACAGGTAATCCATAGGTATGATAATAAGCTCTGACTATATGATCAGAACTTGCCTTGGACGCTGAATAAGGGGAATTGGGTTGATATGAATTTTTTTCAGTGAACGCCGGCTCTTCTCTTTCTAATGAACCATACACTTCATCAGTGGATACATGATGAAACCGACACTTTGATTTATCCCATTGCCTTTCATTCAACCAATAAATCCTTGCCGCCTCTAACAGAGTAAAAGTTCCAATTACATTGGTTTCAAGAAATATTTGTGGATTATCAATGGAATTATCCACATGGGATTCGGCTGCAAAATGGACAAGCGTATCTATTTCATATTCCCTTAGTAAGGATAACACCAGACTTTTGTCCAATATGTCTCCTTGCACAAAAAGGTGATTTTTACATTCTGCCATTTCACTCAAATTGGCTTTATTTCCTGCATAGGTTAATTTATCCAAACTGATTATTTTGATCTCCGGGTATTTATCGTTCATAAATTTAACAAAATTACTTCCTATAAAGCCCGCAGCTCCAGTTACCAAAAGGTTGTTCATCTGATTTTTCATAGTGAGATTCTTACTTTTTTGTAAAATGGTCGATAACATCTGGCAAATCATTTTTCCAACTACAGCTTTTTATACCCAATATTGTTTCTATCTTTGTTGTATCCAGTACCGAATTTTTAGGCCTTGTTGCCCTAGTAGGATATTCTTGTGACTTAATTGGATTTAAATCGGTTAAAGTTAAGAGAAGCTGTTTCTCTTTTGCCATATTAAGAAATACGTTTGCAAATTCATGCCAATTGGTAACACCCTGCCCTGCATAATGGTAAAGCCCCCAATAGTCAAAGGAAGAATGTCTGATTTTCTGTACTATTTCAAATAGTACTCTTGCTATATCGCGAGCTGAAGTAGGCCTTCCCGATTGATCTGAAACAATATTCAATTCTTTTCTGCTGGAAGCCAAATTTAAAATCGTTTTTACAAAATTTTTCCCTTGTTCACCAAATACCCAGCTAACTCGCAAAATAATATACTTTTTAAGTTGGGATAAAATAGCCTGTTCTCCTTCCCATTTCGTGCGCCCATAGGTACTTACTGGATGCGGAATATCGGTTTCATGATAGGCTCCCTCCTTTTCTCCATCAAATACATAATCAGTTGAAAGATGGATCAAGGGGACGTTTTTCAAGGTACAATAATTCACCAGGCGACAGACAAATTCGGCGTTCACAATATGAGCCAAATCAGGTTCATCCTCTGCCTTATCTACAGCCGTATAGGCTGCTGCATTAATGATAAGATCCGGCTTGATTTCCGATAACACATCATGAACCCGTTCGAGTTTGGAACAATCTAGAATATCTCTGGTACAAGCATATACTTCATGCTCAGAGGAAGAAAATCGCTTGATAATCTCGGTACCAACTTGCCCATTAGCACCTGTAACCAATATTTTCATTTAGGCTTGATATCTCGGTAAAAGTTCAGCATCTATTAAATTTAAAAGCTTGGCTGCAGCATCTTTTGGAGACAATTGAACCTGCTCTCCTAATGGCCAATCAATTGCTAATTGCGGATCAAGATAATGAATGGAAAACTCACTTTCAGGATGATAATAGTCAGTACATTTATAAGCAAAATCAGCCATAGCACTCAAAACATAAAACCCATGGGCAAATCCTTTAGGAATCCAAAATTGCCTTTTGTTTTCTCCGGAAAGAATCACTCCAACCCATTGCCCAAAAGTAGGGGAGCCTAACCTAATATCCACGGCAACATCAAACACTTCACCAGCTAAAACTGAAACCAGTTTTCCCTGAGTTTGTTGACTTTGATAATGCAAACCTCTTAGTACACCTTTTTGTGATCTTGAAAAATTATCCTGTACAAAACGATCAGTTATTCCTAATAACTCTTCATATCGTTTAGCTTGAAAAGATTCATAAAAAAACCCCCTTTCATCACCATAAATCTTTGGTTCGATAATTTTAAGTTCATCGATCTGAGTATTTATTATATTCATATCGTTACTAAAGCTCTTAAAAGAGAATTATAATTCCTTAATATTTAAATCTTTTACTACCTGTATCCAGTTTTCACTAGAACAAATAATTAAGCTACCTCAAAATTGTTTTGTTTATATTTAATAAAAATATCATTCAAACAATGAATGACTCTATCAATGTCTCTGGGGGTTAAATTTGACCCGGAAGGAAGACAAATACCATGATCAAACAAGTAATCTGAAACGCTGAATTGTTCATCATGAGGATAGTATTTAGAGCCTGCAAATAAAGGCTGTCTATGCATAGGCTTCCATGTTCTTCTTGCTTCAATGTTAAATGGCTTTAATTGCTCAATGACTTCTTCCGGTTTTATCTTGTTTGGCGTTGGTTTAATAACCAATGTCGATAACCAACGAGTACTGTATCCTTGGGTTATCTCTGGCATCATGTCAATAAATGGGTAAGATTCCAAGGCTTGCTTATATCGTTCAAAAATAGCTCGTCTTGCCTTAACCCGTTTTTCCAATACTTTCAGCTGACCTCTGCCTATACCAGCAAGCACATTACTCATTCTGTAATTATACCCAACCACAGTATGTTCATAATGGGGCATTGGTTCGCGAGCCTGAGTTGATAAAAATCTTGCTCTTTGTATGAGACTCTCATCTTCAGACACCAACATGCCGCCACCAGACGTGGTAATGATTTTGTTGCCATTAAATGAAAACACGCCTAACTTGCCGAAAGTCCCGCTGTACTTGTTATTATAGGTGGCTCCCAAAGACTCCGCCGCATCTTCTATAATTGGCACATTGTATTCATTGCATAATTGACATAAAGCGTCATAATTAGCACTTTGTCCATATAAATTAACAATAATCACAGCTTTTGGCATTTGATTTTTTGCTTTACTTTCTCTTAATGCCCGCTCAAGAGCAACTGGAGACATATTCCAGGTGTCCAAATCAGAATCAATAAATACCGGAGTCGCACCTTGGTATAAGATAGGATTCACTGTGGCTACAAAAGTAAAGCTGGATGCGAACACAATATCTCCTGGTTTCACATCGAGTAATACGAGTGCCAGATGAATTGCAGCTGTTCCTGAGCTTAAAGCCACAGCTGATTTTATATTAATGTATTCCGCCACTTCTTTTTCAAAAGAATCAACATTGGGGCCTAAAGGGGCTACCCAGTTGGTGGCAAAAGCTTCCTGTACGTATTGCTGCTCATGCTCACCGATATGAGGCGAGGAAAGCAGAATATTGGAAGAGAGTTCTCTCCGGTGGATCAAGCGTATGGGGCGATTACTCTCATCGATAACGGGAATATGATCTAATTCATATTCCTGCATCAAATGATAAGCATCCTGAATCGTAGCAGAGACAGGTAAAGCTTTTGATGAATGCTCTGATAATTCCTCTAAAGTAGAATCTAATGTAAATCCTTTTAATAGCAATCTTCGGATGTCACCATCTGTAACTGTCCTTATTAAATGTTCATCACTATCTACCAGAAATAACACACCTTGAGCTGTAGCATCCAGCTTGCTCAAAGCAGTTTTCAGATTTTCTTGTTTTTGTATATATAACTCTTTGATAGTAATCATTTTATTCCTTTTAAACTGCGGGTACGCCTTTCACAACAGCATTTTCTTTTACATCCTTCACAACGACTGAGCCAGCTCCAATTATTGCTCCATCACCTATAGTCACACCAGGCAAAACAACTGCTCCAGCTCCAATCAGCACTCTCTCACCAATCTTGACTCGCCCACCTAAGGTGCTATTAGGCGCAATATGTGAACACGAGCCAACTATCACTTCATGATCCACAACGGCACTGTGATTGATGATACATCCCTCACCCACCTGACATTCAGGGCCGAGTATTGCCTGTGCTGCAATAAAGGAGCCTGCACCGAGCCTCGCTGATTTCGCAATAATGGCAGCCGGATGAATAATTGTAAACAAGTTTGCATTGGAATTCATCAAATCTATAACATTCTTTCTGGCCTGATTATTTCCAATGCTAACGTGCACATAACCAATATAGTCAGCTAAACTGTCCATAGTTGAATCAACTAATACTCCACACACCTCCTGCCCCAGAAAACTCTTATTGCTATCACAAAGTGAAACTTGTAAAGAGTGCTGAGTCAGTGATAAAGCATCAATTACCACCTTACAGTGTCCACCACATCCTATTATTTTCAAGTTAGTATGCATTGCATTTATTCAATATTTGTGAGTGCAAAGGGATAGTTTTTAACAATTGATAACACCTTTCACTCGTTTTTCCATCCCCATAACAGTTAGAGTATTTTATCTTGGGTTTATTTAGCGCTTCTCTTAGACCAGTCAAAATAGCATCATAAGTAACATCAACATCAATGACATTGTCGCTTCGTTCTCTTAAATTTTGCCTGCTTCCAACATTAACTACGTTCAGGTTAAATGAGGCTGCCTCTATGATGCCACTACTGGAATTTCCCAGCATCACATCAGAATTTGCAAGACAATCAATAAATTCCGGACGATGTAAGTGCTTGATAATTCTAACATCAGGATGATCAATATATTCCTGAATCACTTCTCGAATTAAATGACCACCCGTATCGGAATTAGGCTCAAGGCAAATAATCTGTAAATTTGTAGCGAGTGCTGCCTGAATCACGCTTTGAAATTGAATTTTAATCGAGTCAACTTCTTGAACAACCGGGTGATAGATTAATAAACAGATTTTTTTGTCAGGATCAAATCCATAACGTTGATTAAACACATCACGTGTAGACGTTTTATACTGCATGATTTCATCCAAGCCTGGAGCACCAACCTGAAAAATGGTTTCTTCTTTCTCACCCATTCTAATCAATCGTTGTTTGGATGCCTCTGTTGCGACAAAATGATAATGAGATAATTTGGAAATCGCATGCCTTACCATTTCATCAACGGTTCCAGAGCGCTCTCCTCCGTGCAGATGTACAACCGGGATATTTAAATGTATCGCTGCTATGGCCGCAGCAAGCATTTCTCCTCGATCTCCCAGCAATAAAACGACATCAGGAGTTTCACTTTCGAATACCTCGGTGAATCCCAAAAGTTCATGGCCGATAGCTTTTGCCATAGAACTATGCTGAGCATTGGCAAGATCAACAGGAATAATGCCGCATATTGAGAACTGATCTGCTTTAATTTCGTTAACTGTATTTCCATACAAAGCATCAAGATGCATACCAGTGACACAAATCGATAAGTCAATGTCTTCTGACTGGTGTAATCTTTTTAGTACTTCTCTCATCAGTCCATAATCGGCACGAGTACCTGTAACATAAATTATTTTTCTGATCATTACGCTTCAATATGTTCCCATAACAAAGTAGTACCCGCAGACAAATTCATACTTAATCGAGAGCCTACAATATTTGATATTTCAGAGGGCGCTATCCCAGTACCAGGTCTTAGCAAGATCAAATCTTCTTTACTGATTTGTGCTCCTTTCACCAAATCACGTCTTAAAGTAATACTTCTTCTAACCAGAGCTCTTATCGGCAGCTCATTATCCGACGGTTTTTTTTCACCACTTCCCAAAACAGTTTCAGCGTCTCTAATGGATTGTACTAAATTCTTCATTTCCTCTGGATCCATAGAAGCCAGATGATCTGGACCAGGAAGAGATTTATCCATTGTAAAATGCTTTTCGATAACACACGCCCCCATTCCTACTGCTAATGTTGGCACCAAAATACCTAAAGTATGATCAGAATAACCTACTGGCAATTGAAATTCGTCAGCTAAAGTCTGCATGGCTTTCAGATTCACGTCTTGATAAGATGCCGGATAATTAGAAGTGCAATGCAACAAAACCAAATAATCGGATAAAGAGTTTCCATAGTAGGGTTTTACTGTATCTATGGCTACTCTTACTTCTTGTAGATCGCACATCCCTGTTGAGATGATTAAAGGTAACTTCTTACTGGCACAATGTTGTAAATAAGGTACATTAGTAATTTCGCCAGAAGGGATTTTTAATCGCTTTACCCCTAGGGAAATAAGAAAATCGATGCTTTGTTCATCAAAACCAGTTGACATAAATTCAATGCCGAGTGAATTGGCTAATTCACTTAGTAAATAATGGTCCTCTTCTGAAAGTTCCAGTGCCTTGAGCATCTCATACTGAGTAGAGGATTCCGGGGCATTATTTTTTTGGTATTCCGCTTTTTCTACTGTTTTATTAACCAAGGTGTCCGCTTTGAAAGTCTGAAACTTTACTGCATCAGCTCCTGACTCTTTGGCTGCATAAACTAATTCTTTAGCCAGTTGAAGATCACCATTATGGTTTACTCCTGCTTCAGCAATAATAAAACAAGTCATACTAGAGCCTCTTGGTTTAATTCCATTAATTTTTCTGTTAGAGCCCAATCGATTGGCGTATCGATGTCGATGGATTCACTAATACTATTTAACAATAAAGGTTTGGTTGGTTCGCTATAAAAACTCTTATTTTCAATAATTTGTTTAGCTGTTGCAATATAAATTGACCCATTTAATTTATAAATTGGATTCTCGTTGCAATAAATTTCCAGATCCTGAAAAAGTTCTGGCTTAACCAAATTGCCTTGGCTATCAATGCTTCTACACCAAGAAGGCTTTAAAGAGATGGGACTAACTGAAACGACACTTTTCCCCGTTACTTTATGTATTTCAACAGCATGTCTTATGGTTTCTGGCTTCCTAAATGGAGAAGTTGGTTGTAACAGCAATACACTGTCAAAAAAAACATCCATTTGCTGAAACTTAAACAGGAGGTCAATAACAGTATGAATCACATCCGAAGTATCCGTGGCTAAATCTTCCGATCTTAGCCAGGGTACTGAAGCCCCATATTGAACGGCGACGTCTGCTATTTGTTTACTATCGGTTGAAACAACGATTTCTTCACAACAAGACGACTGCAAGGCAGCAACAATAGTATGTGCAATTAATGGCTTTCCGGCAAGTAATCTGGTATTTTTACCGGGCAGCCTCTTTGAGCCAGCCCTTGCCGGGATTACTGCCAATATTCTCATTTTTAATTCACCCTAAATCTGCAAAAACTGTTGAATGATGCTTAAACCTACTTCCCCGCTTTTTTCAGGATGAAATTGGCATCCGTACATATTTTCATCTTTTATTACTGCGCTAATAGCCTGACCATCATATAAAGTATCAGCCAGACGCTTTTTAGGATTACTAGGCATGGCCATAAAAGAATGAACAAAATATACTGAAGAATTTAATGGTATATTTTTCAGGATAGTATGACACCAATCCTCGCCTTCTGAGGTGGAAACCAGTTCATTCCAGCCTATATGAGGTATTTTATGCAATTGACCATCAACTCCATGTGAAGGAACGCTAACAACCTCGCCAGCTATTAGATCCAGGCCTTCATGTTGTCCGAATTCAGTACTTCTTGAGAGCATCATCTGCATGCCAAGACATATTCCCAGAAAAGGTTTTCCACTCCGCGCAAATTGCTTTATGGGTTCTATAAAATTTAATGTAGTTAATCCTTTCATCCCATCTTCAAAAGCGCCTACTCCTGGCAAAACCAACCGATCGGCACTCATAATTTCCTCGGGTGTGCTCACTAAATTGACAGAAGCATCAAAATATTGAAAAGCTCGAGCCACACTTAATAAATTGCCTACCCCATAATCTACAATTGAAACTGAACTCATAAGACTCTCACATGAATGCCATTATCTAAAGCATACTTTCTGATTTCAGGTAAACCTATTCTTTTGTAATGCAAAACATCCGCCATAGCGACTGCATCAGCCTTAGACTCACAAACCACTTCAGTTAAATCTTCCAGCTTACCCATACCCCCACTTGCAATCACCGGGATAGAAACCATGGAAGACACCTGTTTCACTAATTCCAGATCAAATCCCTTACGCGTACCTTCCTGATCAATAGAGGTCAGAAGAATTTCACCTGCACCAAATTCTTCGCCATTCCTAGCCCAATCAACAACATCCATTCCGGTATGTTCACGTCCATTGTCTGTCATGACCTCCCATCTTCCATTCACAGTGCGTTTTGCTTCGATAGATAAAACAACACATTGAGACCCAAATCTTCTGGCAATATCAGATATTAGAGTAGGGTTTTTAGTTGCCGCTGTATTAATAGCTACCTTATCGGCACCGCAACGCAATAATTGCTTGGCATCATCAACACTGCGAATTCCGCCACCTACAGTAATTGGGATAAATACATTTTCAGCAGTAGTCTTTACAATTTCTGACAAATTATTACGCCCATACAAAGATGCAACTGTATCCATATAAATCAATTCATCTGCACCTTGTGCATAATATGCCATAGCATATTCATTGGGATTTCCTACTACTCTTAATCCCTCCAGATGCACTCCTTTGATTAGGTTAGGTCCTTTAATATCTAGTCGTGCAATTAGACGGACATTACTCATCAAACAGTCTCCAAATCCAGATATTCAGCTTTAGTTTTTTCAAGATTTGTTACTTGATGTCTAAGTTTCCACTGTTCTCCATCTTTTTTCCACAAGTGAGGAGATCTGAAGGTATCCGCCAAAGCCATAAAATAGGCTCTGTCCATAATCGGTTGCTCGAACATTTGCGAAGCAATGGGAAACTCTTTGAGGTTAATACTCAAGTATTTAAAAATTTCTTCAGCAAAACGCTCTGGAAACTCTTGATCAAAACGCTTCACCAGAGCAACACCTTCTTCAACAGTAATATCCCCCGAACGTATTTCCTGGGAGGCATCGTATGTTGCTCTTCCAATACCGAATTTGGTTAGCGTGGTGTAGTAATGGAAATCATCAATTTTGTCATCAATACTATTGTATTTACTGTAGGTTCCTGGAGTTCGTTCAGGAGAAGCTTCAAAACCGCCATGTTCCACAGAATAATAATAACAACTTTGAGGATGCCACTTCAGATAATAACCCAAGTAATGAACCTCTACCTGCTGCTCTTCGATTTGCTGTGGATCAGCAGGTAAGTAAGCATCCAAATCATTGTCATTTAAACCGAAATCGCTTTTTAACTCTTGAACAGATGTACCACCTAAAAAGATTTTGCTTTTATCGTCCGCGGTAAAGTATTTCCAGTCTCTTTTTGCAGACTCCGTATCACCTATTGGATTACCATATTCCGCTTCATTTTCTCCATAAACAACCAATTTAATTTTATGCAACAAAGCCATTTTAGGAGCATAAGCTTTTTGACCAATCATAAAGGGTTGAAATGGATGGAATAGATTCTCAACTGCGAGTCGTGTCAATAGCCTGTGAACTCTGCCATTTGGAGTAAACAGATGATTATCAAATCCGGCATGTATCCAGGATTGAAAATTCCTCCAACCCCATGGCGTATACATATGGGGAGCCCAAGTCACGGTCAAGGGATTCATTCCGTATTTATATTTTAAAATGTGGGCAGCATAAAAACTATCCTTTCCTCCGGAACCAGGAACAACGCAATCATAAGAACCATCCTTGCTTCTAAATCGATCACAAAGCTCTCTCAATTGCCTGTCTCGCTCTTCCCAATTAATAGTAGATTTTTTGCGTTCGGCAACTCGACAGGCATCACAAATGCCTTCGTCATCAAAATGGATGGTATGTTTTTTTGATTCTTTCTTGTGCTCATACTCTACAGCAGAATTAGGCCTTTGATTTGAAATAACACAGCTTTTGCAAAATTCCACCTTATGTGGTAGACCATACTTTGTTTGTAGCTTTTCATCTGGGAGCTGAAAACTTGATAAATCAATGGACTTTGGTGCGTAAATTTTGCTCATATCAATTCCTATCCTGGCATTAGACATTTTTAAAAAACCGCAGTATACAATAAAAATTTCAGGTATTAAACAAATCCTGATTGAAGAACCAAAATATATAATTTAATAAATTTGTGTTTTCAATAGTCGCCAATTACCCCCTTTTAGGGATATACTGGATGAATCGAGTTAAAGTAGGAATTTTGCATGTCCTTGAAGGCCATGTATAACCAAATCGCAGAAAATTACGCGACAGCTAATCGTTTTGGTTCAATTAGTGAAAGCCATCACGTTGCCATTGAGCAGATGAGGAAATTTCATTTGGGGTTGAAACCCCATTATAAAATCCTCGATCTGGGCGTTGGCAATGGCTCTTTTTTGCAAAAATTGCATCACTTAATGCCAATGGCCAATTTCACAGGAATTGATGTTTCATCAGAAATGTTGAAACGAGCGAGCGAAGCCCTTCCTTTAACAACCATTGAAGGCAGTGCTGCAGAAGCCAACAAGTTTTTGCCCGCACATAGCCAGGACTTGGTTCTGGCTCATTTTATTAATGCATATATCCCTATTAATGTTCTCTTTGATGAAGCCAAATACTTGACGCGTGCCAATGGTCACTTCTCTTTAATCACAACGACCTATGATTCTTTTCCTGTAGCGCAACAACAACTGGCCAACTTCATTGCTCAGGATACTATTTTAAGTCGAGTTGTTGGTCACTACTATAAATCCATAGTCAAAAATACAACTGTTGCTGCAAATCTCGATGAACTCTTGCTGGCATTTAAACAGCATCAATTTAATATTTTGGATCACCAACGTATTGAAATACCCATTACCCTTAATAACATTGATGAATTGGCACTGTTTGGAATAGAAGGCACCTGGTTTCTTAACACTCTATCGATACGCATGCTGCCAAAATATTTTTTAATTCAGCGTCTTAAACGACTTTTCAGCAAAATCTTTACTTTTCCCTACCATGACACTCATATTATTGATGTAGTTCTTGCCAGGAAGTGATAATCTTGGGCGGTGGGTTAGAAAAAACGGAATGAGGTGTGAAATTGATTTCTCAAGCAGTTAAAAATTATCTTCCAGAACTAAGTCTTCGCCAAAAACAAACCAATAATATTATTTTTATTACTTTTTGGAGCCAGTTTTCTGTCTATGCCTTGAATACAGTTCTGGTTTTATTTTTAACTCGACCCTTGATTGCTCAGGGATTAGGCTACAGCCAAGCCAAAGCCTACGCTTTCATTGGTGTAACTCAAGCCACAGGCTACCTGATGCCTATTTTAGGTGGGTATATGGCTGATAATATTGTTGGTGTCAGACGATCCATTCTTTTGGGTAGCATCATGCTGGCTTGTGCTTATTTACTGGTCATGTTAAGTGGGTACACCATCAGTTCTCTTGGGGATCAATTATTTATCATAGCTTTTGCCTTTATTCCTGCAACCAACTCGCTATTAATGGGAACCGCATCCAGTATGGTTTCTCATATTTATTCCGATGATGCCATTAAAGCCAAATCCGCTATGACTTATTACTATATGGCCATTAATGTTGGAGCTCTGCTGGCCACCATGATCGCGCCAGTTCTCCTGGAAAGTCGTTATGGTCCACTTTCAGTACTCACCTTAACCTTTATTGGCAAATCGATTGCTGCCTTGAATTTTGCGAAACGTTACTCCATATATGATAGTGTCATCTGGGGTATGGATAAATCCAAATTTTCTAACCAAGGTCTATTGCGCCTTGTTGCTTATATAGCGGCTATCTATTCTCTTACTTTATATGCTTATACTCATGTTTATATCGCCAGCACACTGATAGGCGCAGGATGTGCTATAGGAATTCTCTGGTTTTTAATTAAAACCATTATGCTTAAAGGCGAAACTCGCAGTAAACAAATGATCGCTGTATTACTGATAATAGAAGCCATAGTATTTTTTATCATATACAATCAAATGAACAGTACCTTGGTATTATTTGCAGAAAACAATTCTGATCTAAGTTTTCTTTGGTTTAAAATTTCACCCGCTCAATACCAAATGCTAAATCCTTTGCTCATTTTACTGATTGGAAGTCAACTTCCCCGTTTCTACAGGTTTTTTTCGCGTTTTACGATCCCCTATCAATTTGCCGCAGGCACAATTCTCTCTGGTATTGCCCTGCTGGTTATGGCTTTTGCGGCCCAAAATGCAATCAATGGATTAGTGAATGGTAACTACATTGCTTTGACCTACATTTTAATTTCAATTGCTGAATTATGGGTCAGTGCCATTGGTCTTAGCATGATTGGACTGTATTGTGATGCACGTGCGATTGCCTTTGCTATGGGCGTATGGTACTTGGCCAGTTCCATGTCCAATGCCATCTCAGGACGAATTGCAGGCTGGGTCGCCATACCAGAGAATATTAATTCTGCTCTTGAAAGTTTACCTTATTATAAAAATTATTATTTGATTATGGGCATTAGTGCTTTGGGGCTTGGTATTCTGATGTATTTTGTAGCTTATTATTTACACAAGATTATGAAACGACGAGGTATTGAGTTAGCATAACGTAACTGAACATTGTAATATTCGAATATGCTTCGAGACGGTGCTTCGCACCTCCTCAGCATGAACGGCCTGATGGGAAAATCCAATTTTGTAATCAGCCTTGGAGTTTTATGCAAACCATCTTCCGATTATCCATAGGTTTTTCTTGTTAATTGGATAAATCCGTTATTATATTAAACCGTTCATGCTGAGGAAGTGCGAAGCACCATCTTGAAGCAAGAATGGCCCGATGGGAAAATCCACTTTTTGTAATCAGCCTTCAGGCTTTATGCAAACCATCTTCCGATTATCCATAAATTTTTCTTGTTAATTGGATAAATCAGTTATTATATTAAACCGTTCATGCTGAGGAAGTGCGAAGCACCATCTTGAAGCAAGAATGGCCCGATGGGAAAATCCGCTTTTTGTAATCAGCCTTCGGGCTTTATGCAAACCATCTTCCGATTATCCATAAATTTTTCTTGTTAATTGGATAAATTAGTTATTATATTAAACCGTTCATGCTGAGGAAGTGCGAAGCACCATCTTGAAGCAAGAATGGCCCGATGGGAAAATCCACTTTTTGTAATCAGCCTTCGGGCTTTATGCAAACCATCTTCCGATTATCCATAAATTTTTCTTGTTAATTGGATAAATCAGTTATTATATTAATCCGTTCATGCTGAGGAGGTGCAGAGCACCGTCTCGAAGCATGCTTAAAAACATAGTATAAAGGATTGACTAAATGTTTTGGGTTTATATTCTTCAATGCAGTGACAAGAGTTATTATACAGGGCAAACGGATAATTTGGAAAAACGCCTTACTCAACATCAAGATAAAATGATTCCGGGTTGTTATACAAGCACAAGATTACCAATTCAATTAAAATTCAGCCAGGAATTTATGTCTCGTGAAGAAGCCTTGAATGCTGAGAGACAAATCAAAGGATGGAGTCGGAGAAAGAAAGAGGCTTTAATAAATGGAGACTGGCAAGCGTTATCAGACTATTCTAAACGTAAAAATTAAGAGTGGGCTGTGTTTCATTCGAACATGCTTCGAGACGGTGCTCTGCACCTCCTCAGCATGAACGGATTAATATAATAACTGATTTATCCAATTAACAAGAAAAATTTATGGATAATCGGAAGATGGTTTGCATAAAGCCCGAAGGCTGATTACAAAAAGTGGATTTTCCCATCGGGCCATTCTTGCTTCAAGATGGTGCTTCGCACTTCCTCAGCATGAACGGTTTAATGGTTTAATAAAAAATCTAATTTCTTTAACTAATAATAAAATTATTTATAGCCAATTCGAAAAACACAAGCTGTTCACTAACTTCAAACATCAAGCCCTAAATTATCCCGTTTGAACACTCGGTCAGCCCTATAGCTTGATCGAACTAATGGGCCTGAAGCCACTTCAAAAAAGCCCTTTTTTAGACCAATTTGCCTTAATTCAGAAAAAGTTTCAGGAGTTACGTAACGTGCTATAGGTAAATGATTTTTAGTTGGTTGCAAATATTGTCCCAAAGTCAAAATATCCACGTGATGAGTTCGAAGGTCATCCATAGTCTGTATAATTTCCTCATCGGTTTCACCCAAACCCAACATCAAACTGGTTTTGGTCAGAACATCCGGTCGATATTTCTTAGCAAAAGCCAGTACATTCAAGGTTTGCTGATAACCCGCTCGATTATCTCTTACCGGGTGTGTCAGGCGCTCAACCGTTTCTACATTTTGCGCAAACACATCAACGCCACTATCTAACAATACAGCAACATCTCTTTCACTTCCTTGAAAATCGGGGGTTAGCGCTTCGACTTTGGTTCGGGGAGATCGTTTTTTGATTGCTCTAATGGTTTTGGCATAATGATTCGCCCCCCCATCAGGTAAATCATCACGGTTAACTGAGGTTAAAACCACATAATCCAGATTCATTAAGGCCACAGTTTCTGCGGTATTCTCAGGTTCTTCTGCATCAAGCCAACCATGCGGATTTCCTGTATCCACAGAACAAAATCGGCAAGCCCGGGTACATACTGCTCCCATTAACATAATAGTTGCAGTTCCATGAGACCAACATTCTGAGATGTTGGGGCATTTCGCTTCTTCACAAACTGTTGCCAAACGATGTTTTTGCACTTGCTCTTTAACTTGGCTATAGGCTGGAGTTGTATGATTGACTATACGAAGCCACTTCGGTTTTGGCAATCGCTCATGATCTTGACCTGATGATTTTATTCCATCTTTAATAGCTGTCACACCCTGAGATGTCTTATATTTTTGTCCACTTTCCACAACGATTGGAATATCGATCAATTTGCCCATGACGCCATCCGAAATACAAAGAGTTATGATGATCCCAAATCACAAAGATAAGATCAAGTTCATTTAAAAATCGTTATCAGAGGAAAATCATCTGTTACCATGGATTTACTCCGAAAATAGTATAATTAAAAATTGTTGGAAATATATTCCACTATAATATTTCTACCCTGTTCTTTCCTGCATTTTTAGCTTTATACATGGCATTGTCTGCCCGCATAAATAAAGATTCAATATCATCTTCTTCGGTTACCGTAGTTAGCCCAAAAGAAACAGTAACATCGACTTTTTTGTCTCGATAATAAAACAAACAATCTTCAACTAATTTACGTAATTTCTCCAAAATTCCAAAAGCTTCCTTGCTGCTGGTTTGTTCAAAAATAAACACAAATTCCTCACCACCTATTCGAGCGATAAAATCAACCGTTCTGATTGATGATTTAAAAATCATAGCTACCTTTTTAAGAACCTTATCTCCTGCAAGATGGCCAAAATTATCATTAATACGTTTAAAATGATCGATGTCACACACAGCAAGAGACAATGCGCTTGAACTTCGTTTCCAGCGCTGGAATGAATCCAGGATATGCTCATCATAAGATTCCCGATTTGGCAAGCCTGTTAAGCTGTCGTGGTTAATTCTGTATTTCTGAAAAGCAAGCAAATTTTTTATTTCTTCCGCATTTTGCTCTGATTCCTGTAATCTAGCTTGCAACTCGGATACTTGCTTTGCATATTCTTCCTCTCGAATTTTTTCATTGTGTCGATATTCTTTTAACCTGTCACCAATCATTTTTATATTTTGGCTCACCTTTGAGGATAATTCCTCAATCGTTTTAGAGGTATCCAAATGATTCTTGATTTGATCAAGATTATCCTGAATCCCACACTCTAATAAACGACTGTCTTCACTTGCCTTTTTGCGAGCATCTCCTGATACTCTTAAATAGATTTCAAAATCATTGAGCTGATCGGTTAACTGTTGAAGAAACCCTTTGAATCGATTCTGCTCAACATTAAATGACTCAACGACTAATTCCGTCAAATTGTCAATAATAGTGCTAAGCTCTTCATCAGTGAGTGCATGTTCCAAATTTGTTTTTATGACTCCCCTCTTGGAATCCAAGTCCTGAGGGATAGATAAATGGTTAAGTAATTGTTGCAAGCTGTCATTTACTTTTAAACTAATCTCAGACTGATAACTTTTTTGGGGGGTATCGACTTTTGTAATTTGTGGTAACTTCTCCATCTCCTTAATCACAGAAGAAATACATTGAGTTAAGACTTGATTAAAACGAATCAAAATCGCATGGCTTTCCATCTCGGTATCCAGCATTTTTTGTAATTTTGTAACTGCCCTCTTATCCTGAGATTTATTGGCAATACGACCAATGGATTCCACTCCCTGTTTGATTAGTCCATTGACTAAACGAGAATTTTCCGCTTTTTTCCTTTGCATTTTGGAAAGTATTTCTGCCAAACGTTTCACTTTTTTTTCTATGACAGCAGGTTCAAATTCAGTATCTAAATAATTTCTTAATTGCGAAAGGCGATCATCTAACTCATAATTAATTCCAATCGGATTAATAATCAATTGATTAATCACACTTCTGAGCGTATTAATTTGACTTTGCATCTTGTCACATTTGTGCTCATATTGGCTAATTGTGTTAACAATTTTTTTCTTTAATTCTTGATCAATCATTTAAGACTTCCTTTCCTGTTCATTTGTTTTGCCTTTTTTTTAACCACTTCAAGCAAAATCTTTGCATGCGATCCATCACAAAAAGGAGGGTTTTTGGTTTGTTTGCAATTGCAAAAATAAACGTCTTCAGTCAACTCTGCTATAAAAGAGACTGCTTTATCCCCGCAATTCTCTTTATCACAGAAAGGCTGGGTCTTGCTTTTGCCACAACCGCACCATACGTAAGTCTTTCCTTCTGTTACCTCCACAGCTATTGGAAATAAATGCTTAAACTCTGAATTATTATCATCCATGATGAGAATTTCTCCATAAGCGATCAGCTTCTAAGCCTGGCTCATTTTTAATTGTATGCCATAAAATGAAAGATATTCAGAATTTATAATTATTTTATGCCGATTGAACCCTCATGTCATTTTAGAAGCATTAAACCAATTCAGTAACAGACCGGAGATCCCCAATGAGACAATTAAAAATAATGATAAAGCCAAATTAGACAAGGCATAGGGATAAACGATTAATAAGAGTGCGATAGCTAAAATATATAAAAAACCTATAGTAGTTAATTTTGTCTTAAATTTTTTGAAAAAATGAATTTTCATTAAAATCCAATAGAGAAACATCAGGATAATTAAAGGAAAGATATAGATAAGCTGATAAGCAAATTGATATAGCCCCATCTGAACTCCTGATACATTTTGGTTATGTAACCATTGTTCAAACACATAAGACCAATTCATCAAACAGGTTTGTTGAAACATTGGCACTGTAAGAGCCAATAAAAAAGCCAAAACAATAAATAATGGTTGGATAGAATGCTTTTTATAATATTGGCCAGCGAAATAAAAAGCAAAAAGGCCTACCAATGCAGCCGGAATACGGAACCATGAAAGCGACTCAAAAAACAGGGTAGGATAAACCTGTTGAAAATAATGAACACCTGCAACAGTTAAAATAAACACGGAACCGCTAATAAATTGCAGCTTTCGCTTTTCAATCATGAATAAAAGACCTAAAAATGCAGTAATCGTAAATAAAGCACATGGACTGATTGCATCGATTATGGCTACAACAAAAATAAATGTATTTGTGGAAGGGCTTCCTGTGATATTGGAATCAAACAAACTCGCATTCCCCCATCTGTTTAAAACATTCTCGGTCGCAGGAGTCAATCTTCCATTTTTCACAATTTCTTCTTTACAATATTCTATGCCGTTTAACAGATCCTTTCCGGTTGTCTGTGCAGTAGCAAACCCAACCCAACGGGAATTACAAAAAAATATGGATGGAACGGCAAAATCATATCGATTAAGTTCTGTCAATAAATCGCCAAAGCGTTTCAAAGCCTTTTTATCTTTATCAATAATATAACGCTCAACATGCAACCAGGTATAATGTTTTTCAATTTCTTTGAAAAATTCATCGGCCTTATGACAATGAGGACAAGTAGATGAAAGATACAATTCAACGTTAATTACAAGCCCTTTACCTTTTTCTTCTGTATACCAGGGAGATGAAGAATTTATTGCCCATAAATTAAAACTGAGCATCAGAAGTAACATTGTCAATCGAATCATTTGCTTCATGGTTTTCATTATATTTCTTTGTAAATGAATACTATAGCACTTAGGATCGATTGTATGAAATAGCCAGACACTCACGTTTAAAGCAAAAAATATAAATCTGAAATAAGAGTTTATATTTCAGGAGTGAATATAATTTTCCAAATGCTCAATCACTCGCAATTTATCTTCCAGTACGTGGTACAACAAGTCTCCTATTGACAATATAGCTAATAGCTCACCTTCTTCCTGGATTAATACATGTCTTCTTTTTGTTTCAGTTATCACTTGCATGGCTTTCTCTACCGAATCATGTGGACTTAAGATCGTGACGTTGGTATAAACAACATCAGATACTTTTGCAGTTTCCAAACTTAGACTCTTATGAAAATAACAGCGAAGTATGTCTCTTTCACTCACAATACCAATCAAGTGGGCATCATTGTCGAAAACAACTAATGCACCTATATCTTTTTCAACCATCTGTTTAATACATTCTTTGACACTATCATCAGGATGAATATAAGCGATTTTCCTTGGTGGCACCGGCAGTACGCTATGAATTAAGTGAGCCATTGCACTCTCCCTGATTAATACTAAATTAGCAACTCGCTGTATAAATATAGCACAAAACAAGGAGGGGTTAAGCTCATTAATCGAAAGCAGGAAAGATTTTTATAAAAGATTATCGTAGGATTTGTATATTGAAAACTCCAAGGTCAAGGCAAAAAATGATTTTAACGAAGGAATTTAGATAAGCCAAATGACCGAATTAAAAACATTTTTTAACAAAGAGACGGGGATTTTTCGTAAGTTCTGTCTTAATTGGTTAGAATAATAAAATGAGATTGTTGGGTTTTCCCCAACAATCTTAATCAATTAATTAATTCACAACACGCCACGAACCATCAGCTTGACGACAGGCCTTACCATAAATTTGTTGGGTTTTTCCACCAATCATGGCTTTGGTAATGTACTCACGGCAAGGTTGTTGAGCATTATAATAAGTTCTCGTTGGCTGGACAGTATAACGGTATCCAGTATCCGGATTTGACCATGCAACTGCTTTACCTGTTGGAGCTGTTTCGAGGGCCCTTTGCATTTCAAGTCGGTCTACTTTATCCATTGTTTTTCCAATTTGGCCACCCAGGTAAGCTCCTAATAATGCTCCTGCTCCTGCAGCTGCAACCTTACCTGAACCACCACCAAACTGGCTACCAAGTAATCCACCTACCACACCACCAGTAATTGTACCTACACCTTCTTTGTTCATTGAGGCACAGCCACCTAGCATGAATGTTAGGGATAATGATGCAACAATTAATTTTTTCATTACAGTTCACCTGTTTAAAGAGTTACAAAATCGGTTGTCATTCTACCACCACGAACAGTTATTATCCATAACTTATTTGTAACGTACTCTCTCCGAAATTTGACATAATAATTCGTATCCTACTGTACCTGCTGATTTGGCAATGCGCTCTACTAAAACATGTGTTCCCCAAAGCTCAACTTCATCGCCGATCTCAATATCAGGGTGCTCTGTCAAATCGATGGTCAGCATATCCATAGAAACTCTGCCAACAATAGACACCTCCCTCCCTCTAACCCAAACCGGTGTTTTCTCGGAAATATGCCGTGGGTACCCATCGCCATAACCTGCTGCAACAACACCAATTCGCGAAGGTTTATCACTTTTCCAGGTTCCACCATAGCCTACCTGGGCAAAAGATGGGTTATCATGAATCGCGCTGATGGCTGACATAAAACGCATGACAGGGATTAAACCTAAATCATGGGCATTTTGATTTGCAAATGGGGAAACACCATACAACATAATCCCGGGCCTCACCACATCAGCCTGCGAATCAGGGAATGAAATAATTGCCGCCGAATTAGCGATACTGCGTTGGCGAAACCCAGGTATGGATATCTCCTGAAACAAAGAGATCTGTTGTTGATTCTCAGGACGATGAGGTTCATCTGCGCAAGCCAAATGAGTCATTAACCCTATACTTTTATCAACCCAGGTACAGGTTTGCAATGCCCCCATCACTTTTTGCAATTCATGGATTTTAAATCCCAGTCTGTGCATGCCTGTGTTTACCTTCACCCATACTTTTATCGGGTAAGGCAACGGAGTCTTGATTAGCCATTCCAACTGCTGTGCGTGATGAAGAACACAGGCGAAATCATTCTCAACGGCTACTGACAATTCATCAGAACTAAAGACGCCCTGAAAGAGAATGCACGGGGTTTCAACACCTAAAGCTCGAATAGCCAGAGCCTCCTCAAGGCAGGCTACTCCAAAAGCCTCAATACGCCCATCAAGGACAGGGGCAACTTCCCTGACTCCACAGCCATAGGCGTTGGCTTTTACCATAGCGATAACTTTTTTGCCTGGAGCTAAATGCTTGATTTGAGATAAATTATGCAATAAAGCACTGGGCTCTATCACTAAACGTGTAGGTCTTGACACCCTATTCTACCCCTTGATAACCATTAAATGCCAAATCTTCAAATCGTGTGTACTTACCCAAAAAGGCTACCCTGACTTTGCCTATGGGTCCATTTCTTTGCTTGGCAACAATGATTTCCGCAGTGCCTTTATCAGGACTGTCCTCATTATATACTTCATCTCTATAAATAAAACAGATTAAGTCAGCATCCTGCTCAATTGCTCCTGATTCTCGCAAATCTGACATCACTGGCCGCTTATCTGCTCGCTGCTCGAGGCTTCTATTCAGCTGAGATAAAGCAATTACGGGAACCTGTAACTCTTTTGCCAGCGATTTAAGACTCCGAGAAATTTCGGAGATTTCCGCTGTTCTATTGTCTGCATTAAACCCGGGCACTTTCATTAATTGTAAATAATCGACAACGATAAGCCCTAACGAACCATGTTCCTTTGCTAAACGTCTGGCACGTGCCCTCATTTCTCCAGGACTTAAAGCTGGAGTATCATCTATAAACAAAGGAGCTTCAGAAAGCATATGCACCGCGGAGGTCACTCGTGGCCAGTCATTATCATCTAATTTACCAGTACGAATCCGATGCTGATCTATTCGCCCCAAGGAAGACATCATTCTCATTGCCAGGGAATCAGCAGGCATTTCCATAGAGAAAACCAATACTGGCTTACCGGCTTTAATTGCCGCATGCTCTGCCATATTCATCACCAAAGTTGTTTTTCCCATCGATGGACGGCCAGCAACGATAATCAGGTCAGAAGGCTGTAAACCCGATGTCATTTCATCCAAATCGGATAAGCCTGTCGCAAGGCCTGTAATCGCATCACCATTATGATAGAGGGCATCTATTTTCTCTACCGCCCGTACCAAAATGGATTTAATATTTTCTGGACCCCCGTCACTCGCTGTTTGTTCACCAATAGCAAATACTTTGGTTTCGGCCATATCCAATAGCTCAGGCACTTCTCTTCCAGCAGGATTATAAGCGGAATCAGCAATTTCTGTTGCTACCGCTATCAGTTGCCTCTGGACTGATTTTTCCCGAACAATATCCGCATAAGCGGTCACATTCGCTACACTTGGTGTGTTATTAGCCAACTCAAATAAATAGGCTTCTCCACCAGCATCATCTAACTCGTTGCGTGTTTTTAAAGCATCAAGAAGCGTCACTACATCAAAAGGTTGATCTTTTTTGGCTAAAGCAGAAATGGCTCTAAAAAGAATTCGGTGCTCAGTACGATAAAAATCGGTTTCGCATAATTTATTGCTTACCTTATCCCAGACTTGATTGTCGAGCATCAAACCACCAATAATGGATTGCTCAGCCTCTACAGAATGCGGGGGGCGTTTTAGTGGATCAACCGTTTTTTTAGATATTTGCAAATCAAGCATGGTAATAATATTTTTTGAGAATTTATTTATAGGGAAGACAATTTATTTAAAGACATTCCTAATCTAATTGCAAATGATCATAACACTAAAAACAAAATGCGGGATAGTACCAACTGCTTTCAATGACAAGAGAAAGCACTATCCCACATTATATATAAAAACATCCTTCAGTACTACTTATCGAATCCAGGTTTGAGTACGTCCTAGAGCAGAAACTCCAAAATACCCTCTGACATACAGTTTATTACCCTGCAGTGTCATCTTAGCCTTATAAATTTTTCCTGTTTTGGGATCGAGGATAGAGCCACCACTCCAGACGCCGTTGCCTTCATCTTTTAATCCCCAAACAAAAGTCAACCCTTGAATTTTTTTGTCCTTGAATGCGCCAGGGCACTTAGAACAAATTCCGGTATCACCTGGTTGTGGATATACCTTCACAATAGTACCACTTAAAGTACCATTTGATACTTTAAGGTTAACTACTGCTCTCTTAGCTCCGGTTTTATCATCAATGGTTGTCCAGGTACCGGCAGGAGACTGTGATGCTGCAAAGGCTAATGGTAAATAACATACAGCAATTACAAAACTACATAACACTTTCCATAATTTCATAAGTAATCTCCGTAATTGAATCAGTATACCTCTTGTATAAATTCTGTACTCTTTTGGAATACAAAGTTCAAGTTATACAAGAGCTTGTAATAAAGCATAAGCCATGATAGGTAACTTTGCTACTGAAATCTTTAAAATAAATATAGGGTTATTATCCGCTCCCTGACGGTCGCAGCTCGGATTATGGATCAAACCAATCCTCAACCATCAAACCGAGCTGCGACCGTCAGGGAGCGGATAATAAACCGTTACTTTTATTCATAAAGGCATAAAAAATTGATTCAAATCTTCTTCACTTAAAACCATTGACCTGGAAGCGTCTGTAGACAAAATCCCTTCCACTAATTGCCTTTTCTTCTCTTGCATACCAAGAATTGCCTCTTCTACAGTACCTGATGTAATCAACTTGTAAACAAAAACAGGGCTTTCTTGGCCTATTCGATGAGTTCTGTCAGTAGCCTGGTCCTCAACAGAAGGATTCCACCAGGGATCATAATGAATCACAGTATCTGCACGAGTCAGATTAAGTCCTGTGCCTCCTGCTTTCAAACTAATTAAAAATATTGGCGTATCACCTTGTTGAAATTGATCGACTAAGGCCTGTCTGTTTTGGGTCTGTCCCGTCAATTTCAAATAATCGTATTGCCTGACTATTAATAATTCCTCAATCAGTTTTAGCATCGATGTAAATTGTGAAAATACCAGTACTCGCCTTCCCTCTTCAACCAAATTATCAAGCAACTCCATCAGTGCATCGAGCTTGCATGAAGTACCGTGGGCAATCTCCGCTTCAGACATAGACAACAATCTTGGATCACAACAAACCTGCCGCAATTTCAACAAGGCATCAAGTAATAATATATGACTTTTCCCCAATCCTTGCCTTGCTATGGCATCTCTCACCTTTTTTTCCATGCTCATGCGGATAGCCTCATAAAGATCCCGCTGAGCACCAACCAACTCTATAGTACGAGTTATTTCCGTTTTGGGCGGGAGTTCATTGGCTACCTGATTTTTGGTTCGGCGCAGTAAAAAAGGTTGCACTCTTTTTGCTAACAAATCCCTTCTTCCCATATCGGCATATTTTTCTATAGGCGTTCTGAACCAAAGCCTGAATTGCTTTGCATCACCCAATAGCCCGGGCATTAGAAAATGAAATAAAGACCAGAGTTCGCCTAAATTATTCTCTAGTGGAGTTCCAGTAAGACATAAACGGTGTGAAGCCTTTAATTGTTGAATGATTTGTGTTGTTTTTGTCCGTGCATTCTTAATGAATTGCGCTTCGTCCAAAATGAGATAATAAAAGGGGTAACCAACAAATTTTTCTTTGTCCCTGTGAATTAATCCGTAGGTAGAAATAATTAAATCATAATCATCAAAATTGTCCTGATGTCTATCACTTCCATGGTAAATCAATACTCTGATCTCTGGCGTAAATCGCTTGGCCTCGGCAAACCAATTACCAACAAGACTGGTGGGAGCTATGATTAAACTGGCTTTATGTAATCTTGATTGTTCTTTCTCATATTGTAAATGGGCGAGAGTCTGCACTGTTTTGCCAAGTCCCATATCATCCGCTAATACGCCATTAAAACGACTGACCCGCAAAAATTGTAACCAATTTAACCCATAGTGTTGATAATCCCTCAAATGAGCTTGAAGGCCAGACGGAATCTTTATTTCTGGCAGATCATTTAATCTGACCAGCTTCCTTAATTCTTCTCTTAATGATTCAGCACCTTGCCAACGTGATTTGGTTGCAGCAATAGCCAATTCAACTTCCTGCATTAACACCAGTTGATATTTATTAATCTGTAATTGCAGATTCTGATCGATTTGGCGCAAGCCAAACTGTAATAACAAACGGACCAATGGCTTAATTCGCCCCATGGGCAATTGCAATAAACGACCATCCAACAATGGGAGTTTAACCAGCTGCTCATCAGGTAAATTATCTAAATCATTCCCTTTGTAACGTTGAATCAAATCCGCAACCAGCGGCACAATACTCACTGGCTTGCCTTCAACCAAAATACCCAATTGATAGGAAAAAAAATCGGTCGTACTTTCCTGAATATCGGAATACCATTCCACTTCATCAGCAGAAACAATCTCTTGATAAAACGGGCTTGCAAACTCTATACGCCATCCATGGTCTTTTAAATAAGGTAACGATTGCTGATAAAGACTTTCCAAGTCTGAAACAATTTGCACATCTTTTAAAATAAAAAAAGAGTGGTCGGGTAAATTCCAATGGTATTTTTCCCATTGATGATATGGCCTCAAATCAATTGAATTTCTCAACTCTTGAATTTTTAAATCTTCAAATTCCTTATCACGTTGGTATTCAACTAATACATCTCCTTTTAAAGACACCACTTTTTCACACTCTTCCGCAAAGGGAACAAGCAATCCTTCATAATCAAAAAAGACTTTTGCTATATAAAGAGAATTATTTTCCTCTCCGTCATCAATCCACCTGTGTTCTTCCTGTTCGGTAACCGCATCGAGAATTAACACAGGAATTGGTTTTAATTGTTTCGTTTCCTTTTGATTAAACACATTGGGCATGGGAAATTCAGGGCAATTTTTAGACATTTTTTTAGCCAATAACTCGGCTTGTTCAAGAGGAATAGGTGGTGCATCCAACAAATGACGAAGCTGCTTGATAGGATAAGGAGAGTTTAAGTGACCCATTACCACATTTTTAATATCAAAATACCAACTTTCATCCAATAATAATGGCTCAATATTCTGATTATCATGCCTTAATTTTAAAATCTGATTGCCATTCCAGGATAAAATCCACTGGCATTCACCAGTCAAAGTCTCTCCCTTTTTTATAGGGGTATCCTCATTTTCAATAAAAAAAGCTCTTCCGGTTGCAATGATCTTATCAAGAAGCTCTGTATTCCGAATCAAAAGATTATCAAACCAACCGGATACATTACATTTAAATAACAATTGAGCCACAATGTCATTATCATCACCCATAAAATGTTGTTTTTTTGAATTAGCCAGAGTATTAAAGATTATTTTTTTCCCGTAACCGCCACGTTTTAATAGTTTGGCCAAAGCTAATTTAATGCTTACTTTGTGCTCATAACCCCGAAGCTTTAAATCAATCAAATAAGTCAGATGGTGTGTCGCCTCTTCTCTTTTTATTTCTGATGCTTCTTGTGCTCGTAAATTTTTTAACCAAACATCTAATTTTCGATCTAGTTTGTTAGAAGGCAGTGACTGCAGGTTTATTTTTTCTCTGTCTCTTAATGCAAAAAGACAAGCTGCGGCGTGTTTGCAATTATATTGATAAGCACATGAACATCGAGAAGGCTTTGCTGGCCATGATTTTAAATCCATATGGATATCATAAATTTGACTTGCACTACCCTTCACTCTCCCTTTGAGCAAGCCGTCACTTAAGCGAATATTCAATACTTGGCCTTTTTGAAAGTACTCTTCACCCCGAAGCAATATTTTAGCTTCAAAAGCCTCTGGCATTTTTGATATTGCTTCGTTTAACATACCTTGGATTTGTCCAGGAAAAATCGTATATTGTAGTCATTTTTTACGCTTTTTGACAATAGAATGGGTTGTTCTATCCGCTCCCTTACGGTTGCGGCTCGGTTTTAACCATGATCCTATCTGACTCAGAGTGAGTCATGATCCGAGCCGCGACCATAAGTGAGCGGATAAATGCAAAAATAAAAACTTCTCTAATTAACCTGACTACCATCCTCTTCATCTGTAGCCATATCAATGCCCTCTAAGCTACAATTCCTATATACAAATTAATTGACAGATTTTCATGAATGCACCCTTGACAATACTGATGGCTCAAATTAATCCAACAGTTGGAGCTATTGACGCGAATACAAAAAAAATTATTGATGTCATCCAAAACCACCAGGCAAACCATGATGTGATTATTTTTCCAGAATTAACTCTATCCGGTTATCCGGCGGAAGATTTACTCTTTCGAAAAGAATATCATGATAAAATCATGCTCAACCTCCAGGATATTCAGGATACTACCAAGGATTGTTATGTCATTGTCGGACATCCAATGATACACATTGGGGATTGCTACAATGGCTTCAGCATCTTTTATCAAGGAGAAAAAATCAGAGCATATCACAAGCAAAAATTGCCAAATTATGGAGTTTTTGATGAAGCAAGATATTTTACTCCTGGTAAAAAAGATCCTTGCGTCTTATCAATTAAAAACCATAAATTAGGGTTTTGCATATGTGAAGATTTATGGCAAAAGGGTCCTGTAGATGATTTACTTGACAGTGGCATTTCCATTTTAATCAGTTTAAACGCCTCCCCCTTTGATTATCGTAAATACCAGCTGAGAGAAGAGCTTTTAAGATCTTATGCTAAACGGGGGGTGTACATTATTTATGTCAATCAAATTGGTGGTCAGGACGATTTGCTTTTTGATGGGCAATCTTTAGCCATGGATAATCAAGGTATTATCCGTGCTCTGGCTCCTGCCTTTGAAGAAAGCTTATGTACTGTCAATATAGACGGTAACAAAATAGACGGATCAAGCACCCCTTACCTCGACAAAGAAGCGCTTATTTATAAGGCACTGGTTTGTGGTACCAGAGATTACGTCAGAAAAAACAATTTCCCCGGCGTACTGCTTGGGCTCTCCGGAGGCATTGACTCTGCCTTAACTTTAGCAATAGCTGTCGATGCGCTCGGAGCAGAGCAAGTCCATGCTGTGTTGATGCCCTCACGATATACCGCGTCAATCAGCAATGAAGATGCACTGGAACAATTAAGCAACCTTAAAGTTGCACATTCCATTATACCGATTGAACCCATGTTTCAATCTATGATTGAATCGCTTCATCCTGTTTTTAAAGACTTGCCACCAGATACCACGGAAGAAAATATTCAGGCAAGAATACGTGGGATGCTGCTCATGGCTTTGTCAAATAAAACAGGGAAAATGGTTCTTACTACCAGTAACAAGAGTGAAACAGCTGTAGGTTATGCCACTTTATATGGCGACATGGCCGGCGGATTTGCCGTATTAAAAGATGTACTGAAAACTCAAGTGTATGAATTAGTGAGGTATAGAAACAAGATTTCATTGGTTATCCCAGAGCGAGTCATTACCAGACCCCCTTCTGCTGAATTAAAACCAAACCAGACAGATCAGGATAGTTTACCCGAATACGGTGAACTGGATGCCATTATCATGGCTTACATGGAACAGAATTTAAGTCCCTCTGAAATCATTGCCAAAGGATTTAAACCTCAAGTGGTCAACAAAATCATTCAATTGATTAAACGTAATGAATACAAGAGACGTCAGGCTGCACCAGGAATAAAGATAAGTAATCTGGCCTTTGGTAAAGACTGGAGATATCCTATCACTAATGGTTTTAATCAATGCATTTGAATGCAATAACTGCCTTGAAATAAAATTCAAGGCAGTTATTGCATTTATTAATTAAATAGATCTTATAGAGAGACTATCATTTGGTTTTGAGTGTTGACCTTCGTGTTGCTCCATGTTTTGCGCTCTGTTACCGAACAAGGTGGCAATATTCTCATATTTATTTAGATTAATTTTACCAGGTTCTTGTATTGCAGCCTTTTCTTCTTGTCTTTCACTTAACTGGCTTCTCAAACACCGTTCAACGTCTCCAAATAAGCGCAAATCCAGTTTTTTGGCATTTGTCGTCTTGATTGCGCCACTGGCAGGAGGTATTTTAGATTTTGGTCCGGCAGCCAAACATTCCTGCAATTGAGCTTTAAATGCCTTCATGTCTTCCTTGACATCAATGGACTTGATAGTATTTACATTCAATAAATAAGTCTTAAGTTGAGGAATGTGTTCTTCCTTTAGCGGATGACTTTGATCATTTAACCATGTTTTCATAGATGCATAGGGTTCTAATGAAATTTCATGTGCGAAACCTAATGTATTTATCCACCACAACGAATACTCATTAGGTTTACCGCGCAAAACAAAAGTAGCAGAAGTCCCATTTTCCTTTAATACATCATTAGTCAACTCAGCTTGAGTTCTCGGATCTTTCGGATTGATGAGCAGTTGAACTCGTCCTAGAAGCATTTCTCGGGCTTTTACACACTCCTGTTTAAGCTGTTTCAAATGCAAAGCACTTAGATTATCAATATCCTTAACAATATCCTTAATCTTTCCGTCTATTAGAATTTGGATTAACTCTTCCCCGGGTTCCAAAGCATACACTTTCCCTGTTGCATCTACCCAGGAAAGCTTCCAAATATCACTTTCAAAAATTAAGCAAAATTGTATAATGCCCTTATTTTCTTTGGCTGATTTTTTAGCTGCTTCCAGGTCATTGATAATTGAAACATTATCTATAAATTTCTGAGCACTTTGATGTGTCTGCAACAATTCCTGTTTTCGAGCTTCTATTAATTTTTGGGTAGCCAGGTATTGCGACATAAACTCGTCAATTCTTTTATTTATTTTTTGTCTGAGCTTCAAAATAATTGGATGGACTAACTCACTTTCTAATGGTTTATAGCCAGGAACTGACTTGATAAGCTCATCAAATAAATAATAATTAAACGATCCATGTTCCCACTCCCCTTTCCCAACCAATAACTTAAACTCCTGCAAGCGAGTGTAGGCATCAGGGAACGCTTCCATGCCTTTAATTGCCATATCAATTTCTTGTCCGCGTTTTCTGGTAAACTGGTAAAACCAACCTTTAAGCCATGATTCAATGGGCTTATTATATCTTGCCCGGGCAGATTCCAAGACATGAACTAATTGCTTACATCCTTCATCGGATTCATCCGCAATTCGACTTAATAACTTTTCGGCAAATTCGTTTAAATTGTCGACTATATCCAATAACTCTTTTCCATCCTTTGGTGGCATATACGCTCCTTGTTCCTTGTCCAAATTTCATCTTACCTTAATCAGAATTTTATACAAGCAACAAAATCATTGAGCTAACTGGAATTTAAAATTTAAATTGCTCAATAAAGCGCAATAGAAAACTTGCAAATTTAAGACAAACCGCTAACATGAATCAGTTAAAAAATAATAATAATAAAAAGGGATGTCATGAGAATTACATTACTTACAACAGCTATATTAGCTACGGGTGTTGCCTACGCCGCTGTACCTGTAGACGGGTGGTATGCCAGCGCATTTGGAGGTTACACTTATATTCCCCCCAACATATACAATTTCGCTTATGGGGTATTCCGTGATGAGGTGGGATACAATAACGGGTATAACGCCGGAGGACGAGTAGGCTACCAAAGCAACCCAATCCGCTATGAAGTAGAATACACCTATCTCAGGGGTGAAGCCAGAAAGTTTAATCTTAACTTTATAACACAGCTCGGTGTTACCGGTTTTACCTCCGCCAATACTATCATGGCCAATATTTACTATGATTGCCCTGATATGCTGCCAGCCATTGCGCCATTTATTGGATTGGGGATTGGTTATGCCTCTCTTAGGACAGAGCTTGACAGCATAGGTCCTTTTAGACCATCTTACTTTACCACCAGCGACAGCGCCTTTGCCTACCAGGGAACTGTGGGAATAACTTATAATTTCTCCGAAAATTATGCGGCAAATTTGGCTTACCGCTATATCGCAACCGATAATTCGAGTAATTTTGGAAAAACCTACCAGGCTCATTTGGCCAGCGTGGGAGCAATCTACCGTTTTGATCAAGGAAATTATAAGTAAGGATACGCAATGAAGAAGTTAATTCAACTCTCGGTATTATCCGGTTTGCTATTAAGCGGCTCAACTTTTGCCTTCAACCAGCCTCAAGGCTTCTACGTTGGGATATTGGGGGAAATAAGTCATGGGCCTTCTGGTGAGGACCTTATATTTACCGAACCCAACCGAACCATTACTGCCAACGTGGAATACAGTCCTGTTTCTGGAGGTGGAGGGGCTGTATTAGGTTATAAAATAAGCCACTATCGCATTGAAGGGGAGGTACTATATAACCGGATTTCAACTGGTCCTTTCACAATAAGTTCCTGTACTTTACAAAGTCCTAATGTCCTAACTCCAACAGGCGTTTGTCCTTCCGCTTTTGAAGTTAATCGACTGGGTTATGATGGCAGTAGTGCAGCTCTCTATGGTTTGCTCAATCTGTATTATGATTTTTTTAGTTCTGTGAATGAAAGTACTTATGTACCTTATATTGGAATAGGCGCAGGACAAGTACGTATTCAAAATAGAAATAATTTCGTAAAAACAACTCCCGTCAATCTGCCGGCTTCAGCTGGATTTAGCACTACCATGGTCTCAGGAGCTGGACAGGGCATTGTAGGCGTAGGGTATCTAATGGATGATTTCGCCTGGCTTGCTATGGACTTCCGCTTTCTCACGACCAGTAGTCTGTCCGACTTTAACAACAGTCGCTATACACTCAGCACATTCAATGTGGGTATCAATTTTACCTTTGACAAGTCAACCTGATGACTTCTTGTGGCCTTGGGGTTCCTGCCACAAGGTCACAAACAAAACCATCACCATCGGCCCTAGAAACAGGCCAAGCAAACCCAAAGTTTCTACTCCCCCCAAAATGCCGAACAAAACAGCCAGGAAAGGTAATTGTATCGCTCCACCGATAAGAACTGGCTTTACAAAATGATCAGCAACAAACATAACCAAAGTTCCCCAAACCAGAACAATGATGCCTCCAATCAAACTGCCAACGGAAAGTAAAATCAAAGCGACTATGATAAAAACAACAGGAACAACAAAAGGTATCATAGCTGCCAATGCGGTAATAAACCCAGTCAATGTGGGGGCTGGAAACCCAACCAAGGCATAGCAAACGCCCATTAATATACCTACCCCTATGCCAACAACAATAGTTCCATTCACAGTACCTCGCAACGCGCTGGGAAGCCTGTCGGAATAACGAAACCATCTGTCACCCAAACAATATTCTCCTATATGCTGAATTTGTAATAGTAATTTATCCCCATCACGATAGAAGAAAAAAAGTGTTAAAAGGGTAAATCCTACTTGAAAACTACGATGAGCCAAATTGACCCCAATCTGCTTGATGTAATAGCTGGTAGGGGTTAACGTTACATGCAAATTAGATAAAAACTCCTTGATATTTCCCGGCTTACCAATATTCACATCCCAATATTGAATTAAATCATCTCCAACCAATGGAATATTTTTAAAAAACTCAGGGGCGGCTCCACCTTCCTTATTAATATGCTGCAAAAAATTAATAAATAATTGAGACTCCTTGATAAGGATTCCTATAAGCCAACTCAAGGGAATAAGGAAAAGCAAGCCCATCAGTGTTGTAAATAAGAACGCTGATGTGTTGTGTTTGTTACCAAATAATTTACGCCATCTGGTGTATAAGGGATAGGTAGCTATAACAATAATAGCGGCCCATATCATGGAAGGAATGAATTTATGAACAATGTAAAGCGAGAAGATAACGATACTGACTGTTAACCCTATGCTAATTAGCTCTTTATGATTTTCATTCATTAAGCAAAGCTCCAAACCAAGATTTGCATAATACACCAGGCAGGAACTGCTGCTAAAACATCGTCCAGCATAATTCCTAACCCACCGTGAACTCTTTGATCGACCATACGTATTGGTTGGGGTTTCCAGATATCAAAAATACGGAACAAAATAAAGCCAATTAACATCCATGATATTCCTTTGGGAACTAAAAACATAGTTAATAAATAACCAACCACTTCATCCCATACAATTCCTTTGTAATCATGTACCCCAAGATCTTCTGTCACTCTGTCACTGACCCAAACTCCCAGCGCAAATGCCAGGGCAGTCCATAATAAATAAATGCTCCAATGAGCATTGATCATTAATAAATAGAGGGGAATAGCAGCTAATGTCCCCCACGTGCCTGGAGCAATTGACATCAATCCACTGCCAAAACCAAAAGCGATAAAATAAACGGGATCTTGCCATACTCGATTTGCCAAATTGACTTGGTTCATATTTGCTCCTCAACCTAAATATCGCTATCACATCACTTTAGAATCGAATTTTGTCTTTAATTTTTATTATCATACTATAGAGGCGGGATTTAAAAATGTGAATAGCCTCTGGGTTGCAATTCTTTACTTGGACTATCAGCTGATTGTATTCTTAATCCTGGTTTCTCCTCTATCACACCGATGGGAAAACAGATCAGATTTTCTTTTTGAAGATCCCGATTAAAAGAATCCAGCTGTTGTATTGAAACTGTAAAACATAACTCGTAATCATCACCTCCTGAAAGAGCCAAGTCAAGGGCTTGTTCAGGACAATATTGATTCAATAAAGGATGCCTGGGTATTGCTTCTTCAAACAAGTTGGCCCCAACACCACTTGCGGCGCAAATATGATTTAAATCAGCGCCTAACCCATCGGAGATATCAATCGCTGAAGTAGCATATTTTCTAAGCAAATGGCATAAATCCACCCGTGGTTTAGGATGTAATAGTTTATTCATTAATTCTACTTTATCTTTTGCATTCACTTTTTTATGCTCATCCAGCAATTTTACAGCCAGACCCGCAGCCCCCAATTCACCGGAAACCATAATCGCGTCACCCGCTTGTGCGCCACAACGTCTGATTGCTTGTCCCTGAGGTGTGAGCCCCATGATGGTCAAAGTGATTGATAACGGGCCTTTGGTCGTGTCACCACCGATCAGATCCACATTATATAAGCCAAGAGAGTCTTTTATCCCTCTCGCGAAGGAATCAAGCCAACTCTGATTCAATTCGGGCAAGGTCAATGCAAGAGTCACCCAACATGGCTGTGCGCCCATGGCAGCCATGTCACTAATATTGACCATTACTGCCTTGCAGGCAATATCATAGGGATCCCATTGCGGTAGAAAATGAATGCCTGAAACTAAAGTATCCGTGCTGACTAGCAAATGCATTCCATCGGGAACCTGCAAGCAAGCAGCATCATCCCCTATCCCAAAAAGGACATCATTTCTCTTGCATGGGATGGATTTAAAATAATGATCAATCAGGGTAAATTCATTCATTATCAAGACTGACTTCAACAGAACGAACCTGTTTTGCCAAATTATTCAATACCCCATTAACGTAACGATATCCCTCTTGTGAACCAAACTCTTTAGTCAAGGATACTGATTCATCAAGAATGACCTTATAAGGTATCTCAGGGCAATGAAACAATTCAAAAGACCCAATTCTCAATACAGTAAGCTCTATTGGATTCAATGCATTGATTTCTCTGTCTAGATACGGCAGTAAACTTGCCTCCAATGCTTCCACATGAGTTGGAATGCCGTATAACAGGCGGCAGAAATATTCTCCATCTACTTTATCCATATTATTAATTGTTCTGAATTGAGCTTCAATTTCATGAAGATCTGTACCAGACATCAGCCATTGATAAAGGGCTTGCAATGCAAATTTTCGAGCTCGTCTTTTACCACGAATTGATTGTTTTTCCACAATTACCTCATATTATTCTAATAACAACAAGAAAAGTGAGCCCTTCACATTTTTTATCTAAGACTTTTCCTTATCTTCATTTTTCATTTGATCAATTGTTTGTCTAAAATCACTCACATCTTTAAAGCGTTTATACACTGATGCAAAACGCACATAGGCCACATGATCAAGCCTGAATAATTCCTTCATTACCAACTCGCCAACCACCTGGGAATCGATCTCGCGTTCACCTCTTCTTCGAATTTCCTCAGTGATAGAAATAATAGCTTTTTCCAAATCATCAACGCTGACAGGTCTTTTCTCCAAGGCTCTCAACATGCCAGAACGTAAATTATCAATATGAAACGGTTCTCTTCTTCCATCACGTTTTATAATCAATGGCATAATCAATTCAGCGGTTTCAAAAGTAGTAAACCGCTCATGACATTCCAGACATTCACGCCTTCTGCGAACTTGAGCGCCATCCGCGACCAGACGTGAATCCACTACCTTTGTTTCTTCCGCATGACAAAATGGACAATACATGATTAGGCATAAACCGGAAATTCACGACAGAGTAGCAACACCTGGGTTTTCACTCTTGAAATATTAGTTTCATCATGAACATTATCAAGGACATCCGCTACCCAGTTAGATAACAAAGTAATCTCTCTTTCTTTAAAGCCTCTTGTGGTTGCAGCAGGCGTACCCAAACGTAAACCACTCGTTACAAAAGGCGAGCGAGGATCATTGGGAACCGAATTTTTATTGACTGTTATGTTAGCTCTGCCTACAGCAGCGTCAGCTTCTTTACCTGTAATTCCTTTATTTATCAAATCCACTAGCAAAAGATGATTATCAGTTCCGCCAGAAACAATATCATAGCCTCTGCTTTGTAACACACTGCACATCGTTCTGGCATTAGCTAAAACCTGTTGCTGATAAGTTTTGAATTCGGGTAACAGAGCTTCTGCAAAAGCAACTGCCTTGGCTGCAATTACATGCATTAAGGGCCCACCTTGCATACCAGGAAATACAGAAGAATTTAATTTTTTCTCAATTTCTTCGTTTTCCTTACAAAGGATTAAACCACCGCGAGGTCCTCTTAAAGTTTTATGAGTTGTCGTTGTCACAACATCCGCATAAGGAACAGGAGAAGGATATAACCCTACAGCCACCAGACCAGCTACATGAGCGATGTCCGCCATTAAATAAGCGCCGACCTTATCGGCAATTTCTCTAAATCGAGCCCAATCCAGGATCCTGGAATAAGCTGAAAAACCGGCAATGATCAATTTTGGTTTGTGTTGAAGCGCAAGTTTTTCCAGAGCATCATAATCAATCAAACCCGTATTGCTATCAACACCATACTCGACAGAATGGTATAATTTACCTGAAAAATTAACCTTTGACCCATGAGTCAAGTGCCCACCATGAGGTAAAGCCATGCCCATAAAAGTATCGCCTGGGGACAATAATGCCATCATGACTGCTGCGTTCGCTTGTGATCCCGAATGCGGTTGCACATTGACATAATGAGCGCCAAAAAGTAATTTTGCCCTTGAAATGGCTAACTCCTCAGCGACATCAACAAACTCACAACCTCCGTAATAGCGTTTGCCTGGATATCCTTCAGCGTATTTATTCGTCAACACAGAACCCTGAGCCTCCAATACTCTCGGGCTGACATAATTTTCAGATGCTATTAATTCAATGTGTTCTTCTTGGCGTCGTTTTTCATCAGAAATTGCTTTAAAAAGAACATCATCAAAATTTTTTATACTATAACTTTCGTCAAACATGAATGTTCCTTGGTTGGAAGGTTATATTTACCTTGTTTTTATAATAAGGTCATTACGAACACTCTTTACACCATCTACGCCAGCCGCAATAATCCCAGCTCTTTGTTTTATTTTTTGAGAATCGACAAAACCGCTCAACTGCACTTGATCTTTATATGTTTTTACTTTTACGGCAAATCCCATAGTCCCCAATTGGTCAACCAAACTGGCTTTCACCTTGGCAGTAGTCGTTGAACTATCAAGATATTCCCCTGTACTTTCCGACAGAGGAGAAGCGGCACACGCAATAATTATCATGGATATGGATCCCACTAATAACATCTTAAGTGAGTCGCGCATAGAGGCTCCTTAAAGATAAAAACGTTATTAGAGTATCATAAAAATTACCCGGATACGAAGAGGATAATAGTACAATTTTAGTTCTTTTAAAAAAAAAGTTTCCTGTATTCAGCAAGTTAAATTATTAACTATGGCCATGAATTTTTTTCTGTTCCTCAGGATTGGAAGTATCATGTCCATGTACATTAGAAGAATCAGGATGGCTGTGCACATTACCATTATCATGAGCATGTCCATGCACCTGACCGTTATTTGCATTGTGTCCGTGAACATTTTTCTGAACTTCGACTCTGGCTTGTGATGGTGGCGGAGTAACTACCGCAGCATGGCCTTGAGTTTTCGCATGCTCATAATGAACCTGCCCCCTTGGCGCACTATAGTATCGATTATTACTATGATATCGCTGATTGTAATGACGATGATAATGCCCTTGAGGATATGAGGGGGTAACCTCTACGCGAGGAGCAGGCCCCAAATACTCTGGCTGATAAAAGTCTTCTTGGATAACTGTGCAGGAAGAAAGTAAAGGAAACAGTACTACGCAGGGAATGAGGTATTTCATGTACAACTCCTCAAAGGAAAGGAAAACTCTCGAATCATTGAGAGCTTTCCCGAATTTTCAACGAATTATCTGGTTGATAACTCAGCCTTAGCTTCTTTCAAGTAAGGAACTACACGGATGGTACTGTTCACATTTGTCCAACCGGAATAAATAGTATAGTAAGGTGATGTAATAGTAATGTACATACCACTATGGCAATAGAAATTATAGAATAGGCTTATGTAGTGAGGTGACTCATAACGATAGATATTAAAATCTATAGTTGTGCCATCATCAAACGTACCGAATACACGAACATCTGTGAAGCTTTGGTTAATGATTTCAATTTGGCAGTAACCAGGATAAGTTACGCTCTTTTGTATTGATTTCTTGTCTGCATTATCAGCCTTGGGATGTAAGTGAAGATTTGCAGCAAAAACGTTAGAAAATAAACTGAAACATACAACAAATAACAATGATTTTAACTTCATGAGCTTCCCCTTAGTAAGATGGAAGCTGCATAGTATCAAAGTATTCAATTTAGTCAATAGGATTTTTTTGTACCCATAAAATCAAAGTTCATTACAATTCAATTTTATTAGAGAAGAAGCAGAAACAACTATGAAAATATTAAAAATAATAAGTCATCTCAAACAATAAGATGATAAAGTAAATGTTTATGTTATATTTGCTAAATTAAAATTTTTTTCAAGCATTAACAGGGGAAGATAATGAATAAACGATTGACTATCATGGGAATAATCTTGTTGGTAGTTTTCGGTGGAATCATAGCTTTTAATCTAATTAAGGCTTACATGATTAAACAATTCTTCGCCAGTTATGCGCCTCCTGCTGTTACCGTTTCTTCTGCTGTTGCTCAAGCAGTCGATTGGAAGCCAACCATTGACGCTGTAGGTAATTTCGTTGCAATCAACGGAGTTGATGTCAACTCGGAAGCATCTGGCAATGTAGTTCAAATTCATTTTGAATCAGGGCAATACGTAGAAAAAGATGAGCCATTGATCACCATTGACGACAGCATCGATCAAGCATTGCTCAAATTTAACCAGTCGGAATTAACGCTTAAAGAACTCAGCTATAAACGGCAAACTGATCTCTTCAAGCGTGGCGCCACGCCAAGCTCCAGTGTTGATGAAGCCAAAGCTAACTTGCAACAGGCTCAGGCGAAAGTAGAGCAGATTCAAGCGCAAATTAAACAAAAACACATAGGTGCCCCTTTTTCCGGCCGCCTTGGCATCCGCCAGGTAAACCTCGGCCAATACGTCACTCCAGGACAAACCTCCATAGTTTCTTTACAATCACTGGATCCCCTTTACCTGGAATTTTACTTGCCAGAGCAATATTACAAAAGAATTCATCTTAACCAGCCTGTGACCTTTCGCGTAGAGGAATTTCCTAATATTCTCTTTGAAGGAGTCATTCATGCAGTAAACTCTAAAGTAGATCTAACTACTCATAATGTTCAGGTACAAGCTCTATTACCGAACTGCCCTGCTGATGCAATTCAGGATCCAACCAAATCTCCTCTTATCAAAGCACGTAAACAAGTCAGAGGAGATAAACTGATTGTGGCCTGCAGTACAGAATTAAACAAACAAAATAAAATACGAAATTTTGTATTTATCCCAGGCATGTTTGCTTCCATTGAAGTGGATCAACCTGCAGAGCCTAATACTATTATCGTGCCTTCCACAGCAATTTCTTACAGTCTCTATGGAAATGCTGTTTATATCATTGAAAAAAGTAAAGAAGGTAAGAAGAATAAGGATGGTACTGACCAGTTGGTTGTAAACCGGGTATTCGTCACTACAGGGGAGCAACAGGGAAATTACACAGTTATCAAGAAAGGCATTAAAGCAGGCCAATTGGTCGTAAGTACTGGTGACTTGAAATTACAAAATGGTACCCCTGTTGTTATTAACAACAGTGTCAAACTCGATACAGACAGTGATCCCAACCAACTGGGACAGTAGATCGTGTTGGCAACCCGGTATTTAAATCATTTTATAACATTAGCATGCTCTAATAATATGGCTTGTTGTTCTTTACTACCGACTAGGATCATGGTCAGTTTTTTGCAGGATAACTTATGAAATTCACAGATCTATTCATCAAGCGCCCGGTACTCTCCATAGTGGTCAGTATGTTGATTTTTCTATTCGGGATAAACTCCATCTATAAAATGCAAATTCGCCAATACCCTAAAATGGAGAATACAGTCATAACCATAATGACCGGTTATCCTGGCGCTGATGCTGAACTCATAGCAGGATTTATCACTACTCCTCTTGAAAGTGCTGTTGCCAGTGCTGAAGGAATAGATTATATGACTTCATCCAGTCAGCAAGGCCTTAGCACAATTACCTTAAACATCAAGTTGAATTTCGACCCTCAAATTGCTTTTACTGATGTCATGAGTAAAGTGCAGCAAACACTCAATCAGTTACCTAAAGAGTCACAACAACCGGTTATCTTGAAAAAATCAGACTCATCAACCGCATTGATGTACATTAGTCTCGACAGTAAGGATATGACCCCTCAGCAAATCACTGACTATGCTACCCGAGTCGTTCAACCCCAGTTGCAAACAGTGGATGGAGTAGCCAAGGCTGATATTTTAGGTGGTCAAACTTATTCCATGCGAATATTCATGAATCCAATTAAAATGGCTGCGCTTAACGTCACTCCGGCTGATGTGTCAGCTGTTTTGGCCAGTAACAACTTCCTTACTGCAGCCGGAAGCACTAAAAGTGAATACGTTGCCATCAATGTCACGGCTAAAACCGATTTGAATAATGTTGAGGAATTCGAAAGACTGATCGTAAAAAGCGATAAGGGGTCAATAATCAGACTCAGGGATATCGCTAAAGTGGAACTGGGTTCACAAAATTATGATAGCTCAGTGACTTTCAACAGTAAAAAAGCCGTCTTTATATCGATCACTCCAACACCAACTGCTAACCCCCTCACAGTAATTAATGATGCTAGAAAACTGTTTCCTTCAATAGTAAGGGAATTCCCGCCATCATTAACTGGCACAATAGTATACGATGCCACAGCATTCATTCGGGCATCTATCCATGAGGTAATGGAAACTATCATTGAAGCCGCAGTCATCGTGATTATCGTTATCTTTTTATTTTTAGGCTCTGTTCGTTCAGTTCTTATTCCCGTTGTCACTATTCCGCTGTCATTGGTTGGTGTCTGTACTTTGATGCTCATACTGGGTTACAGCATCAACTTGCTTACCCTTCTTGCCTTTGTGTTAGCAATAGGATTGGTAGTGGATGATGCCATTGTAGTGGTAGAAAATGTACATCGCCATTTGGAAGAAGGAAAAACCCCCTTTGAATCCGCAATTATAGGCGCCAGAGAAATTGCTACCCCGGTTATTGCGATGACAATCACCCTGGCAGCTGTTTATGCACCAATAGGGTTTATGAGTGGACTGACTGGCGCTTTGTTCAAGGAATTTGCTTTTACACTGGCAAGTGCGGTTATTATTTCAGGGGTTATTGCCTTAACGCTGTCCCCCATGATGTGTTCAAAAATTCTATCCGAAGAAGCCACTAGTGGAAAATTTGCTATTTTTCTGGATGAGTTTTTTAACAAACTGAAACGCGTTTACCAGAATGCACTTCATAGCTTATTGGATACCCGAGAAATGATGTTGCTGTTAGCAGGGGTAGTGATTTTAATGTTGCCCTATTTGTATTCTAACACGGCTGCTGAAACTGCGCCTGATGAAGATCAAGGCTTCTTTTTTGTAATGGCTACTGCTCCACAATATGCAACCTTAGACTACATAGAAGCCTATACAAAGCCCTTTGATGCCATTTATAAAAGTTTTCCTGAAACAGAAAACTATTTTACGGTTAACATGAGCCAACCTATTTCAGGAATGGTATTGAAACCATGGGATCAAAGGAAAAAAAGTCAGTTTGCTCTAAAACAACCTTTACAAAACAAGTTATCCAAAATTGCTGGACTTAATGCTTTCGCTATTGTCCCCCCTCCCCTGCCAGGCGGCGGTGGCGGTCCTGCCGTACAATTTGTGGTTAAGACAACGAATGATTTCCAGAGCTTAATGGATGTGTCGAATAAGTTAACTGAAAAAGCCAGGAATAGCGGGTTATTCATTTACATAGACAATTCCCTTAAATTTAACCAACCACAAGTGGAGTTTAGCATCAATCGAGCAAAAGCTTCCGAAATGGGCTTGGATATGAGAGCGCTTGGAAGCAGCCTGACAAGTGCTCTATCCGGCAACTACATCAATTACTTCAATCTGGAAGGTCGAAGCTACCAGGTAATCCCACAACTGGCGCGCAAATTCCGTCTTACTATAGAACAATTAGGCCAAATTTATGTTAAAACGCTAAACGGGACTATGGTTCCATTATCCACTGTGATAACCCCAACCGAAAAAACTCAACCTAATGCAGCTACCCATTTTCAACAACTCAATTCTGCAACGATTCAGGCTGTGATGATGCCAGGTAAAACATTAGGCCAAGGTTTGGAGTTTTTACAAAAAGCAGCCCAGGAAGTCTTGCCCAAGGGATTTACTTATGATTATGGAGGAGAATCCAGGCAATTTATGCAAGAAGGAAGTGCTCTCATCTTTGCATTCCTTTTTGCTATTGTTGTTATCTTTTTAGTGCTGGCAGCGCAGTATGAGAGTTTTCGGGATCCATTAATCGTTCTCATCAGCGTACCCATGTCCATCTGTGGCGCGCTTATCCCGCTTAACCTTGGAGTAGCGACTATTAATATCTACACTCAAGTGGGTTTGATTACTTTAATTGGGCTCATCAGTAAACATGGAATATTGATAGTGGATTTCGCTAATCATTTGCAACGTGAAAAAAATCTTGATAAACGTGCTGCTGTTGAGGAATCTGCTGGAATTAGATTACGACCCATATTAATGACTACAGCTGCCATGGTGTTTGGAGTAATACCTCTTCTTATTGCCAGCGGTGCTGGAGCAGCAAGTCGATTCGACATAGGACTCGTTATCTCCACAGGTTTATTAATAGGTACCTGTTTCACACTGTTCGTAGTACCTACTTTATATACCTACTTAGCTGAAGATCATCGACATAAGCCAAACGAACCTGCGGAGATCCAATAATTCGACTTTGGATTTTTTCGTAAGCCTTATTAATCTTTAAAAATAATTCGTCAAACAGCCTGCATGTTTCGTCTTCTCCGAAGCATGCAGCCGTACTTTGTGGATACCTGCGACAAGCAACGGTCATTAGAGAATCGGCCATTTAAAACCCAAAGGACTATAATGATTTTTTTCCTGAGTTCCTGTTTTTTTAAAATGGCTAAATTCCCATACTCTATGATAAAATTGTGAGTTTTTACCAGTATAGGCTATACGATAATGGACAAAACTTACTCTCCGGAAGCAATAGAAAAAGCCCTTTATAAAAAATGGGAAAGTCATCATTACTTTCAACCACGCGGTGAGGGTAAACGATTTTGTATTATGCTTCCGCCCCCTAATGTAACAGGAAGCCTCCATATGGGACATGGTTTTCAACACACCATAATGGATGCATTAACCAGATATCATCGCATGCTTGGTGACAAAACATTATGGCAACCCGGTACCGATCACGCCGGCATCTCAACTCAACTTGTTGTAGAACGTCAACTGGAAGCCCAAGGCGTATCGAGAAAAGATCTCACCCGTGAACAATTTCTGGATAAAGTGTGGCAATGGAAAGAAGAGTCCGGTAATACCATCACGCAACAAATGAGACGTTTAGGCGCTTCTGTAGATTGGAGTCGAGAACGTTTCACCATGGATGAAGGATTGTCTGCTGCTGTACAAAAGGTATTTGTACAGCTCTATGAAGAAGGACTTATTTACCGAGGAACCCGCCTGGTGAATTGGGATCCCAAACTGGGCACTGCTGTTTCAGATCTTGAAGTTCTCTCTGAAGAAGAAGATGGCTTTCTTTGGCACATTCGCTATCCTGTTGTTGATTCTGAAGAATTTCTAATAGTTGCAACTACACGCCCCGAAACCTTACTAGGTGATTGTGCCGTTGCCATCCACCCCGATGACTCACGTTTCAGGCACCTTATTGGAAAGCAGGTTCATCTGCCCTTATGTGATAGAACAATACCCGTGATTGCGGACGATTACGTTGACAAGGAATTTGGCAGTGGGTGTGTAAAAATTACCCCCGCACATGATTTTAACGATCATGAAGTAGGCAAACGTCATCAATTACCACAAATCAATATTTTAACAAAGAAAGGGACAATCAATAAAAACGCCCCCTTAAAATATCAGGGGATGGATAGATTTGTTGCCCGAGAGCAAATCATTAAAGATTTGGAAAAGGAAGGCTTGCTGGCGAAAACAGAGCCTCACAAATTAAAAGTGCCTCGAGGTGAAAAATCGAATGTCATCATCGAACCTTTATTAACCGATCAATGGTATGTTAAAACCAAACCATTGGCAGAACCTGCTATCGCTGCTGTAAAGAAAGGAGACATCCGTTTTATTCCCGAGACATGGGATAAAACCTATTTCCAGTGGATGGATAATATTGAGGACTGGTGTATCAGCCGCCAACTATGGTGGGGGCATAGAATTCCTGCGTGGTATGATAATCATGGTAATATTTATGTAGGTTATAGTGAAAACGATGTTCGCTTTAAACATAAAATTGATCAATCTACTCCCTTGAAACAAGATGAAGATGTTCTGGATACCTGGTTTTCATCAGCTCTCTGGCCCTTTTCAACATTAGGCTGGCCTGAGCGTACTCCCGAATTGGAACAATTTTACCCTACTTCTGTACTGGTAACCGGATTTGATATCATATTTTTCTGGGTTGCCCGTATGATCATGATGGGACTAAAGTTCACTGGGAAAATTCCTTTTAAAGAAGTCTTTATAACAGGTTTAATTCGTGACAGTGAAGGGCATAAAATGTCCAAATCCAAAGGAAATGTACTGGATCCATTGGACATTGTAGACGGAATTGATCTGGATTCTTTAATAGCCAAACGAACGTCTAACCTGATGTTAAATTCTGTTCGTGACAGAATTACAAAAGCCACTCGTAAGGAATTTCCTGAAGGAATCAGCGCTTATGGAACAGACGCGCTGCGATTCACTTACTGCTCTCTTGCCTCAACAGGGCGTAATGTGCGTTTTGATTTAGGACGAGTTGAAGGATATAGAAATTTTTGCAATAAACTATGGAACGCAGCTCGCTATGTCTTATTAAATACAGACGAAGAGCAAATTGATTTTGGGGATGGCGCATTTCAATACAGCCCAGCTGATCAATGGATACTATCCCGGCTACAAAATACCGTAAGTAAGGTGCATCACTATTTTGAAACCTATCGGTTTGATCTCCTCGCTAATACGCTATATGAATTTGTCTGGCATGAATATTGTGACTGGTATTTAGAATTATCCAAGCCCATATTACAGGATGACCAGGCTTTAAGCGCCATGAAAAGAGGCACGCGAAGAACTTTAATTCATGTTCTGGATCAAATATTGAAGCTTCTTCATCCTCTGATGCCATTTATTACAGAAGAGATTTGGCAAAAAACTACCAAATTTACCAGTGAAAATGGGATTAGTATCATGCTGAGCACATATCCCAAAGTCAATGAGGAATTCATAAACCCCGCTATAGAGGAAGAATTGGATTGGTTAAAGTCAGCCATTCAATCACTACGAACCATACGCAGTGAAATGTCTATCTCACCCGCCAAGTTAATACCTTTATACATACGCAATATTACTCCTGAATTAAAGGAGCGTATCGCAAAATATGAAAAAATTCTCAAGACGCTAAGCAAGATAGACAAAATTAATTATCTTGCTCCTGATGAGAAAGTTCCTGTTTCAGCTACTGCGGTATTGGGTGAAATTGAATTGTTGATTCCAATGGCAGATTTGATTGATAAGGAGGCAGAGTTATCAAGACTGAATAAAGAGCTTGCCAAATTGAATAAAGACATCGAGCTGGCTCAGGGTAAATTAAATAACCCTAAATTCACTGATAAAGCGCCTGAAGAAATCATTGCTAAAGAAAAAGACAAATTAGCTCAGGCTCAAGTGGCTAAAGATAAACTTTTGCAACATAAAAACAGGATTGAGTCATTATAACTCAATGATCCTTAGTTAAAACCTCCTTACAGTCATGGCTCAACTTAACTCATTATTCTATACGTGACTGTAAGGAACAAATGGCACAAACTGGATTATTTAAAAGAAAGGATGTCTTCTCGTGGTAACTCAATTCAATACGCTTAAATCCTATATTTTCCCCATCATTTTGCTCTTATCTATTTTACTTGGTGGGTTAACAGGATATGTTTTTAATCAAAACGTTGCCTGGTTAAAACCCTTTGGCGATATTTTTCTTAATTTGATTTTTACTACCATCGTTCCCCTAATTTTTTTCAGTGTATCCTCAGCGATTGCAAGAACTGGTTCTATTGGCAAATTAGGCAAAATATTCTACTCAATGACAGTCATATTCTTATTTACAGGAATAGTTGCTGCAATTTATGCCCTTTTCGTAGTTTTACTTTTCCCTCCAGCGCAAAACATGCCCATTCTCTTGGAAAGTTCAAAGCAACTCTCTCCGACAAATCTCCCTGAACGCTTGATTGAGATTTTTACTGTACCTGAATTTTCAAAATTATTCTCCCATGAGCATATTCTGGCATTAGTCCTTTTTTCAATCCTGGTAGGATTGGCTGTAGCCCATTCAAAAGATAAAGGTACAATTTTTAATTCCTTCTTAAAAGCAGGAGAAGATGTATTCATGTCAGTATTTCGCCTGATTATGTATTATGCTCCCATCGGTTTTTTTGCCTATTTTGCAGTAATAGTAAGCGAAATAGGCCCCCAATTAATGGAAAATTATTTACGCATTGCCATACTCTACTATACCGCTTCAGTGTTCTACTTTTTCTTCGCCTTAACTGCCTATGCTTATTTGGCGGGAAAATCCCAGGGTATCCGGCTATTCTGGGGAAATATTTTCCTTCCTGCAGCGACCTCCATAGCAACTTGTAGTAGTGCCGCCAGTATTCCTGCCAACTTAATGGCAACCAAATCCATGCGCATCCCTGCTGAAATCTATGAAACATCAATACCCTTAGGCTCCATAATTCATAAAGATGGATCAGTCATGGGCGGTGTTTTTAAAATTGCCTTTTTATTCGGGATCTTTCATTTACCTTTTGCCAGCTTGCCCGTTCTTATGATGGCATTGGGAGTTTCTTTGTTGGTAGGAACAGTAATGGGAGCGATTCCTAGTGGCGGGATGTTAGGAGAATTGTTAATTTTGTCAGTGTATGGTTTTCCACCTTCTGTTTTAATTGCAGTTGCTGCTATTAGCATCATCATTGATCCCATAGCGACAATGGTCAACGTAACAAGCAATAGTGTTTGCAGCATGATGATTGCACGTCTGGTCGAAGGTAAAAATTGGTTTCTCAGATCCTCCGATGAAAATAACCTATAATCTAAGGTATGTTTAATATAAAAAGCACATATTAAATTTTCATTATCCCATATGTGCAATATAAAAGCATTTTTTGGAGGGAATAGTAATGAAAAAAATACTGTATGTTATTCCGGGTATTTTATTAATTACGAACTCTTTTGCCCTTGATATACCAGGGAATATTACCAATTCTAACAAAGATCTGCTCCCTTCACCTTTTCCTGTTTACGTCATTGAGGGGTCTGCTGTTGTCAATCATCCTTACCCGGGAGCAAAAAAAGTACTCCTGCCAACCGACAACGGCTATGTAGATTATCCAGGATGCTATATTGCTTGTTATTCGCATAATACAGGTGTCTACGCCATTTCCCCAACAATTTCAGTCATGGGACAAATTCGAGTCAAAGGGCAATATGACGCCCGAATTTGCCAACCTGATGGATATAAAAATCAAGACATCAGTGCTGCTTATCAATTTAAACAGCTTTGTGCTGAAAAGATCCCCGCCTGCCAAAATAACAGTTGCTGGGCCGGTGGCGATACTGGCGGATGGTTTGGAATTCAATAAGCAGACCAATGAATTTCACAGAATAAAATGAGATAGGATACTTGATTTTGGGTCAAAGACACGCCTTTAAAATTTTTAGCAAGCATCATCACTCTCAACTTCAGCAGAGAGATAATTCAGCAGTTTGAATAGTGGGGGATACGGAGATATTTGGTGAATACCTCATATTAATTAAATTAGTAATTAACCAGTGAACCAATAACATACTTACACAGGCTATTATAGTTAAAGGGATTGGAGTTGTGATCAACAGAAAAAAACCAATAGGTAAAAAAACGCTATTAAGAATTATTTTATTTAAATCTTTCATACGAGCGTTCGTCATTGCCAATTGTTCATTCTTGATTTGTTCTCGACTAGTCTCATTAAGCTTAAGTTGATGTATTAATTGCCTATCTTTCTCTATATCGATTAAAACTCGTAAAAGTGAACTAATAAGAATGATAGAAGATATTACAGGCGAAAGTGGTACTGCCACTGCTGAAAATGAAAATAATCCAAAAGCTATCACTACAGATAAGCTTGTGAGCAAGGATCGAAGACCATTTAATTCTTTATTCTGCCATTCAATTGCTAAACGAGAGCGCTCCATACCCATAGCCTGATTGTATTTTAAGTCATATTCCTTTTTGTCTTGTTGGTAACGAATAATCATCACTAAAATATCGATGAGTTGAGCCAACGTTTCTAATTGCATCCCTTGAAGGCCTGCAGATATTGAGTTTCTATAAGATAACCAAAAAAACTGGGTCAGGTTAACAACGCACCACAAGCTATCATTTAAAAGACTGTAGTAAATATCCCTTCGTATTTTATGATTAGTTTTTTCTTGCGATTCGACTAAAATGAGATGCGCTAATAAACCAACGTTAGCTGAAAATCGAAGCATATACAAAGAAAAACTCATCACACCCAAAACCGCATCTAAGGGAGCAAGATCCCTTGTGTTTTTTTGTGATTTTGCCAAATACTTTGCTAAACCTTTACCACGATTTAATTGAAGTCTTTTATCATTTAAATCAGTCAGTTTGCTATTAAAAAACATTAATGTGGATTTTATAATCGGTTTTGCTGTACCTGACTCGTTTTTGCTCATATTAGTATCATCAAACAATTAAATGAATTAATAATAAGCAATTAAATCTGTCAGAAGAGTGACATCAAGATTACAAAATTGTAATCTAATTCATTATGATGATTAGCATTTTTATGCTACAATTGAGCATAATTTGAACACAACGGCATTATGCGATTATTAATTGTTGAAGACCATAAAAGAACGGCTGATTTTATCTGTAAAGGATTTAATGAATATCAATTTCACGCAGATGCTGTATACGATGGTGCGGAAGCAATCTATCGAATCTCAGAAATTAACTACGATGCTGTTGTTTTAGACGTTATGTTACCCATAATGGATGGATGGGCTGTACTTGAAAAGATTCGTGAACTAAAACCTGATTTACCCGTTTTAATGCTCTCTGCCTGCGACGATGTCGATAGTCGTGTGAAAGGGCTTGAAATGGGGGCCTATGATTACCTTGTTAAACCTTTTTCCTTCAACGAGCTCCTTGCCCGAATAAAATCTTTACTACGAAGAAAACCCAAAGAGAATCCTATCTTATTAAAGATTGATGATTTAACTCTAAACTTACAAAAGCATACAGCAATACGAGGCGAGAAAAAGTTGCCTTTAACAGCAAAAGAATTCATGTTATTGACGTTTATGTTGAAACGAAATGGTGAAGTACTTTCAAGGACAGTCATTGCTGAACAAGTTTGGGACATTAATTTTGACACGAATACCAATATCATTGATGTAGCGATCAAGCGTTTAAGGGAAAAAGTGGATAATGATCATCCTACTAAATTGATCCATACTGTCAGAGGAGTCGGCTATGTATTGGAGATTCGCTAAATCAATGTCTATTACTAACCGCTTATTACTGATATTTATTGGTTCAACCGTACTGATATTGTCTATTATCACAGGGTTAATCTATCCTCCAATGAAAGAATTACTCCATCATACTCATTTGAATAATGAGCATTATAATTATTTATTAACACGAATTTGTATTAAAAATTTCTTTGTTGGACTCTGGTTTTCTACTTTGATAATCATTCTTGCCAGTTATTTGCTCGCAAAAAAAAGCATGAGGCCAATTAAAATATTCACTAAAGAACTTGCATCGATTAATGCTTCATCACTAGAGAAACGATTACCTTACACAGGGAATCCCAAAGAACTGGAAGAATTAGCTTCGACTTGTAATGACATGCTCTTTCGAATAGAAAGTGCATTTAGCCATATAAAGCAGTTTTCAGCCAGTATAGCTCATGAATTACGAAATCCCATTCATTACCTCAGAACTGCCACCGAAATTACCCTGACTAAACCACAAACGATTGAAACCTATCAACATGTATTACAAACGCATCTCGAAGAATATCAAAGTTTAACCCAACTTATAGATAATCTGATCTTTTTAACTCGCTGTGAGCACGGCCAACTTCAATTAAATTTAAGAACATTATCTGCAAACCACTTAATCAGTTCAATTATTGAGTATTATTATTCAATAGCTCAAGAAAAGGGCATAGAAATTCAAGTTTTTGGTGAGGCTCAGATTGAAGTAGATGAGCATTTATTTAAGCGCGTTATTTCAAATTTAATAGACAACAGTCTGACCTATACCAACAAAGGCGGAAGAATACTAATCATCATAGAAAAAAGAACAGACGACAGCATTCAAATCCGTATAAAAGACAATGGAATTGGTATATCAAAAGAACACTTACCTCTTTTATATCACGGATTTTATCGAGTAGATTATAGTACTAACAAAGAAAACGCAGGCCTTGGTTTAGGTTTGGCCATTGCTAAATCAATCATGGAACACCATAAAGGCCAGCTTGCGGTAGATAGCAAGATAGGTTTAGGCACCACTGTTATATTAACCCTACCATGAAAAAGCTTTTTGAAATTGAATAATATATGTATTTCATCTATCCGAAACCATAAGGGATCGGATATTGCACTAAGCTATTCCAAAAACATAGATTTTTCCCGCCTCACACAGCAACACTAATCTACAATTAAGGAGAATTGTTAGAACAATTATCAATTAACTCAAATTTTACTTCTACATACCCGACGACTTATCCACCCTGCTAAAAGAATAGTAGAAGCCACACCTAAATATACGCCATAATGCTTCCACGAAGATCTAACTAATTGCAATGCATCTGGGCTATGAAAAATAGAAAATGGTATAGCAAGTAACACATCCATGATCGCTGCCCCTGCCACTAAACCACAGGCAATAAGAGTACCCTTTTGTTTCCTAATCATAGATTCTTCAAGTGCCATTTTTACACGCCCTAATTGCTTTTGAACAAATAAGGCAATCATTCCTCCAATAAATAAAGGAACCGAAGAGGAAAGAGGTAAATACATACCAATGGCAATACCTAAAATAGATAAATTAAGAAAGCGTTTGATGTTTAATATGCGATTGAGAAAAATAGCCAATAAAATAATACATGAACCAGCCAACATCATATTCCAAGGCAATGAATTTCTAAATACTGCTTCCGTGATGGCTGCCATTAATGCGGCAGTTGGGGCGGGTAACGATTGTGTTACATCCATTCCAGCATGTGGCATTACTCCTGCTATGCCATAGACATTAAATAAAATCTGCATGACTGGAGGAATAACCAAAGCAGAAACAACAACTCCAAGCAACAACATCACCTCCTGTTTCCATGGAGTAGCCCCAACTAATTGACCTACTTTTAAGTCTTGGGTGTTGTCATTAGCGATAGCCGCTATGCCTGTGACTACAGCACCTATAATAATAGTAATAGCTTCTGCAGCTTGAATTTGATGTGAAGTTAATGGAAGGGGCAATAGATGATTAATTGCTGAAACCAATAACCATGCGGCAAAAAGCATACCCGAGATAACCACTGAACTCCCAGGACTTGCAGTGACTCCTACCATTCCTGAAAAATAAGCTGTAATCACTGAGAATAAAAAACCGACGACTAAAACATAAATAACACCAATAAATACAATAGTTGGTGAAAAATCATTATCCAGTCCAACCTGCCCTAATGGAAAAATGATTTGAAAGAACAAAAACAGTATTCCTGCCATCAATCCAATTCCCATCAATATAAATGGCATGGGAATATCTTTCTCAGTGCGCGGATATTGTTCTCTGAACTTGCTCTTGGAAATATAAGTTCTGAATGATGTCTTGACACTTCTGGTGAGAGGTTTCACTAATTTTATAAAAGTCCAAATACCGGCAAACAGCATGGCTCCTATCCCCAAATAGCGCATTTCACTATTCCATAACAAAGTAGCTGCTTGTTCAGCGGGATATTGATTTAAAAAATCAGGATAAAACTGGCTGGCTATTGGCAAAGCAATCAACCATGAAATGACTGCCCCGAGAAAAATGCTTATTGCCATATCGTGACCAACGAGGTAGCCCGCACCTATCATAGTTGCAGAGAAGCCAGCACCCAAACCAAATAGAGAACGTTTTACAACAAACCAATAATTCCAGCTGCTGGCGATTACTTTGAAACCAATTTGCAGTAACTCGAGAAGTCCGCCTACAAGCCCACCGAGAAAAATGTCTTTAATACCCACCTTGTCTGCCGAAGATTTCAAGACCTCTGCAATCGCTCTTCCTTCAGGAAATTTGAGGGTTTGGTCATTTACAAGAATTCGACGCAAAGGAATAGAAAACAAAACTCCTAGGATTCCTCCACAAACAGCAATAAAAAAATTAGTGACGTAATCAAAGTGGTTCCAAAACCCGATGATAATGAGCGCAGGAATAGTGTAAACGATACCACCTGCAACAGCCTCACCAGCAGATGCTGCTGTCTGTACGGCATTGTTTTCAAGAATGGTTGAATTTTTAAAAAACCGCAAAATCCCCATGGAAATAATAGCGGCGGGAATTGAAGCGGAAGTTAATATACCGAGTTTAAGCGCCAGATAAGCATTAGACATGGCCAGTAGAACGGTCAAAATTATCGCCAGAATAATCACTCTAAAAGTGAGTTCAGCTACTTTTTTATTCGCTGCAATAAATGGAGTATCAGACATTAATTACCCCACACTGCTTTGGAAATTTCTGGTTTTACCATAGCAGAAATTAGTGATAATGGGATATCCACTGTTTGCTCTCCATAAACATAAGCGGCCACCTGGTAGGTATTAAAAACAATAGCAATCCCTTTTTTGGTAAAATGCCAAACACTATAATTTTCCTGTGTCGGTTTCGTTCCTTCTTTAATCCAGTTTTCATCTGAAATCTTCTTGGCTGTGATTTCTTTTTTAGCCAGATCAGCGATTGGCTGCAAATAATCGGAACCTTGAACAAATAAATCAGACAATTGTACAGGCTGATTCTTGATAAAGTTGAGTACCTTTACTGCATTTGAGGGATGAGCAGCTCCTCGATGATATATGGAAATATTAAATCGAACACTTAGGGCATTAGTTGATTGGTAAGGAATAGCATATGTAATATTTAAACCGGTTTTACCTGGAGCATCTGCAGGAGTATCAGCATCTTCAGATAATTCATTCATAAAACTCTTTTGCTGATTAGTGATAAATTCCTTTACTGCCTGATTTACTCCGTTACTTTGAAATCCCTGAGGGTATTTTATATCCAGCAAATACTCCGCTGTTTCTTTTTTAATAACTTCTGTTGTAATCGCAGAAGCAAGAAACGAATAAAATAATAGCCCAAACATCAGGCCAATTTTATTGATTAAATTCATTTGTATCGGCATTGTTTATCTCCAATCAAGTAATCCTCTCAGGATACCCATTCACCAGCCACCATCGTTTGATGAGGTAACGGATAAGCGAAATAATAACATAGCGCAGCGCTATCTTTTATAGACCATAAAACCAAATCAGCAATCTTGCCTACTTCAATGCTCCCAATATCCTTTTCCATTCCTAAAGCTCTGGAAGCCTGATACGTTACTGCAGATAAAACTTCAGGTATAGACATAGAGAAAAATTGGCTAGCCATACTCATCATCAATAACAAAGAAGTCGTTGGAGAAGAACCCGGGTTAGAATCCGTAGCAATGGCCATACCAACACCAACCTGACGCAATAAATCAACAGGTGGTTTTTGTTTTTCTTTAAGGAAATAAAAAGCGCCAGGAAGTAAGACAGCAACCGCATTGGCTTTTACCATATTTAACGCGCCGTTTTCATCCAAAAACTCCAGATGATCACAGGATAACGCACCATAACGAGCAGCCAAAGAACTGGCCCCCATATTAGATAATTGTTCAGCATGGCATTTTATTGGTAAATTTAAATCCTTAGCAGTTTGAAAAATTTGCTCAGCCTGCCTTATAGAAAAAGCTATGGATTCACAAAAAACATCCACGGCATCTGCCAAATCCATATTTTTAGCTGCAGGCAACATCTCATTACAAAGAAAATCGACATAAGCCTGGCTATTTCCTTTAAACTCGGGACCTACAGCATGCGCCCCCAGAAAAGTTGTTTTTACCCTGACTCCAGCCATTTCCCCTAACTGCCTGGCAACCCTGAGCATTTTCAATTCATTTTGCAAATCAAGGCCGTAGCCTGACTTAATTTCAACAGTAGTAACCCCTTCATTTTTTAGCGCAAGAAGTCTTGGCAATGATTGCTCAATTAACTCTTCTTCAGAGGCATCTCGTGTCATTTGTACTGTGGATAATATGCCACCGCCTGATTTGGCGATATCAGCGTAACTGACGCCTTGCAATTTTAATCGAAACTCTGCGGCTCTGTGGCCTGCATAAACCAGATGAGTATGACAATCAATTAATCCTGGTGTAATTAATTGGCCGTGACAATCCTTTCTTGACTTGGCACTTTCCTGAAAATGGGCAGGTAACTGATCCTCAGAACCACACCACTCTATTCTGCCTTTTCTTATAACAATGGCTTGATTAGAAAGTTGCAACCCTGTGGCATCGATTGTGCTCGCATTGAGCAATAATTCATCACAGGCAAACATTAAAATTCCCAATGAAGTACCTGGTGAGGCGGCTTCAACCAGGCAGAGTGGTGAGTCGTGTCATATATATCCCACTCTTTGGATACATACGTTTCTTTATCAATGTCTAACAGCAGCCAAATAAAAAATTCTGCTACTGTTTCGGGTGATATCAAACGATTATGATCTTTTAAACGCCTATAAAAATTGACCTGTTCCGGATCAAGATTAATCCCGTTTCGGGCTATCGCCTGCATATGAGTGTCGATAATTCCAGGCATTACGCTGGCAAAGGCCAGTGAATCGCACTCAATCTGCCAGCATCGTGTTAACATAGCCAAAGCCGCTTTCGATACACAATAAGCCCCCCATCCTTTGATAGGAAAATAAGCGGCAGCTGAACCTACATTCAATACTCTGCCACCTGACAATTTATCATACAAAAGTTGTGGAAGAAAAAGTGCCGCGTCTATATTGGTGTTTAATGCCTGGTGCCACTCGGCAAAAGAAATATCTTTTAAAAGCAGTGTAGGCTCCAGAGTTCCTGCATTGTTTATCAAACCATTAATTTGGGGAATAGTACTTAGACTGGATTTGATTATCTCTCTGCCTTGAAGAGTGGAAACATCAGCACATAAATAATGAATGTTTGCAGACAAAGAAGCGGTTTCTTGCAGTAAACTTTCCCTGCGCCCCACTATGAATACCTGTTTATTGCGTTTTGCCAAAGCAAACGCCAAAGCTCTTCCTATGCCGCTACCACCACCAGTAATGAGATACACAATTTCCTCATCAATATAGAAAACAATAGGTGAAATAATACCAGACATTAGACTTCTTGCATAACCTGCACGTTTTATTTTAGAACAAGAAAAAAGCGACTGAACGACCTAATTCTATTAAAAGTAAATGAAAATCTTGAGTATTTAGCATTTCTCTTGGAAACTAGCCCTATCATTAGAGCTCTTGCATAACCTGATTATTTTGTTTTAGGACAAGGCGCAAACGTTTTGAGGAGCGAAGTTTAAATGTAGTTGAGCACCCAGAAACGTTTGCAACACGGCATTAAAACTAAAGAAACAGGTTATGCAAGAGATCTATTTAAAGGAGAACTTGATGTTTGACGATTTAAGTAACTATCGGCCAGCCAACCCTGCGCTTTGGCAAGGCAGGAAGGACACCGCCAACCAGGAACGTTTTTTTCAAAAAATTACTTTTATTGATAATCAAAATGAATTAATGACTAAAGACAAAAAAACCATATTTCTTGGATTTGCCAGTGATACCGGAATTAAACGCAATTTAGGCAGAACAGGAGCAAAATTAGGCCCTGATCAAATTAAAACCCAACTTGCCAAATTACCATGTCATAATAATAAACATTATGTTGATCTTGGAAACGTGGTATGTGAAAACGATGAATTGGAATTATCCCAATCTCAATTTGCTCAAATAGTTCATTTTTGCCATGAAAATGGCCATCAGATCTGTGCTTTCGGCGGTGGGCATGAAATAGCCTGGGCGCACTATCAAGGATTGTCCTCACTCTATCCGAAATTAGGGGTTATCAACTTTGATGCTCATTTTGATTTACGCCCTTATAAAAAAGGTGAGTTTGGCAACTCGGGAACTCCTTTCTCTCAAATTGCCACCTATTGCGAAGAAAAAAAAATGCCTTTTCATTATTGTTGTATTGGGGTGCAAAAATTTGGCAACACCCCATCTCTTTTTGAAAAAGCAAAAAAATTAAATGTGAGCTACCTCTCAGCAGAAGACCTTTATGAGCAAAGCCAGGCTTGGCAAATTGCATTTCTTGATGATTTTATCCTTAATCTGGACCATATTTACTTAACGATATGCCTGGATGTTCTCGCCGAATGCTATGCCCCTGGTGTAAGCGCCCCGCAAGCACTGGGTCTTTCTCCCTGGCAAATAATGCCACTGTTGAAATACCTTATACAAAGTGGCAAAGTAGTAAGTTTAGATATTGCAGAACTTTCGCCGCCACTAGATTCCGAATTAAAAACTGCTAGACTAGCGGCACTTATTATCGCAGAATTGTTAGATACTAATTGAGGAGTATATTTCATGAAGAAAACTGTGCTGTGGGGTGCTTTATTTACTCTAATCACTACTCAAGCGAACTCTGAAGCAACTCAGCAAGCGATATCAACTCAAAATTCGGCGTCCACCGGCACTAATGTAGTTTCTGAGTCAACGAATCAGGTATCTGCCACGAATCAAAATCAGCTGAACCAACCTGTACAGTCAAATGGACAACAACCAACTCAAACCATTCAAAACAATCAACAAAATCAACCGAGCCAGACAGGGGAACAACAGTCTAACCAAAACACCCAGAATAATCAGCAGAATCAACCAGCACAGCAACAAACCACACAGCAACCTGCTCAACAACAAGTACCTTCACAACAAACAGCGCCAGTTATTAATTGTGATTACAAGATTTCCGCCGAAACAAAAGCAATAGAGCAATCCCTGGTTTTAACCTGGTCAGAGAAGGCAATAATTCAGGCATTTGATTTTGATCCGGCTACTGTAGATGCCCAATTGCAAAAATTACAAGCCTGCTTTACAGATCAAGGATGGCTAAGCTTTAATTCAGCATTGCAAAAATCAGGTAATCTCGATGCCATTAAATCACAAAAGTTGCATGTTAGCAGCCAAATTGATGGTCAGCCACAAGTGACTGAAGCGATAGAAAATCAATGGAAAATTATCATACCATTACAAGTTGTCTATCAAAATGACAAGGAGAAGGTAACCCAGTTACTTAATGTCAACGTAACTGTTGGACGAAAAATTACCGGTGATTTAGGCATCAACCAAATGATTGCTGTACCCCGCACAGCAACCAATACCTCACAAACCAATTCACCGTCTAATACAAACCCAGCAGACTCAAATACCTCGACCTCTCAAACACCTGGTGACACAACAAATAATGCTACCCAAACCAATACACAAACACAGACTGGGACACCAACCAACTCACCTCCGAGTGGCTCTACAACAAATACCCAGAATTAAATTTAACAATTAGTGCGGCATTCCATTAAGAATGCTGCCAAAATCACGGAAATATCATGCGATTAATATTTACAGGAGTATTATGCCTGTTGACATTCAATGCCCAGGCGAATGTGATACAGTATTTTGCGGGAATTAGTTATAACAACCCTGCTGACTTATTCAAAGTAAAAAATGGTATCTTGCTTATTGGAGGAACTGGTTCTTATGCTGACTTGCAATTTAAGGGAAGCGCCTTAAATTTTAATACGTTTCAATACGATTCAGGGGTTAATCACTCGCGTACTTATATTGTTTGGCCATATGGTCGAGTTGCCAAGCGCCTCAATGACAAGACTGTAGTTGCAGTAGATCTTACCGAACCTTTTAATTCCAATCTTGATTGGGGAAACGACGCTTTTACAAGATACGCTGCGACCCAAAATTACCTGACCGATGTGGATCTAAGCCCCAAAATATCCTATGCGATTAGCAAAAAATTACAAATTGGTGGTGGCATAAACTTTAATGTACTACTAAAGAATGAAGTCAATTGGGCTTTTCCTACTGGCCAATCCACTTATGCGAATTTAATTAACCGATCCTCTAGTTTTGGTGTGGGTTATAATTTGGGGATTAATTATGCAGTGAATGATACCAATTTCCTTGGTATCACTTATTATTCAAGAATTCGCCAAAATACTTCCGGAACCAGTTATCTGGGATTAGCTGCCAACCCTGATTTCCAATTCGGTTTTTATATGCCAGCAACAACGGTTGCCAGTTATGTCCATATTTTTAATCCCAAATGGCTCATCAACTTACAGGTTTTTCAAAGCGAATGGAACGCCAATCAAAAAGTAAGACTTTATAACACAGCAGCACCACATCCATTTACTAATTTTATTTTTGATATGAATTTTGATGCCTCTTATGCTTATCTTGCCGCAATACGTAAACAAGTGTCTGATAAATTAGGCATTGCGCTGGCTGGCATGATAGATGATGGTCCTGAAGAAGATGGCCTTAGGACTATCGTTTTTCCTTCTGATACTCAATATTTTCTTGGCTTGATTGGTGACTACCGTTTTACGGAACATGCTTCCATGGAACTTATCTTGGGACATGTGTATTCTAATCCCAGCATTCAAAACAAAGCCAAGGTAAACAATGTACCCGTTCCCTTTACTACAGGCCGGGTGACAATTAATGCCAATGTTTTGGATCTTAAAATCAAAATCGAGGGGTGATCTTCCAGGTGTAACCACCTGGCACTTCCTCCGAGAGTTTTATTTTTGAATAGTCCTCTTTTTAAATAGCCAGTAATAAGTCCATGATCCTGCTATCAGCCCAATCAAAAAATATACCGGATCGGAATTAAGGGTAGTCAAGGCAGTAATGGATGGACCTGGGCAGTATCCAGCTACACCCCAACCAATTCCAAAAATGATACTTCCCAAGATTAGTTTTTTCTCAATGCTTTTCTTCTCGGGTAAATAAAATTGATTACACAATATTGGTTTATCAAATTTGTTTATCAGTTTGTACCCCAAAAAAGTTACGGTGACAGCAACAGCCATTACAATCAGTAAACTCGGATCCCAAAATCCATTGATATCAAGAAAATTTAATACCTTGTTAGGATTGATCATATTTGAAATAGTCAACCCGGCTCCAAATAACAAACCACATAGAAATGACATGATGCTATACATTAATATAATCCTCCCACATGTCTTATCAGATACACAGTAATCATTGCAGATAAGATAAAAAGCAGTGTCGCTATAAAGGAGCGCTTGGAAAATCTGGCCAGTCCACATACCCCGTGTCCCGAAGTACAACCTTGGCCCATTCGGGTTCCAAAACCCACCAAAAATCCACCAATTAGTAACAGGAAAACCGGATAATGTGTTCTTAATGGAAACTGGATAACAGGGCTTATGAAATAGATCAATCCTGCAGCTGCCAAACCAAGTAAAAAGGCAATACGCCAGACTGGGAATGGTTTTTCAGGTGGACAGAGTCCGTGTATCATTCCACTGATGCCTGCTATACGGCCGTTTAACCATAAAAAAAGGACAGCACTTAAGCCAATCAGTAATCCACCAATGGCACTTAGATAAGGAGTAAAAGAGGTTATATAATCCATTATTTACATTTCCGTTTCATTTACAATGAATAACACCTGAATTGAGACACTTTAAAAAATTAAAGTGTCTCTCAAATTACATTGATGTTTTAAAACAATAGTCCAAATTTTAATTCACTTTTTCCAATGAGGACATGGTTTTCACCCCGTTTTGATCGGGGTAGGCTAATACGATTACCTTCGTTCCAACTCGCAAGAACTCTTCGTTCAACCATTTGGCAGCGCTGGGGAAAACCCTTACACATCCATGACTTGATGGGTGCTCTGGAACTTCATAAGCCGCGTGAATAGTGAACCCCCTGTAAAAATACATGCAATAGGGCATTTTAGCCCCACCTTTCGTATCGACAGGGTATTCACCCGAACGACAGTCAATACCTCGTTTGTTATAAATCCTGAATGTTCCGGTTATCGTCCTGCAAGATTGATTTGGATTTTCTTCACAAACATCTATTCCACCAGAACCAGCTCCCGTCATTACACGATGACCTTCTTCATCGTAGGCAGCCCAGGCAGACGCTTTAGGATCAAAAACAAATAATCTTTCGCCCGGTGCTTTAATTTGCATTGGGAAATAATTACGTCCTCTTTTATCCCTTAAATAATGAACGGTCCTATGTACATAACCCGCATCGTCAGTAATTAATGTTGACTCATCAAACTCAACGCACGAAGTTAATCCAAGGCACATTAAAATAACTGCCCAATAAATTTTTTTCATTTAGATTTTATCTCCACAATAGTAAAACCTGGTGGCCTTAATTAATCGCTTAATTTTCGATACTTAATTCGTGATGGTCTGTTCGCTTCATCACCCAATCGACGCTTTCTATCCGTTTCGTATTCAGTGTAATTACCTTCGAAAAAGGTTATTTGTGAATCTCCTTCAAAAGCCATCAAATGAGTACAAATTCTATCTAAAAACCATCTATCGTGAGAAATCACTATAGCACAACCTGGAAAATTAAGGATGGCCTCTTCCAAAGCTCTCAATGTCTCAACATCCAAATCATTACTGGGTTCATCGAGTAGCAAAACATTCCCGCCACTTTTCAATAATTTTGCCAAATGAACCCGGTTACGCTCCCCGCCAGACAATTGAGAAATTTTCTTTTGCTGATCCGTCCCTTTAAAATTAAAACGCCCAACATAGGCTCGTGAAGGCATTTGGAAATTACCTATCTGCATAATGTCATGGCCATCTGAAATTTCTTGCCACACCGAATTGTTGGGGTTTAGATTGTCCCGCATCTGATCAACATAAGCCAACTTCACTGTTTCTCCAATACGAATGACGCCCTTATCTGGTTCTTCCTGCCCAGTTAACATTTTTAAAAAAGTAGACTTACCTGCCCCATTGGGACCAATAATTCCTAAAATACCGCCTTTGGGAAGTTTGAAATCAAAATTGTCGATTAATATCCGGTCACCGTAAGATTTGCATATTTTTTCACCTTCCAGAACCAAATCACCTAACCGCTCACCGGGCGGGATATATATTTCATTGGTTTCATTACGCTTTTGGAATTCTTTAGAATTCATTTCTTCAAAACGGGCCAAGCGGGCTTTATTTTTAGCATGACGTCCTTTAGGTGAGGTTCTAACCCATTCCAACTCTGCTTTAATAGCACGTTGCAAAGCGTCCTCTTGCTTTTTCTCCATACTCAACCGTGCTTCTTTTTGTTCAAGCCAGGAACTGTAGTTCCCCTTATAAGGGATACCTTCACCCCGATCCAATTCTAAAATCCACTCCGCCGCATTATCCAGGAAATACCGGTCATGGGTAATTGCAACAACGGTACCAGAAAACTCTTCAAGATAATGTTCTAACCAGGCAACACTCTCTGCATCCAAATGGTTGGTAGGTTCATCAAGAAGCAACATATCAGGACTTGATAGCAACAATCGGCAAAGAGCAACGCGTCTGCGTTCACCACCCGACAGTTTTCCTATTATGGCATCCCACTCGGGTAATCTTAATGCATCAGCAGCCACATCGAGCTTTCTCTCAAGATCCCAACCGCCACAAGCTTCTATCTCATTTTGCAGCTCACCTTGTTCTATTAACAAGGCATTCATTTCATCATCGCTCATTGGTTCTGCAAAACGCATACTAATCGCATCGAAACGAGACAGTTTCTCTTTAATTTCAGCGACACCTTCCTCAACTACTTCGCGGACAGTTTTATTTAAGTCAAGCTCAGGTTCTTGAGCAAGATATCCAATTTTAATTCCTGGTTGAGGTCTTGCTTCACCTTCATATTGTGTATCAACACCTGCCATAATCCGCAATAGAGTAGATTTTCCAGAGCCATTTAATCCTAATACGCCAATTTTTGCCCCTGGAAAAAAACTTAATGAAATATCCTTTAAAATAAACCTTTGGTTCTCAACAATCTTGCTCACTCTATTCATAGTGAATATATACTGCGCCATAATCGCTCCAACTCTCTATAATCAGCCTTTTATCAAACAATACTACCAGTTCAGTATAACTTTCCCTGACTGGCCCGATGCCATAATTTGAAATGCGTGCTGATATTCATCTACTGGGAAATTATGAGTAATAACGGGAGAAATATTTAAACCGCTCTGTAACATAGCAATCATCTTATACCAGGTTTCAAACATTTCTCGACCATAAATACCCTTAATAACCAATCCTTTAAAGATAACCTGGTTCCAATCTATAGGGGTTTCTTGTGGTGGGATACCCAATAAAGCCACATGACCACCATGATTCATCGCTTTCATCATATCGTTTAATGCCATAGGGTTCCCGGACATTTCCAGACCAACATCAAAACCCTCAAGCATTCCTAGCTCATTAGCCACATCACTTAATTTTTGGTATTTGACATTAACCGCTCGGCTGACACCCATTTGCCTGGCCAGTTCCAATCGATGATCGTTAACATCGGTGATAACAACATGCCGTGCGCCAATATGTCTTACGATGGCTGCGGCCATTATTCCTATGGGGCCTGCACCAGTAATCAAAACGTCTTCGCCTACTACATCAAATGCCAATGCACAATGAGCAGCATTTCCAAAAGGATCGAGAATAGCCGCTTGCTCTTCTGTAATGTTGTCAGGGAGAGCGATGACATTGGTAGCAGGAAGCGCCAGATACTCAGCAAAGCATCCTGGTCGATTCACCCCCACTCCCAGGGTATTACGACATAAATGACGCTTGCCGGCACGACAATTTCTGCAAAAACCACAGGTAATATGACCTTCACCAGAAACTCTCTGTCCAACTTTCAAACCTTGTACTTCTTTTCCAACCTCTACTATTTCACCATAAAATTCATGCCCTACGGTCATAGGAACAGGAATTGTGGCTTGCGCCCATTCATCCCAGGAATAAATATGGATATCTGTACCACAAATTGCAGTCCTTTTAATTTTTATTAAAACATCGTTTACTCCATATTCAGGAACAGGAATATCCTGCATCCAAATTCCAGGCTCTTTTTTTGCTTTAACCAATGATTTCATTGTCATACCTCAAATTAATTAGGTAATACCACCATTTCGCAATTCACCCTAAAAATATCAGGTTGTGAAATGTAGAGTAATTTAGTTTCAGATTACAGAGAATTCCTTACCAACCGTTTCAAACGCCTTCAAGGCTTTATCCAAATGATGTAATTCAAGAGCTGCAGACATTTGGGTACGAATGCGGGCTAAACCTTTGGGTACCACTGGATAGGAAAACCCTACAACATAGACACCCAACTCCAGCAACCGATTAGCGATTCGCCCGGCCAAACTAGCATCTCCTAACATGACAGGAATAATAGGGTGTTCACCCGGGATTAACTCAAAACCTAACTGAGTCATTCCTTCACGGAAATAATGACTATTGCGCTTTAATTTTTCAGCAAGGGAGTTATTTGTGGACAATTTATCGAGCACCACACAAGAAGTATGCGCAATAACGGGCGCCAATGTATTGGAAAACAGATAAGGCCTGGATCGTTGGCGCAACCAATCAATGACAACTTGATTTGACGCAGTATATCCTCCTGATGCGCCCCCTAAGGCTTTACCAAGAGTGCCGGTTACGATATCGATTCTATCACTAACTCCAAAATGCTCTGGTGTTCCCCTACCTGTCTTACCCATGAAACCAACAGCATGAGAATCATCAACCATCACCATGGCGTCATACTTGTCGGCCAGTTCACAAATTGCTGGCAAGTTAGCTAATATACCGTCCATTGAAAAAACACCATCTGTTGCAATCAAACGAAATCTCGCATTTTTTGCTGCAATTAACTGTTCTTCCAGGGCCTTCATATCATTATTGGCATATCGATAACGTGCGGCCTTACACAGCCTGACTCCATCAATAATACTCGCATGATTCAGGGCATCGCTGATAATGGCATCTTCTTCTGTCAATAATGTCTCAAATAATCCCGTATTGGCATCAAAACAGGAAGAATACAATATAGTGTCTTCTTTACTTAAAAAATGGCTAATTTTTTGTTCCAGTTGCTTATGCGGGGTTTGTGTTCCACAAATAAAACGAACAGAAGCCATGCCATATCCATACTTGGCTAACGCAGCCTGTCCCTCCGCTATTAATTCAGGATCATTGGCCAAACCCAAGTAGTTATTTGCACAAAGATTAATAACTTCTCTTTCGTTAACCTTCACGTCAGCTTGCTGTTGGCTGGAAATAACTCGCTCTGATTTATACAATCCGTCTGCCTTGAGTGTTTCAAGTTCATTTTGTAAATAATTAATGAATCGCTCAAGCACTATAATCTCCTGTATTTCTGGATAAATTTGTAAATAATACCAAATTTTAAACATTCTCACCATGAGATATTATCAAGAAAATTTCACTTTCAAACATTAATGCTTAGACATAAGCTGAATTCTTGCTAAAATTGCTCCAAAGTTTTAACCTATCCAATGATTATTAAGACGGTAGAGCAAATGAATCACAGTGCACGCATAAATATGATCAAACAACAGTTACGAACTGGTGATGTATTAAACGAATCCATCCTTGACTTATACGATGAGCTCTTAAGACATGAGTTTGTTCCTGAACCTTTTTCTCATTTTGCTTATTCAGACATGCAAATTCCTTTGGCATACGGTCAAAGGATGTTAACTCCATTGGAAGAAGGTACAATTTTACAATCCCTTGATCTTAAAGGTCATGAAACTGTGTTGGAAGTGGGAACAGGAACCGGTTTTATGACTGCATTACTCAGTAAGTTATGTAAAAAAGTCATCAGTATTGACTATTATTCTGAATTTACTGCCAATGCAAAACGTAAACTCGAGGAGCATAATTGTAATAATGTTGAATTAATTACCGGAGATGCTTGTCGTGGATGGTTGGAAAGTGCGCCATACGATGTTATCGTATTCACTGGTGCCATGGAAAAACTGACAGATACCCATAAACTACAAATTTTACCCGGTGGCAAATTGTTCGCAATCCTTGGTAAATCCCCTGTAATGCAAGCTTATCTTTTTCAGTTGGATCATAATGCAATCTGGACAGAATCCATGCTTTTTGAAACGGATATACCTCCTCTGGTAGATCAATTGAAACCGAAAGAATTTGTTTTCTAGGGAAAACTCGAATGAGAAAATCTCTGTTTTGTTGGATTTTAACTTTAGGTGTTTCAACCCATGTGTTTGCAACAGACCTAATGGATATCTATCAACAAGCTCTGGAGAACGATACCATTTTTAAAGAGGCATATGATACCTATATGTCCAGCACAGAAGCCATACCTCAAGCTCGTGCCGCTCTTTACCCTCAAGTAGGCCTTGGTTCACAAGCTGGTCGCAATTATCAGGATGCTGTTGCTGGAGCTTTCAGTGCCAATCAATACTATGGAAGTTATTTGTGGCAAGTCAATGCTTCTCAGGCACTGTTTAACTATCAGGCATGGGCCAAGGTAGCCCAGGCTAAAGCCTCTGTTAAAGCAGCACAAGCCACTTTCAATGATGCAGCACAGAATTTAATTCTAAGAACGGCCAAAGCCTATTTTGATGTCTTGTTTGCTAAAGACACTTTAGACTTTGCCGAAGCAAAAAAACGGGCGAACAAAAGACAATATGATCAAGCAACTCAACGTTTTCAAGTTGGCCTGGATGCCATCACTTCTGTCTATGAAGCAAAAGCAGCGTATGATCAATCCATAGCGACAGTTATCGCCGCCCGCAATAATCAGATTAATCAGAGTGAAAATTTACGAAAACTTACTAATCACGTATACGAAACACTTGCGCCACTCAAAGACAGCAAAATTCCTCTTGTTAAGCCAGAGCCAAATGACGTGAATCAATGGATAGATACCGGACTTAAGCAAAACTATAAATTATATGCTGCAAAATATAATCTTGAGGTAGCAAAAGACAATGTAAAAGCGATCTCTGCCGGCAACTGGCCAGTTTTTTCACTACAGAGCAACGCAAGCCAGGTACATAATAATGCATCCGGCAATACCGTTTTTATTCCGTCAAAACAAACCCAGGCTAATATTGCAATCGCGATGAATTTTCCTGTTTTTCAAGGCGGCCTGGTCCAGGCTCAAACCCGACAAGCTCAATATGGCTTTCAGTCTACGAGTGAAAAACTGGAACAAACGTATCGCGATGTGATTGTAAACAGCCGCATTGCTTTCAATACCATCACTGATGGGATCAGCAAAGTAAAGGCGGACAGACAAACGGTCATCTCCGTGCAAAATTCTTTGCAAAGTACTGAAGCTCAATTTGAAGTTGGTACTCGAACCATGGTAGATGTGGTCAATGCTCAACAAAGATTGTTTGAAGCACAGGAACAATTAGCCCGGGATCAATACGACTTGATTAATTCCATACTTACGCTGAAATACCTTGCAGGGACATTAAACGTTAATGATCTCGAACAGATTAACTCATGGTTAGCAACTACACGTGTCAATGGATTTTCACCCGTAGATAACAAAACCTCCAAATAACAAATTTAGGTTTTTTTATGTCTTCCAATCCTTCTTCAGTTGAAAAAAAATTACTTCATTATACAGGTAAAGCCATAGCTGATTTTAATATGATCCAGCGTGGTGACAGAGTCATGGTATGTCTGTCTGGCGGAAAAGATTCATTCACACTATTAACAATTCTTAACCAACTCAGGATCAAATCAGGAAATAAATTTGAAATTTTTGCGTTTACTCTGGATCAAGCCCAGCCAGGGTGGAATGATGCCTGTTTGCGTCAATGGTTGGCTGAAAAATCCATTCCTCATGAAATACTAACCCGAGACACATACAGTATAGTGAAGGAAAAAATTCCTGAAGGCAAAACCTACTGTTCTTTGTGTTCTCGCTTGAGACGTGGAATCATCTATAGATATGCTGAAGAAAACGGATTTAATAAAATAGCATTAGGTCACCATCGCGATGATCTTGTTCGTACATTGATGATGTCAATTCTATATAATGGCGATATACGTTCCATGCCACCCAAATTATTAAGTGATAATAAAAAGCACATAGTCATCCGGCCACTGTGCTATGTACAGGAAAAAGATATTATTACGTTTGCATCAGAACAAGCCTTTCCAATTATCCCATGCAATCTTTGTGGTTCTCAAGAAAATCTAATGCGCAAAAAAGTTGCCTCACTCATTGATCAGCTTGCGATTGAAAACCCCAAAGTCCCCAGTAACATGCTTCATGCGCTGCAAAGTTTGAAGCCAAGTCAATTGATGGATCAAAATTTTTGGAATTTTAAAAATCTGGAAGATGGGCTTGAAACCACGCAGTCAATCCAATGTGAAGAGGTTTTTAACGCACAGGAATTTGAGCTTGAGGATGAAAAAATTTGACTTATGAAAATTATTATCTAATATTTCTTTTCATTTTTGCAATATAATGAAATAATTGGCACGTAAAATAAGCTTATTATTTTGACAAATGGAATTAAATATATAAAAATAGGCTTTCAAATTATCACATTACCTGTGACTTTGTTTCATTAACCCGATACTGAATTCAAAATAAAGGAACTTTTAGATTATGATTGATAGAAATATAGTTAACCTGCGTCTATTTCGTATCTACTCTAAACGTTATTTAAAATTTGATTTTGTTGCTGCAATTGTCGTTTTCCTCGTGGCGATTCCTTTATGCTTAGGTATTGCCCTGGCTTCTGGCGCACCTCTTTTTTCTGGTATCTTAAGTGGAATCATTGGCGGTATTGTTGTGGGTATATTTAGCGGCTCACAAGTTAGTGTCAGCGGGCCTGCTGCGGGTATGGCAGCCGTTGTATTGGCGGCAATCTCTCAACTTGGTGATTTTAATACCTTCTTATTGGCTCTTACGATTGCAGGCCTTTTACAAATGATAATTGGTGCATTAAGGGCAGGATTTGTTGCAGATTATGTTCCTTCGAACGTAGTTCAAGGCTTACTGTGTTCAATCGGGATCTTGCTAATCATTAAGCAATTACCACTTGCATTCACTCTCTCATCAGATTTTGATGAGCTTAAAACACATTTATTGGAAACAACAGAAGGGTTTACAGTAAGCCCTTTGTTAGCTTTGTCGCAGCACATTAATGAAGGCGCACTCATCATTACTACTCTTTCATTGGCTATTTTAATCTATTTTGATATAACCAAAAATAAAATTCTGAAGGAAATCCCAGCCCCTATCCTTGTAGTTCTGGCAGGAATACTGTTAAATGAACTTTTCATCTGGACAAACTCCAGCCTGGCACAAAACTCGCCTCAACTGGTTAATATCCCAGATACCAATGGTTTTTTCCAATTTTTCAGCCATCTTGAGTACCCTGACTGGTCCGCCTGGACTAATCCTAAAGTCTATCTCTATGCGCTAGTCATATGTATCGTTGCTTCTTTGGAAACGTTGCTTAATCTCAAAGCGTCAGAACGATTGGATAAAAAAAGAAGGCACAGCCCAACTAACCAGGAATTAGTTGCTCAAGGCTTGGGTAATATAACATCAGGTTTGGTTGGGGGTATTCCTGTTACATCAGTCATTGTCAGAACATCCATTAATATCCATGCTGGTTCAAAAACCAAATTTTCAGCCGTACTCCATGGTTTTTTCATCTTGTTTGCTGTCATGTTAATACCTGGTGCATTGAATAAAATTCCTTTGTCTTCTCTCGCTGCAATTTTAATTTACACTGGCTATAAACTAAATAAACCAGCCATCTATATCAATATATTTTCACAAGGCAGCGATCGATTCATCCCTTTTATAGTGACCGTGATCAGTATTATTGCCTTCAATCTTCTTGCAGGTATATTAATAGGTCTGGCTATCAGTCTCTTTTATATATTAAAGTCCAATAGCCAAGCTCGTATTGATATCATTAAGGAAATTTATCCAAATGGTTCAACATACCGTTTGATGCTTCCCCAACAAATGACTTTTCTTAACAAAGCTGCATTGGTCGCTGAATTGGATACATTGCCCAGACGTTCTCAACTGATTATCGATGCGCGTCATTCTCAATACATTGATAAAGAAATTCTGGACTTATTTAATGAATTGAAAGAAGAGTTGGCAGGCAGTAAACAAATTTCTGTAAATTTCACCGGATTTCAGGAACACTATAAAATTCATAACTACATCGATTTCATTACGGTTACAACCTATGATGTTCAAACTAACCTGACGCCCGCACAAGTATTAAACATACTGCTTGAGGGAAATCAGCGCTTTTTAAGCGATAACCGGATTCATCGATCAAACCAAATCGATATAAAATACACTGCAAAAACACAACATCCAATTGCTGTGGTTTTGGCCTGTATCGATTCAAGAGTTCCTGTAGAAACCATCTTTGATATGAGTTTCGGTGATCTTTTTTGTGTCCGCATAGCAGGCAATGTGATTAATGACGATATTTTGGCCAGCATAGAATACGCCTGTAACGTAGTTGGTGCAAAGCTTATCATGGTTCTGGGACATACCCGATGCGGCGCCATTCAATCTGCCTGTGATGGTATTGAAAAAGGTCATATCACCCAATTACTCTCTAAAATTAAGCCTGCAGTTAACGCAGAAAAAGAAACTACAACAGAACGTAACGGAAAAAATCAAACTTTTGTAAATCATGTCACTGAATTAAATGTTGCGAATACCTTACAGAACATTTATAAGAAAAGTGATATTTTACGGACTATGATAGACAGTAATGAGATAGGGATGGTTGGTGCTATTTATGATGTAAGCAGCGGAAAAGTGAGCTGTAAAACATATACCGAAGAGTTATCCACTTTGGATGGAGACGAAAATAAGCTCCTGGCTCAAAAATTTGAAACCATTCTTTTAGAAGCCAAAGCAAGTTAAACTTTTTTGAAATTGTAAAAACACCGGAAAGAAATAAATTTCTCAAGCCAGGCATAAGATTTTCTACAAGTCGTTAAGCCTGGCGTATGAAGTTACGCTATATTATTAATGAGAATAAGCTTGTTTTTACGAGTTGCAATATGAGAGATAAAATTATCACTGGGAAAAAAATTATTTTTTCACAATCCGTTGCAAAAGACCAAACAAAAAATTTATCAAGCTTTTTATCAGAACGGTTTTACTCTGTAAATCAAAGCCATAATCATTCCATTATTATCGGTTCCAGTCTTTCTCACCAAGAGAATGATATCGAACACGATACCATACTCGATACATCAGGCGTGTTAGTGACTACTGATACAAATGGCATCGTTAACGGAGCAAGAGTCGCAATTACTGACGGTCTGGGTGGTGGAAATGGCGATCAGGAAGAAGACGACGAGATATACAGAGTATCTCATTCCAGTTGCGAGAATTTTTTGAATTGCGACCAAAATATAGATACGACTCTAAGCTTGATTACCCAACCAAAGGCCTCTGATAAAAAACAAACAGCACCGAAAACGTTGCAGCATACAGAAGCGTCGATGGCTGCTTTTATTTATCAAAATCATCCGGGAAAAGGATACATAGGTGAATTTGCAAATATTGGTGATGGACTAATTATTATCCTGGATAAACGTTTTAAAATAAAACATATGGTATCCGCATGCCATATATATCGCGGATTTGGTACCTGGACACCACCATCCCTGCAAGCCCTGGCAACAACTGCAAATAAAGACGCCCTGCTTGTCAGACAAACACTTAAACTTGCAGAAGGCGACATTATAATATCAATGACTGATGGGGTTTGGGGGGAGCTGAAAACCAGTTTGATTGCTCAAACCAATGACCGTCGAGATATAGGAGTAGATAAAGAATATTTCAAAACGCTATTTGACGAATTGACAGATGCTCCCTACCCATCTTCATTTGATATCGCTCGTATCATTACCCAGCGCGCCATGTCTCGCAGTTTGGAGCGTAGAAAAACGTTAATAAAATTAATTAATGAAATAGAACAACAACACTTCCATGAAAAATCTGTCAAAACCATTAATGAAGTCCTGGAATATTTTATTAAAACAGGCCATGTGGAAACAGCACAGACATTAAAAGCAATTCTCTTTGAAGACGGTTTGAGTGATGGAATAACTTATTTTGAAAATATTGAAATCCCGCTGGAGATGGTAATGCACGATTTAAAAAGTCGTACCGTCGGTGATTGTTCAACCATCAATGTAACGCGCATTCCCTATCATTTAGATGAGCTCATACGAGGTTTTATCAATTACCCTGAGAAACATCAAATCCTGGCGCCACTATTTAAAGCAAGGGTAAAATCTGAGGCTGATTTAGAAGAGGCATTTCATCGTCTGTCACTTGAAATGGTACAACCTGAAATCGAGTGCCCAATTTCTGAAACTCATTTTGAACGTGCTTTTAAAAAAGAAACCCTTGATAAAACTCAGGCTGTCTTAACTCACTATTTTCGTATTTCGACTGGTTTAGATAGTAAAAAAAATTATCAGGAACGATTAAATGATCTGAGTGCTTACTTATCTAAGGAATCCTCTCTCGAAAAAAATGATATTAAATTGCTATTATCCATGCTAGATAGTGAAATAAAACCTAAAACCGGGGTTTTCCAAACATTGTTTGGGGAAAACCAAAATAAATTATACAAGGCATTTCACAAAAAAATCGAGTTGCAATTATTGGATAGTGAAATAGAAAATAAAAATGAATTGAAATAGCAGTTCTTACCATTTTAATTTCAAGGATGTACCAACTGCTTCCTGAATAGACTTTTTATCGACTTTCCTCGAAATGTCCTGGTTTTTAATTAATAATTTTAGTTCGCCGTCAAAAAATTTCTGGCTTCTTTTGATTTCTTCTAATCCTTCTCCAGGAAGATTACCGAGCATCTCAGTGAGTTTACTGTCGTAGAGTTCCTTTAAAACAGATAAAACCTCATCATGTGCTTTGGCATCGTTTGATTTTCCTTTAAAAAAGGATACTCCTTCTTTCGGGGCATAACCTGTAGGAGTCCTAATCCTGTTATTTTTGATTTGGACGTACAAATCATTAATTTGTGCCATAGCAATTAGCGGATTATTATCGAGCTCTTTTTTTAAATCGTTCTTAAATTTAAAAGGACGTTCCAAAATAGAATTGGCATCGGAGTTTTTAAGAAATTTTGATGGAGAAGATATATTGGTATGGGCACCTGCTTTCATCAGTTTGACACATAAATGAAAATACTGCTTGGATAATGCGATATCTAATATTGTTTTTCCTTTAATATCTTTTTTATTTAAATCGACTCCTTCTTTTAAAAGTAAATCACTTAAATTCATGAAGTGTATTTCTTCGGTTTCTTTTGAGGATGGAAACGTATGCATCTCATGCAATGCCTGATGAAAAGGATTTCTTCTTTCAGAGTTTCTTTTATGAAGTAAGGTGCTATCTTTCTTGACAATATCCAATATAATCGGCAAATCACATCTTCTCATGGCACTATGCAAAATATTATTTCCCAGCCTGTCTTCGAAATCGACCCTTGCCCCCATTTCTAATAAAATTGTTGCCATTTTCAAATCATTAACTACCACAGCATTATAAAGAGGTGGATTTCCATTAGCATTTGGCTGATTAATTAATTTCTTATCTTTCTCAGTTATAATATTTGCTAAAGCTTCCCTGTTTTCTGCCTTTGAATAAAAAACATAATGCAGGACAGAATTGCCACTGGTATCGGTTAAACGTGTATTAGCTCCTTTTTTCAATAAATAACTGACCAATTTGGGATTACCGGAATTTATAGATAACATTAGCGGTGTTGCTTTATCTTTGGTTAAGGGTATATCAATATCGACCCCGGCACGTAAAAATTTTTTAACCAGACTGACACTTCCTAAAGAAATAGCTATCCTGAAGGCTTCTTTATTCAAAAGAATTTTCTCATTTTTGGCAATTATTTTACCTAATGTCTCTTTATCCTTCCGAGCCCATATCGCGTCCAAAAGCTCATCACTGATATCAGCACCGGAATTTAATAGTTCATCGAAAATTTTCAATTTATGATTTTTATATGCCAAAGTGATTGCTGAAGAACCGCTGTTATCCGGTTCATTAATCTGAATAACCTCTGTGGTTGTCAAGGCTGATATTAATTCCGGGGTTCCAAACTCAGCAGCATAATGGAATGCTGTTTTGCCATGATTATCCTTGATATTCAGTACTTTGATGGCATCTTCCTGGCTTAGCACAACTTTTAGTATTTTTCCCATAATTTGCATATTTCCACACTCCGCAGCATAGTGAAGAGCAGTTTTTCCATCATAATCCTGAAGAGATAAATCCGCTTTTTTTGCGATAAGCTCATCAAGCATTGCCATATTTCCTGATATGACAGCCAAATGAGCAGGAGTTTTACCGACATAAATAGGCGGTGCTCCTTGCTCTATCTGCTGATTAATCTGGGATTCATTGCGATTTGACAATAATAATTTTATCTCACCAGGATCACTAAGATAGATTGCGCCTCTGTGTAATGGATATTGCTCATTTAATGATGATAAACATTTTTGAGTCTTCAGATGCAGTTTCTCAGGGTTTAAATCTGAAAAATCCATATGTTTGATTTTTTCATACGATGGGCTATCCAGCATGTCCCGAAATTTGGTTTGCTCTTCCAAGCTTGAATGATATCCATATAAAGTAATGGGAGTCTTTCTTTTACTTTGTTCAATAATTTCTACCGTATTAAAAATTGCCTCCTTCACAACAACAACTAATTCCTCAGCGCTATATAAATCAAAGACATTAGGTTCGTAAAACGTCGCTGGCGGTAAACCTTGTTGCATTAAAAGAATATTTAATAAATTATTGACAAAGGTACGGCCATTGGCATCTCGAAAAGGGTGTAATACTTCGTACATTCGAATATGCTTAACGATAATTTTAAGTTTTTCATCAAGAGTTTCGGCGGTTTTTATTTCCTTGTTGTAAGATTGGGTAATTTTTTCCAGGTAAACATCCACATTTTTCATCACGGCAAGATAGAAGTGATTGGTATTACTATGCCCATATTTGCACATATCGAAATAGATTTGCTTGGCAAGATCAGGTATTTGTTCTGGATTCAGATTTTTAAAATAGTTCTTATCAAAGCGTGGGCCAAATGGACCCGCTTTGCCTGGGCCAAATTCAGCTCCACCTTCTGTAAGAAATACCAGGCTCAGGAATTCTTCAATACCCTTAATCGAGGCCCGGCCAGCTGGAATGCCAAATGAAACAGGTTCATCTGTTCTGAGTTCACCTGGATTTTTTTCCTGTAATTCCTCCACCTTTTTTCCACACTTCTTGTGTATCCTCTTTATTAAATCAACGCTTAATTCAAATTCCTCTCCTGATTTCTCAACTTGCAATGCAATAGAACATAAACTCTCCAGAGCGGCGTTAAGGCATCCTGGCTCTCGCGACTCATAGCCTCTCCATCCATTTTCTTTTGACCAGAAGCGCCCATCAACAAATAATCTCCATATTTCTTCGCTTGGATAGGCTTGAAGAAAATATAATCCAGGTAGATTTGGCATAATTTTTACCAATTTAAAATACCAATTTATTAATAATTATAGGACAATGTGAGCAAATATAGTCTTTTGAGAAGAACAGAGAAACGAAGGACCTAAACTAAACATATCGCAAATTGAAGGGTGATAAGTATATAATATCGACCTTAATTATTTATAGAAATCCAGGAATAGACATGCGCGCATCTCAATGGTTTTTGGTCACTCAAAAAGAAACTCCCAACGATGCAGAAATAGCATCCCATCAATTAATGCTAAGATCAGGAATGATTCGTAAGCTTGGCTCAGGACTTTATACCTGGATGCCACTTGGCCTTAGAGTGCTTCGTAAAGTTGAAAATATAGTTCGGGAAGAAATGAACAAAACTCATGCCATGGAACTGCTTATGCCATCAGTACAACCTGCTGAATTATGGCAAGAGACGGGACGTTGGGAAACCTTTGGTGGTCAATTATTAACTATGAAAGACAGTAATCAAAGAGAGTACTGCTTTGGGCCTACCCATGAAGAAGTCATTACCGATATCATGCGTAATGAATTGCAATCGTATAAACAATTGCCAGTCAATTTTTATCAAATACAAACCAAGTTTCGCGATGAAATCAGACCACGGTTTGGGGTAATGCGAGCCCGTGAGTTTATTATGAAAGATGCTTACTCCTTCCACCTCAGTCTTGAAAGCCTGCAAGAAACCTATAAAGATATGTATCAAGCCTATTGCAGGATTTTTGATAGAATGGGACTCAAATATCGAGCAGTTGAAGCTGATACGGGAGCCATTGGCGGTTCAGCATCCCATGAGTTTCAGGTATTGGCTGAATCGGGTGAAGATCTGATTTTTTATAGTGACGCCAGCGACTATGCTGCAAATATTGAACAAGCGACCAGCTTAAAACCACTCAAAGCGAATCAACCATGTAATGAAACAATCACATTGGTCGATACTCCAAATCAAAAAACAATTGATGAAGTGGCCAGCTTCCTTGGTATTGCCAGTAATCAAACCATCAAAACCTTGATTGTCAAAGGCAAAGAACATCCTATGGTGGCTCTGGTCTTAAGAGGGGATGATGAACTCAATGAGGTTAAAGCGATAAAACATCCCTTAGTCCACGCTCCCTTGTCCTTTATTGATGAAGAACTGATTTTAAAAACGTTAAAAACCCCTCTAGGCTCCATAGGGCCAATCCAGTTAAACATCCCTGTCATTGTTGATCATCATGCCTTAGCCATGCCTTCCTTTGTCTGTGGCGCCAATCAGGCAGATAAACACTTTATCAATGCTGCATGGGAGCGCGATGCAAAATACGATGATGCCTATGATTTACGCAATGTTAAAGAAGGTGACCCAAGCCCTGATGGGAAAGGAACACTTCACTGCTGTCGTGGAATAGAGGTAGGACACGTTTTCCAATTGGGTGATAAATACGCCAAAGCCATGAATGCGTCTGTTATTAATGAGCAAGGACAATTGCAAACCATGATCATGGGCTGCTATGGATTAGGGATCACTCGTGTGGTCGCTGCCGCGATTGAGCAGCATCATGACGAACACGGAATCATCTGGCCTCAAGCTTTAGCACCTTTTCAAGTCAATATTATTCCTCTTAATGGCGCGAGATCACAAGCCGTTAAAGAACAGGCGGAGTCACTTTATCAACAACTCAAATCTCATGGCATCGATGTATTACTCGATGATCGTAATGAAAGAGCAGGTGTATTATTTGCTGATAATGACTTGATAGGGATTCCTCACCGATTAGTGGTCAGTGAGAGAAACCTGGAGCAAGGCTGTGTTGAGTACAAGGCTCGAATTTCAAGCGAAACTCAACTGATCAATCTGGATAAGGTGGTTAATTTTATTATTGAGTTAATTAATAAATAAGATTTTCTACCCCATTGACACTGCGTTATCTGCATTCCGTCAATGCTGTTCGGATTAAAAATAACCCGAACAGCATTAAAGAGAAGCCAATAATACAGGACTTGTATTTAAAGAATCACAAATAAAGTTCTTTGCCCAGGTTCACCATATCTCGTTTGGTATTCATGAAATAATGTGAGTTATGGATAAGATCAGTTGTCACCTCGAATCGTTCGGGCTGAGGAGGCATTTATGCCGTCTCGAAGCCTTGTACGGGATTTAATGTTGTGCGCCAAGGCTTCGAGACGATGCTTATGCAGCTCCTCTGCCCGAACGAACCTTGGATATCAACTGGTTTTATAATCCTTATCCATCACTCACGTTAAATATTAAAAACCATTGGAGGTTGCATTACAGAATCCGTCTGCAACTCCTCTCCAGGATTGGAAAACGCCTCCTCACCATAAGAAAGTATCCTTTTTTTAGATTCTATCTGAACCTCATTTACTGGGGCTATTGGAGGCGCGGTTTTAAAACGTTTTAGTTTAGCCTCAAAATCATAAAAATCATTGAGGTTATCAAAACGCTTGATAATCACATTGGTTTTCCTTTCTTCTTCAAGAATCTTATCGCTTAAAAATTGAATTTTTTTGTTACCAGAGTCCATCTGTTTTGCCAGATTGCTTTGGATTAAAACCATTTCATTAACCAACGCATCATATTTTGTCATTATTTTTTTAGTCAACAACGATTGCAAAATGCTATCTGAGCGTCCTTGTAATTCATTAAATTGATACCTCCAATCATCCTCTGTCTCTTCCTGTCTGAACATGCCGGGAATCAAACCAACAATCCTGCGAGTCACTGTAGAAAACCATGATTTGGACTGTTCTTCATCGACCTTATGCATTTTATTATATAATTCTGTAAGGTCGGCTTTTAACTGCTCATCCTTTATCTTATCGATTTGCTCCATGGTCATCATATTTCTATCCATGCTTTTTAACGTATTTCTGTCAAGAAAATGATTTTGCATGTTTTCAGGAAATTGACTGAGGTTTTCAGGTATTTGGCCATTAATCCACTCCTTTAGTGTTAAAATCTCCTTCACCTTGCTTTGGCATTGCTCTGGAAACAACTCTACTTCGGGATTGCCATTGATGCGATCTTTCAAAAAAGGTAAGTGTTTGGCATGGATTCTATTCAGATTCAGCAACTCTAATCTATTTTGCTTAAGAGAAAATTCTAACTGACGGTACGCCTCTTTTAATTCAGTTAACCTGGATTTATATTGCATAAATCCTTCAAATAATGCGGATGTCCCTTCTCCTTCAATAATTAACTCAACATACTCATTAAATCCTGTATATCCTTTTTTTACTTTCACGTTAAAAACAGAATATCCTTCTATTCCCTCCAGCTCCTCCTTAATTTTTCGCGCTTTAAAATCAAAATATTTCGATTCATCCATGATACCCTGGTGTTTTTCCTGAAAACTATTCCAAAGAGTACGCATCATCCCTCGTAATTGCACTAAAGGCTCACGCAATAGGGAATATGAAATGGATAATTCATTGATTTTTTTACAAAGAACATAATACATTTCATTCAATGTATAAACCTTGCGACTCTCATTTTGCTTTTGCTGAAGTTGCCTTTTAACCTCTTGCCATTCAGAATGAGCAGTTAAGATCTGACTGTTATTTTTTTCAAAGTCTTCTAAAACAGAGCTGAATTTCTCTCCCAACAAATAGTATTGAGCTTCTTCTTTGCACTCCTGAATAAAATTAATATCCAGCCCACCCTCATCTCTACTCAGAACAGTTAAACTGTCCATGGTATTTAATGTTTGATTAATCAAATCACGTGCATTTTTATGACCAAATGAAAAAATCCAAACATCCTCCAATTGAGCTTGATGTTTGCATAAGGCTCTATATAATTTTTTGATAGCAACCTGTTTGGATAAAGAATCTCTTGCTTGTTTTACTCCGTTGGCCAAAACCAATATTTCATTTGCCGCTTTTTTTACTGCTGACCGCTCAATCCAATACCAAGGTCCTCTGTTTTCAGGCTTAGCCCAAGCCAATGCCTTGTCAAGATGATGAATGATTTGTGTAGCTGTATTATCCAGATAGGTTTCTTTTAAAATCTTAAGTTCTTTATGTTCTTCAAAACCTGCTTGCTGATACACTCTCAGCATATCACTGATAATTGGTTGCATGCGGAATTTTTCACTCAATTTCTCTTTGTCTAACCATCTGCTTTCATAGTCAATTAATAACAACTCCAGAGCAAGAAAGTTATCCGCATTATTAGCTCTCTCTATTAGACCTTGTTTAACGCTGGCAGGTAATGAGGAGTTATTGATTTCTTTGCTAATATCCCTGGCCCACAATTTCAGTTGGCTGTTCACAAAAGCCAATCGATAGGGCTCTAAATCACCATCATGATAGCTTAACATCGCACCAGTTACTTCTACTGCTGACTCAAGGTGACGATGACTGCGCTTTTTCTCCTGAGTTGCTTCTTTTTTCTTTAAACGGGCAGATAATTTACTCCACTTTATTTGTTCACTTAAATCGACCTCTTCCAAATATTTACAGCGCAATGCATTGACTGAGTCATTGGAGAATCTATTTTCTGTTTTTGCTTTCAACTGATCTCGGTTTAGGTTCCAAATGCTGGAAACGGATTTTTCATAGGCTTGAATCGCCTTTTCCAATTCTCTGGTTTGTAAGCGCTGAAAAACATCCCTGCGGACATAGGGGTTTGGATACATTTTTTTAGGATCAGAGTCTTCCAAACACTTTGTCCATTGCTTCTTTAGCGAATCAATTAGCTCGCTTCTTTGCACAAGTAATTCATTATCCAACTGTCTCCATTCTGACTTGGGGTAAATTAGATGCAAAAATGCTTGCCATTCTTCCAATTGATTTAATACCGCTTGTTGAATATTAGAAACAGATTGAATGAAATACTGTTTAACTGCTTCTTCTCTTCGTCTTTCAGCCAAACTTTGCGTATTTAATTCTTCCTGCAAATTCATCCTGGCAGGGAAAACCCGATACCCCACATCCATATCGAACCGGCTGATTTGCCCAACCACTTCACCAACGGTTTCCTCTGTTTCGGTTATCCTGACGACACGCCCCTTCCCTTTATAATAATCACACAATGAAGAAAAATGAGATAAAGTTCTATCGTCTACATTAGAAAAATCAATATGATTAAGAATGAGGTGGCTGGAAACAGGATAGCCGTATCTATCCATAGTCAGTTCCTCATCCTCTATCTCTGCGTGCGAGCGATAGGAAGTCAAATCAGAAAGAGTCGAGTAATTAATACCTCCAACCTGGTAAGTACCAGACTCAGAATTCGCCTCTAACACAGAGGAAGGTATACCCAAACAGGTAAAGAAATCTCTATCACCTTTTTCAAGATAATCAGCTATTAATCGGTGATTTGCAAAACACACGTCGACGGTACCACCCTCAGCAAGCACCCATTGCATGGCAGCAAGAATTGCTGCAGGTTGAGCGCTCAGGTTTTCATTACGACTGACTTCCATTAACACATTCTGTTCTTGATGATGTAAAGACAATAAAAGAGAAATCATTTGTGTAGTATCAAAGAATATGCCGGTACTGCGAAAATACTGCTCTCGCATCACTGCCAGCAACTTCAGTTGAGTTCGCAGTTTATCCTCTTTGCTAATATCGAGTCTTCTCATCTCCATAATTAAAAAATCAGACAACTCCTGCAACTTATTCCTGCCTAATTGCGTTAAATCAGTATACGTTGCACTCGCTATTTTTAGAGGAAAATTCCTGCCTATTGCATTGATAAATACGACTTGTTGAGCCAATTCATATTGCCGTTTACACGATAAACTCGCTCCATCAGCCAGACTTTCAATCTTGGCAATAACCTCTTGAATTTGACTTGTGTCAAATTGCTCATTAAAAATTCGTTCTCTCGACTTAACCAGAATACCTTCTTGATTCACTTTGGGGGCCCTGGCTCCGGCAGGATCTCTATCAAATGAATCAATATATAATTTTAACTCTCTTGAGTATTCACGCAATTTCTCGGAAAAAACATCCAATGCGGGATAAGGAGGATAGTCAAATAAAGAAGAAATATCTTTTAGTAAAACACTATGGATCTCAAGGCGAGACTGAACATTGAATAATAAATCACCATTTATACTATCAACATTTCTTCCAAGTATAGTCAGTATTTTTATCCATTGTTCCAAGGTTTTCTCATCCGTTTTTTCAAGCTTATCGATAAGACGGCAATATCTGGTCAATTCTGATTTGTCATACTTCTTACTTGATTTAATGAGTACCGTTAATAAGGAAACCAACTCAGGAAGGTCTGTCGATTTGGAGTCAATAATCTCTGATGTGGATTGAATAAATTGTATGAGCAGTTCATGCTCGACATCCAAGCCAGCCTTTTCCACTGCCTCAATCACTGCATCAAATAAGGATTGTGATTTGTTTTCATCGATTCCCTTCAGAATATTGAACTCGATTAATTCCTTCAACAGCTTGATCTCTTTGTTAATGAATTCAATTTGTTCATCATTTCTTGTTAAACAACCACCAAATTCCTTTACACCTTTGAAATTTAATTGATTTCGAGTGATTTTCATGCCCTGAATTCCCTGAAAAATAGAATGCCCTCATTATATATAAGCTGCATAAAATGTAGCAGATAAATGTAAAAGAAAATTTGAAATATTACTCGATGTCCAATACAGCATTTAATAGCTGCCTGGTATAAGGGTGTTCTGGTTGCCGAAGCACCTTCTCGCACGCTCCATATTCAACAGCCAAGCCGTCTTTCATGACTAATACATCATCAGCGATATAAGAGACGACCCCCATGTTATGGGTTATAAACAAATAGGAAATACCTCTTTGCTGTTGCAATTCCTTTAATAAATTAAGAATTTGTGCCTGAACAGAGACATCAAGAGCACTGGTCGGTTCGTCGCAGATTAAAATATCGGGTTCTGTCGCCAAAGCTCTCGCGATGCAGATCCGTTGTCTTTGCCCACCGGAAAACTGATGGGGGTATCGATGCAGACTGGTAATTGGTAAGTTCACTTGCTCAATTAGGAATTTTTGTTGTTTCCTGATGTAAGAAGGCTTCATTCCCTGAGCATGCATCCCTTCTGCGATGATCTCTCCAACTGTCATGCGTGGATTCATAGAAGAAAAAGGATCTTGAAAAATAATCTGTACTTTTTTTCTGTATCTTCTTAAAGCGCTTCCTGTCATAGACAGTACATCACTATCTTTATATCTGATTTTCCCCCCGGCCGCTGGCAATAACCTCAACAGAGCACGGCTTGCAGTTGTTTTCCCACAGCCAGACTCTCCAACCAAAGCTAATGTTTGACCTCTGGAGAGAGTGAACGACAAACCATCAACGGCTTTGAAAATGGTTTTTTTACGGCTCAAAAATCCTTTCTTATGTATAAAATGAACTGATAAATCATCTACTGTGAACACGATCTCTTCTTTTTCAACCGAAGGAACCCAACTGATTTTATTTTTATCCAGTAATGGCAATTCTTTGATATCAGGATACAAATGACATCTCAACATACGCTGTTCAACTTCTTGTAATTGAGGCTCCTCATGGTGACAACGTTCAAAAGCATAAATACAGCGTGTATGGAAACGACACCCTGAAGGCATAGATTCCAAAGAAGGTACCGTACCTGCAATGATAGACAGTTTTTCATTTCTTTTTGCAAATGAAGGTAGGGATGTCAAAAGTTGCTGGACATAGGGATGTCTCACTTTTGAAAAAAAATCTTTTACTGAGGCCTGCTCCACTACCTGCCCTGCATACATCACACAAATTCTATCAGCCATGGTTTTAGCCACACCCAGATCATGAGTAATTAATAGCAGACTCATCTGATGTTTCTTTTGTATTTTCTTTAGTAAGGCCAATATTTGAGCCTGGATAGTCACATCCAAAGCCGTAGTAGGTTCATCGGCAATAAGGATATCTGGCTCGCAAGCCAACGCCATAGCAATAACCACTCTCTGCTTTTGACCACCAGACAATTGATGTGGGTATTGATAAATTCTCATTTGTGGTTGAGGCATTTCTACTTCATTCAATAACAATATTACTCTTTCTTTTATTTGTTCTTTTGTCAAAGACCGATGCCTTTTTAAAACCTCAGCTATCTGCTCTCCAATCGTTAATACGGGATTTAAAGCAGTCATCGGCTCTTGAAAAATCATCGCAAGCCTGCGCCCTCTTAACTCCCTCATCATTTTCTCAGGTAAATTTAAGATGTCTTCACCGTGAATATTGATTTGGCTGTCAATCCCATAGACACCAGCTCTGGGCAGCAATCTCATCATAGCCAATGAAGTTAATGATTTACCACATCCTGACTCTCCCAGTAAAACCAAAGTCTCTCCTGGATTTAGGCTAAAACTTAATTTATCCAAAGCCAGAACTGTTTTATCAGGGCTTTTAAAAGCAACTGACAATTGATTAATTTTAGCGGTATTTTGCATGGAATTTGCCACAAATAATGATAACTACACTCTAACAAGAGAGAGGTGATAGTAGCAATAAAAATACCATACCACTCTGAGCAAAAGAATGTTTATGATAGAATAAGCACAATTAATATTTGAGTGAATACCCATGTCAGAAAACTACACTGCGGAAGCGATTGAAGTCTTAAGTGGTCTTGAGCCTGTTCAACGACGTCCCGGTATGTATACCGACACGACACGCCCCAACCATTTGGCTCAGGAAGTGATTGATAATAGCGTCGATGAAGTACTTGCTGGATTTGCCAGCCGTATTATTGTTACTTTACATGAAGACGGTTCTATTGAAGTCGAGGATGATGGCCGAGGTATGCCAGTTGATTTGCATCCTCAACTGGGTTTAAGTGGTGTCGAGGTCATTATGACTCGACTTCATGCTGGAGGTAAATTTTCAGATAAAAATTACAGCTTTTCTGGCGGCTTGCATGGCGTTGGGGTGTCCGTGGTAAATGCCTTGTCAGAACGACTTGACGTCACCATAAAGCGCAATGGGATCATTTATCAAATGACCTTTGCTAATGGCGACAAATTATGTGAATTAAATGAAACCGGGGTTACAAAAAAAAGAGAGACCGGGACTGTTATACGTTTTTGGCCTAATGGCAAATATTTTGATACTACAAAAATTTCTGTAAAACATCTGACTCATGTATTAAGAGCAAAAGCGGTATTGTGTAGTGGCCTGTCCATGACCTTTATCAATAAAATCACTAATGAAGAAATGAACTGGTATTATGAACAAGGTTTAACTGATTATTTACTGCAAACCTTGCCCGAAGACTATTTGCCTGAAGAACCTTTTGCCGGAGCATTCAAAAGTGATGAAGCAACCGTTGATTGGGCTTTGGCCTGGTCAGACTCTGCCAATGGCAATTTAAATGAAAGTTATGTGAATTTAATCCCGACAATACAAGGAGGCACGCACGTCAATGGATTGCGTTCGGGATTATTTGAAGCCATGTCTGAATTTTGCGATCTGAGAAACCTTCTTCCTCGTGGAGTAAAATTGACAGCGGATGATCTATGGGAATCATGTCAGTATGTTTTATCAATCAAAATGAAAGAGCCGCAATTTGCTGGGCAAACCAAAGAGCGCTTAAGCTCACGCCAAACCTCAGGACTAGTCAGTAATGTCATAAAAGACGCTTTTGCAATTTGGTTGAATCAGCATCGCAACCAGGGTGAAGCCATAGCAGCTCTTGCAATAGAACGCGCACAGAAACGGCTAAAGCAAGCCAAACAAGTGGCACGCAAACGTGTTAGCCAAGGGCCTGCTTTACCTGGAAAATTAGCCGACTGCTTGCAAACGGACTTAAGTCAAGCGGAACTATTCCTGGTTGAAGGAGATTCGGCAGGAGGGTCGGCCAAACAAGCCCGCAATAAAGATTATCAAGCCATTTTACCCTTACGTGGGAAAATACTTAATTCATGGGAAGTAGATTCTTCACAAGTTCTGGCATCCCAGGAAATTCATGATATATCTGTTGCTATAGGCGTAGATCCTGGCTCTAGCGATCTTGAGGGTCTTCGCTATGGAAAAATCTGTATTCTTGCCGATGCAGACTCTGATGGAGCTCATATTGCCACACTAATATGTGCCTTGTTTTTAAGACACTTCAAACCTCTGGTTAAAGCAGGCCATGTTTTTGTAGCCATGCCCCCGCTCTATCGAATCGATGCAGGTAAGCTGATTCACTATGCCCTGGATGATGAAGAAAAAAATAGAATCGTTCAACATCTCAGTCAAACCACAAAATCAAAAGTGAATGTACAGCGATTCAAAGGATTAGGTGAAATGAATCCCATTCAGCTTAGAGAAACAACAATGGATCCCAATACAAGGCGTCTGGTACAGCTTACTCTTGATGATGAAGAGCAGACGGAAGCCATTATGGATATGATGCTCAACAAAAAAAGGGCCGCCGACAGAAAACTCTGGCTAGAAACAAAAGGAAACCTTGCTGAAATTTGAGCTAATTGTGACGTGACTTCCTTGATGTTACTAAAAAGGTGGCGGTTAAGAAGTCACTTTCTCTAAAAGGGTTTAAAAATTTCATAGCCAGTCAGGAAAACAATGTTGACTAGCCGAAGTGAAAAAGACAGCACTTGAACAATTGCCTCCGTCTAGCCATTACCATCTGCTTTTCTATCTTAACCTTGTTCATGTAGATAGCGGCATCACGATAAACCAAGGCTACAATTGAATTTGATAGCTTACCTTTTTACCCTACCATTTCAGCAAGGGAATAATATTAGAATAATCATCAGTCCATAAAAACTGATTATCATCTGCTACAAATTTCCAGTTTGTTCCTTTCATCACTTGAAACGCCAAGGATTGATTCGAGGTAAGCAAAGCCCATTCTGAGTTAAATTGCCCCAATTTCTTATCTCCCTTATGCGCTAAAAATAAAGTTATCATATCCAAAGAACGTCCAATTGCATTAATTACCGGGAGCATTTGCAGATGTCTGTTACTTAGATTAACCAAAATAACTCCATCTTCGACAATTTTCTTCTTATATAAGGTGAAAGCCTCAAGTGTCATCAGATGGACAGGAATAGCATCTGAATTAAACGCATCCAAAATTAACAAATCCTGTGAAGCATCTGGCATATTAACCAAGGCCAATCGACCATCCTGTTTAATAATCTCAGCTGAAGGCGAACAGTCTCGTATGTATGTGAATAATTTATTATTTTTAGCTAAATCAATTACTTGTTGATCAATCTCAATAACCTTTATGGAATCAGTTGCCCGAAATTGGCACAGTAGTGTTCCTGCACCCAACCCCATAATTGTCGCAGAAAGCGGATGAAATTCCTTCTTCAAAATATCAACAATTGGAGCTATGGCCCCATAATAGGAGCTTCTTCCATAACTTGCTTTTTCCCCATTCATTACCTGCATCCCATGAAGGGTTGATTGGCTTATTAATGCATGCACATCATCCTTTTTGAAGACTTGCTTGACACCGTAAAAATTTCTTTCCTTGAGTAAAATCTGTTTGTCTTGCAACGGAGGAAAGTAAAGGAAAACAAATAAAATGAGCATGGATAGTACAAGATTGATTTTATTACGATGCCAAATCACAATAATTCCAAGTGCCAAAATAGCAAGGATGTGAAAAGTGGTAGTACTTTTAAACCAGGGAACGGTAGGAATGAAATAATGAAGCGACAGCAAACCCAAAACAACTAATGGCACCCACCATCCCCGGTTAGTTTTCGGCAGCTGAAGAGCAAATAAACTTAATAAAATGGCTAATGGGTATTCATATACATAATTAAACCAATTTGGCGCTAAAATTCCATTAAAAATCCCTGCTAAAACTCCTCCGATAGACAAACAAAAATAAAACAAAGTGAGTTTATGTGGCTTAGGTCTTCGCGCAAATAACTGGCCATGACACAGTAAAGCCAAAATAAAAAAACTTAACAGATTAAATAACACCAATTGCCACACTCTGATTTGGCTAACTCCAAAAATGAATCCAAGAATTGTAAAAACCAGGAAAAACAGGCAATTACGAGAAATCCATTTTTGTGAAATAAGGGGGGTCGCTGTGAAGGTAAATACAAATGACAAAAGGTAAAGCGCTAAAGGCAAAACCCAAAATAAGGGAGTTGCAGCAACATCAGTTGTAATATATAAAGTAACTCCCAGCATCAAACTGCAAGGGACAAAACTCAAAAAAATCCAATAGGCTATCTCTCTCCAAGGCAAAAAATCCACCTCTTTTTTTTCAGTTAATAGTAAGGGTTGGTATTTTGTAAAAAACAAGACCGTTACCAACAGTAGCAAATAAATAGCAAATCCAAAGTTCCATAAATAAAATTGATAAGTCAAACCAATAAATCGCTCGATAACCCATGGATAAAAAAGCAAGGCACTCAAGCTTCCAAGATTACTGGATATGTACAAATAATAAGGGTCTGAGGCCCCTTTGCTTTTTGTCTGGCTATAGGCAAATTGTAATAAAGGAGCAGAAGCACCAATTACTAACAAAGGCAAACCCAGTTGAATTAACAAATTATGCAGAATCACCCATTCAGGCTGTCCATCCCTGGCTACAGGATGAAACAGCAATGGAAGTGCTGTAAAACTTAAAACAACCAAAACCATATGGATCAAACGCCAAACAGCAGGTTTCTTAATCTGACTTATAAGCCATACGTAGCCATATGCAATGAGCAGAATAAATTGAAAAAAAAGCACGCAAACAGTCCACACACCTGGTGTCCCTCCATAGATTGGAAGTATTGCTTTTGCAACCATGGGTTGAATACTGAATAGGAGAATGGAACTTATAAAAAGACTGACAGGAAATAAAAATCGAAACACAAAGCAATCCTTAGCCAATGGTGCTGCCAAATGAATGAATCGCTCATTTTACGACTACACTCTCGTTCATACAAGGATGAATTATTACTCTGCAAAACAATTTGTAAACATAATCGATAGGGATGTTTCACAAACACATATTATTCCATATTGACAGATGGAATCATCCATTTATGGTTTTTGAAGCTTTTGTAAACATCCCATTACTTGAAGATAGGCACTGATTCCATATCAACTGATACATAAAATGAATACTTTATTTCTTTTCCTTTGAAGCTGATAACATCCAATGAGCTTTTTCATGAGCCGCAACTCGATCGCTTAGAATAGTCACAGTACCCTCGTCTTCATTTTCCTGGGCAATTTTAATGGCCTGATTCAAATCTTTTACTATCATCATATTATCTTTTGCCAACTCACTGACCATCTCATTAGCACTCAATCCGGAATCACCATCTTTAATCGTTTTCAATTGATTAAACTCGGTAAAGGTAGCAGGAGCCTTATGTCCCATGATTCGAATTCGCTCTGCAATTTGATCCACTGCTTCTGCCAGTTCTTTATATTGCATCTCAAATAATTCATGCAAACTTTTAAATTGAGGTCCGGTAACATGCCAATGGTAATTTTGTGTTTTCAGGTACAACGCATAAGTATCAGCAAGAGCGACTTCCAGCTTTTTAATTACTTTACTCATTATTCTTTCCTTGTTATTTATTCACGCTATTAAGGATAGTTCAAAACAGTCAAAGAACAAAATAAACATTAATAAAAAACCCGCCTTTACAGCGGGTTTTTTATTGGATAACCGGGAGAAAATTACATCATTCCGCCCATGCCACCCATTCCGCCCATGCCGCCCATATCGCCGGCACCAACACCTTCTTCTTTCTTAGGCAGATCAGCAACCATACATTCAGTAGTCAACATCAAACTGGCTACAGAAGCTGCATTTTGCAGAGCCATACGGGTTACTTTGGTTGGATCAAGAATACCCATCTCAACCATATCACCGTATTCACCAGTTGCAGCGTTGAAACCGTAGTTGTCTTTGTGCTCAGCTACCTTGTTTACTACAACAGAAGCTTCATATCCTGCGTTAGTAACAATTTGACGCATTGGAGATTCAATAGCGCGACGTAAAATATTGATACCCATATTTTGATCGTCATTATCGCCTTTCAATGAATCAAGAGCTTTCTGAGCACGAATCAAGGCAACACCACCACCGGCAACGATACCTTCTTCTACTGCAGCGCGAGTAGCATGAAGAGCATCTTCAACACGTGCTTTCTTCTCTTTCATTTCAACTTCTGTAGCAGCGCCAACTTTGATAACAGCAACACCACCAGCTAGTTTAGCAACGCGCTCTTGTAATTTTTCTCTATCGTAATCAGAAGTGGTTTCTTCCATTTGTGCACGAATTTGAGTAATACGAGCATTAATTTCAGTTGCCTTTCCTTCACCATCAATGATAGTAGTGTTTTCTTTGGTAACAACGATTCGCTTAGCACTACCAAGATCTTCCAGAGTAGCACCTTCCAAGCTCTTGCCAATTTCTTCAGAAATAACTTGACCCTTAGTCAAAATAGCAATGTCTTGCAACATCGCTTTGCGGCGATCACCAAAACCAGGCGCTTTGACAGCACATACTTTTACAATACCGCGCATGTTGTTGACTACCAGAGTAGCTAAAGCTTCGCCTTCAACATCTTCTGCAATGATCAATAAAGGACGACCAGATTTGGCAACACCTTCCAATACGGACAACATTTCACGAATACTGGAAACTTTTTTGTCAACCAATAAAATGAATGGATGCTCAAGTTCACAGCTCATGTTTTGCTGGTTGTTGATAAAGTATGGAGAAATGTAACCGCGATCAAATTGCATACCTTCAACAACAGAAAGCTCATTTTCCAATCCATTACCATCTTCAACGGTAATAACACCCTCTTTACCAACTTTTTCCATTGCTTCAGCAATGATAGCACCAATCGCTTCATCGGAATTAGCAGAAATAGTTCCAACTTGAGCAATAGCTTTGCTGTCTTTGCATGGCTTAGACATAGCTTGTAATTTTTTGGTAACTGCTAATACTGCTTTATCAATACCGCGTTTGAGATCCATTGGATTCATACCAGCAGCAACTGCTTTGTGACCTTCAACAAGAATAGAACGAGCCAATACTGTTGCAGTAGTAGTACCATCACCAGCAGTATCAGAAGTTTTAGAAGCCACTTCTTTAACCATTTGAGCGCCCATGTTCATGAAACGATGCTCAAACTCAATTTCTTTGGCAACAGACACACCGTCTTTAGTTACAGTAGGAGCGCCATAAGATTTTTCCAATACAACATTACGACCACGTGGACCCATAGTAACTTGAACCGCATCTGCTAATGCATTAACACCAGCAAGCATTTGTAGGCGAGCGTCATCACCAAAACGTAATTCTTTAGCCATTATCATTGTCTCCTTTAAACAATTAGATTACTTCTCGATTACACCCATGATGTCGTCTTCGCGCATCACAACTAATTCTTTTCCATCAACTTTAACTTCAGTACCAGAGTACTTGCCAAACAATACCACATCACCTACTTTAACTGCTAAAGCACGAACATCACCGTTTTCCAATACTTTGCCAGCGCCGACAGCAATGATCTCACCACGCATAGGTTTCTCGGTAGCACTATCTGGAATAACAATACCACCAGCAGTGGTACGCTCTTCTTCCATACGACGAACAACAACGCGATCGTGTAAAGGACGAATTTTCATACTTTTCTCTCCTGATTAAATTAAACTTTAAATCATTTAAGTATTGCTTTCCTTAGGGCAAACAATACCGATGACAGCGATATGGGGACAATAAACAAACTTTCAAGGGTAAAATCAAAAAAAATTTTGGATTTGGGATTACAGAGTCTACAATAATGTTTATTAGTAACAGTAAAAGATATCGAATGAAAAAATGGCTCTTATTTTCCCTATTATTTTTAACTTCCCTTTGTGTTCATGCTGAGCCCTTGCCAGCTTCTGAAGTATTTAAGGTTAGTGTAAAAAAAATAGACCCCAATACCTTTGCCATACAATGGAATATCTTGCCCAAGTATTTTTTATATAGCGACCGTATTCAATTAAATTCCGATAATGATGACATTGCACAGCTTGGAACTCTTCGCTTCCCCACCCCCTTAACCAAAACGGATAAACAAGGGCGAACCTTTAAAGTTTATCGCAATCAGCTTAACCTTCCAGTGGGAGTCCTGGGCATTACCCCAGGAGAAACAATAGTCAATTTGCGTTTTCAAGGATGTGCCGACGATGGTTTTTGTTATCCCCCCGAAGTAAAACAAATCAAACTGGCAATTGACGATAAACTGGCTCTTTCTCAAGTTGATTTGGAAACATTCCATGCACCTGAAGCAACACCTCTTGAAAAACCGCAACAAGACATCGCTGATATTTTTGCAAATCATAATTGGATAATGATTCTGCTTATATTTTACGGGTTTGGCCTGCTTTTATCCTTCACTCCTTGTATACTTCCCATGGTTCCTGTCCTTTCAGGCATTATTGTTGGTCATGGGAAAACGGCAACCACGAAAAAAGCATTTTTCCTGTCATTAAGCTACGTGCTCAGCATGTCCGTCACTTATGCCGTTGTGGGTGCTGTCGTTGCCCTGCTTGGAGCCAATTTACAAATCAGTATGCAATCACCTTGGGCTATCAGTCTATTCAGTCTGATATTCGTTTTGCTGGCCTTGTCCATGTTTGGCTTTTATGAATTCAAACTGCCAGATGCATGGCAAAGCAAAATTGTAGGTTCAAGTCGTGAACAACGTGGTGGACACTATCTTGGGGCAGCCATCATGGGATGTTTGTCCACACTCATTCTGTCACCATGTGTTACAGCACCATTAATTGGAGTATTAACCTACATAGCACAAACCGGAAACGTATTACTCGGCAGTGTCACTCTATTTACATTAAGCCTCGGCATGGGTACTCCATTACTGCTGATAGGAACTTCTGCTGGTAAATGGCTACCCGAAACAGGAAGCTGGATGAATGCTGTTAAAGCTTTTTTTGGCATATTACTTCTTGCTGTTGCCATCTATCTGATGGCACGCATTTTACCAGCAGGTTTGGTCATGGGGCTATGGGCTTGTCTCCTGATCTTTTCCGGCATTTACTCTGGTGCCTTAACCAAATCGAATACCAACCAGGAAAAGCTCTGCCAAGGCATTGGTATCATTTTATTAACCTATGGATTGCTGATTCTCATTGGAGCTAGCATGGGCTCTTCCAACCCTTTGCAGCCTTTAGCCAACTTACAAGCAGCCCCTACTGTAAGCAATGCTTTTGAATCAGCTAAAGCCCAATCTGTTAAAAGTGTTGAACTGGCTATAAAACAAGCGTTCGGAAAACCAGTGATGCTTGATTTTTATGCTGACTGGTGTGCATCATGTAAAGTAATGGAAAACACCACGTTCAAAGATCCTCGTGTACAAAAAGCTTTGAGCCATTTTATCGTTATCAAAGTGGATGTGACTGCCAATAATAAAAATGACAAAGCATTAATGCAGCATTTCCGTGTAGTAGCCCCCCCGACTTTTATCTTTTTTAATGCTGATGGCGTACAACTCAATAATTTGAAAAGAGTTGGTGAATTGAACGCCGATGAATTCATGCAAACCATAAAAAGCATTGATGAGAACTAAAGTAACTACGGACACTTTTGTATGAAATCAGTCGACACTCGAACGATTAAGCAGTATAATTAGCTCATTTTTTTTACAGATAGAAGTTTATGAATCATAAAGTAGGATTTGTAAGTTTAGGATGCCCCAAGGCACTGGTCGACTCAGAGCGAATCATTACTCAGCTTAAAGCACAAGGATATGAGTTGGTTCCCACATACCAAGATGCTGGAGTCGTCGTGATTAATACGTGCGGATTCATTGACAGCGCTGTCCAGGAATCACTGGATACGATTAAAGAAGCGATGGCTGAAAACGGGCGAGTAATCGTTACAGGTTGTTTAGGAGCTAAAGCGGACGTAATTAAAAATGCCTGTCCTGATGTCCTGCATATCAGTGGTGCTCATGCTTACGAAGAAGTAGTCAATGCGGTACACCAATACTTACCGCCTCCTGCAGACCCCTTTACACAACTGATTCCCCCACAGGGAATAAAACTCACACCTCGGCATTATGCTTATTTAAAAATATCAGAAGGATGCAACCAAAAATGCACTTTTTGCATTATCCCTACGATGAGAGGAAAATTGCAAAGTTATCCAATGGCCCAAATTCTTACTGAAGCTAAAAAATTAAAACAAGCTGGAGTTAAAGAATTGCTGGTTATCTCACAAGATACCAGTGCTTATGGCGTGGACACACGTTATCAGCAGGTCGAATGGCAAGGAAAAACAGTCAATACCCGTTTTTACGATCTATGCGAACAATTAGGCGAATTAGGAATTTGGGTGAGACTTCATTATGTCTATCCCTATCCCCATGTTGATGATATTGTTCCTCTCATGCGCGATGGCCTGATTTTGCCTTACCTGGATATACCATTGCAACATGCCAATTCACGCATATTAAAAGCTATGAAAAGACCTGCCAGTAGTGAAAATACCTTATTGCGGATTGCTTCATGGAGAGAAATTTGCCCTGATATTACATTACGCTCCACATTCATTGTAGGTTTTCCTGGTGAAACCGAAGAGGAGTTTTCAGAATTACTAGCCTTCCTTAAAGAGGCACAATTAGACAGAGTCGGTTGTTTCAAATACTCCCCTGTTGAGGGAGCCAAAGCAAATGATTTGGATAATCCTGTTTCGGAAGATATTAAAGAAGAGCGTTATCATCGTTTTATGCAAGTACAAGCAGAAATCAGCCGTAATAAATTAAAAAATAAAATTGGCAGTACTCAAACCGTTTTAATTGATGAGATAAACGACGATCAAATCATAGCCCGCAGTAAAAGCGATGCTCCTGAAATCGATGGTCTGGTTTATTTGCCTAAAACATCCGGGATTACTGTAGGATCCTTCGCTGAGGTTGTTATCACTGACAGCGACGATTATGATTTATATGCTTCTTTAGTCTGAGGAAATTGCATTAAATTAAAATTTTTATGTCGGAAAAGTCCGCTTCCTCACGGTCATACTCTTATACATAAGTTATTCTAACTCAATGTATGAAAGGTTTCCCAAGCCAAAGTAAAATCTTTCATGCGTTGTAGACCAATCCACATGACTTTTGTTCCAGGGAAGCCATCAGAGCCTCTTCCTAAATGTCCTCCAAATTTTGCGATCATTAAAATAATTTCATAAAGTTTAGGTGGTTTTTTTGGTGGTTTTTTCTTTGTTGCCATGGCATAAGTGGCTTGCCATTCGTTATCTTCAAAGACTGTTGTACAGTCTATATCAGGGCAAGTTCGTCCCAACATTGTTAAATAAAATACCCGCCATGCCACTATCATATAAAAAGCGATGCAATTAAGAGTAGCCTCGTAAGTTTCAAATCGTAATTCCTCTATCTTGCATCCACTCTTTAAAATTTTTATGTACATTTCTATTAACCACCTACATAAATACCAATTAACAATTTCAACTGCCCGATCCAGTGTTTTTATAGGGACACTTGTGATTAGAAACCATTCAACGGGTTGCTCCCCTTCTGGTGTATTTATTTCTTTGCAGTGTACAACCTGAATTTCAATGACGTTCAATTTTTTGCTTTTTCGACGAGGAGGCCTTAAAGAAACACTACATATACGAATCTCCTGTCTAACGCTACGGGCTTTTCGAGTATGTCTTTTTTTGCAATTTCTATAGGAAGTGCCTGCGGGAATTTCAAACTCTATGGTGCCAAGAACACAAGCTTTGCTAACTTCTTTTTTAAGAAGTAACTCGAATTGATTTGTTTCTTCATTCAAAACAGCTCTATCATGCTGACAACGTATAAGCCAATAGGCTTTATTTTCTTCGGAGGGAAGTTTTTCAAGAACCTCATAAATATCTCCCTCTCTATCGGAAATACTGACAACCATTGTATCGGGTACTGCCAGTGCAATTTTATTCGCTGCATTATAGCCCTTAAGCCAACAATAGGTTTCCTTTTCCTCAATTGACTTTCCCTTTCTACTATTCCTCGTACCAATCTCTTTTCTTATCCAATGCTGCATTTCTACTACGCCCAAACAAACTCGTTCTGGCGTAAATGCAATGCTTGGATGTAAATATAATCCCCGGCTTCTCTCGTTGGAGAGATAACCCATGCCTGACAATGATTTTCTACCTGTAAAATCTACCTCTGTTGTGTCTTGGGGAATTAGCACTATCTTTTCTGCTTTTATACGTTCTAGTATCGCTTCAGAATGGGGTAAAAGAATTGATTCCGGATTTACATTCACATGGTTAAAAAACCGGTAGGCTGCCAGTGTTTCATTCCAACTTTGAAATGTAGTTGGAATGCTTGCATTTGGTGAGCTAAGTAACCCGCTTAAGATATCTCCATAACGCTTATCTAACCGCTTATCACCGAAGTTCGCTTCCTTGGATTCATTAATAATCCATTCACAACTAGCCATCTAAGTTCCATATAAAAAATATGAATTTTACATGGATTAATACTTATGTATAAGAGTATGTCCTCACGGTCGCGGCTGGGATTATGAATCAACCATTTGTCAATAAGATTCTTGATGTATCTTCTATCGCACAAAATGCCTTTTAAATCGCCATGTCGCTAAAAAAATCATGGTAAGGCAATACGCGAGTAGTGGCCATAAATTAGCCCAAATTTCACCAAAATTATTTCCTTTTAACATAATGCCGAACATAACCTTAAAAAAATGCGTCAATGGCAAAAATAATCCTAAATATTGCGCCCATTCAGGCATTCCAAATATCGGAAAAGTAAATCCAGTTAACAAAATAGAAAAAGCAATGAAAACATTGATCACTTGCACTGCTTCAAACTGGGATGTACAAAAAGTAGCTATAGTTAAACCCAACGATAACTCTGCCACAATATAAGGTAAGGTGCATAAATATAAAAGAAGAGGGGCGCCAATAAACGGAACGTGGAATAAGTAGTAAGACAAGATAAGACCAAAACTTAATTGTAGATAACCAATGAGAATATAAGAAAAAATTTCGCCTAATAAAATTTCTGATGGGCGGGCCGGTGAAGCTAATAAATATTCAATCGTACCGCCCTGAACGTCTCTAAATGCCACAACCACGGTTATCAGCAGCATCGTTAACATGAGCACCAAGCCTATCATCCCGGGAACCACATAAAATTGAGTTACACGATCCGGATCATATAATCGGTGGTTTATGATTTGAAAATCAGGCCTCTGCAAGGGAATGTTAATACCCTTTTGGCCCATTTTCTCTATAAATGATGATTTCAATCCCGCCAAAGCAATGATAGCTCTACCTGAAGCAATAGCATCGATACTGCCATCTTCCAATAAAAGAGCTGGATTTTGGTTTCGACGAAGTGCTTTGGTAAAGTTCACAGGAATAGTCAATACCAGGATAGCCTTGCCTGTCTTCAATAAATGATGGGCTGATTCTGAATCGTTCGTCGAAGCCACAAATGAAAAATACCCTGTATTTTGTATCTCTCGAACCAGTTCACGTGTTACATCAGTATTATCCAAATTGATTAACACCGTAGGAACTTTTTGAGGATAGGTGTTTATGGCATACCCGGCTATACAAACTAAAATCAAAGGTAAGATTGCCATAATCACGATAGTAGCAGGATCACGTTTCATCAATAGGAATTCTTTGCGGATGATAGCCCACAAACGTTGCATTGAAAAATGACTCTTCACTTTGGATTCCCTTCTTTCATAATTTTATAAATGAAAGCGTCTTCTAAAGTAGTATCTGCTTTTTTGATTTCATAATTGTTCAACACGAAAGGATCCAATACTTGATGTATATCATCAACTATTGAGCTGATGCGCATTTCATTACCCTTTTCAATCATTTGAATAGCGGGGTTATTTACTAATATGTCCTTTAATCTGGAGAAACTCTCACCTTTAACAACCCAGGAGTGCAAGCCTGCCGATTGAATAATTTCAATCACTGAGCCACGTGCTATGATTTCTCCGGCGGACATATAAACCAATTGATGGCATCTTTCTGCCTCATCCATATGCTGTGTGCTGAGTAAAACAGTAACTCCTTTGGATACTATATTTTGTATATGATCCCAAATTAACAAACGCGATTGAGGATCAATGCCTGAAGTTGGCTCGTCTAACAAAAGTATACGAGGCTTATGCAACAAAGCAGCCGCTAAAGCCACCCGCTGCTTCCAACCTCCTGATAAAGTAGCAGTAATCCGTTTTTGGTTGTCACTTAAGGCCAGTAATTCAATGATTTCCTTCAGCCTCTCTTTCCTGTTTTTTAATTGATATATTCTTGCGATAAAATCGAGATTTTCATAAACAGTCAGATTTTGATAGAGGCAAAAATTTTGTGGCATATAGCCAATTTGAGCCTGGAGCAACTTGGTTTGGGTCATTAAATCGAGATTCAGACATCTACCCTGGCCTTTATCGGGAATTATTAATCCACTTAATAATCGTAAACTGGTCGTTTTACCACTACCGTTTGGCCCTAAAAAACCAAAAATTGTTCCTTCCTCGATTTGCAAATTCAAGTTCACTACTGCGTTGAGGCCATTAAATGATTTAGCTAGCCCGGACACATCGATAATAATTTGCTTTGAGCTCCATTTACTCATAATTGACTTCCACAGGCTGACCTGTTTTTAATAAATCCCTTAATCCCTGAGATAAATCCGCCTTTACTTTGTATACTAATTTATAACGATTATTGTCACTAAAAATAGCATCAGGAGTATATTCAGCCTGATTGGATATAAAGCTTATTTTGCCTGAATATTCTTTTTCATTAAGCAAAATTCGAACTTTTTTACCTAATTTAATTTTTCCCAAATGGCTTTCGGGAACATAAAACAGGATTTTCATTTGAGAAGGTAAGGAGAGACTTGCAATGGGGAAATTAGGAGGTACGTACTCATCCTTTAAATAATAACGTTCAGTCATAACAGAGTCTGCAGGCGCTTTGATTGAATTTACACCATCAAGGGTTACAATTTTATCGTCTTTATGCAGTAATTGACCTTCATCAGCATACCATTCTTTTATGTATCCACCATCCGGGCTTGACACAATAAATAACTGAGATTCAACATAACTTGTCGTTTGATACGGTGATTTTTCTTTTTTACAACTCTGCAATGTGAAACAAACTAATACAAGCAGGATTGCAATCCCTATTCTCATACCTCTTATCCTTTAGTCATCAGTATTAGTCATCCATCGGCAAAGCAATAACGATTGGGATATCCACTATTGAGTAAATCGCTCATCCAGCCAATCAAAAATAACTTGCTGAAACTGACCATTAGCATCTGCTTCACAATGCATACCTGCCCCCAATTTGGCATCAAACATCACATAAGTTTTTTCACAACGCAAAGCTTCATATAGTGTATTCCCACGATTGGATATCCTGTCGCTTGGATTATCGCAGACAAGTGTGGGGCAGGTGATCTCTTGCACCCTATCAGAAAAAGTGTAAGCGGATAATGCCTGCAAATAGTCAAAAGGAGTAGTCAAACCGTGTGTATACATTCTTGATTTGAAATAAAATTCTTTCATTGGATTTTCTGAGAACAATTGATAAAAACAGGCATTAAGTTCATCAGCTTTTCTTTCTTTTAATAACATCATAAGGTTTGGAGGTAGCATTTTATTGAGTGAGCCTGCAATATCCATCTGTCCTGGATCACAAATTAATGCAGCTAATCGTTTTTCACCACAGGCCGCCCTTGGCGCAAGATAACCGCCAAAACTTCTGCCAATGAGCACATAATTGGATGTCCCTAGTCCATTTTGCTCATCTAGCCAGTCCAAAACCTGAGACACAACATGTTCGAAATCGGCTCTCATATACAATTTTTGTCGACGTAAAACATGTCCTTGTCCCGGACCATCAAAAATCAAAATATGATATCCATGTAAAAGCGCAGCAGGGACGAGAGCATAATTTTCTTCAAAAGTACTGTCATATCCTCCAGGTACGATCAAAGTTGCTTTGGGGGATTGGTCGCTGAAAAATAAATAGCCGCTCAACGTTTGATCATCATAAGGGATCCATATTTTTTGAGATCCAGGATGCAATCGATGCATTGCTCGTTCAAAACAAAATTGCAATTGATCAAAACAAGGGATCACACGAGGATCATCAGGATTGGCTCGTAAAAAAAACTCGCTTGCACGGTAATATTCTGCAGCACGCAGATAAGCGTATGCTGCTGTTATAAAATGATTGGCTTCCCAGCTGATATTGGCTTTGGTTTTAAGTATATCTGCCATCTCATACCATGCCTTATACCAACTTTCCCCGTCTTTATCAGTGATTTTGGACAAGGTTGCATAACATTCACCAACATCAGCACACCGCACATAACATTTACCAAGAGTTCTTAAAAACTGTCCGAAAAATTCATCACTGAAAATTCCTGTTTTTTGATACACATCATAATAATTAGCATGCATAATAGTAAAAAATTCCCTAAAAATTACAGAGTAACTGAAAGTAAAATGGATTGCCATGTGTCAGAGTATATTACGCGCAGACCTATGAATTATCCTAAATGATATTAGGACAGACTTAAGAAAACCCCAAGGTCAAGGCAAAAAATGTTTTTAATGAGGGATTTTAGATAAACTAAATGACCGAATTAAAAACATTTTTTAACGACGAGATTGGGGGTTTTGCAAGTCTGTAGGATTCATTTTCGGGGAGTGCTATCTAAACACAATCTAATATCGATAAAGATCTTTGCAAACTGAAGACACTGCGTTTTGCATTTCGTCATCATTAATAACATCTGGCTGTACAATTTTCTGATGCATCAAATAATGAAAATACTGATAAGCTTTCTTTAAAGTTGTGAATTGAGATTTCGTTAATACGTTCGATAAAAATAAATGCTTAAGTTGGCTTAGTGTATTGGTATAACTTGAAAATTTGGGATCCCTAAGATTCAATATAAGAAATTGAACCAAAAATTCCAGATCCAATAATCCCCCCCGAGCTAGCTTTACTTCATCTGACTCTTGAAATTGATCGATTTTAGATCGCATGGTTAATACGTCCCTTTGCAATAATTTACTATCTCTCTCTAGCAACAGGACTGATTTTTTTAGTTGGGAAAACTGATTTTTGATTTTTAAATTTCCCGATAATATCCTCGCCTTTAACAAAGCTTGATGTTCCCATGTCCAAGCTTGTGTTTTTTGATACTCAACAAAAGCATCCACATGACTGACTAACAAGCCTGCAGCACCGGAGGGTCTTAAACGAGTATCAACGTGATACAAAACCCCCATTTGAGTACGAGTAGTCAGCATATGCAATATTTTTTGTGTTAATCGGGTCACTAAAGCTTCTTCAGATGGTTTGGCAGAATGTAAAAAGACCAAATCGAGATCAGACGCATAACTCATCTCTCGACTGCCCAGTTTTCCATAAGCAATAATGGCAAATCGTGATTGAATTTGAGCCATTTCAGGGTGACGGCCACATAACTGTTTGCTTGCAATAATTAAAACTTGACTGACAATGACTTGCGCCACATCAGATAGAAATTTCCCTATGCGCACAGCGTCACATAATCCATACAATTCCGCTCTGGCAGCCACCATCCAATTCGTTAATTTAAACTGACGCAGGATTTCCTCATGCACTTCCATATCATTAGTATGCTCTAATTTTTCAGCTATTGTCTGTTCCATTTGGGATAATGAATCAGGATGCCAATCCTTTTCCTGTTCCAACAAGATTTCCAACAAAAAAGGTTGGCTAACAAACAGGGAAGAAATAAAAGGACTATTCACAAACCAAAATAATAATTCTCTTAGCGCATGCGGGTTTTCAGTGAGTAAAGCCAGGTAAGCACTTCGCCCCACAATATTTTCAAGCAAATGAATTACTTGTAATAAAACCTCATCCGTTTTAGGGCAGTAAGCCAATTCTGTAAGTAATAAAACCATGAAACGATCAAGGCGAATGCGAGCGCCCTGTGATAATCTTCTGCACCGTGGCCCATGTCGAAAAGCATGGAGCATTTGGTAACAATGTTGTGCGTTTTCATACCCTAAACTAATCAATAAATTCACTGCCATATTACTTTCAACATGACCTTGCCAAAGGCTAAATAATTGATTGTTTAACAATCTCTTTTCGTCTTCATAATCATCAACCTTGCCAAGAATGGAATGAAAGAAATTACTAACAATTCGTTGATATTGTTGTAATTTATTGAAAAATTGTTCCCAGTCAGTGAATCCCATGGCATAAACTATCTGCACTTTTTTTAACTGGTCTTCAGGTAGAGAATGGGTTTGTTGATCGTTCAAACTCTGTAGAATATTTTCCAATTTTCTCAAAAAAAGATACGCTTGTTTTAAAGCATCACACCTGGGTAGTAATTTTTCCTTTTTTATCACAGCCAGCGCTAACATGGCATTTTGAACTTGCAATTGAGGTAATCTGCCTCCGCGAATTAATTGAATATTCTGAATAATAAATTCTATTTCCCTAATACCACCCCGGCCTCGTTTAATATCATTCAATAAGGGGTTAAGTTGCACCTCACGCTCGATCATTGCCTTCATCCCTCGCAGGGATTCTATCACTCCAAAGTCTACATACCTCCTGTAAACAAATGGGATGATTAAACGCTCAAACCATGGAAATGGTTCATTCAAAGACTCAGCAATAACTCGCGCTTTAACCATGGCATAACGTTCCCAATCACGTCCCTGTTCCTGGTAATAGGTTTCCATAGCTGCAAAACTGGAAACCAAAGGACCACTATCTCCATTAGGTCGTAATCTTAAATCCACTCTAAATACAAAACCATCAGGCGTTACACTCTGTAATAAATGAACAAATGTTTGCACCATCTTGCTAAAATAATGCTGATTGGTAATCTGCTCCTCACCATCAGTGCAGCCAACTTCATTGAAGGCAAAAATCAAATCAATATCGGATGAATAATTAAGTTCTCTTCCCCCAAGTTTCCCCATGGCAAGAGCATATAATTGAATCTCTTTACCCTCACTGTTTCTGGGAACCCCGTAACGACTCAACAAGGTAAATCCAATATATTTTAAAGTATGCAAGATGATAGAGTCTGCCAGATCAGACCAGGATTGCATAACCTCTTGAGTAGAAGCCAAACCGGCTATTTCAAGTAATAATAACCGCAAAAAATGGGTATGACGAAACCGACGCAATTCCTGCATATACTGGGCTTGAGATAATTCCAGGCTGATTTGCTGAATGGCATAAAAATAGCTTTCGCGAGACCATAAGAAACAGCAGGAATCACTTTCTAAAAGAGAGACCAATAATTTAATTTGTCTGCTGGCATAGTCACTTACCAATATCAACTTTTCGGCACTTTCTCTCAATGGATGGTGCAAAGGAGCAACATATTTTTCAATCAACCAGGATTTTGTAGAAATCAATGTTTCAATATCGCTTTGTGGAGACATAAAATATACTATTCTTAATATAAAAACCTAAACATATCATAGGATTAATCAATTAATTTTACATTTAATACTTTAAAACTCCTATTGGACGTTATACTCTTATAAAAGACTCTAATAATATTTTAGTGAAGATACCAATGAAATTTATTCAGGGATTATTGCTTTCTTTCCTTTTTCTAGTTTCACCTCTCCACGCTCAAAACGAGCCTGTACCTTTAATAGTAGGTGTAGGAGGCTTTTACCCTCCCTTTATCATGCAAGGAACCAATAATGAACTCTTTGGTTATGACATCGCAACCATGACAGAGCTGTGTAAGATAATGAAACGCCAATGTAATTTTCGAGTCATGAGATTCAGACAATTAATTCCTGCTCTGATTAACAAACAAGTTGATGCAGCGATCAGCGCCATATCTATTACTTCAGAACGCGCAAGCCTGGTTAATTTCAGTATGCCCTATTTATTGAGTTACTCCAGATTTCTTACAAATAATATACACAACACTCATCAACCGTTTAATTTAATGCTCTTAAAAGGTAAACGAATCGGTGTAGAAGAAAATACGGTGTTTAGCCAAGAAATCAGGAGGATGGGGATAATAGACCCTGTGATAGTCGAATTTGACAGAACGGAAGAGATGCTTGAGGCCTTAAATGCAAATGAAGTTGATTTTGTTCTGATGGATAATCCTGCTGCCTTATACTGGTCTGCTAATTCGTCCGGAAGGCTTCTGGTGGTTGGTAGTCCCATGCTGGTTGGTTATGGTTTGGGCATTGCAGTAAATCGGGAAAATGCTGAATTACTCAAATCGCTTAATGACGCATTAATAGAATACCAGCGTTCAGAAAAATACAAGGAAAATTACAACAAATACATGATGAATTTTTAAGAGTTCAATGTTTGGCAATTGCTGCAAAAATTGCCCTTAAAAATTCATCAATAACTAAATAATTGTTTTAATACGTAATAGGTTAGTGCTTTTATGTTTAACTATCATCCTACCTGGACCAAATACAGCCGCTCCAGGTAGGTGTCTGATCTCTCACTTTTAATGCAGAGTTTGACCTTGAGTAATGCAGCGGCTAATCACCTGCCTGGTAACGTAATCACCCTGACTAACTCCATATAAAGAAGTAAAATGTTTTGCCAAAATAACTACCCAACCAGATAAACGGAAATTCATGCGTTTTTCATTTTGATCAACGACAATCTCGAAAAGACCTAATGAATCACTATCACGTTCATTAGCATACTCTTCCATTATGACTCGCGCCGTTTGCAAATCTTTATCTCTGGTAGGCCAATTTTGACTCATAAGACACTCCCTAAAAACATGAGCAAGACATGTTGTTACTTCTACAACATGGAGACAATTTTTAAAATTGCCAGTTGTGAAATAAATACATATTATCTCATAAAGTGCTTAAATACTCAATATTGCGGTTAATTTTTACACTGAATTAAAAAACATTTATGATTTAAAATGCCCATTGAAAACAGCTTTCTCCAAGACCATTGCGTTCGAAACCTCTCAAGAGTACATTAATGCGTTACGGAGCAAGCTCATACCAATTTAAGATGAAGAAACATCATGCATAAAATCATAAATGGTACTATGACAGGTATTGGCCTAAGAGCACCACATTATGCCCAAATATTAGAGGAAAAGCCTGATATTGATTGGCTGGAAGTACATACAGAAAATTTCTTGGCCGAGGGTGGGCCTTTACTAGAGCTTCTAGATTCTATCAGTCAACATTATCCACTTAGCTTTCATGGAGTCGGATTATCTTTAGGGTCTGCAGAGGGAGTCTGTATAGCGCATTTAAATCGCATTAAAACTCTCATTGACCGCTTTCAACCAGCTTTGCTTTCTGATCATTTGTCCTGGAGTACCATCGGAAACACCTATTTACCCGATCTATTACCTATTCCCTATAATGAGGAAAGTTTGACCATTATTAGCAATAATATTGATAGAGTACAAAATTATTTAAAGAGAACCTTATTAATAGAAAACCCCGCTTCTTATTTGGAATATCAGACTTCATCGTATTCAGAGCCCGATTTTTTAGCAGAAATAATCAAGCGTACTGAAGCCAGGCTCTTATTGGATATAAATAATATCTATGTTTCCTGTTCTAATAACAAACGAGATCCTTATCAATATATCCAAAGAATCCCGCATGAAGCAGTACAAGAAATTCATTTGGCGGGCCATTCCATTGTCTATCAGGACAATACGAATTTCTTGCGGATAGACACACATAATAATTATGTGTGTCCCGAGGTATGGGATTTGTATCGATATGCAATACATTATACAGGCCTTGTTCCCACTTTGTTAGAATGGGATACAGAAATTCCCTCGTTGGATACTTTATTAAATGAAGCCAGGAAGTCTGCCTGTTATGCCTAGAATGAAACAAATACAGGAATTTTTTCTGAACACAGTATTCAATCAACAAGATACTGCCATTTTTGAGTATTTTTGCCCTGACGAGATTTCTAATCAATTCCGTTTCGACATTTATCGTAATACCATTTTGCAGAATCTGCGGCATTCCCTGGAAATGACTTTTCCAGCCATTTGGAAATTGGTTGGCAAAGGATGTGCGGATGGTTTGGCATTACACTTTATCCAGGATAAAAATAATTTGCCAACAACCAATTGTTTGGATGATTGGGGGGAAAAATTTCCTCTGTTTTTAAAAAATAATCCAACCGTTAGTCATCTTCTTTATTTGAAAGATATCGCAGAAATAGAATGGTTAAAGCATTTAAGCTATTGCTCACGGGATTGTATTGTTTTTGATCCCCAGAAACTGCAAAAACACCTAAATGATCGAGTAGAAAAATTAATTTTGCTATTTAATCCTTCCGTGTTTTTATACTCATCCTCTTATTACTTAAAAAGTATTTTTGATCTGATAGAAAATCCCATGGAAACAGGTTCTATTGATTTTCAACAAATACCAAGTTACGCAGTGATATCTCGTCAAAAAAATCAAACAGTGATTCATTGGATTACTCACGATTTGTTCCACTTTTTATGCCACATCAAAGCGGGGGCCTCACTTGGGTTCGCATACGAAAATACTCTGGAAAATAATCCCGATTTTGATTTGCTCAGTGCATTACAATTTTTATTAAGAAATGAATTATTGGAAGATTCTTTTATTAATCCTAATTATCATTTGACTCACACTAACAACTGTCCTGAATGAGGGTGAAGAGCAGCATGGGTTATTTTGCCAAAACCACTAAATCCAATGGTTCTCCCACACCACCTACATTTCTTGCATTCAATTCCTTTTTAGTTATTTTGTCCTCATAACCTTGTTTTACCGCTTCTAAAAAAGTATCCCGGGTAGTCAAAGCCTGGGTTTTTTCTTCCTTATTATGTTTTTCAAGCTTTGCAGCTAAATTGGCGGCTTCACCAATTACAGTGTATTCCAAACGATTTTCATAACCAATCACACCAACTACTACTTCACCTGAAGCAAGACCAATTCCTACACCGACCACTATCTGTTCTTTTTTACGGCGATTTTCACTCCATACGTCTACCGATGCGACAATTTCATCCACAGTCCTTAATGCATCTGCCGCATAAGTATTTGAAGGGGTCACAGCACCGAAACTTGCCAAAATACCATCCCCCATGAATTTATCAATGCTCCCATTATTCTTTTGAATAATCGGAACCAGTAAGCGCTGATATTCAGCTAGCAGTCCGATTAGTTCACTCGGGGACAGTTTCACTGATGCTTTGGTAAATCCTCGCATATCAATGAACATAATTGCAGCCTGACGAAGCTCGCCATACCCAGCTTGCAATGACTTTTCAGATGTTGTTATCTTTTCGACCACACTTGTATCAAAAAAACGTGATAAATCTTTTGCGGCGCTAGTTTGTTCTACTGCTTGAAAAAGAGTGTGTTTCGCACGCGTCAATACCAAGGCAATGATGGCTGTAACCAGGAGAACGGACAATATGACATCAAATACAGCTCCCAGATAGACACTCCGAGTTGACGCGAATGTCACATAATCCCATGTAATGACATTCATACCTGAACTGGATAAAGTTTGCCAGGTAATAATTCCCCAGCCAATAGCTGCAGTGAGGCCAGAGAGAATTACCCATACTGGTTCAAATCGAAGCGCGCGCAAAGCAATTAAAACATAAACATAGTTAATATGCGGATTTTTAAGATTAATGGTAGGTGTGGTTTCGAACTGCAAATAATAAGTCCAAATAATAAATAATAACAAAGCCATTTCGGCAACTATAAAAAATCCCAAGAATATTGGATTTAATTGATTAGTATAGACAAACCACAGCCTTAGTAATATCAAAATAGCAAATAGCCACAAGCCCAGGGATGAAGATTGCACCGGCGCGCCAGGCGAATAGCCAGCTGAAGAAAATATATTGATAATGCTTAATAATACAATGACACCCAACTGGACGCCGGCAACCAATAGTTCACCAGTGTATTGTTGGGCTTCTATCTCTTTCCTGATGCGAAGCGGTAACTTAGAGTAACTATCCACTCCTTCCCCCCACTATGCGTTCGCATAACCCTTTAGGTAACATGATAAATGCTTCAGGGTCACGATCAGCCGTTGATTGCGCAGCACAAGAATGCTGGGAAGTAGCGCAATCATTTTTGCCCGCTCTTACCACATTATAGCAACGCTCTCTTTTTACTGTGATGTCATCTGACGAAAGCCAATCTGTATAGGTGTATATAGAAGCAAGAGCAGCTCCCAAAGCAGCTGCAATGACGGCCGTGTTTTGTATCGGACGTTTATTCATATGATTTTCCTGCCATTTTTAGGAATCGCTTTTTATTTTAGGCCAGATAATCGGCAACAACCTTTCCATACGGTAAGGTCAAATCAGTAATAAAATGTGAAACGGATACAATTTTTTTAATATAAAGATTAGAGATAGGAGCCAGTGCATGAGGATGAAGCTCCAAGCTACCTGGCCCGGTCCATGCTCCTTTCACTGTAATATCAGTCAAATAAGTCTTGGTCAACTGATTCACTAGAGGAGTTCCATCTACATTAGGAATGTTTTTAAGTAAAAATACAGGCTTTTTAACGGATTCCAATACCTTTTCCGCGTCCAGCGGACGATGTTTATATCCCATAGTTGCGATGGCAATATCAATACTCCCATACTTAAGAATGCCAATGAGCGTGTCTTCTTCAACAAACAATTTGGGTTTGGCCAGCTTCTTTGGAAAACCCCATATTTCTCGGCCACCAGCAATAGGAGCATGGCAATCAAGAAACATTGAAATGGTAAATCCGCCCTCTTCTCCTTTATATCTCACAGGGACCACTTGCCCTGACTCGGTGTAATCACCAAATCCTGTTGAATCAGGCATACGTATAAATTCAAATTTGACTACCGGCTCCAATAATTCCATATCAGGAGGTAAAATAGCTTGCAAAAGATCCGGATCGGTTTCATAAGCAATAATAAAAAATTCACGATTAATAAACCGATATGGGCCAGCCGGGTAAGTATTTAACCAACGTGGAGCTGGCATGCTAAATTCATTATCGATAACCCCTTCTAGAGAATTTGCTGAAAGATACTTGTCCATTAATCACTCCCTTTGTATTTCCTTATTATCTTCAATGAGCCCTAAACCTCGCTCGTCCCTGATTTATTTTTTTTATTCAATGAATCATCGGTAATCAGCAAATTATTGGCGCGAAAAGTGTAATAAGACCAAAGCCAATTTAAAATGACACTTAAACGATTTCGAGAGCCAACCAGGAAAAAGACATGGACTCCCCCCCAAAACCACCATGCCAGTTCCCCACTGATTTTGAAACGATCAAATTCTGCAACAGCCGCTTTACGACCCACTGTAGCCAAGCTACCATAATGAATATATTTAAATGGTTTGTATCTTGAATTGTTATTATAAATTCTTTTGGATATGACTTTTGCTACATAAGCACCGCCCTGTTTTGCAGCAGGAGCAATACCAGGAACCGGCTTGCCATTCCAGGCATTCGAAGCAGCTGTATCCCCAATAGCAAAAATATTAGAATAGCCGGCTACGGTGAGATCATCATTCACTTTCACGCGACCCGCAGGATCAGCTTCGAGCTGAAGCCATTTTGATGCAGGGGAAGCAGCAACACCTGCTGCCCAAAAAACTGATTTTGAATAAATTCTTTCCTTATTAATAATCACACCATCGCTATCAATTTGCTCAACCATGCTATTCACTAAAACTTTAACCCCCATGCTTTCTAAATAGCGCTGCGCTTTTTGCGATATTTGTTCTGAAAAGGTGGGTAAAATCCGCGGTGCTGCCTGAACCAGTATGATATTTGCTGATGCCGGGTCAAAATGACGAAACTCCTTTACTATCCCAAATCGAGCCAGTTCTGCTATGGCTCCTGCAAGTTCCACTCCAGTAGGCCCGGCGCCTACAATGACAAAATTTAAAAATTGCTTGCGTTCTTCGTCACTTTCAGCGATTTCGGCCAGTTCAAACGACTTTATTATACGGCTTCGAACAGAAGTTCCATCGTTAATTGTTTTTAACCCGGGAGCATAAGGGGCCCAACTGTCCTTTCCAAAATAACTGTGCGTTGCTCCTGTAGCGATTACCAGATAATCATATGGAATTGTGAAATTATCAGCTATAACAAAACGTTCCTCTTTATTAATATCTGTTACATTACCCAATAATATTTCCGCATTAAATTGTTCTAAAAATATAGAGCGAATCGAAATAGCAATATCGGCTGGTGATAAACTTCCAGTAGCAATCTGGTATAAAAAAGGTTGAAAAAGATGATAATTGTGTCTATCAATCAAAGTAATCTTGACTGGCATATGACGTAGTGCCTTAGCACAAGCAATCCCTCCAAAACCTGCACCTATAATGACTACTCGTGGCAAACCATCAAGGCTAAACGCCGGTTTTCCAGAAAGCTGAGGATAATGTTTCTTCAAAGCATGAAAGATCAAATGATCCAATGACAAGATCCCAGGACCCGAAATAAATAAAATAGCCATCACCATCATCCAGTATAAATAAAAACCGGTTACTCCGGGCGTAAAACTCAAAAGAACAACAATTAATCCAAAAATTGCAACAACTCGAGTCGCTAAGCCAAGTCCCAAAAAAATAGCCATGAATAGTGAAACATTATTAAAAACGATAGAGGCTGAATTTAATGGCAACCATGGCATCAATAGCGGCAGCGCATCAGAAGAAATGAGCTGTATGTGTTGATTGATGAGTAAAAGTGAAATCATTAACCACATACGTAAAGAAAATAAATACAAACTTGAAAAAAATTCTCTTGTTCTATCTACAAATGTCACAATCAACATGGCAAACGGCAAAGGGCTGCGACTAAACCCATGCTCAAACAAATTATCAAGAGAAAGTGGACCTGGGCCTCGCAACACATAACCCAACATTAATGCAATCCAAAGCAAATTAAGATCGATAGGCTGGTAATAGACTTGAGTCATGACAGCGAATCCAACAATAAATGCCGCCCCGCATCGGGTAAACAAACCCAAAAGCAGGGAAATCCCCCCTACAAACTGCGCCAATATGCCTAACAAAGCTTCCCATTCAGGTGATAGCCATGGAACCGGGTATTCATTTTTAGCTAAATAGACAGCAGTATCCCAGTGGTTGGTTAGAAGTATTGCGGAAACTAATAATTGCTGGGCTATCCATATTCGAAATGCCAAATCAATAACAGGCCATCCAATCCGGCCAAGAAAGTCAACAGTGTCCATAAAAGTGTCGAAACACCTCGCCGTGTTTCTTGAAAACGAACGACTGTTTTGAGGTATCTGTGCCTGATCTTCTTGCTGCATATCAAAATCCCTTTCAAGAAAGTTTTTAAAATATCTTTGTATTTCTAATAACTTTGGATTTAATTATAGCTGCAAATTTCAAATTATGTTGTGGACTATCATTCTGATAATAAAATTATAAATATTCATCCAGATCAATAGTGGTCACTTTTCCAAGATGTTTAAAATTACTCTTCAACCATTCTTCTCCCTTTTTGCGCCCTTCTTCATAAAGATGACTAATAAAAGACCACTCGGGGTTAAGCTTACTGGCTACTGAGGCGGATTCCATTGATACATCTGCGCGAATGGCATGTAAATAAAGTTTCCTGAGGTTGTTTTTGTATTCATCCTTAATCCAACCACTGTCTATCAATTTGGTAACAAAAGCGATCGCCCGCATTTCCCGCATTAATGAAGAATTAAAACTGATCTCATTCACTCGATTTAGAATTTCGGCTGCAGTATCCGGGACATGCTCTCTATAAATAGGATTGATATGAAGAATTAAAATATCCCTGCACTCGGAATTATAAATCAGAGGGAAAATAGCTGGATTCCCCATATAACCACCATCCCAAAAATAATCCTCGCCAATATTCACTGCCTGAAACATGAAAGGCAGGCAAGCAGAGGCCATAACCGCATCAGCAGAAATTTTCTTATTATCAAATACATTGATTTTACCTGTGCGAACATTAGTAGCTGAGATAAATATTTTAATGCTTTTACAGGATTTAATTTTTTCAAAATCTACAATTTTCTCTAATATTTCCTTAAGTGGGTTAAAGTTTAAGGGATTAAATTGATAGGGAGAAAGAATTTTGGTCATCAAATCAAACATAAAAAAGGACATAGAATTTTCAATACCTATGCCCAATAGTTCTTCCAAAGGAGTTTTTTTAAGTGGGTTATATATCTGCCCGGCATCACTCACCATTTTCCAAAATTGATGCAGAGCTTCTCGAGCCCCCTCCTTTCCACCGGTTGCAAATCCATAGGCAAGTACAGCAGCATTCATAGCACCAGCACTCGTTGCAGAAATGGCATCAAAATTAATACGACCATCTTCAAGAAGTCTGTCAATAATACCCCAGGCAAGAGCACCATGAGCACCACCTCCTTGTAAAGCAAGATTAATCATTTTGGTATCCTTTGCCATGATACAATACTCCTCTTCCTTTTGCTGTGATTTATTAAGTATAAGGCAAAGATGCAAGAAATGTTTTCTATCCTATTTGGAATAAAAACAAACCATGTTAAATATTTTTCCATCTTTGAGAAATAAGTTGATGTCCTGTCACAAATCGAAAAATGGTACTATACTAACTACGTTATTTTATTAGACCTCTTGCCTAACCTGATTAATTTTTTAGAGCAAGAAACAAGCATTTTGAGGAGCTGTGTTTGCATGCAGGAATACAATGAAAGAGCCCGGTTAGGCAAGGGGTTTATTAAATAACATATGGATTAATCACATATAACAAAGGATAGGTATCATGAATAATATTTCTAAAATAACAATGGCTGCCGTGATGGCTGCTGGACTTTCAATGGCTACCATACCTGCTAATGCAGATACTCCAAATGATATGGAAAAATGCCAAGGCGTGGCCAAAGCTGGAAAAAATGATTGTGGTACAGCTCAACATGCCTGTGCTGGCCAATCTAAAACAGATGGTTCAACAACTGACTGGATTTATCTGCCCAAAGGTACTTGTGAAAAGCTGGTTAACGGCACAGTTAAAAGCTAATTAGAATGTATTCAAATCATTCTATCGATCAAGCCGCGCCTTATTCTGGATGTTCAGGCATTGGATTGCGGCTTGAACACATCGACGATATTTTAAAGGAACAGCCCACAGTTGATTATTTTGAAGTCCTGGCTGATAACTATATGAAACAATCGGGAGTTCAATTTAAACAATTGCTCAAGATTGCAGAATTTTATCCAGTGAGTTTACACAGCGTTGGCTTATCTATCGCCACATCCTCTGAACCTGATTATCAATATTTGCGGCAAATAAAAGATTTGGCGCATTGTTTAAACTCCAAGCTAATATCAGATCATTTATGCTGGACCCATGCCAATCAATTTTTTACCCATGAATTGATACCGTTTCCCTATACTGAAGAAACGCTCTCATTCATTATTGAAAAAACAAACCGCGTTCAGGAATACCTAAACCAGCCAATAATGTACGAGAACGTATCAAGGTACGTCACTTATCGACAAAATACATTATCTGAAGCCGAGTTTCTCAATGAGTTAAGCACTGCTACAGGTTGTGGTATCTTATTGGATATCAATAATTTATACGTGAATTGGTATAATCATGGTGATGACCCGGATAAGTATCTTCATTCGATGAATACCAAAAACGTATGGCAGATGCATCTTGGGGGATTTTCAAAACAAGAGGGATATTTGCTGGATAGTCATAGTGATAAAGTATACCAAGACGTTTGGCAACTTTATGAAAAGGCTCAAAATCTCTTTATAAACACGCCAACAGTTATCGAGTGGGATAATGACTTGCCAGACTTTTCACTCCTGTATGAAGAAATGTGTAAAGCAAAAACCATAATAAAGTGTGTGGCAGAAAGGAGTATGAATCATTATGCGTAATACTCTGCTTGAAACAATTCAAAAGGAATGGATAGCACAATTCAAAGAGGAGGCACTATCAAGCCCCTTAAAAAACAGGTTCGCTCGATCCAATTTTGATGGTATTAGTGTCTACATGGAAAGCCACCATGCTACTTTATTTAATCATTTGAAATCAACTTTTCCTCTCTGTATGCGTTTGGTCGGGGAAAACTTCTGGTACGCTTTATTGCATCGCTATATCAATAATTGCGAATCCACTCAATATGACATTAATCAGTACGGAGATAGCCTTCCTCAATTTATTGCGAATTTTGAACCTGCTAAAGAGCTGCCTTATTTGCAGGAGTTATGCTTTATTGAATGGCATTGGCACACATTAAAACTTGCCTCACCGGCCAAATCTTTTGATTTTGAATCTTTTGCTTGCCTAGACGAGATTAGTTTTCAAGCTTTATGTTTTCATCTGACTCCCAATTTAAAAATACTTGATTCTCAATACCCTATTTACCAAATTTGGGCTATGAACTATTTTCAGCAGGATAAACAAATACAAATATCAGGTTGCCCTGAAAAAGTTGTTATTTATCAGCATAATGATTTACCTTGTATTATGCTAATTAGTGAGGAGGAATATATTTTTCTGGAACTCTTATCCTCTGGAAAACAGACACCATGGCAAAAAGTGGTAACAGAATTAAGTAAATGGATTAGCGAAGAAAAAATTGGCGACACTCTAACCAAGGCGCTTCGTTATCAATGGATTAATCATTTTTCACTGGAGGCTATATGAAAGCACTTATAGCAAAAACCTATCTGCTGGCTGATAAAATTTTTGATTTCCTTGCCCCAATTTTTATCCTTTTAACCCGCCTTTATCTGGCCCAGGTTTTTTTTCTATCTGGCTTAACCAAAATCAGTAATTGGCAGGCTACTCTTTCTTTATTCCAAAACGAATACATGGTTCCCGTTATGTCGCCTACTTTTGCCGCGTATCTGGGAACAGCTTGTGAACTGGGCTTTCCTATATTGATTACATTAGGACTTGGATCCAGGCTCGTTTTATTTGGACTTTTTCTATTTAACTTATTTGCTGTTTTCTCTTATAAATTTCTGTGGACACCAGACGGTGCCGTTGGCCTTACCGATCATATGCAATGGGGAATCATGATTTTAATGCTCTTATGTACCGGGCCAGGGAAATTATCAATTGATTATTTAATCAGACGATTTTATTTGAAATTAGATAATTAATTGAATCTTTAAACTCCATAGCACGAAACATCAAGCATTCTATACCATCCTCTCTCTAACGAATCAGAGAGGATGGAATTTTGTTATCTTGATTTGCTCCAGTCCAAATTCAGGATTAAATCAATAAAACTCGATATGAATCCAAATCGTAATGCTGGAATGTTTACCAAAGTCAGCTTATTATATGTAAAAGCAAACCGTTGAATTACTAAATCATGACATTCCAAATTTTACCCTCTTTACTGTCAGCGGACGTGACCCGTTTAGGAGAGGAAGTAGATACCGTTATGAAAGCCGGCGCTGATTTTATTCATTTTGATGTCATGGATAACCATTATGTACCCAACCTGACCTTTGGCCCCGCTTTCTGTGACGCTTTAATCAAAAAATTTCCAAATTTGCCGATTGATGTCCATTTGATGACCACCCCGGTTGATACTCTAATCGAAGCATTTGCCAAAGCAGGTGCGAAACGTATCAGTATTCATCCAGATGCTACTATTCATTTAGACAGGAGTTTGCAGTTAATCAATAACCTTGGATGTGAAGCGGGTTTAGTGCTCAACCCAGCTACGTCAATCGACACATTAACCTGGTGTGCCCATAATCTAAAATTTGTTTTGGTCATGACAGTTAACCCAGGATTTGGCGGTCAAAAACTTATCCCGGAGGTTATACCCAAGCTCTCTAAAATTCGGCAGCAGCACCCAAATCTCGATCTTTGTGTTGATGGTGGAGTCACACCCCAGAATATTGCTTCATTAGCACATGCCGGAGCTAACCAATTTGTTGCAGGTTCTGCTATATTCAATAGCAGTAATTATAGTGAAACCATTAAACGTATGCGTGAACAATTAGCAAGCATTTAAAAGTGCCAAATAATTGCCCTCAAGCCTTATTAAGAGGAATTATGAAAAGATTATTAATTTTTTTATGTGGGCTTCTCTGTTCTTTCAACTTGTTTGCTTTATCTGGACAAGCCTACATGGACAGATTTAATCGCTATCTCGCATGGTATGAACACCTGCCCATTAACCCTTCACCAGAATTTTTGGAATTTGTAAAAGAAAGCACGCCGCTTGCTAATAAATTACGAGATAAATGGCTATATGAACTGGCCAGGATAAAGGATTGGGCAAATTATAATAAGTATTATCAACCCACAAACGACATAAACCTCAGATGCTTTGCGCAAATTGCCAAATTTAATTTAGGATTATACAAGGAGGCTATTGCAGGCTCTATTCCAATCTGGTTAACAGGAGAATCCAGACCACAAGCATGCAATACCCTATTTGCTTTATTGTTAAAACAGGATAATTTTGATCAGAAATTCATTACGCAACGCATAACACTTGCACTAGACAAACGTAATGTTCTCCTCGCTCGTTACCTGTTAAAACAATACAAAACACCTCACGATACAGAAATAAAAAACTTAACCAGTGTTTATGAGAATCCTTCCAATATTTCCAAGTTGAACCCTGGCAAATTGAACGATTATTTCTATCTTTATGGATTAAAAAGATTAGTATCCATTAACATGGATAAAGCAGTGAAATTATGGCAAGAGAAAAAAACCAACATCATGTTAAATGAGCGACAAAAACAAGATTTTCTTGCACATTTGGCATTATACAAGGCCATGAGAAATCATGCCGATGCTCAGGAATGGTTTGCCAAAATCAAACCTGAATACTACACCGATGTGTTAGTCGACTGGCAAATCCGCTTTGCTCTGAAAAATAAAAACTGGAAACAAGTTGAGAAATTAATTAACAACTCACCAAATAAAGAGATGCCTTGTTGGCAATATTGGTTGGCTCGCTCCCTGGAAGAACAAGGGAAAAAAGCAGAGGCGATTAAAATTTATGAGCCACTAGCTAAAAACAGACATTATTATGGTTTTCTAGCCAGCAAACGCCTGAAAAAAAGACCCAGCTTTGACAATGAAAAACCAACAACCAACACAGAGATTCTCAAACCCTATCAACCTGTCATAGAGCAAATTAAAAGTTTTTACAACTCCAAACAGCTACTGCAGGCATCAAGGTTATTAAATGACTTCATTAGTGAATTACCCAAAGAAGAAGCAAGTGCTCTGGTCTATTGGATAGCAACCGAACTAAAATGGCACGGAAAATCAGTTTACTTAAGCAATAATGACACACTCAATAATCAATTAGCATTAAGATTTCCATTGGCCTACAAAGACACAATAAAGGCATATGCATCAAAATACGCCATACCGCCCGAACTTGTATATGCTATTATTCGTCAGGAAAGTGGTTTTAGAGAAGATGTAACATCCTCTGCTGGAGCTAAAGGGCTAATGCAAGTCATGCCACAAACAGCCAGCGCTGTTTCCAAAACCAGCAAAATACCGTATTCGGATCATAAACAATTGTTTTTATCTCAAAAGAATATCAATATAGGGATTGCTTATTTACAGCACTTAACCAAGCGCTTCAGTAACCACCCGGTTCTTGTTGCTGCCGCTTACAACGCCGGTCCCAGGCAAGTAGTCTATTGGCTTAAAAATCACCCACCCAAAGAAATAGATATCTGGATTGAAACACTTCCCTGGCAAGAAACACGAAATTATCTAAAAAATGTAATGGCCTTTTATATTGTTTATCAATACCGTTTAAACCAACAGCCTGATATGAATAGGTTTCTAACACCTTTGTAAGAAATATTTTCATGGTAGTCAACGTAAATCGTTCTATAGCCAGATCTACGTTTGCGAGCTACCTGTCTGACTTTTGCTAATTTAACGTAATGGACAAGGATTATATAAGAAGCTGTCCATATCCATAGTCCGTTTGGGCTTAGGAGATGCGTAAGCATCGGCTCGAAGCCTTGGCACGAAACATTAAATTCCATACAAGGCTTGGAGACGGCATAAAGGACTCCTCAGCCCGAACGATTCAAGATAATGACCTACCCCTTATCCATAGCTTATTACATTAATTTATTGATAAAATTCCTGATTTTAGAGCATGTGCGGATGTTTAAACCTACTTTAAGCCTCAAAGTTTTCCCAACCTCCGCCAAGCGCTTTATATAGACTAATCAACGCAGTCAATGAAGAAACCTCCGAATTGACTTCTTGAGTCTCGGCATTCAGAAGAGCAGCCTCTGATTGCAGTAGTGATAAATAATCATCCTCACCGTATTGAAATCGTTTCTTGGCAAATTGCACAGCTCTCTTGTTAGCAATAATGGCAGCGCGCAAGCTATGGTTTGTATCAAGCGATTGGCTATAGCGGGCAAGAGCACTTTGAGCCTCTTGCAATGCCTGGAGAATTATTTTTTTGTATTGTATTGCTGCTTGCTGAGCAACTGCCTTCTTACTCTCAACATTAGCTCTAATCTGGCCACCACGAAATATGGGTAAACTGACTTGAGGACCCATGAGCCAAAATCCACTGCTGGATTGAAATAACGTATCAACAGAAGTGCTCTGAAAAGCAAGATTGGAAACAGAAAGATTAAATTGCGGGAAAAAGTCAGCAACTGCCACACCAATTTCAGCTACGGCAGACGCCAATTGCCTCTCTGTTGCTCTTATGTCTGGACGCTGGCGCAGAATATCTGAACGTAATCCCATAGGTACTTTTTGCGGTGGTTTGGGTAAAGATTGCATTTTTGCAATATCTTTGAGAATTGTTTGCGGATCTTTACCCAGCATAACGGCAATTTGATAAGCATTTACCTGTATTTGGGTAATATAATTGGGTAAAACAGATTCTGTATTTTTTAACTGGCCTTCGGCCAAAGAAACATCGACTTCGCTGCTAACACCTGCTTTATAGCGTTGGCGGACAAGAGCCAACGTTTTTCTTTGCAATTCCACATTTTTTTGCGCAATACCATACAACTGTTGTGCGCCTCTCAATTCTATATAACTTCTTGCGATCTCGGCTATCGTAGATAGTAAAATGGTACGGCGTGATTCATAAGCCTCTTCCAGGCTTGCTTTGCTTGCTTCAACTTTTCTTCTTGTTTTACCAAATAAATCCAACTCCCATTGTGCATCAAAACCCAAATTATATATCCATTGATTTCTATCAATTAGAGTATATGTTGGAGAATTTGCAAAAATCCCCTCCAACGTACCCTTACTGATTTGCAAGGAATTAGCACTTGCTGATCCATTGATCTGCGGATAAAAATTGGCAAGGGAAATTTGTTTCATTGCGCGGGCTTGGCGGATACGAGCTTCTGCTGCTTTGATATCAAGGTTATTAGTAGCTGCCTCGTTAATGTATCGATCAAGCAATGGATCATGAAATGCCTTCCACCAGGTTAAATGAACAGGGGCACTACTGGAAATTTTTTTCTCTACTTTGCTTGTTGGCCATTTCTCCTGAATTTTAATGTCTGGGCGTTGATAATCAGGACCGACAGTACAGCCAAATAAACAAGAAATACTGAAGAGTAGCGCTAATTTTCTGTCCATACTGTTTCTTACTCCATACGCTGCTTAAAAAACCAGCCAGCAATAAATAATGTAACAGCCCCTACCAATAGAAGTGGCCATGTTGTGATAAAAACCTCTAAAGCCGACATACCTTTTAAAAAAATGCCAATTACTGCTATTAAAGTAAATTTTAATGGGTTAAACCACGTTAAATCCTGGAGCCATTCCGGCATGTTTTCAACCGGAGAAGCGTAACCGGAAAGCGTCACAACAGGCACCATGTAGATAAATACACCCAAAATAGCTTGCTGCTGGGTTTTACACATAGAAGAAATAAATAAGCCAACACCCACCGTTGACATAATAAAAATAAACAAAATATAAACCATCAGTAACGGAGAACCATAAAAAGGAACATCAAATAGCCAAACCGCAGCAACCCACATCAAGAGACCTTCCGCCAAACCAATGATAATGGCAGGAATAGTCTTGCCTATAAGAATTTCATAGGGAGTAAGAGGCGATACTAATAATTGATCAAAGGTTCCCAGCTCTCTTTCTCTGGCTACCGATAAAGCAGTAACCACAAGAGAAATCAGCATGGATAAGATGCAAACCAATGAAGGAACGGTAAACCAAAGATAAAGCAAATTTTCGTTAAACCAACTTCGAGTGACCATCACGGGAGGCGTCATGATTGCACCATGCGTTTTTTGAATTTCCTGATTATAGTTTTCAATAATACTACTGATATAACCATTTACAATTTGGGTTGCATTAGAACGTCGACCATCCAAAATTAACTGAATATTGGCTTGTGAATTCGATTCGATTTTACGAGAAAAATCTTGTGGGATGGTCATTACAACCATTGCTTCCTGGTTATCAATGATAGGTTTGATATCAGATTGCTTTTGAATAAAAAAAACTTTTGAAAAAGTTGGTGAGCCTATAAAGCGTTGAATCACTTCATAACCATGCTTTCCGAAATCCTGGTTCAAAATGCCTATAGAAATATTTTTAATTTCCATAGTAGCTGCAAAGGAAAAAATCAATAACTGGAGGAGTGGAGGAGCTATCAATACAATTCGTCCCTTGGGATCTTTGAATAAAGTCAATATTTCTTTAATGACAAGAGCAAAAATTCTTGTTGTTGGAGATAATTTTGCCATTAATCAAGCCTTTTTCTGGTTTTATGCGCGGTAATAAAAAAGAATGCGAATCCAATCAGTGCAATCGCAAAAAGGCAACGAATCAAAAGAGACCAAATGTTACCCGTTAAAAACAAGGTTTGCAGACTTGTCACAAAATAACGTGCAGCAAACAGATGAGTGAGTAATTGTATCCACTTTGGCATCGAATTGATTTCGAAAATAAACCCGGAAAGAATAAATGAAGGCAAAAATGCAGACATTAAAGCCAATTGCGAAGCCACAAACTGGTCTTTTGCAAGAGTAGATATTAATAATCCCTGCCCTAAAGCAGCAACCAGAAAGACAGCTGACACTAAAGTCAGTGCCAAAAGAGTACCTTGGAAAGGAACTCCATAATACCATGTTGCAATAATAGTGCATAAAAACATGGAACCCATCCCTAACACAAAATAGGGTATTAATTTTCCCAAGATGATGTCAACAATAGAAATTGGTGTTGCCATCATCGCCTCCATCGTACCTCTTTCCCATTCACGAGCAATCACCAGTGAAGTCAGTAATGTTCCAATCAAAGTCATAACAATAACTATTGAACCAGGAATAAGAAAATTTCTGCTTTTCAGCTCCTGGTTGTACCAGTATCTGGGCTCCAGATTAATACCAGACTTAACCGTCAGTTGGCCATGTTCATAAGCCTGAGAGCTAATCCAGGTTTGCAAAGCTCCAAGCGCATAATTTTCTGCAAAACCGGCAACTTGCGGATAAGAACCATCAACTATGGTTTGTAGAGCTGGCTTGGGATTTCCACTCAGGCTATCAGCAGTGAAACGTTGAGGAATATCAATAAAACCACGAATTGTTCCATTAACCAAGCCATAACGAAACGCTTGTCTGTTTGTTGAAATAGATACATCCAAAAATCGGGAACTGCTAAAAGATTGAGAAAGACTGACAGTCGACGAATCATAACTCTCTAAAGCCAGGCCAAACTTGACTTGATCAGTGTCCAGATTAACACCATAACCGAAAATAAAAAGCAAAATTAAAGGCAATACAAAGGCAATTAATATAGTACTGGGATCACGGATAATTTGCAGAGTTTCCTTAATGACCAAAGCCTTTAGAAAGCGAATATTCAACCACTATTCTCCCTGTGTTAATGTACCGGCTCACGCAACTCATCCAATCGGATTAACTCGATAAACGCGTCTTCTAAAGTGGGATTGGGTAATGTGGAGTTACGTACTTTATCCTTTAAGTCATCAGGTGTTCCTGTGGCAATGTTTTTCCCCCTGTAAATAAGAGCGATACGATCGCAATATTCCGCTTCATCCATAAAATGAGTGGTTACCATCACGGTCACACCTTTATTCACCATACCATTAATATGTGTCCAAAACTCACGTCGGGTCAATGGATCAACCCCTGAAGTCGGTTCATCAAGAAATAACACATCAGGCTCATGCATTACGGCACAAGCCAGAGCGAGACGTTGTTTAAATCCTAATGGAAGATCGCCCGAATTTTGCTTTAAGTGCTTTTTAAGATCAAAAATTTCAATCATGCTATTGATCTGTGCTTCCTGCCTTTTTCCGGATAACCCATAAAGACCAGAAAAAAAGCGCATGTTCTGCAAGGCATCCAAATGACTGTATAGTGAAAATTTCTGAGCCATATACCCAATACGGCTTCTTGCTTCAGAGGATGAAGTCTTTAGATCGAGTCCCATTACAAATGCTTGTCCTTGTGTGGGTTGCAATAAACCACACATCATTTTAAATGTGGTTGATTTACCTGCTCCATTAGGGCCTAATAAACCAAAGATTTCACCGCGTTTGATTGTAAATTCATTATTCGAAACTGCAGTAAAGCTACCAAAACGTTTCGTTAATTTTCGAGCCTCGATGATAGGCTTGTCACTATGAGGCTTTTCAGCAATATGCTCGGCTAACAAAGAGCGACCACTTATTTTAGTTTTCAGACTGTCAATAAAAGCGTCTTCAAAACGCGATTCAACTTCTTGAAAATGAACTCCAGGTTCCCGAGTTATACTATCCAAACTTGGCTTTATTTTTTTATCACCAATGACAATACGAATATTCTTACCCTGGATGACACCATCAATGACTTCAGGGGTATTAAGGGCATTCATCAGAGCTTGGCGACGATTTAGCAGGGAAACACCGCAAATTTGAAAAGTCCGGTCTTTGGTTTTCTGCAAAAAATCTCCCGGTTTTCCATGGTATATTGGCTTACCCGCATTGAGTAAAAGAATTTGATCACACTTTTCAGCTTCATCAAGATAAGCAGTTGACCAAACAACGCCCATACCCCTTCCAAGCAGCCCCTGGACCATAGTCCACAACTCCCTTCTGGATATTGGGTCAACGCCAACACTCGGCTCATCAAGTAACAACAGCTTAGGCTCACCCATTAAGGCACAAGCCAGCCCCAATTTTTGCTTCATTCCCCCTGAGAGATTACCAGCCAGACGTTTCTGAAAAGGCTCCAGTGCTGTAAATTTAAGTAATGTACTAAATTGCTCTTCACGTTTCTCGCCATGCAGATTTCTAAGTTCAGCATAGAGCCTCAAGTTTTCTATAATGGTCAAATCTTCATACAAACCAAATTTTTGTGGCATATAGCCAGTAATCGCATGAATTTTTTCCGAGTCAGTCCGGGTATTGAGACTATCTACTTTAATTGTTCCTTGCGTAGGCATCATCAGGCTGCATATAAGACGCATAAGAGTTGATTTTCCAGCCCCATCAGGTCCTACCAAACCCGTGATTTGCCCTTCAAAAATTGTTGCAGAAACATTATCTAACGCAGGATCAATGTTTCCAGGAAAACATTTACTGACCCCATTAATACTGACAAGTGGCTTTGAACTATTCATTACTATGAATTCGCCTTTAAATGTATTTTCACAGTAACAGGCATTCCTTGCCTTAGTCCGTTATCAGGTTGATCAACAACGACTCTTATACGATAGACAAGATCCGTTCGCAATTGAGTTGTTTCAACAATTTTTGGTGTGAACTCTGCCTGTGGGGAAATAAAACCAATATGCCCCTTATAGGGTTTTTCCGGATTGGAATCCGTGTAAACCAAAGCCTCCTGTCCTGGATAAATTTTACCCAAAAAAGGTTCATCAATGTAAGTTCTTACCCATACTGGATTATCAATCGCCAGGGTATAAACTGGCTCCGCAATATTAACAATAGCCCCTGGCTCCTGAATTCTGGTCAGTATCGTCCCATGAGTAGGGGCATGAATTTCCGTATCGTTCAATGATATTTGAGCTTTCTCAAGATTCGCTTTAGCCACAGCAACTTCCGCACTACTCGAGTCTTTCATTGCAACAGCATCATCAAAAAGAGCTTTTGAAACAGCCCCGTTATCCACCAGTTGCTCACGTCTTTTATAAGTTCTGCTTGCGTTTTTTTGATTGGCAATGGCTTGTTCCAATTGGGCTTTCGCCGTTTCCAGATTAGCTATAAAAGTATCTTTATCAAGCCTGGCAAGTACTTGCCCCTTCTTAACATGAGCACCTTCATCAACATCCATAGACAAAATACGCCCTGAAACACGAAAGGATAATGAAACGTCACGTATATCAATGTTTCCGTAAAGGGTGAGCCAATTTTGATTTTCTTCTTGTTTGACAAAGTTGTACGCAAACCAAATAGCTGTGATGAAAAAAAGTGCGATGACGATACTTATTGCTATCGCTTTTTTACTCATATAGTTCTCCATGAATTCCTTGGCGTACTAACCCTTTGTTCGCATTATATTTTCTTATCAAGAAAGTATAAATAAAAACTCATAATGCCATAATTTACTATTTAAAAATAGTTGTAAGCTAGGGCTCTTTGAGAAAGAAAACTTGGTTAATAAACCGAAGTGAGATATAAAAACAAAATTCATCCAGATACACATCTATTACAATCATGAAGCGGATAAATCTTAAGATGAAACACATGATTCAACATGCGCACAACAAAAAAATCGAGATTTTTAACGTCATTTAAGATTAATCTCCTATCATTGTTAATAATTAAAGTTAACAATTAAAGAACAGCAATCTTGTAATCAATTGGCAATGGTATTTTTTATATGTCCTATAAAAATATAAACTGTTAGATTGCGAAATTTAATGAGATGCTTAATAATGATTAAATCATTGATTAAAGGAGTGGATATGTCACGCAAATTAGCCAAAACACGAATCCTTGGTTATGGATTAATGATTTGCTTTCTTGCGGGCTGCTTTCATCCCCCTTATAACAACTTTCAACCCGATCGACGAGCTGTTAAGAGAGTAGGAGTAGATACAGGGATTGGTGCTGTAGCTGGGGCAATCGCCAGTGGTACTGCTTCAGGAACTCTTATTGGGGCAGCGGCTGGTGGTACCGTAGGTCTGGTTGCGAGTATCTACCGTGACAGCAAACGCAAAATCATCAGAGATCTGCAAAAGCAGGATATTCAGTATGTTGAATATGGAGATACCAGAACATTAATTATTCCTACAGACAAATATTTCATGTTTAGCAGCCCTCGCCTTAATGAAATATGCTATCCTGGCCTAAACAATGTCATCAGACTGTTAAATTTTTATCCTCAAAGTACGATTTATGTTGCCGGATTTACTGATAATGTCGGATCACGTAGCCATAAGAGAAAACTTTCTCAAGCGCAAGCTGAAACAATGATGACTTTTCTCTGGGCTAATGGTATTGCAGCCAAAAGACTAAAAGCAGAAGGCTATGGAGATAAGAATGCGATTTCTGACAATGCTATTATTCATGGAAGCGCCCAGAACAGAAGAATCGAGATCCAGTGGTTTACAAGCCCTGCTCAACCCCCACAACCACAAATGGCTTATGTAAAATAAAGGTTTATTAATGCGTTCAAGATTTATAGGCGGCATCTTATTGATAGTTGGTACCTCCATTGGTGGAGGGATGTTGGCTTTACCAGTAGCTAATGCAGCAACCGGTTTTTGGCAATCTTCTCTGTTTCTTCTTATCTGCTGGGCCTTTATGACCTTTGGTGCCTTTTTCATCCTGGAAGCAAATCTCTATTTGTCCAGAGGAAAACACATGGTTTCCATGGCCAAGGCAACTCTTGGCGATTATGGGTTACTTACTGCCTGGATTAGTTACCTTTTCTTATTGTATACCTTGCTTTCCGCTTACATTTCCGGCGGCGCTGATGTATTGAACAGTCTATTGTCCAAAGCCAATTGGCATCTCAGTGATTGGCAGGCAAGTTCGTTATTTACTTTAATTTTTGGCCTGGTGGTATATGGTGGCATCCATTCCGTTGATGTTGCTAACCGCGCTCTCATGTTCGGTAAATTAGCCGTTTACTGCATACTTGTTATCATGATTGCCCCACACATCGAATTTCACTATTTTCAACATGGTGATTATCAACAAATTGGTGGCGCAATTATGATTTTAATTACTTCCTTTGGTTTTGCTATTATCGTGCCAAATCTGAGAGATTATTTTGATGATGACATTAAGACATTAAAAAAAGTCATTTTTATTGGTTCATTAATACCTTTGATATGTTACATAGCCTGGGATGCCGTAATTATTGGTTCACTCCCTTCAGCAGGCACTAGCGGACTTGAAAGTCTAATGCAAAATCCGCGTACAACCAGCGCGTTAGCCAGTTTGTTAACTGATAAAGTTGAAAATACCACAATCAGCGCCCTCTTTAATTTTTTTACCTCCATTTGCATGTTAACTGCCTTCTTAGGTGTATCACTTTGTTTATTTAGTTTTCTTGCTGATGGCTTAAAATTGCGAGAGCGAGGCCGCCATGGAATTGGCTTATTTGTTTTGACTTTTTTGCCGCCTTTACTAATCGTCATTTATTATCCGGGGGCCTATATTTATGCTCTGCGCTACGCCGGTATATTTTGCATCATATTACTACTGTTATTGCCAGCTCTAATGTGTTATTTTGGCAGAAAGCGTTACAAATCACCCTTTTGGGTTCCAGGGGGTAAAATATCACAGTTCGCAGTGATTATTATTTCTGTAGTCTTATTGACACATGAATTTATTGCGCTTTTTAAATAAGAATGATTAATGTTATTACTGGCGTTATTTTTACTTTGATAGCAGTAAAACATTAAAACCTGATAAACAGGATGTATAAATTGAACGCCAGGTCATTTGCGAAAAAAAATGATTGAGGTCTACAATAAGGAAGTTGACTTTTTTTGAGGAACAAAGTATCATTTTGTTCTGTATTTGTACTGTTTTGGGTTATACTTCGTGATCAATTCAAAATTAATTGGTGGTATATTACTCATAGTAGGCACTTCGATTGGTGGTGGGATGTTAGCGCTACCTGTTTCTACAGCCGAGGTGGGATTTGCTAACTCATTATTTTTCCTGTTTTTTTGCTGGTTGGTGATGACCGCTGGAGCTTTATTAATTCTTGAGGTAAATCTACGACTCCCGGCAGGAAGCAATATGATTTCAATGGCGAAATCAACCTTGGGTTTGCCAGGTCAGGTAATTGCCTGGATAACCTACCTTCTTCTTCTTTATACCCTCCTGGCGGCTTATATTTCAGGTGGAAGTGATGTATTTAGCAGTCTGCTGCATAAGGCCCACATTGATTTACCGAATTGGATAACGTCTGTAATATTTACTGCCATGTTCAGCCTTATTGTATATAGTGGTATACGCTCTGTAGACTACGTTAATCGTGGACTTATGTTTGGCAAACTGGGCGTCTATATTTTATTGGTTATTATTATCAGTCCCCATGTATCCACAGCAGGATTAACAGGCGGCTCAGCGAAAGCCTTTACTGGCACTCTCATGATCTTGGTCACCTCTTTTGGATTTGCATCCATCGTGCCCAGCTTACGTGATTATTTTAACGATGATATACGTAGCTTACGTCGAGTTATTTTGTTTGGTTCTCTTATCCCATTATTCTGCTACATAGTCTGGGATGCAGTGATTATGGGCGTTATCTCACGCGAGGGAGAAAATGGTTTATTGTCCCTAATGAACTCGGATCATGCAACCAGCGGCCTCACTGAAGCACTTAGTCAATCGGTAAGCAGCCAGTGGATCAGTGGATTTTTTGGTTTTTTCACTTCGATCTGTATGGTTACTGCATTTCTGGGAGTTTCATTAGGATTATTTGATTTTCTTGCTGATGGATTAAAGCTTAAAAAATCTGGTAATCAAGGCAAGTATACACTGGCTCTCACTTTTATCCCTCCATTGGCAGTGGTGTTGTTTAACCCAGGTATCTACCTGCATGCATTAAGTTATGCCGGGGTTTGTTGTGTCATTTTATTGCTGTTATTACCTGCTATCATGGCATGGAAAGGAAGACAAACCTGTAGCCAATCTCCATCAGAAACTCATTTGATTCCTGGAGGAAATCCAGCTTTAAGCCTTATAGGGTTTATCGCCATTGGTTTGCTTATCATTGCGATCATGTATTAATTAAAGCCTGAATATCAGCGTTAAAAAGTACAAATTTGATATATTTTAAAGTAAAGCGAAACCAGTACAAGGGCTATTTTGTAAATCAGATAAGGAACCTTTATTCATTATCCTGTTCTTTATCCTGAAAATAAGAGATACTTCATCCTAAAATATTGATTTTATAAGTTATGGTAAAAATCAGACCTTTTCTGAAATGGGCAGGAAGTAAGTACAATTGTTTAAATGAAATTATCTCCTCTTTACCCACTGGCCAGCGTTTAATAGAGCCATTTGCAGGTTCAGGCGTGGTGTTTATGAACACCAGCTATTCATCTTACCTACTGGCTGAAAGCAATTCTGATTTGGTTAATATTTATAGAATTCTACAATTAAATGGCGAATCCTTTATAGACTATTGCCAGCAATACTTTACCCCCGAAGCCAATTGCAAAGAAAAATATTATGAATTGCGAAGTGAATTTAATAATTTAATGGATTCAAATCAAAAATCAGCGGTTTTTCTCTATCTTAATCGGCATGGATATAATGGTTTGTGCCGATACAATTCAAAAGGAAAATATAATGTCCCTTTTGGTCTTTACGAAAAACCTTATTTTCCACGTAAAGAAATGATGCTGTTTTATAAAAAATGCCTTTCGGCACAGTTCATTCACGGCGATTTTAGAAACACTTTTGCCTTAGCTAAACCCGGTGATGTCATTTACTGTGACCCCCCATATGTGCCACTGACCGAAAACAATCAAACATTACCCTATAACCAAAAATTATTTTCTTTAGAAGATCAAATTGAGTTGGCTGAATTGGCCCAGGAAACAGCTTCCAAAGGGATTCCTGTCATTATATCGAATCATGATACTGAATTTACACGACATCATTACAAAAAAGCACAAATAAAGAGTTTCTATGTACCTCGCTGGATAAGCTGTAGAAGTAAGATGCGACTACCGGTTAAAGAGCTAGTCGCAGTATTCAACTGTTCATCCTGACAAAGATAAGGAAGAGTCTTTACCAGGATTAGGAGTTATTGGAGTGGTCCTTGTCTTTAATAAAGAAAGCCAGAATAGTTACCAAAAGTAATGAAATAGGTAATATCGAAAGAGCCACTTGATAATCATCAACAGTATAGATATGTTCCCCTGCCACTATACCGCTATCGCCAAATGTATCCAGTAACTTTCCTACGAGCGGTTGAAAAATAGCACCAGCCAAAGAAATAATCATATTGGTTACTGCAAAAACCGTTCCTGATAATTTGGCACCACTACATTCCTTAGCCATAATAAAAACTATAATTTCAGTTGCACTGAAAACACCATACAGGAATAGCAATATGTTCAAGGTAAGATAGGATAGGCCAGGGCAATACAAAACAAAACTAATGCATATTAATGAAACTATCGCACCAATCACCAAAGGCAACAATCTCCTGCGGGTAATATCGGATATGTATCCAGCCAAGGGAGCTCCTACCGCCCACCCCAGAAAAACAGCAGAAACAGTTTTTGCGGCTTCTACTTTGGTTAAATGATGTGCTTGCTCCAAATAGGTTTTACCCCACAGCTCTCCAAATACTGATAATGAAGTATAAAGGCAGGCTCCAACAAACCCAATAAGCCATACTTCATGGGACGTTAGTACCTTAAGCACGTTATGGAAAAACTCGGGCCAAGGATATTTGTTGGGTTGATATCCTTCTGGACCATCTCTAACAACAAAGAAAGTTAAGATACACAGCGCAGAACCAATCATTGCAATGTGCATTAAAACATGATCCCAGCCTATTACCTCTGACCATTCAGTTATTTTGATTTCACCATAAACCAGTCCTAGCATACCTAGCGTAGTAATCAAACCAGCCACTAAAGAAAAATAACGACGTGGCAGCCAATGCAAAGCCAGAGATAAGACACCAACAAAAGCGAAGGATGAGCCAAATCCCACCAGGAATCGACCAATTCCAACAAGCACAATTGACCAGGTCAGAGTAAACATCCACGAGCCCAAGGCACAACACAAACAGGCAAAAGTCAAAAGTCGTCTCGGCCCATAGCGATCCATTAACATCCCTACAGGCATTTGCATGGGTGAATATGCAAAATAATACAGAGCTGAAATTTGTCCAAAAGTGGTAGCAGAAATATGTCCCAAAGCTGTACTTAGCTCCGTTTGTAAAGCTCCCGGAACAATTCTGAGAATAAATTCATAACAGTAAAAAACAGCCCCGATAAAGCAAACCAGGACGCCATATGAAATTTGTTTTTTAGTAGTCATATTATTTAGGTGCTTTTGCATGAGTTTCTTTTAGAAAGAAAGTTAAAATGGCTGCTATCAATATACCTAATGGAATAATGGATAAGGCAAACTGATAATCATCTACGGTATATAGTTTACTCATGTTATCCACAACAATACCAGTAGTATCACTTAAATGAGTTGATAAGCTGAAGTCTAATAAATGCCCTACCAACGGCTGCAAAAACATTGCGCCGAGCATGACTATCATATTAGTTACCGCCATTGCTGTTCCTGCTGCCTCACCAGGGCTCAACTCTCTGCCCACAGCAAAAACTATAGCTTGAGCGCTATAAAGCAATCCTAATAAAAACATTAAAGCTTGAATATTGGATTCATTTAATCCAGGCAAATATAAAATCATCATCATGACAATTGCAGCGCCGCTAGCACCAATTAGCATTGGGAATTTACGTCGATACAAACGATCCGAAATATATCCCATTATTGGAGCACCAATAATAAATCCCAAAAATAGTACAGAGTTAGCTAATCCTGCCGCTTGAGTAGTTAAACCATGGGCATGATGTAAATAGGGAATACCCCACAACTCTGCAAAAACCGTAGTTGGCAGATAAACTAAACAGCCATACATTCCATTAACCCATATCTGCCGGCTGGTAATAATAATTCCCAGATCAACTAACCCCTTCTTAAGAGTGGGAACTGTACCACTTTGCCTGTGGTGTCCCTTCCTGTCCCTGATCCCAACCCACAAAACTAAAGTCAATACAATACCAAAAGCTGCGGTCATGTTAAGTGTCTTAACCCAACCCATCTTAACGATGAATAATTCCAGAAAGTTATCGCCCAGCATAGCACCGATGGGGCCTAGTGCCGAGGTCATACCAGAGATCATAGCCAATCGATTTTCAGGCAGCCAAAGAGTTGCGATCTTTAAAACACCGACGAAGGCGAAAGCAGAGCCAAATCCAACTAGAAAACGGCCTGTTGCGGCTACCCAAAAAATAGTTGTCCCCGTAAACATATACGTTCCAATAACGCATACCAAGCAAGCCATTGTTAACAGTCTTTTCGGCCCATACCTGTCCAATAAAACCCCAACTGGCAATTGCATAGGAACATAAGCTAGATAATAAATGGAAGAAAGGAAGCCAAAACCAGACGCCGATAAATTAAAATGAGTCCTTAACGCGTTTTCCATTACGCTTGGTGCGATGCGTAACAAATACTCATAACTATAAAATATGGCTCCCAGCCCACAAAGTAGCCATCCTATCATTGCATAGTTAGTTCGGTTTTCAGTATGCAAAATTATCTCCTTAACAATTAGTCAAGTATTTTTAAATCCTGTCTTAGTTCCCATTTCTGCATCCCAGCATATCTTGTAAGCGCATAAAAGCTCATCTTGCAATCTCTCTGCAAACCAGCTGGTGGCTTTACAAAGAATTTTCCAAGATATCCTTCGTTTAAACGCTATTAAGACCTAAACTGCTTACTTCTACAAGGTGAATTTATTACCTTATAAATTATTAAATTGACTCGCGCCACTCGCTATTGCAGCTTTCGCTACAGCAGCAGGGACCCTCTCTTTTAAGCGAGGATCGATAGGCTTTGGAATAATATAGTCAGGTCCAAAATCCCAATTCACAACTCCTGGGTAATTGTCCTTCACTACCTGAGGAACAGGCTCATGCACCAATTGACGAATGGCTTCAACAGCTGCAATTTGCATGGCCTGGTTAATGCAAGTGGCACGAACATCTAGCGCACCACGAAAAATATAAGGAAAACATAATACATTATTAACTTGATTAGGATAATCACTTCGTCCTGTTGCCATCACCAGATCTTTACGTACACTATGAGCCAATTCGGGTTTGATTTCAGGATCAGGGTTAGATAAAGCAAAAATCACTGGATTGGGCGCCATCAAACTTAATAAATGAGCATTCAGCAAATCTGGCCTTGCAACGCCAATAAACACATCGGCATCGACCAAAGCATCTTCAAGTGTACGACAGGAAGTATTTCTGGCAAAAGCAAACTTGTAGGGATTTAAATCCTCGCGGCCTGAATGAATAACGCCCTTGGTGTCCAGAAGGAGCATGTTACTTTTGGGAGCCCCTAATGCCACAAGAAGTCGCATAGAAGCAATACCAGCAGCTCCAGCACCCATGCAGACAATTTTAATATCACTTAATTTCTTGTTCTGTAGTTCCAAAGCATTTAACAAACCAGCTGCAACTACAATCGCAGTACCATGCTGATCATCATGGAATACAGGAATATTTAACTGCTCAATCAAAGCTTGTTCTATTTCAAAACACTCCGGAGCTTTGATGTCTTCAAGATTTATGCCGCCAAAAGTTGGGGCAATGCGTTTTGCAGTAGCAATAAAAGACTGAGGATCCTCTGCATCAATTTCTATATCAAAGACATCAAGATCGGCAAATCGTTTAAATAATACCGCTTTGCCTTCCATCACAGGCTTACTCGCTAAGGGCCCAAGATTTCCCAAACCTAACACTGCAGTACCATTGGTCATCACCGCAACCAGATTGCCTTTGCTGGTAAAACGATACGCATTTTCGGGCGCTTCAGCTATGGCTAAAACTGGGGCAGCTACACCAGGTGTATAAGCCAAAGACAAATCGTCTTGGGAATTAGTCGATTTTGTAAGATGAACAGAGAGTTTCCCTGGAACAGGGAACTCATGATAATCCAATGCCCGCTGCTTTATTACTTCATTATCCAAAGTGCATACTCTCTATTTCAGATCACGCGGTGAAAACATCATATCAAAAATTTGAATTTTTAATTCTCTCTTAGAGAAAAGGCACAAAAAATTTGTGCCTTTGTTAAAAACTCAAAAATTAAAATATTATTCTTTTGATTTGGCTTGCCCAGTACGCATATTATACCTGTCACGGAATTTCTGAACACGGCCACCAGTATCAACCAACTTTTGTTTTCCTGTATAAAAAGGATGGCACATTGAACAAACTTCTATGTTCAAATCTTTACACAAAGTAGAACGAGTTTCAAATACTTCACCACAGCTGCATGTTACTTTAACTGTTTGATAATCAGGATGAACTGATGCTTTCATAATACCACTCTCTTCTAGTTTCAAATAAGTATCGCCACCTGGACGCTATTGCCAAGCACCATACTCTACACAAATGAGTCAAAACAATAGCAGAAATGATCTCATAAAGCAATTTTTTCTCAAACACCTCGGACATTTATAATTCTAACTCAACCCAAACCGGCGCATGATCGGAAGGCCTCTCTGCTTTTCTTGGTTCTTTATCGATTTTGGATTGTCGGCATAAAGCGTTTAATTCATGGCTCAATAGCACATGATCAATGCGCAAACCACGATTACGTCGGAATGCTGCGGCTCTATAATCCCACCAGCTAAACGCTTTTTCTTCCTGAGCAAAATTACGGAAACTGTCATGTAAACCCAATTCAAGTATCTTCATAAATGCTTGCCTTTCAGGAGGGCTGACCAGAACACAACCTTCCCATTCAACTGGATCATAGACATCCCGATCTTCGGGCGCAATATTAAAATCACCCACAACTGCTACTTTAGAATAAATGCTTATCTCATGTTGGATGAAACGAGTCACTTTATTTAACCAATCCAGTTTATATTGGTACTTGTCTGAAGTCAGTTCTCCACCATTGGGCACATAAAGATTAATCAATCTGATTCCTTTTACCGTAGCAGCCAGGATACGCCGCTGGGGATCTTCCAATTCTGGAATATCGGTTTGAATATCTGTCATAGGATATCGACTAATAATGGCCACCCCGTTATAAGTTTTCTGACCTGAAAAAATGACGTGGTACCCTTTGTCTATAAATGAAGCAACAGGAAAGTTGTCATCGGTCAGCTTAGTCTCCTGCATAGCAAGCACATCAACTTGTGAAGACTCAAGCCATTGCAAAACCTGTTCCAGACGGACTTTTAATGAATTAACATTCCAGCTAGCGAGTTTAAACACACCAGTCTCCCTTGTATTCAATCATTAAAGGAGCATGATCCGAAAAACGTGCTTCGCGAAAAATTCGGCTGTCCGCGACATATTCAGTCAGACCAGGCGTAATCACCTGGTAATCAATCCGCCACCCGACATTCTTTTCCCAGGCTCTAGCTCGATAAGACCACCAGGTATATTGCTCTTCTTCCTGATTATGTACCCTAAAGGCATCTACAAACCCCATAGAACCAAATAACTCATCCATCCAGGCACGCTCTTCGGGTAAAAATCCCGAGTTTTTCTGATTTCCTCGCCAATTTTTTAAATCTATCTTTTTATGAGCGATGTTGTAATCACCACAAATGATTAATTCTCTTCCCTCATTTTTTAAATTCATCAAGTGTCTGGCAAATTGCTCCAGAAAAGCATATTTCACTTCCTGCCGATCATCACCACTTGTTCCAGAAGGCAAATAAAGAGAAACCACACTTAATTTAGGGTAATCAAATTGGATATAACGCCCTTCTTTATCACAATAATCAAACCCAAGCCCTTTCACAATACGCATGGGTTTATATTTTGAATAAATGGCAACCCCACTGTAGCCTTTCTTTTCAGCATCAAAATAATCACAAAAATAATCCCTTGGAAAATAGAGTTCTTCAGGGATTAATTGCTCTACTTGCGATTTCGTTTCCTGAATACATACAAAATCAACATCCTGCCCTACAAGCCAATCATAAAATCCATTACGGGCAGAAGAGCGTATGCCATTGGCGTTAAAACTAATTACTTTCATTACTTAGGGTACTCCGCTGTCATTACTGAACAGTTAAATGTTAATCTTATCAACCTTATGATTCTTCCAAGCATCTGACAATACTCTCAAGTACGTCCCCAGTTCTCAATAACACGTCATCATTCCAAAACCGCAAAACCTTATAACTTAATGTGCTAAAATAGGCGCTCCGGTTTTTATCATACTCTTTATTTAAAAGATGTTGTCCACCATCCAGTTCAACAATGAGTTTTCTCTGAATACAAACAAAATCGACAATATAATTCCCAATAGGAACTTGTCTTTTAAATTTGTATCCTTTTAATCGATGTGCTCTTAGATAGTACCATAAACAATTTTCAGCATCAGTGCTCCTTTTCCGGAGAGATTTTGCTTGTTTCAATAATTTAGCATCAGCTGGAACCACTTATTCCCCTCTCCCCACCCCTCTCCCGCGAATCATACCCAAATTTTTTTATACAATTTCTTTCGCGGGAGAGGGAGTTTTTGTTTAAATATCAGGCCAATTACTACAATTTTCTTTAAAAATACCAAATTACATCATTGCTCATAAACAAAAAACTTATCACTCTAAATCAATGAGCTCTCATAGCCATCAATTTAGAAAACTCTAGTTTTAATTAATCATTCCCTCATCTATTTGGAGAGAAGATATAGTTTAATTAATCATTCCCTCATCTATTTGGAGAGAAGATATAGTTTAATTAATCATTCCCTCGCCTATTTGGAGAAAAGATATAGTTTAATTAATCATTCCCTCGCCCCTTTGGGGCATACTCTTATACATAAGTTATTCTAACTCAATGTATGAAAGGTTTCCCAAGCCAAAGTAAAATCTTTCATGCGTTGTAGACCAATCCACATGACTTTTGTTCCAGGGAGGCCATCAGAGCCTCTTCCTAAATGTCCTCCAAATTTTGCGATCATTAAAATAATTTCATAAAGTTTAGGTGGTTTTTTTGGTGGTTTTTTCTTTGTTGCCATGGCATAAGTGGCTTGCCATTCGTTATCTTCAAAGACTGTTGTACAGTCTATATCAGGGCAAGTTCGTCCCAACATTGTTAAATAAAATACCCGCCATGCCACTATCATATAAAAAGCGATGCAATTAAGAGTAGCCTCGTAAGTTTCAAATCGTAATTCCTCTATCTTGCATCCACTCTTTAAAATTTTTATGTACATTTCTATTAACCACCTACATAAATACCAATTAACAATTTCAACTGCCCGATCCAGTGTTTTTATAGGGACACTTGTGATTAGAAACCATTCAACGGGTTGCTCCCCTTCTGGTGTATTTATTTCTTTGCAGTGTACAACCTGAATTTCAATGACGTTCAATTTTTTGCTTTTTCGACGAGGAGGCCTTAAAGAAACACTACATATACGAATCTCCTGTCTAACGCTACGGGCTTTTCGAGTATGTCTTTTTTTGCAATTTCTATAGGAAGTGCCTGCGGGAATTTCAAACTCTATGGTGCCAAGAACACAAGCTTTGCTAACTTCTTTTTTAAGAAGTAACTCGAATTGATTTGTTTCTTCATTCAAAACAGCTCTATCATGCTGACAACGTATAAGCCAATAGGCTTTATTTTCTTCGGAGGGAAGTTTTTCAAGAACCTCATAAATATCTCCCTCTCTATCGGAAATACTGACAACCATTGTATCGGGTACTGCCAGTGCAATTTTATTCGCTGCATTATAGCCCTTAAGCCAACAATAGGTTTCCTTTTCCTCAATTGACTTTCCCTTTCTACTATTCCTCGTACCAATCTCTTTTCTTATCCAATGCTGCATTTCTACTACGCCCAAACAAACTCGTTCTGGCGTAAATGCAATGCTTGGATGTAAATATAATCCCCGGCTTCTCTCGTTGGAGAGATAACCCATGCCTGACAATGATTTTCTACCTGTAAAATCTACCTCTGTTGTGTCTTGGGGAATTAGAACTATCTTTTCTGCTTTTATACGTTCTAGTGTCGCTTCAGAATGGGGTAAAAGAATTGATTCCGGATTTACATTCACATGGTTAAAAAACCGGTAGGCTGCCAGTGTTTCATTCCAACTTTGAAATGTAGTTGGAATGCTTGCATTTGGTGAGCTAAGTAACCCGCTTAAGATATCTCCATAACGCTTATCTAACCGCTTATCACCGAAGTTCGCTTCCTTGGATTCATTAATAATCCATTCACAACTAGCCATCTAAGTTCCATATAAAAAATATGAATTTTACATGGATTAATACTTATGTATAAGAGTATGCCCCTTTGGGGAGAGGGTAAGGGAGAGGGGTAATCAACCCCTAAAACCCTCTCATCAAACCTTCAGACCCATTGCTACACGTCCCAATCTTTCCCCCAGAGCTTTAGCCAATGTGATCTCATCTTGACTTAATGGATTCTCGTTATCACCACCAGCCACATGGGTTACACCATAAGGCGTACCACCAGACTGCGTACTGGTTAGGGCAGGTTCAGTATAAGGAACACCCAATAAAATCATGCCATGATGTAGCAAAGGAATCATCATGGAGATTAAGGTAGTCTCCTGTCCACCATGCATACTCGCTGAAGAAGAAAACACACAAGCCGGTTTGTTCACCAGATCTCCACCCAGCCACAAAGAAGTAGTTCCATCCCAAAAATACTTCATTGGAGCAGCCATATTACCAAAGCGAGTAGGACTGCCTAAAGCTAATCCATGACAATGACGCAAATCATCCAAGGAAACATAAATTGCGCCAGCATCGGGAACCGGCTTATCCACCGCTTCGCAAGTGGTAGATACAGGAGGTACAGTGCGTAACCTGGCTTCAAGCCCAGACACACTTTCCACACCACGAGCAATATATTGAGCTAATTGTGCCGTTGAGCCAGTGCGAGAATAGTATAAAACCAAGATATAAGGATTAGACATGATACTGCTCCATAGCGTTTTTTGCCTTTTTTCATCATTTTAATAACGTGAAATGAATTGCAAGGCTTATTATCGAATGAACGCATGAGTATATAGCAGCGAGAAAAATGTCGCGAGGATATTTTCCAATTAATAAAACATTGGTGAATTACATATTCACCAATGTAATGAGTTCATCTTACTGTTCTACTATCAAGTTTCCATTAGCGATCATTTGATTCACAATATCATGGGAATTGTTGGTAGCGAAAACAGCTGTTAAATCCACGTCTTCTAATATAATCGTTTGCGCTGGAGCGTCAAAATTTCCATTACCATTAGGGTCTACTTTAATGGCTGTGTCGCCCTCTTCTGTGGTAGAAACATTCAGATAATTATCCAAACTATTGGTTTCCAGATCCGCATCAGATAGCAAATCACTTAAGTTAAGGACGCTGGCATCTGATGATTGATCAACAGGATTTGCTTTGAAATCGGTAATAGTATCCACACCACCATCATCGTCGCCACTTAACCAGAAGAAGGTATCAACACCACCACCACCTGTCATCGTATCATTTCCTTGACCGCCTCTTATAAAATCGTTTCCGGTAGTTCCATGTAGAACATCATTGCCATTACCACCGTTTAATTGGGGATTATTAGCCAACATGGTAAGGCTATGATCATCAAGCAACAAATCTTGAACAACGTCGTCATGCATGACCGTCTCTTCTGCCTGATCCTCTGTTGGTTGTTGTTCTTGTACTTCTTGAGGCATTTGAGCCTGTTGATCATAATAGTACAAAGAAATATTATGTTCATCCATAAAATCATTAATCACGGCATTAACTTCTTGCGCCATTTCATGATTCGCCTCTGATTTGACTGAAGAGTCATCAACAATACGCTCTGTTTGCAATGTAGCCTGATGAGATGTGTCTGTAACATTGTTATCTTCCCAATTCACAATCACAGCAGAAAGCTTGTCTTCAAAGGAGTTGAGTTGTTCATCCGTAATATCTCCATCAGCATAAGCCTTAAGAACAGCACTCATGTTTTTAAGAGCATCTAATGGCAAATACCCTATCAATGCCATTTCAATAGCCTGGGCATATATACCTTGGGTCACATGCTGTATCTTGCTGATGGCCGTCAGAGCATCTTCTCCGGGCGCAAGAGTCAAAATACTGGCCTCTAACGCTTTCTGGCTGGTTGCCATATAGTCAATCATATCAGATGTAACCAGAGCATCTAATCCCAAATAATTTGAAATGGACTGCAAGAAACCCTCATCGCCAAAATCAGCGACTACCCCTTCAGGAAGTTCAAGCAATGCCTTGCTAATTGCCTCAAAGACAACGAATGAAACATGACCTTCATCGGTTGAATAGTGTATTGCGGCTATTTCAGCAAACTGAATGGCAGCTGTCATTACACCTGCGTTTTGAGCCAGCACTTCACCACTGCCAGTAATCGGATTGAAACTAATAATTTGTGTTCCCTCTGGTAAGCCTAAGCGAGCAACCAAGGCAGCATTAGCTGTCTCATAATCCATGCCGGCTTCTAGCTGCGCTTGCAAGAGGCTTGTCAAGGGCGATATAACTGCTGAACCTACTGGCCCGTAAAGATTTATTTCATAGCTAAGACCTGTATCTATATCAAAACCACCGGTTTGAACAGCACGAGCCTCGCCTATAACATACTGGCCATCACCGTTGACATCGAATTTAGAAAGGTCAACGACCCATTCCACATGGCCATACTGGTCAGTGATACCTAGTCGTTCTCCTTCATCTTCCTGATTATTGGCATTTAAATCCAGATACAAAACGGCACCAACGATTGTGCCATCAATGGTAGCTGTGCCGCCGCTTATAACCACTCCGTTCAAATGAGTTTTTCCAGAATCATTCAATAAAGCGCCATTAGATAATGTCATCTTAAAGTGTTCTGTAGCAGCATCAGAATAATTAACCGTTATAGTATAAGTGTTAGAAACCGGAGTGGATACACTGACACCCGTAATGTTATTACCGTTAATAACAATCTTATCAATGTTCACTTCAAAGTCTGTAATAGTATCGATCGGCGCTGCGCCTGCACTGGCACCACCTTGTCCTTTCACAAGCACGAATTGATCAGCGCCTGAGCCACCAGTGAGTATGTCATCACCCAATCCACCAATAATGACATCGTCTCCGGAACCACCATCTAAAGTATCATTTCCACCTAATCCACTTATTGTGTCATTACCCTCCAATCCTTTGATTGTATTGGCACTATTATTTCCAGTTAGAGTATCATTAAATTTGAAACCAGTTAGATTTTCTATATTAGTAAGTGTATCCGTTCCTGCACCAACAGTGTTTTGTGCAGAACCGGTATTTAAGGAAACAGTTACACCTGCAGTGGCGTCAATGTAAGTAGCTGTATCATTGCCTGCACCACCATCTAACGTATCATTACCAGCGCCACCAGCAAGAATATCATCACCATTACCACCACTTAAAGTATCATCCCCACCTAATCCAATCAGTATATCATTACCATCATTACCAATAATCGTGTCATTCGAGGTATCTCTACCTAATAAAATCTCGCTTCTGTAGGTTCCATCTAACGTATTTTCCCCTGCTTGTGCACGATCCAGATCAACCTTAGCGGTCGCTGATTGAGAACCTGTCGTATTAGTGTACCTAAAAGGATCAGATGTACTTCCATTGTAGGTACCATCCGCTGCACTATTAGATTCTTCGGTAAAAGCTACAGAACCAGCGTTGAGAACTACAGTACCTTCAGCAACTGGTTGTGTCACACTGCTGACTGAAGACACCCCATTTCCACCCGTATCATTGGCCAATAATGCCCATGTCGGTATAGAAATAACATCTCTACCACTTACAGCAGGTTGGTTAGTAAGAATCAAATCATCACGAACTACCAAAGGATCATTAGTTCCAGGAAGATTTATATTAATAGTTATTGCAGCTGCTGAAGTATCACCATCATTATCTACTAATACATAGTTGATTATACGGTTTATTGCATTAGTAATATTTGCAGGCGGAGTAAAAGTATAACTACCATCATCCATATCTATAGTAAATGATTCGCCTGTACTAATTGTTACTGTTAATACATGTGTTGAATTATTGTATGAATAAGTATTTGAGCCTTGAGTAGCAGAACCACTCGTAGATACAGAACCAAGGTCAGTACTAACAGTATAAGTGATACCATTCACAGTTATCGATTGTATATGCCCACCATCTGTCCCAAAGGAAACACCAGGATTAGGATCAGAAATTATAGTACCACTGATTGGACCTGCAGTAATTGTGTTCACTAATACATCTGCTAACTGACTAATATCTGTAACAACAACTGCTGGTATATTTGCTCCATTCACACCATTAAATGCTATAGGCTCAAGATTATTAACGTCGATACCTGTTCCCATACCTAAAGCGTAAGATCTAATCCGCTCTCCTCCAGCAGATGCACCATTAGTATCTTGCAGAAAAGCTTCCCATGCTGCTTGCTCACTTGGCTGAATCCCATTTTGCGTTAATGTACCTGGAATACTAGGCCAGTCTTGGTTAACCGTTGGATTACCATCAGAGATAAAATATGACACATTTTGTGCTCCTGCTATTCTTCCATCAGCTCCTCCAACAGTACCACTGTTAAATGCGTTCATAGCTGTAATAAGCGCCGCATCAAAATTTGTATTGCCACCAGCAGTAAGTCCTAGGATTGCATTTTTTGCTGCATCTACGGTCATCCAACCAGACCCAACAGCAGTTGCGCTTGTGTTGAAAGTCACAATCCTTACCTTTACATTACCAAGTGCCTCATATTGCTCAAGCAATTCCAAAGTCGAATTGATTAATGTTTGAATACCAGAACCAGCCATACTTCCTGAAGTATCAAGGATTAGCATAAGATTCGTATCAGCTACCTCACTTGCGGCTCCTGATCTGGTTATGTCTGATGCTACCGGCGCATCGTCTTTAAAGCTTAAGGCCTGCCCTATGTTTAAGGTCGCACTGCTGCTGTCCCCGTCCTTGTCCGTAATCGTCGCCGTCAAGGTAATCAAATTCGCCGCATTCAAAGTCTTGGCTTGATCAGGACCGGTGTTGGGGCTATGCACTATCGCGCGTTGTTGGTCCAGGGTCACCACCCCTGAGGCGTCCACACTCACCTTAAACACCAGCGCGTTCGAAGTCACCGTGCGCCCTTCGATAACCCCTCCATTGTTCACCAGTTTAATGTCTTCGTTGGTCGCCGTGTCTTTCAACCCCGTGCTGCCGGCGTTGATGCCCAGGGCATAGGTGATGTTGCCAGCCCCATCGGCCCCATAAGAGGAGGTGAAATTGTCCACAAAATTCGCACTCGCATCCGTGGCCAGGAAGCTTTCATCCACCACCAGCGCATCCGATGCCGCAACCACTGCAATGCTCGGACCGTCGTCATCAAACTTCACATTGCCGCCCAAATCCAAAGACGCACTGGCAGTCGCCGTGTCCCCATCCCCATCCGTCGTCACTGCGGTGGCGTTTAAAAAGACCAGGCCCGTATTCAATATCGCTTCCTGAGCCGCGTAATTGGAACTGGCTCCCGGCAAACCGTGGTCCACTTCCTGGTGTTGCGTTAAAGTCACCACCCCACTGCTGCTGTTCACATCCAATGAAAAGATGGTGTTGCCTGTGGTAATACCCGCCTGCGTGGCTGATGTTGAACCCACCACAGAACCTGCGATGTTGTACAGGTAGATGTTGTTGCCGTTGTTATCAAGGCCGGAATCCACCCCTTGGGGCGGACACACTCAAGGCGTAAGTGGTCACCGTCGTGCCCGCACCATCGGCCCCGTAATTAGGAGTCACCGCAAAGGCGGCCGCAAAGCTTGCGCTGTCGCTGTCACTGGCTGCCCCAATCGTATCGGCATCCTGGGTGTTCAAGGTGATCGCATTATTATCGCTCACCGCCATCGTCACGCTCGGACCGTCGTCATCAAACTTCACATTGCCGCCCAAATCCAAAGACGCACTGGCGGTCGCCGTGTCCCCATCCCCATCCGTCGTCACTGCGGTGGCGTTCAAAAAGACCAGGCCCGTATTCAATATCGCTTCCTGAGCCGCGTAATTGGAACTGGCTCCCGGCAAACCGTGGTCCACTTCCTGGTGTTGCGTTAAAGTCACCACCCCACTGCTGCTGTTCACATCCAATGAAAAGATGGTGTTGCCTGTGGTAATACCCGCCTGCGTGGCTGATGTTGAACCCACCACAGAACCTGCGATGTTGTACAGGTAGATGTTGTTGCCGTTGTTATCAAGGCCGGAATCCACCCCTTGGGCGGACACACTCAAGGCGTAGGTGGTCACCGTCGTGCCCGCACCATCGGCCCCGTAATTAGGAGTCACCGCAAAGGCGGCCGCAAAGCTTGCGCTGTCGCTGTCACTGGCTGCCCCAATCGTATCGGCATCCTGGGTGTTCAAGGTGATCGCATTATTATCGCTCACCGCCATCGTCACGCTCGGACCGTCGTCATCAAACTTCACATTGCCGCCCAAATCCAAAGACGCACTGGCGGTGGCTGTGTCCCCATCCCCATCCGTCGTCACTGCGGTGGCGTTCAAAAAGACCAGGCCCGTATTCAATATCGCTTCCTGAGCCGCGTAATTGGAACTGGCTCCCGGCAAACCGTGGTCCACTTCCTGGTGTTGCGTTAAAGTCACCACCCCACTGCTGCTGTTCACATCCAATGAAAAGATGGTGTTGCCTGTGGTAATACCCGCCTGCGTGGCTGATGTTGAACCCACCACAGAACCTGCGATGTTGTACAGGTAGATGTTGTTGCCGTTGTTATCAAGGCCGGAATCCACCCCTTGGGCGGACACACTCAAGGCGTAGGTGGTCACCGTCGTGCCCGCACCATCGGCCCCGTAATTAGGAGTCACCGCAAAGGCGGCCGCAAAGCTTGCGCTGTCGGTGTCGGAAAGTACACCAATCGTCTCCGCATCCTGGGTGTTCAAGGTGATCGCATTATTATCGCTCACCGCCATCGTCACGCTCGGACCGTCGTCATCAAACTTCACATTGCCGCCCAAATCCAAAGACGCACTGGCGGTGGCCGTGTCCCCATCCCCATCCGTCGTCACTGCGGTGGCGTTCAAAAAGACCAGGCCCGTATTCAATATCGCTTCCTGAGCCGCGTAATTGGAACTGGCTCCCGGCAAACCGTGGTCCACTTCCTGGTGTTGCGTTAAAGTCACCACCCCACTGCTGCTGTTCACATCCAATGAAAAGATGGTGTTGCCTGTGGTAATACCCGCCTGCGTGGCTGATGTTGAACCCACCACAGAACCTGCGATGTTGTACAGGTAGATGTTGTTGCCGTTGTTATCAAGGCCGGAATCCACCCCTTGGGCGGACACACTCAAGGCGTAGGTGGTCACCGTCGTGCCCGCACCATCGGCCCCGTAATTAGGAGTCACCGCAAAGGCGGCCGCAAAGCTTGCGCTGTCGCTGTCACTGGCTGCCCCAATCGTATCGGCATCCTGGGTGTTCAAGGTGATCGCATTATTATCGCTCACCGCCATCGTCACGCTCGGACCGTCGTCATCAAACTTCACATTGCCGCCCAAATCCAAAGACGCACTGGCGGTGGCTGTGTCCCCATCCCCATCCGTCGTCACTGCGGTGGCGTTCAAAAAGACCAGGCCCGTATTCAATATCGCTTCCTGAGCCGCGTAATTGGAACTGGCTCCCGGCAAACCGTGGTCCACTTCCTGGTGTTGCGTTAAAGTCACCACCCCACTGCTGCTGTTCACATCCAATGAAAAGATGGTGTTGCCTGTGGTAATACCCGCCTGCGTGGCTGATGTTGAACCCACCACAGAACCTGCGATGTTGTACAGGTAGATGTTGTTGCCGTTGTTATCAAGGCCGGAATCCACCCCTTGGGCGGACACACTCAAGGCGTAGGTGGTCACCGTCGTGCCCGCACCATCGGCCCCGTAATTAGGAGTCACCGCAAAGGCGGCCGCAAAGCTTGCGCTGTCGCTGTCACTGGCTGCCCCAATCGTATCGGCATCCTGGGTGTTCAAGGTGATCGCATTATTATCGCTCACCGCCATCGTCACGCTCGGACCGTCGTCATCAAACTTCACATTGCCGCCCAAATCCAAAGACGCACTGGCGGTCGCCGTGTCCCCATCCCCATCCGTCGTCACTGCGGTGGCGTTCAAAAAGACCAGGCCCGTATTCAATATCGCTTCCTGAGCCGCGTAATTGGAACTGGCTCCCGGCAAACCGTGGTCCACTTCCTGGTGTTGCGTTAAAGTCACCACCCCACTGCTGCTGTTCACATCCAATGAAAAGATGGTGTTGCCTGTGGTAATACCCGCCTGCGTGGCTGATGTTGAACCCACCACAGAACCTGCGATGTTGTACAGGTAGATGTTGTTGCCGTTGTTATCAAGGCCGGAATCCACCCCTTGGGCGGACACACTCAAGGCGTAGGTGGTCACCGTCGTGCCCGCACCATCGGCCCCGTAATTAGGAGTCACCGCAAAGGCGGCCGCAAAGCTTGCGCTGTCGCTGTCACTGGCTGCCCCAATCGTATCGGCATCCTGGGTGTTCAAGGTGATCGCATTATTATCGCTCACCGCCATCGTCACGCTCGGACCGTCGTCGGCAAAAATAATCAATTGTCCTATAGGTATTTCTACATTAGATACATCGCCATCACTGTCTTTGGCTGTAACAACAGCTGAAATGCGACCTGTCAAATCAACCGCTTCATCATGGCTGTTGGTATCAAACTGTTTGATTGAACCATATTGCGCAACAGTAATTGAGCCGGTATTTGGATTCATGCGAATTGCAAAAACTGCAGGCTCACCAATATCGCCTGCTCGCCCCGTAATATCACCATTCGACTCCAAAAAGAGATTGATAGAAGTACCGTCAGTTGTCTGTAATCCTGAAACAGCATCGGTAATTTTTAACAAATGGGTCATTGTTGCATTTTTATAATCCCCCCCCATTTCAGAAGTACCGTTATCGAGGAGATTCGCATTTTGCACCAGACCTATGGGTATACCATAAGTATTATTAAAAGGATCCGTAGTGATCGTTGGATTAAAATCATCATTAGCTGCATCAGCATCCCCGACTTTCACTCCTACAGTTTCATCGAGCAAGATTTCATTATTGGTCAATTGAGCCCTTGCTATTGGAACATCGTCTTGAATTCCTGCAACAACTGCATTAGCAGGCAGTGTTCTTGACTCTAAAACAGTGCCATCACTTGTTCTTGTGAAAGTCACATAAATTAAAGGTGAAAGGTCTAATCTCATCCATTCGCCGTCATCGCTATCAGTTGTTGGGTGATCAATTGAATCCATTAATGTTTGAGTTAACCGTCCATCTGCTGTCAACTCAAATTGCATGACATCTCCCCCACCAGGGATTGATGCTGTTAAAGTGCGTTTATCAGGGGATAAATTATAGTCAAGGTCTATACCACCTGATTTTAATGTAGGAAGAACACTTAAATTGGTATTAAATGCAAAGGAAGCAGCAACGTCTGGTGAAGAAGTTAGCAAAGTACTTAGAGAAGAACTTGCTGTTCTTGCTTGTCCTGCTGAATCTGGAATACCACTTGGCAAAGCATCCTCAAAGACTGTTAGCACTGCTTGATTTGTAGTGAATTGAGGAATTTGCGGAGTAAATTCGGGTTCGGTAGTCAATTCAGATTCTGCAATCGCCCCTGTCTCTTCTGGCACAAACCAAAATAATTGCTGAGTGTCTGCCTCATAAGCAAAGGAAATAGGGCCGGTAGGATATCCTGCTGTGACATGTCCGAAACCAAACAAAGGATCGATAATAAAGGCATCGCCGCCTGAACCAACAGCTACCGCACCTGCTGCTGCTGAGCCGAGAACATCAAGTATGACTGAAGGATCAATACCTTTGGCTATCGCTTCTTGGACCATTTGTTCTTTTAAATCTTCCGCACCATACTGTAGTGTTGGGGAAACACCATCTAGCTTGACCGGTTTTTCTAAGGCCAGTGCTTCAGGAAACCCATGAATAAATTGTATGTAAGCCTCACCACTTAATAAAGTAAGTACATCCCCTTCCTCTAATCGAGCGCCAGACTTTACTAAGCTTGCTTGTCCTTGCACATTTACTTTTTCTAGCAGTCCATTGACGGCTCTTACTATACCGATAACAGATTCAGCTAACATGTTCTGTCCTCAAAGTTTACTATTATTCATATTAATAATAGTTCAAGGATTAAGCCTCCTTGTAGTTGAAATGTAACAAATGTGTAAACATTTGAATCATATCGATATAATTATGTCTTGTTTATATAGGTTTTTTTACTTTAACAGTTTTGATATATGTCAATGACTCGCCTGTTTTAGAATAGAGTAATTCGATGATCACAAAACCGTAAAGAAGTATTATGTTATTGCAAAATTGTCTGATGAGGCAAATAGCCTTTTATTCATTTGATTTGTTCATGGGAGTTTAGATAAACTAAACAACCGATTTAAAAACTTTTTTAACAAAAAGATTGGAGTTTTACATAACTCCTGACTATACAAAAACGAGCATAAAACGATATAGTTATACAATAAAAATCTTCTATTTAATCCATGAATTGGAAAGATAAAGTAAAAACTACATTCTACTCCTGCGATCGCTTTGTTCGGTTTGTTATCCAACATTTCATACAGGATGATTGTACCTATATTGCTTCGGCATTAGCCTTTACAAGCTTACTGGCAGTCGTGCCATTGATGTCTGTGGGTTTGGCAATATTTTCTTCATTTCCAGTATTCCAAGGTTTGGCGGAGCCGGTACAGAATTTTATTTTTGACAATTTCGTTCCGGCCACAGGTAAAATTGTGCAAAGCTATTTACAGCAGTTTACCTCTCAAGTATCAAAACTCTCAATTTGGGGTATAGTCTTTCTAATTTTTACTGCGTTATTGGTCATGTTCACTATTGAACGAGCAATGAATAAAATCTGGAGAGTGAGTTCATCTCGGCATGGTGTTTCTGCCTTTTTACTCTATTGGGCTATCATTTCTCTTGCCCCGGTTTTATTAGGTTTGAGCCTGGCAGCAAGCTCCTATTTATTCTCCATGCCAATATTGGCAGATCATCGAGCTCCTTACACTATTCTTCACTATTCCCCTTTTTTTCTTTCACTAATCGGTTTTACCTTTTTGTACGTGGTGGTTCCCAATTGCCCTGTCAAAATCCGTCATGCTTTTTGGGGTGGCTTGGTTGCCGCAATCCTGTTTGAATCAGCTAAGCATGCATTTGCATATTACCTGATACGCTACAATACCTATGCGTTGTTGTATGGGGCATTTGCCACAGTACCTATATTTTTCATTTGGGTTTATTGGGTATGGATTATTACCTTGTTGGGCGCTGAAATCAGTTATGCCTTTTCAGTGCATCATCAGCGTCGTGGAGGGAAGTCCCTCGATGGCTTTTCACATGCATTGCTCTGGTTACACCAGTTATGGTTAGCGCAACAGCATGGAAAAGGATTAAGCTTTAATGATCTGGTGGATGCCAGCAAACAACCTTTCGCTGTGGATGTAGATGAAATGATCAATGCTCTGATTTATCATGAACTGATCCATGCTACCGCTGATGGGCATTACATGTTAAGCCGTGATCTCAGCCACGTTACTCTTTATGATTTAACTCAATTATTACCTTATCGCTTGCCAACTCATCTGGAGCTACAATATTCCAAAGCCTCTCTGGCGGAACAATGGAGAGCCGCCTTTAAAAGACATAATGAAGAATTGAAAAAATCCCTGGATATTAATTTGGAAGAATTATTCAAGAAAACAGGAACAGTAATCAAATAGTGTCATATATCGAATGTGGAACAATAATAAAAACAAGGTAAAAGGACTATTTCAAGTTGAATTGTGGTTCTGGAGAATCACACCTCTGAGCTATAATTTGTAATTCAATAAACTTAATGCGTTTATCTAATGAGCCACCTTCCCTTGGCTTAAGTGCTTTCAAATCCGAAAGAATAGCCTCTACTGATGTATATTTAGTTTGGGCAATCTGATGCACAGATTTGACGTGATGTCTTCCCCAATGTAATGTAAATATTAAGCCCCAAAACGAACCCAAAATACTGTCTTCCTTGGTGTAATCTTTAAGTAATGCCTTAATTTTGGTGATATTGGAATCCCCATCCGCACTGTCCCAAATTCGTTTATAGCTGTCCGGGAATGTGATCTTGGGATTAGAAGTTTTAAAAAATGATGGTTTAGTATGATGGATTTTTACAACATAATCATTCGGTTTATCTGGTCGATCTTTTTCCCTTGAGCCCTGAATTTTTTTATCTGGATTCAAATATTGTGTTGGAACCGCTCTCATGCCATTGGTGGCATACAGATATAAATCACCTACATTATTTTGAAATTGCCCTAATTGATTATTTAAAGTGACATGTTCTACCTTTTCAGGGTCGTAACTATCATGGCCATGAATAAAGGTGATTTTAAATTTTTTAGACGTTCGAATCAAATCCCCATATTCACGTCCCCAGACCGTTGCGGCAACCACTTCGTCTGTTGAATTCAAATGTTCGCCTGCATAACCTCTATACATCATATCATGGGTATAAAGCGTGTGAATCTCTCCCGAAGATGCTTTTTCTGCGAATTTTTTGTTAATTGCATCAATTGTTTTAGCCAAATCAACAGCCGACTCTTCTGAATAGGGTACTTTAAATTTTCTGGCAAGCCCTCGAATATGATTTAAACCAATACCAGCATGACTAAACACTTTAATTTCATTTGCATCTGGATCCAATGAGTAAGAAATAATTTTCAAGTGCTTTTTGTAAACTTGATGGTAAATATTTAATACTTCTTCATTTGAAATCGCACCAGCTGCTATTGCTTCTTGCAATGCATGAAATGAATTACCATGCTGAATATTTCCTAATCTTTTTGCTACTAATTTGTTTCCATTTTCCTTGAATAGTTCACAGGCCTCGACAAACTCAATCCCATGATTTGAAAGTAATATTTCAAAATCAGCACCTTGATCGTACAAAGCTTGTAATAATTTTAAAATGAAATAATCAATAACACCGCGATCTACTAATTCATCGCCTATCAAGCGAATCAATTTTTTAGTATTAATAATTTTGATTTGCGCTATTAATGCATTGTATTGTTTCTTGATTTCTTCCAAACGCTCCTGTTTATTTTCAGCGCTAAAAACAGGTGCTTCGGTCCCCCAGTAATCTGCCTGAAGCTCTGGCAAAGTATAAATTTCAGCAAATTTGGCATAATTTTCGGGAGAAATAGCAATTATTCCCTGGCGAACAAGGATATTGAGAAAAAGCAAGGCATTAGCATGCAAATCTCCCATGCTAATATCGGTCATGGAAAAATCTGTATTTACTTCAGGAAACTTTCTAATATCAATATTGGGATGGATAATTCGCTGAGTTTTCATTTATTTCTGATATAAACAACCATTATGTACATAATGATATCAGAATATAATTAGTATTGCCTTGCTCTTTGTAAAAGTAAATTGCATGGTTGTATAATCAGAGTCACATGAGGGATATCTCTTTTTCGAGAAATATCCCCCACAAAAAGTTGATATGTTAAAAAGATTTCATTCTTGATTTCAGTTTAACTATTCTGAATTACAAAATATAGCGAGCCAAATCCTCATCAGCGATTAGTTGGCCTAAGTTCTTATCGACATAAGCTTTATCAACATGCACAGTTTCGCCAGCTTTATCAGTCGCTTCAAATGAAACCACTTCCAGTAAACGTTCCATGACGGTATATAATCTTCTTGCTCCGATATTTTCCGTACGCTCATTCACTTGCCAGGCTACTTCAGCAATACGTCGAATTCCTGTTTCATCAAAGGTAAGAGTCAATCCTTCGGTTTCCATCAAAGCGGAATATTGTAAAGTTAAAGAGGCGCTTGGCTCAGTAAGGATTCGTACAAAATCTTCCACAGAGAGGGCTGACAACTCGACACGTATCGGCAGACGCCCTTGCAATTCAGCAATCAAGTCAGAAGGTTTAGCTACATGAAAAGCACCTGAAGCAATGAATAAAATATGATCAGACTTTACCATGCCGTATTTTGTTGAAACGGTAGTTCCTTCGACTAATGGCAATAAATCTCGCTGAACTCCCTCACGTGATACATCTCCCCCACTTACCGTATCAGAGCGTTTGGCAATTTTATCCAACTCATCAATGAACACTATTCCATTTTGCTCAACACTTTCAATCGCTTTTAACTTGATATCTTCTTCGTTAATTAATTTTGCCGCTTCTTCCTCTCTCAAAATTTTCATTGCCTTGGCAACGGTCATTTTTCGAGTTTTCGTTCTGTAGCTTCCAACTTGTTGAAACATAGACTGCAATTGGCTAGTCATCTCTTCCATACCTGGAGGAGCCATAATTTCAATGCCAACAGGCGTTGCCGCTACTTCAATTTCAATTTCATTATCATTAAGCTCACCTTCGCGCAATTGCTTACGAAACACTTGACGAGCTGTCGTGTTTTTCTCACCAGGAGTTAATGTTCCTCGAGCTGGAGGGAGTAAAACATCCAGGATTCGTTCTTCAGCCGCATCTTCTGCCAGGTGCTCCACTTTTTTCATGGCAAATTCACGCTCTTGCTTGATTGCCATATCTGTTAAGTCACGAATGATCGAATCAACATCACGCCCCACATATCCCACTTCCGTGAATTTGGTTGCTTCTACTTTAATAAATGGAGCTTTAGCCAAATTAGCCAAACGTCTTGCAATCTCCGTCTTACCAACACCGGTAGGGCCTATCATTAAAATATTTTTAGGCATTATCTCGTTGCGCAATACTGGATCTTTGATTTTCATTCGACGCCAGCGATTTCGTAATGCAATGGCTACGGCACGTTTTGCATCATCTTGACCAATAATGTGCTTATCTAATTCTTGAACTATCTCTCGAGGGGTCATGACCATATTATTTGCCTTCATCATTTAATTCTTCTATGGTTAAATTATTGTTAGTATAAATACAAATGTCGCCAGCGATTGTTAAAGCTTTCTGGACAATCTCTTTGGCAGATAACTGTGTGTTTTCCATAAGAGCTCTGGCTGCAGCTTGAGCAAAGGGGCCGCCAGAACCGATTGCAATTAAACTTTCTTCGGGCTCAATGACATCGCCATTACCGGTAATAATTAAAGAAGCCTTGCTATCCGCTACTGCAAGCACCGCCTCTAATCGACGAAGAATTCTATCGGTTCGCCAATCTTTAGCCAATTCAACAGCTGCTCTAATCAAATGCCCCTGATGCATTTCCAGTTTTGCTTCAAACCGTTCGAAAAGAGTAAAAGCATCTGCTGTTCCACCTGCAAAACCAGCAATCACTTTATCTTTATACAACCTCCGAACTTTACGTGCATTGCCTTTCATCACGGTATTGCCTAGGGTAACTTGCCCATCACCGCCAATGACAACCTGATTACCGCGTCGTACTGAAAGTATTGTTGTCCCATGAAATTGTTCCAAAATAAAATCCTCAATTACATTGCAGAAATGTCTAAATGGGGATCATTGGTAAAAAATCAATAGGGATTGAGAGAAAAATTAAGTGTTCTTAATATCTGAAAATACTAATCGTCATATCCACTCCTTACGGTCGTGGCTCGGATTATCGTTCAAACCGAGCCACGACCGTAAGGAGTGGATATAAAATTATAAAAAAGAAACACCATGAGCGAGTGGCGAGGATAATTGCAAATGCTCCGCAATACTCTGACCAATATCTGCGAAACAATCTCTGCGCCCAATAAATTTGCTATTTACTTGGGGGCCAAACACTAATACCGGGATATGCTCTCGGGTATGATCAGATCCAGGGAATGTAGGATCACAGCCGTGATCTGCAGCGATAAAAACCATGTCATCGGGTTGTAATAAAGCATCCAACTCTGGCAGACGCGCATCGAATTGCTCTAGCGCATGCGCATAACCAGCTATATCACGCCTGTGCCCATAAGAAGAATCAAAATCAACAAAATTGGTAAATACCAAGCTACCTTGCGGGGCTGTTTTCATTGCGGATAAAGTGGCATCAAACAAAGCCATATTGCCATCGGCTTTGATTTCTTGCGTAACCCCTTGATGAGCATAGATGTCTGCAATCTTACCTATAGCAATCACTTCCCGACCATCTTCCTTTAGAAAATCAAGCAATGTTTTTTCCGGAGGAGGTGTAGCGTAATCTTTTCTATTACCTGTTCTCTTAAATGAGCCCGGCTTACCTGTAAAAGGACGAGCAATCACTCGACCAATTTGATATTTATCTACCAAATTTCGAGCAATTTTGCAGATATCATAGAGACGTTGTAAACCAAATGCCTCTTCATGTGCGGCAATTTGAAATACGCTATCGGCAGAAGTGTATACGATCGGCTTACCGGTACGAATATGCTTCTCACCTAACTCGTCTATAATGATGGTTCCCGAAGCATGCTTTTCTCCCAAAACTCCTGGCAAATTACACTGCTTAATGAATTCTGAAATTAATTCTTCAGGGAAACAGTAGGGTTTATCAGGGAAATATCCCCACTCAAAAGTCACAGGCACCCCAGCCATTTCCCAATGACCACTGGGGGTATCTTTGCCCAAGCTTTGTTCTACTGCATATCCATAATATCCAGAAGGAATAGCTAAAGTAGCCAAATCGATAAAGGATAACCCGGAACTGGCCATAGCAGCATGGTAAAGCCCCTTGCCCGCAAGATTTGGAAGCATTAAAGGACCTTTGCGAACCCCTTCTATATCGCACTCACCTCGTTTACACGCTTCATAAATGTGGACCAAGGTGTTAGCACCCGCATCTCCATACCGAGCTGCATCAAGGCTGGCTCCGATGCCAAAGGAGTCCATTACTAGTACACAAACTCGTCCGGTCATACTGTATGCTCAACTTGTTGGCAACGAGTTTCTTTTAGTCCGAACAACAAAAGTAATGCGATCAATAATCCTATGGGTAAAATGATTGCTGCGTGCTGATACGCTTCAAGTAAATAAACTGGCACACCATTAATCAAACGAACATCGCCATAATTCGTCAATAAAGCACTAAACAGGTTTTGATAAATAAGATACCCGCCTTGAGTTAATATGGACACGACACTGACAGCCGTTGCAGTCATCATGGGAGGGCTGCTTTCAGCAACCAAGGCATAGCTAATGACTTGAGCCGAAGTAAATAATCCTAATAAAAAGAACAACACGGCCATCATTGTCACTGAAACAGGTAAATAAAGTACTCCCAGCAAAATAAGTAAAGAGGCAAGGACTCCCCCTTTCATAGGCAGCACACGCAACCCTACCTTATCAGATATCCACCCCATCAGAGGTGAACCTATAATGGCTCCAAAAAACAACATACCGTTGATCATAGCTGCCTGATCAGGGCTAATGCCTAATCTCTGTTCAAGATATAAAGTCCCCATCATGGCGCCAAATACAGCAATGGCCATGTTCATAAGACTAGTGTATAAGGCTGCTCGCAAATTTTGAGCATTTAAGTAGGCTTTTCTTGCAGCCACAAGAACATTGATAGGTTTTCCTTCTTTTTTGATTGCGACTTGAGGTCTTTCTTTAATCCAAAAAAACATGAGAACTAACATGGCCAAGCCCAATATCCCTACGTCTTGAACTGCTTGGCGCCATCCAACATATAGAACCAGTTTAGTTAAGGGGTATTGCGCCAGCATTCCTCCTGTCATTGCAACAGTTACAATCGCGCCAGTTACTAAAGCCATACGCTGGGGAGGAAACCAATGAGACGCCAAACGCACGGGACCCAAAAAGCAAAATGCGCTACCTATTCCGGTCACAAACCTGCAAAATAAAGCCACATAAAACGAATCTGAGTAGGAGAGGATAAACGTACTAATCACACACAGAAACATAGCTATTAAAATGGTGTTTTTGATTGAAAACCTGTCCAAAACCATTCCGGCAATAAACAGAAAAATCACATTTGCCAAGTAATAGATACTGGATAAGTAAGCCATTTTATCTGCTTGAATCTGAAAATCCTGCATGATATTTGCTGCAATGGAAGCAAACATATTTCCCTGAATAAACTCATAAAAGAAAAACATGGTTGCTGCAAAACAAACCAGCCATGGCATTAGCGATGCTTTAACATCGAATGCTTTAAATTCATCCACTACCTGCATTATTTCTCCTCTCTATCGCTTGCAGTATGTTTCACGAGTCATGAGCACAGCAACCAGTCCAGCAATTGCGGCAACAGGAAACATCCACATGGCAAATTGAAAATCGCTAACCGTATATGCTGTAACATTTGTTCCCGCGTGATGTGTCATAAGCCAACCAAACAGAACCTGAGCAACACCGCCCCCTCCCATAATAATGACAGAAGCAATTCCAGTTGCAGCACCAGTATTTTCTGGCTGATTGCTTTCAGCGACCAGGGGGTAAGAAATCACTTGCGTGCTGGTAAATAATCCCAAAGCAAAAAAGAGGATACTGAGACTCGTTTGAGTCAGAACCACATTGATAAATAGAGGAATAGTAGTAATTAAAGTAGCTATCGCTCCGAAAATCATTAAGGGTTTGCGACGTCCCTGAGTATCGGATAACCAACCAACCAATGGGCAACCAACAACACTCCCCATGAAAATAAGGCTTACGACATTACTTGCCGCAATATCAGGCAAATGATGAGCCACCTGCAGGTAACTTGCACCCCATAGGGCACACAAAACCATAATGGGTAAATTAAGTAGAGAGGTATACAAGCCTGCCAACCAATTTTGTTTATTGGATAGAGCTTTCATGAAACTCGATAGTATTTGTCCTTCATTAGTTAATTTATGTGATGGTGACTCTTCAGGCCTGTCTTGCACAATCATGTAAATCCATAATATTAAAAAAGCTCCAACAACCCCATCAATTAACAATGCACGTCGCCAGCCAAACAGATCATTCAAATAAGCAAAAGGGGTATGCGCCATCATGCCACCAATAAATGCCATGGTAACTAATGAGCCAATGACTAATGCCTGTCTTCTGGGAGGAAACCAATGAGAGACCAAAACAACACAAGATAAAAAGCAAAACGCATTGCCTATTCCTGAGAGAAAATGGAAAAATGAAGCGAGAAAAAATGATTCCGTAACTGCAAACCCTATTGTTCCAACAACACAAACAAACATTGCGGTGAGAATAACTTTCCTGGTTGAAAACCTGTCGAGAATAAGGCCAGCTGGTAAAAGAAAAAGAATATCAGCCCATAAATAAGTGCTCGACATCCAACTTAATTGGGTGGCATCTATATGAAAATCTTCTCGAAGCGACTGATTAATAACATCAAAAATATTGAGTTGAAAAAACTCGTATAAAAAGAAAAGCCCCGCGGAAAGACACACTACCCAAGCCATAAAGTCACCACGGGGAACAAAAGTTCTCGACTCCACTGCGACAGAATGCGACACCACCTCTCCTTTATTTAAGGCCTAAAAACTGGGGCAAATTATATCAAAATTTAAAAAGCATTGGTATCTTTATTGAACAATTTATTTCTTGGAAATGTCACCTCTGCCTCACCTCGTTTATAATGTAACCGACAGGTAGCAACATAGGATTCATTGCCACCTATCAATACCTGCTCACCCTCAACAACAGCTTGCCCATTTTCATCAATTCTCATATTCATAATTGCTTTACGGCCACAATGACAAATTGTCTTTAATTCGATTAACTCATCTGCCCATGCCAATAAAAATTGACTTCCCGGAAATAACTCGCCTCTAAAGTCAGTGCGCAAACCATAAGCCAGTACTGGGATAGACATTTGATCGGTTATTTCCGTTAATTGATAAACTTGCTCTCGAGTTAAAAATTGAGCCTCGTCAATCAAGACACAAGAGTATTTCTGAGTTTGTAGTTGAAATTCTTGAGTTAAAACATACAGGTTATCCGAATTGTTAAAAGCATAAGCCTGTTCGGATAAACCGATACGTGAACAGATAGTTCCATATTGGAAACGTGTATCGATGGCTGGGGTAAACAACAGAGTTTGCATACCGCGTTCTCTGTAATTATAACTAGACTGCAGTAACACCGTACTTTTACCTGCATTCATAGCCGCATAGTAGAAATATAATTTTGCCATAGATTGATTATTTCCATCCTCGTTTGTATTACTCAGGCCTTACGAAAACCCCCAAGGTCAAGGCAAAAAAGTTTTTAATAAGGGAGTTTAGATAAACTAAATGACTAAATTAAAAACTTTTTTAACAAAGAGATTGGGGTTTTTCGTAAGTCCTGTTACTTTACTACGAGATGAAATTGGAAACCACTGCTCAACAAGTTAGCACTGGGGCATAGAACAATATTAAAGTATCCCGATGGACTCTGAAAGTGTCGATGAGTGTGAATCTTGCAAGTAATCCCTCGCGAATCTGCTGAGTTTCTTTACTGTTGATAACCAAATAGTTTTCCAACCGATTAGATATTAATTTGCATAAATCGTTCGAATTTTTAACCGCTTTAACTTGACCTTCCGAGTAAAATTCAGCAGAGAAATCCGTCTTATATCCCCAATAAACAAGGTAACTGCCTGCTGTTGGGTTCTGATTTAGCCATGCAGTAATAATCGGCTTATGCGTATTAGGCACAACATTTGGTTTTACACTAAATACAAAAGCCACTGCCAAAAATAAAACTCCACAGAGTAATGAGGAGATAAAGATCCACTTCAAATGTTTCAATTCCAAATTCAGACGATTCAAAATTTCAGCAAAAAACAAAGCAAATGCGGGCAGAGAAGGAAACACATAGGGGTATATAATATTGCTGGCAAAAGTGAAAAAAAGAAGCGTAGTAATCATCCAAAGAGTTAAATAACTTAACCATCCGTCTCCACTTTGGCACAGAGAGGGCAACATTTTTCCATGTTTCACCAGCCAGCCACCTGCTATAATATTCCACGGAAAGACGCCTGCTGTAGCATATAACCATATCGTTCCTTTGGGTACATGGTGCACTATCCCGTATTTATCACCAGACCAGCCAGGGGTTAAAAATCGATGAAAATGCTCTCCCAGGATAAAATAATTTAAAAATCCCGGAGTTCGTAATTCAGCCAGAACATACCAGGGCACAGCAATTAACAAAAGAAGAAGCGTGCCTTTAACCCACGGCAATCTCTTCCATAAATTAAGCCATTCATTGCGTAACAGAACCCAGAAAAATACAGCCATTCCGACCAGTACCACAGCAATTGGGCCTTTTGCTAATAAACCCAGGCCCAATCCTGCGAAAAATGCATAAGACCATATTTTGTTTTCATAAACCATGGCATGCCAAAACGAGACACTTGCAAGTGTGATACAAAAAAGTAGGGCAGGGTCAGTCATCACAGTCCCTGCATCAAGGAAAAAATAAAGCGACCCTGCCAGTGTTAATAGGGAAAAGAGCGCAGCCATTGAGCCACTCTGTTTTTTTGCCACTCCCCAAACCAACCATAAAACACCAATAGACAGCAAAAGACCTGGCAGGCGAACTGCGAATTCATTAACACCCAACAGTTGCATAAAAAAAGCAGACAACCAGATTGATAAAGGTGGTTTAGCCCAAAATGGAACACCATAATCCTGCTGCAAAGTCACCCAGTTCCCTGTTTCCAGCATTTTGCGTGCAATTTCAGCGTAACGGGATTCGGTCGTATCAAACAAAGGAAAAAAATAATTGGCAATCAAGCGACATATCAGCAGAACAACCAACACAAACAAGGTGTAATTAAAGAATTTTTGTTGAATCTCTTTATCTGTTTGAAAACTCAAAATATACCTCTTTTATTTAAACAACTAAATCGGAGTATCATTTAGTGAAGCATTGGAGTGAGCCTGTGGTATCTCGGACATAGCGTCCCCAGGAATAAATTCCATAAAACCAATTATTCCCTAACCTCCCTTTTCCTTTTGAGATCTTCACACCCAAGCCAAGTTTATTAATTTTTAAATGATTATTATATATTTTTAAATTGTATAATGAAAATACATGACGTCAGCTTAAGTTTAGTTTACACTGGCCACTGTAAGTATTTCTTACATTAATCTTACTTGGATTTTTGGAGACTAACATGACGTTTGTTTTAAAGGAATTTGATGCACTAAAAAGTCATTTTAACGACACCGTTAAAATCATCCTTCAACGCGAAAAAAAGGACAAAATTGAAGACCTTCCCAACCCCAGAAAAGAAGAGCTTCAATTTCTGACCGCTGTTCTCAATCAATTGGAAGCAAAAATCGATGAACTGAAACCACGTTCTTTGGCCAGCTATGTCCATGTATTTTATGGTGCTATGCTGCTTGTCTGTAAAGACGTTGAAAATAATCTGCGGGTGATGGAAAAGAAAGAAAACAGCTTGCTGTTTACTCGCTTAATGGATGGTATGGGTATTTCTGATGAAAATATACCAACATCTGAGCAGAACATCATGTTTTACAGAGGATTAAACAAATTCTTAAATTTCATTTATGAAAGCAATGATTCTCGTAAAGGCTTAAAAAAGGAGCATTTCCTGCAAGTCCTTTCGTTAAAAAAGATATACTCTTTAGCCAAATTAAGTTATGAGCAGGAAGAGGCAGCTGAAAATAATGCTTTGGCAAAATTAACTGCTGATGGAAAAACCAAAGCCAATGCGAACAGCTTCCATGTGGAAAAACCAATCGATTCATCCATTGTTGAGCAATTCAAATCCTGGGATGAAATGAAAGGCGCTCTTCATCAATTAATTCTCGATGAACTTTCTGATAAGAACGTTGCTAAAATTTCAGCTTTAAGTCAAGCCCGCTCCGCACAACTGAAATTTTTACAAACGATGGCAGAACAACTAGACAAGATCCCTAACCAATCTCTTGAGCCGTCTGAGAAAATGGCCATTCTTGCTGGAGCAATGTATATCGTTCGTGGCCAAATAGCCCAGGAGTATGGAAAAGATCCATTAAGCAACGATAAAATCAGCGCTACTGTGATTCATACAGGTTTAAGCACGATACTTCATGCCAATGCTGATTGCTGTGAAGACAAGGAAGTACTGATTGCTGCTGCGAATAAATTTATTCGTCATATGGTTATTGAGCGTCCTGAACAATCAAATAAAAAAATCACTAAGGAATCCGTTCGAGAAAACAACATGTTTTCCGACATCGCCGGCTTCCAATTGATCTCTGTCTTGACGTTAATACAAAACATGATCAAAACATGTCGTACTGATGCCATTGAAGCTTGTGTCACCAAGCGTAAGGAAGAACTCGAAGCATTAAAACCCAAAAAAGAGGGTTATTCCATTGCGAGTTCAGTCACTGGATATGTAGGCAGCTGGTTTAAAAAAGCACCAAGCATGTCTGAAGAAGACGAAGAAGATGACTTAAAAGATCAAAACACAGCAGAAGAGACCAGCAAACCGACCGTATAATTAATTTGAACAATTAACGTCGATTTTCATTCATAAACAGTCTTATTTTCAAAATAAGGCTGTTTATTTCGTATTTCTTATTTTAATAAGCTCTTAAATATAAGCTATTCATCGTAATTTTTGTTACAATAGTGACAATATTTTTCTCAATTGACCTTACACATATTAAATTTCGAATGAAAATCAAGACTGTTACGAGATACTTACTGCTTTTCTCAATATTTTTCCTGATAGGATTTAACAACGTATTTGCTCAAAAAAAAGCCATAGCAATCACTATTGATGATTTGCCCTTTGTTGGTGAATACCGAAACTTTCATCTGAATATGATGATGAATACAATGAAAGACGAAAAAATCCCGGCAACAGGTTTTATCATTGCCAAAGAAGTCAGGCCTGATAATTGGGAAATACTTCATAAATTTCGTGAAGCAGGTTTCGGCTTGGGCAACCATACTTTTTCTCATGCCAATTTAAACAAACTCAAAGCGAAAGAATATATACAGGAAATTAAAGAAGCAGATTCACTTTTAATGCCCGTCCTCACTGAACCCAAGTATTTTCGTTATCCCTATTTGGCAATGAGTTCTGGAAGTAAAAAAAATAAAATCCTCTGCTACCTTGAAAAACACCACTATCAAGTTGCCCCGATTACCATTGACAGCAAAGATTTTGTCTTTAATCAACGCTTATTATCTGTGCCTGAATTAGGAAGGAGAGCTTACCTGGATGAGTTGAAGCCATTTTATCTGGATTTTATCTGGCAACAAACGTTAAAAGCTGAAGAGCATACGCAATATCACCATAATCCAGATCAAGCACAAATCCTGTTAATCCATGCTAACTTACTTAATGCCTATGTCCTGCCTGATATTATTAATTTATACAAACAAAATGGTTACACGTTTGTGAGTCTGGAAGATGCCTTAAAAACATTCAAAGAAAACTATCATTGTCATAAAACCAGAATCCTTACAAAAAAACCTGCCGGAGAGGAAACGGATTTAAACATAGAATCATTTATGGATTGGGATTAATAAGCACCATGAAGCCTTCAGACTGTAAAATTTTTTTGCCAGACCAATGTTTCTGGCCCCTATATAATTCTCTCTATACAACCTTGCTAACCGGACTATCCTTAAAATTGCAATAGCTAACTGGACCAAGCATTTGCTAGCCAATTATTTGTAAAAAATTTAACTAATTTGAACTATAATTAACAATGTAGTGGGTTCGATCAAACAATAGGGATAATGCTTTGAACAAAGTGATAACGGAATCACAAAAATTCACTCTGCGCAACATAGCTAATATGTTATTTTGCGTTGAGAGTAGTGTGTTGCCCGCACAATCTAATATAGCACAAAAGATACAAACACAAGGCATAATGTACAATGATCTTTGTAAAGACAGCTTCGATACTGAGGCCCCTCTTAACAGCAACCCTCTTTCCATAGCCGGATTCACACTGGTTGAATTATTAGTAACCCTATCTGTTTTTGCCATCATCTTAACTCTAATCGTCCCTTCATTAAGAACTATGATTTTGAATAGCCGTTTGACTTCAAACATTGACTCACTGGTAAGCTCATTAAACTATGCGCGTGGAGTGGCACTTGATCGGGCAGTCAATGTGGCAGTATGCCCATTAGGTTCACCAGGTTCAACGGCCTGTGGAGCCAACTGGAGCTCAGGATGGATAGTAGTGACCCAACCAGTAGCAGGAGCACCAACGCTTTTAAAATCGCACCAGACTTCAGTGAATGATCCTGTTATCACTTCGAACGTATCCAGTGTTGTTTTTGACCCACATGGGTTATCAACAACCCAAAGTAACTTCACTATGTGTGATAACAGAGGCAATGCGTTTGCCCGCTCGGCAATGGTTTTGGCCACTGGATTTGTCCAATCCGGAACAACACCCGGCCAAGCAGTCTGGAATAATGGAGCTTTGAACTGCCCTTAACGGAGATAGAATATGATTAACCGAATGGATACATTAGCAAAAGACAAGGGAATGACTTTGCTGGAAGTGTTGATATCTGTAGTCATATTAGCCGTTGGCATGCTAGGGATCGCCAGTATGTTGATAGTCAGTAATAAAGCGAACAATTCCAGTTATGCAAAACTGCAAGCAGTACAAGCAGTCTATGATATTTTTGACAGAATTCGAGCGAATTCGGATGCCGCATCTAATGGGAGTTATAATGTCAGTAATATCGGCAGTAATGGGTATCCTACGTCCGTAAGTGCTCCTTCAGTATTATGCAATGCATCGGTATGCAATCCAAATCAACTGGCACGATATGATACCTGGTATTGGCTCACCAGAGTGGTGTCGCAATTGCCAAATGGAAGCGGTTCAATAACGTCTGCTCTTTCAGGTGTGGCAGGAAATACCGTGATTACCGTGACTGTACAATGGGATGATAGTAAAGCACAAAATGAGTTAGGGGCAAGCAGCGCTTCTTCAGGAACTGCCAATTTCGTTCAATTCAGAGTACAGAGTCAGATATGAATATTAAGTACAGACTACAACAAGGATTTTCATTAGTCGAGTTAATGATAGCCACCTTGGTTGGACTGATACTCACTTATTCAATTTTACAAATATACCTGGCACAAACCCAACTTTACAAAGCATCGAACTCTCAGGATCTTATTCAAAGTACTGAAAATGCCATATCCAATTTACTCATACCGATGATAAGATCGGCTGGATTTGCCGGCTGTGGATCCATTATCACCGCAGTTTCCAGCCTAAATGCTGGGGGCCCAAGGCCTTTGGGAATATTGAATACAACGCCAACAATCCTTATGGGTTACAATGGCAGCGGAGCGAGCTTCACAATAACCCAAAGCAATCCTGCAAATAGCACCAATGCCAGTCATTGGTCACCCGCATTAGATTCCACCCTTGTTGGCAATGCTCAACAAGGTAGTGATGTGTTGGTAGTATTAGGCTCTACCTCTGACAGCTATCCAACAGGAATAACCGCGATTGATCCCGGCAGCAATACCTTTGTAGTTCAAGGCACTAGCGGGATGTCCCTTACCTCTGGAATGTTTGGAGCGGTCTCTGATTGTGGTAAAACCGTAATATTTCAAATTACCGGAGTAGCAGGAACCACGATTACTCATGATGCAGGCGCTGGGGTGCTACAAAATGCAAGCAGTGCCTTCCCTGTCAATTTTCAAACCGGCTCCCAATTCATTCCCATCCAACAAACGGCATTTTTTGTGGGTCAAGGTCAAGGTGGGCAAAGCGCATTAATGCGGGCCTCTCTCGTTGGCAACAACTGGACAATACAGCCATTAGTTCCTGGGGTGGAAATAATGAAAGTCCAGTATGGTATTGGCAATAATGGAGTCATTACTCGATACGTCTCTGCTAATGCAGTAACTGATTGGGCACAGGTTTATGCCATTCGTTTGGGATTTTTGATAGCAGGTCAACTCGGATCAGGAAGCTTGACAACCAGACAATACAACGTTTTGGATACGCAAGTCACTGTACCTGCTGATAACCGCTTAAGACATGTATTTGAATTAACCATCAACTTGAGGAATTCGATATCATGAACGTATCTTTCACAGCTCAATATTCAAAACAGCGAGGTTACGTCCTGATAACCTCTCTTGTGCTTATGTCAATGCTTACCGTTTTAGCCCTGACCCAGATATCACAAAACACATCTCAAACCAGGATTGCAACTAACGCAACCGATTCGGAAATCAGTTTTGAAAAAACTGAAGGCGCCATTAATGAAGCCATTAATCTGATCATAAATGGCACTTATAACCCTCAAAGTTTTCTTGCTTCTAATAATGGAATGTATTTATTTGACCAAAGTGCTACTACCCCACTTTGGAAAACGATTAACTGGTCAAGTGGTTCGGCAGTCATTAACAGCTTTCAAGGCAATACAGGGGCACAAGCCGGCTATTTCCTTGAAAAACTGCCGTCCGTGATTATGCCTGGCCAGAGTATGAAAAAGCCAAGTAATGTCTACAGAATAACTGCTCGGTCATCAGGAGCAAGCGGGGATACTTCAGTACTCATACAAAGTACAATTCAAATTCAACAGTAGGTTTTGATTATCATGGACGCGTTAAAACTTTGCATTTTAATCAGAGAAGGAGCTCAGAAAGCAATTAGAGTTCTACCTCGAATATTTCTAGCCATTTCATTGTCTGCCTCAGTTTCTCTTTATGCCGTTCCCTTAACCATTCCACAAATACCTCTAATCATTGCCAGTCCAATTCACCCTCAGGTTCTGATACTCATAGGAAACTCTCAATCCATGGATGGTAATTTGAGTGGAGCAATCATGACGGGCTCTGGTTCTCTGTCCTCCGGTTTAAGCTCCCTTTACAATTCCAGTTCACCTGTGAATTATACCGTACCGGCTGGATTTACTCCGCCAGTACAAGGCCCTGATGCCAACGGCTTAGCTCCTTATACTGTTATTCAGGGAGGTAATAAAGTAGACAACAGTTCAAGCCGACTCAATGTGGCCAAAGCTGGAGTCAAAGCGATTATTGAAAATTACATGCCTACAACAGACTTTGCATTGGGCACCTACAGCACAAGTAACATCAGTACTTATAACACTTGGGTTTATTACATGTCGCCGCCTGGAAGTAATTTTGTGTTCACCAACACCCCGGTAGCTGGAAATCGATACGTTATCAACCCTTGCTATAACTATGGTTCGGCTTCATCAACTGTTTCAAGTAACTGTGCATCCATTGGAAGCTTGTATGGTACTAGTTTAGTTTCTTCAAGCCAGTATCTACAAATCGGGGGGGCAAGCGATGATCCAACTATTAATGACGTTCTATATGCTGGAAGTGGTTTTCCTGGAGTTTTTGTCAGTTTTAATGGCCCATCTCCAGCAACACCTTATCCTCCGAATTTTTCTCTCAGCAATTATAATAATGGTAATGTACTTCTTTCCTATTCTTCAACCAGACCCTCGATTGGAAGTTTTGCTACAGGCCCCACAAATGCAGGTTTTGTACCCTTTTCACAACAGGTAATGTATGTGCAACGTGGTTTTGGCTATTACAGCAATCAATCTTTTAATACCGGCAATATGAGAGTGAACATGACTACGGCAGGAACAAATCCTACAACTACTAGTGTTACTAATGCAATTAATGCGTTTTTGCCTCATCTTCGACCTGAAACAAATTCTACATCGACGACAGAAATCAAAGCAGCCGCTGTACAATCCCCTCTTGCAGGATTATTGACACGATCTCGAAGTTTCATGAAGACTGTCGGTACAACCAGCGGCAATTGTCCGCAAAAACAATACATTATATTAATTTCTGATGGTCTACCCACTCAAGACCTCCAGGCAAGATATTGGCCGCCACTAGGAAGTGCGGCTGCGACCGGCTATGGCGTCACCGCAACATTTAATGCCGATGGCTCACTGAATAGTACTAACAGTCAAGCCTTATCGGATGCAATCAATGAAATAAACGCTTTAAAAAACGATGGCGTTCTTACTTTTGTTATAGGCATGGGAGCTGGCGTAGATCCTGCTGTAAATCCAGAGGCAGCTGCAACCCTTAGAGCCATGGCTGTTGCAGGAGGTACCGAAAACTACTACCCTGCAACAAGTCCTCAAGCTCTAGTCAATAGTTTGAACTCCATTCTCTCAAATATTCAAAATGGATCTTTTTCTACCTCTGCAGCAGCTATCAGCTCAACTCGTATTGACAGTAGTACTGTAGAATATCAAGCTAACTTTATAACCAGAGATACACCCTATCAGGATTGGACTGGTAATTTGACAGCTATTGAACTGGATGAGAATACTGGCCAACCAACAAATATTATACAATGGTCAGCTCAATCGACACTTGATTCCCTGGTATCAGGAACCGGATGGTCAACTAACCGAAAGATAGCGACTTGGGATCCTATAGCCGCAGACGGAGTACCGTTTCGCTGGGCGAATATTAATGCCACCCAACAGGCTCAACTGCAACCAAGTGATCTGTTGGGAGAAAACCGATTAGAATACCTGCGTGGCAATGCCACTCTGGAAAAAAGAAACGGGGGAACATTCCGTGATCGCTCGCATGTATTGGGAGACATTATCGATAGCCAGGTAATTTATGTTGGCCCACCAAGCGGCCCCTATTTAACCGCCAGTTACATCAGCTTCGCAAAAGCCAATGCCAATCGACAACCCATGTTATACGTTGGGGCAAATGACGGAATGCTTCACGCCTTTAATGCAACCACTGGAGAAGAGTTTTTTGCATTCATTCCCAATGCCGTGTTTAATAATCTCCACCAACTCACTTCTCCCCTGTACAACCAAAATCATTTATTCTTTGTCAACGGCTCTCCGGAAAGCGCTGATGTACAATTTTCCGATGGTTCCTGGCACACCATTCTGGTGGGAGGTGAAAATGCAGGCGGTAAAAGCATCTTTGCCCTGGACATTACAAATCCGACAAACCTGAGTTCTGAACCAGGAGTGGCTAATGCTGTGCTCTGGGAATTTGCAGATACTGACTTAGGGTTCACTTATAGCAAGCCTCAAATAGGTCAAATCAGATCCGGAAGTCCATCTTCATTAAATTTTGCCGTCTTTTTTGGCAATGGATACAACAATACTAACAACAAATCGGTATTTTATGCCGTAGACCCTCAAACAGGAACACTACTAAGAAAAATAGATCTTTGTGCTGCTGTACCTTCAGCCTGCAATGTCAATTTACCCCAGGGATTATCGACAGTCGCTTTGGGACAAAAAGACGGATTGCAAGCTGATCCTGTTACTGTAGTGTATGCCGGTGATTTGCAAGGCAATCTGTGGGCAATTGATGTTTCCTCGGCTGATCCTGCCAGTTGGAGTGCGCGTGTATTATTCCAGGCAAGAGACTCTGCTGGTACACCGCAACCTATCACTACTCCTCCTTTAGTGACATTGAATCCTAATTATCCTCGCAATCCAGGACTTTTTGTTGTGTTTGGCACCGGACAACTTCTGACCACATCCGATTTGGTCACTACTCAAAGACAAACCATTTATGGAGTATGGGACAAGCCGCTTTCATCTGTGCCTTATGTACGTGCCAATCTCCAGCAACAAACTTTGACCTTGGTTAACTCGGCTACATCAGGTTTATCCACAAACATTATCACTGCCACTGCTACTACCATCAATTGGAGTAACAAAGTGGGATGGTTTGCTGATCTGCCTATAGCGGGGCAAAGACTCATTACTACACCTGAACTAATTAACGGAGCATTTATTGCAACGCTAAACACTCCTCCACTCAATTCGTGCGGTTTTGGTTTCACATCCATGCTTCTGGAGCTTAATTTCTTAAATGGCGGTGCTTTTCAATATGCGCGATTTGATATTTCCGGCGATGGAGGCTTTGATATAGCCGATCAGTATAATGGGGCCTACCCCGTTGGAATTGGCTTGTCCAACAGTTATGCCAACTCACCAACTGTTCTGGGGCCTAACAAGGATAACAATTTGGTCATTCTGATCACACAATCGGATGGAACACAAACTACTGTTATCGCTCCTAACATTACGCCAAGAAAAATAGGCTGGTGGCAAATTCAATAGAGGATACCCAAATGCTCAGTCATGTACATTTTATGAAGAATAGCCGTATGAAACAATCCGCGTTTACCCTGGTTGAAGTTCTGATCAGCATGGTCATTATGGGCATTCTGGTTTCAATTGCCTATCCATCCTATTTACAATATATCCAAAAATCCCGTCGTGCCGATGCTCACGCCACATTGACACAAGATCAAATTATTTTAGAACGCTGTTATTCACAGAATTTTTCTTATGCTGCGGCGTGTGGCGCCTTACCAGCATTTCCTCAAACAACGCCGAACGGGTACTATACTATCAATATTTCAAACCTGACAGCCACAACGTATACCTTAACTGCAACCCCTGTTGGAACTCAAGCCAAAGATACCGAGTGTGCCAGCATGTCAATTAACCAGGCCAATGTAAAAACAGCAGTAGATTCCTCCGCTAATGCGCAACCAGAATGCTGGAATCCCGGTTAATACTGTAAAAAATTCTTTACACAAAGGATTCAATTCGAGTAGATTTGCCAGTAAGGGAAAGTCCAACTTAATTTGAAATGGAAATTTTTTGCTTTTTAATAGGCGTACTTTATGCCTATACCTATAATATTTATCTAACTATTGCGATTCCTTTACTCTTTTATATCACACCAAGATATCCCATTGTCCTGTTCTTCATTGCCGGGTGTGGCTTTGCCCTGATTCATCAGTGGATTGTATCTCCCAAGGGCATGCCTGATACGCAAGTAATCACACAAGCCCAATTGGAAGGAACAATTGCTTCCATCCCGATGCAACATCCTAACAAAACCCAATTCCATTTTGCAATTGAAAAAATTAATAATAACCCTGCTCAAGGCTTGATCCAATTAAACTGGTATAACAAACCACCTGTCTTACGAGCCGGTCAGCGATGGCAACTTTCAGTGAAACTAAAAAAACCTCGTAACTTCCACAACCCGGGAGGTTTTAATTATGTACGTTACCTGGCGGCTCGTCATATCCATTGGACTGGCTATATTCGTTATCGGAATAATAAGCTAATTAGCAATCAACCCCCTTCTTTCAGTTGGTTAGCACTACGTGAAAAAATAGGGGATGCTTTGACAAAACTGGCGCCGGATACAGAAACGGCAGGCATCATCGAAGCATTGACGTTAAATGTTACTCACCATATCAGTTCAGATCATTGGAATTTGTTCCGAAGAACAGGAACGATACATTTATTCGGGATTTCAGGAGAGCACATCGCTCTGGTCTCTGGCATTTTCTTTATAGTAATGAGATGGATTTGGTCAATAAATTATCGATGCTGTTTGTTCTTACCGGCCAATACCATAGCGAGTATCGGTGGGCTACTGGCCGCCTTGCCCTATGCTTTTTTAGCCGGGTTTGAGCCTCCTGTGCAACGTGCTTTAATTGGTTGTGTACTTTACACAATATACGCCATAGGAAAACAACGTTTTACACCATGGCAAATATGGAGATATGCCTTATTTTTAGTCTTGTGTATTGAGCCCCATGCCGTATTCCTGCAAGGTTTTTACTTTTCATTTCTTGCCGTGGCCTGTCTTCTATTGACTCATCAACGCTGGCCACTGAAAAATTATAAAAAAACACTGGCATTACAATTAAGCTGCCTCATTGGATTAATGCCCTTGACTCTCCATTGGTATTCCTATGGTTCTATCAATGGATTTCTTGCCAATTTATTCGCCATACCTTTAGTCAGTTTTCTGATAGTACCCTTGGCTTTAATGACCATGATAACGAGTCCATTTCATTGGTCCTGGATATTGATGAAACCATTGGCGTGGCTTGTTGCCCTGTTACTGCAAGGACTAACGTATGTTGAGCAAATAGCAGGGATCAATATCACCTGGTCCATCACCTCGGTAACAATGATGCTCGCTATGACAGCAGGTCTGTTTTTAAGGGTATTATTACCTGTCAAGCCATTCAAACACTTGGCTATCCTTTGGATTATCCTTCCCTTATTTCCACCTCGTACTGCAATTTATCCCGGGGAAGCATTAATTAATATTTTGGATGTTGGGCAAGGACTTGCCGTTGCGATACAAACGCAACATCATGTTTTACTCTACGACACGGGAGATTCCTACTTTCAGGGGAGTGATTTAGGGCAAATGGCGATAATCCCCTTTTTCAGGTCAATTGGAATAAAAACAATTGACAAAATAGTAATAAGCCATCCCGATAAAGATCATAAAGGCGGATTAAATTCCCTTGAAAAAGAGATGAAAGTCAATCAATTAATAGTGAATGATCCCTATTTTTATAAACGTGGAAGTAATTGTCATTCATACCCGCAATGGCAATGGGATGGGGTGAGTTTTCGTTTTTTACCCATCAGGGAATCTTTCAATAAAAAAAATAACAATTCTTGTATCTTACAGGTAAGTAATTCGGCTGGCAGGGTTTTGTTAACGGGAGATATTGAAAAAGCAGCTGAAGAGTACCTGGTAAGAAACTACGGCAGTCAGCTGGCATCCGAAATTTTAGTTGTGCCTCATCATGGGAGCAAAACGTCTTCATCCTATCGATTTTTGCTGGAAGTAAACCCGCTTTATGCCATTGCATCCTTAGGATTTGATAATCGCTTCAAATTTCCACATTCTAAAACTTTGCAAAGCATGAAAACATTAGGTATCACTTTTTTTAGAACAGACGAATGCGGAATGGCAGCAATCAAACTACCTGCGTCAGGTAAAATTAACAAACCAACCTGTATGCAGGCTGTATAAATGGATTGGCTGACCCATGTTATATCTAAGCCTTATTAGCCGATTGGAACCACCAGTCACTCAATGGCGTATTATTGTAATACTTTAAATGTTCCGTAAAAAATTGTAACGCTTTGTCCTTTTGTTTATTGTGTATCAACACCAACAAGTAAGTCTGAAAAAAAAGCTCTATCTGCGCATCGCTTCCACCTAATTGTGCACACTCACCAATCACCGGCTCCATCAACATCAAGGCAGTCTTGTAATCTGCATCGGCAAAGGCATAGATACCCTGACACAAAGGCAAAACGACATCGCCCCATAGAGCATCAGAAGAAGGTGAACAGGCGTAAAACTTCATTCTTTTCAACGACTCATCCGCTTCGTTTTTATAACCTGACTTCACCAGACAATAAATAAAATGAGCATTCGTAAACCCGGTATAATATTCCAATGGATGGGTACTTAAATGGTCCACAACCTGATTTAACAACCTGTCTTGGGGCAGACCTGCCATATCCATGCGCCATAGCAGGGAAATAGTATCCAGCTGCTCAAGCACAGTATCAGGCAATGCCCCTGAAATATGGGGGTATAACTTTTTAACTTCCTCTTCATTACGATTTGCCAAATAAAATAGCGCTAAATGCCAGGTATTATGGCCTTTCAACAAAGGCAAAATATCCTCCCAGGTTTTTTGTAAATCTCGAAGTCTATTGATACCACCAGTAATATCACTTGTTAATAAATGCACATGAGCCAGGGTATGATGTGCCCAAGGAGTAAGCAAATTCATTGTGATAGCTTCCTCAGCCATTTCCTTGGCTTTTGAATATTGCCCACACAATTCCAAAGCAAAGGAATGTATGGCTAAAAAATGGGACTCATCCTGATTCTCGGGAGCACACTTATCACATACTTTAAGAAAATATTCAGCATTAAAAGCCTGTCCTGTACAGTAAAAAAGCCATTCCATGAATTTCAGAGCCAGAGTATCCCTGGGATACCTTTCAAGCAGAGTAACTAACAAGCTAATGGCATTGGCATAATCTCGCTTAGACCAATTCGTTACTGCTTCAAAAATTAATTTTTCACGTTCATTCGCTGATGTTAATAACCTGAATGCCGATTGCAAATAATCGCTGGCTTGTTCATTCGCTACATCTTCTTGTGCATACAAATAAAAAGCCGCCGCATAAGTTTGAATTAATAAATTGTCAGTATGTTTTTTTGCTGAATCCAGAATTTGGATTGCGTTTTGACCGGAGCTTAGTACCTGTTCGTGAAAATAATTGATACTATCTACTGCCTCTATGGAGCCTGTCGTTACTTCCAATCCACGTTGAGTATGCATTCTCGAAATCCTGTCAATGAATGAATCAATGATTAAATGATAGCACAAATAATAAACAACAAGGACGGAAGCAACGCTCCAATTAGATGATAGTACGGCCTGATATCACGATGACAGCGGTAGAGCTCCAAGTACTCTCGCTAAAATTGTTTTCCCTGACCAGAAATTAATACAACACCAGATTACCCACTTCCTGCTAATCATGCTTTATCATTGAGTTGAATTACCATCACCTGAATTGGATGGTTAGTTACGTTTTCATCGTTATGCAATTCGTTAGGGGCGTCTTTGGTGAGATAATATGACTTACCTTTCTTTAATTTTAAATAGTGTACTTTGCCTTTATTGTTTGTAATTTTCAATGTCCCATCCGTCAATGCGACCAAAACTCGATCGTTATCATGCCTGTGCATGGGCAAAACTTGTTTTGAAGAGGGATAGATAATTGTTTTCCACACAGTCACCCTGGCATTAGATAATTGCTCAATACGTTGAGTTGATAATCCTGCAGCCTGGAGCGCACTTGTACCCAGAACAAAGATCATAAGCAATTTGAATAAATTAATTTTTTTCATCATGTTAGATTACTCTCCATTTTCAAATCAAATAACAGTGTGTCATCTCGCTTACTCCTCAATTTTCCTTTAACTTTCCGACACATAGCTCACAAAATTGCTATAATTATAGTAGGAGGTCATTGTAAGGAGTTTGAAGATGTTAACTACATTTCTAGCCACAGTGATTGGCTGGTATTTAGTCATAGTAAGCTTATTCTTATTATTCCATAATGAGCATGCAAAATCAGCTATGGCAGAGATTATAGCTCATCGCGGATCGCAATTGATTATGGCGATAGTAACCTTAATTACAGGTTTGCTTTTAGTCGTCAGTCATAATATCTGGGTAATGGGCTGGCCTGTTGTTATTACTCTTTTTGCATGGTTAGTCTTACTTGGTGGTTTAATTAGGTTTTTATGCCCCGATACCGCAGTTAGAATAGGCCAATCATTTGTCGATAATCCAATGAGACTAAAAATAGCAGCTGTAATATTCTTTATTATTGGTTTGTTCCTGTTATTTAATGTCTATTATGTTTATTTGAAATAAAGGAAGAGTTATTGAGGTACTATGACTCATTCTGTTGATGGGGAAAGGAAGCGATAAAGTCCTTGTCAATTCAGCAGCAAGGAATGCTATGATATGATGCTTGATATGATATGCCTACAAAAAAAATGACTAGAGCCCAAACCTGCCCTCATCAAACGACCGTTATTTCAAATCTTAAAATAATTCCACTCACTTTGGGGTGGTTATTAAAATCTGCTTTGCTCATTATTATAATCGCCGTTTTTATTCCACTATCCCCCAAAATGCCAGCTCCCGGTCTCGATGCCTCTTGGGCTGTAGGACTTAATCAAGCAGTTGCCCAAGGTTTGGCTTTTGGTAAAGACATTTTTTTTACCTTAGGACCTTATTCTTCAATCTATACAAAATTCTACCATCCAGCTACCGATTTCATGATGGTTGGGGGAAGTTTGTATTTGGCTTTATGTTACTGGATAGCTATTATCCTTTTAATGCAAGGCATTAAATGGCGTTGGAGTATTGCCTTTGCAATACTTCTCTTTAGTATGATCTATGCTCGGGATTCTTTGTTTTTTTCCTATTCATTAATCATTGGCTTACTCATTCATAAAGAAATTTCTGGAAAAGAAACATCCTTTAAAAGCAATTTCTGCACTTTATTTGCTTTGCTTTTTACGCCATTCGGTTTATTTCCTCTGATAAAGGGCTCTCTTTTAATATTAAGTATTATTACCGTGCTCTTATGCTCTTTATTTTTGATCCTATATAAACAGCGAAATCTTGCTGTGCTTTGTCTGGCATCTCCAGTAGTTTCCATATTATTTTTTTGGATAGCATCCGGGCAATCTATTTTCAATCTGCCAGCTTATGTCAGTAACACTATCTTGCTCGCATCAGGTTTTACTGAAGCCATGGCAATTGAAGGAGACAATAAAGAACTGATATTTTTTGGGGTTACCTCTTCTTGCATTCTCTTATCAATACTCCTGCAAAAACAGCTCTCACCATTATCCAAAGCATTTCTATTTTGTATCTATCTCGTTTTTCTTTTCCTCTCATATAAAACGGGTTTCACAAGACATTTTGGCCATGCCTTCATTGCTGGTACCTCTGTTTTGCTAGCCTCTTTTTTGTTACCGTATTTTAATTCCAACAACAAAGTAATAGTCCCATTATTAGCTTTATCCCTTTATACAGCGAGTTATATCAACGGGCACTATACCAAAATATCTGTTCGAGATAATTTCATTTCCACCTATACCGCCGCTTACTATGGCCTTAAAAACAGAATCCAGAATAAGAATTGGTTAAAAGAAAATTTTTCATTAACGATGAATTATTTGAAAGCCCGCGATGATTTTCCCAGATTACCGGGTACTACCGATATTTATTCTTACAATCAAACTTCATTAATCGCCTCGGGAATGACATGGTCGCCAAGGCCAATCTTTCAGAGTTATTCCGTTTTTACTGCAAAAATGGCAGAAATCAATACGAATTACCTTTTAAGTGAGAACAAACCGGATAACATCCTTTTTAAAGTAGAACCAATTGACAATAGAATTCCTTCAATGGAAGACGGAATGAGTTGGCCGATACTGATTAATCATTACCAACCAGTACGGTTAGAAAATGATTTTTTATTTTTAAGAAAAAAATTAGTCAACAAACCTGTAACATCTTTAGTGCCATTAAAAACAGAAATTCATACTTTTGGAGAACAAGTTAAAATACCTGATACAGATAAATCTCTTTTTGTCGAAATAGATATTCAACCAACGCTCTGGGGGATGTTAGCGACTACCTTTTTCAAGCCTCACCAGCTTGAAGCCAATTTGGAATTAAAAAATGGCACCCAAAGACAATATAGACTCATTTCCAATATGGCAAAATCCGGTTTTCTATTATCCCCATTCATAGAAAACAGCGCTGAGTTTGGACTATTATTTAGCCAGAATAATTACCTGGCAGGTAAAAAGGTTATTTCATTTTCCATTAACTCAAAGCAAGTACCTTCGTCGCACTGGCAAACGAAATATACTATTCATTATAAAACTTTTGCCAGCAATAATTAAAACAACAAGGATGCGTCAATAAAAATAGTGTGCCAAGCTCTTCTTTGTTGATTTTTTGTTTAAATTCCAAACAAATATCTTCCCAAAAGGAAAATTAACAAGTAAAATTATGTACTAAAATAACTCATATAGTTTTATATATGCCTTTAGGGTTCTTTTTATGTCCAAAAAATATCGAACTCCCATCCGATTGTCAGACAAGATGAAAACTCTTAAAAAGAATCTTCAGGAGCAACTGACACAATCCAAATCGTTAGGCGAGCAAATTCATGCTGGAACTACCACAGCATCAACAATAACAACGGGAATAAATCACTTGTTTAATGTTATTGCTTCCTTTTTAAGCTCCTACCGACAAATTCCACTGGTGGGTGGGGTTTTGCAATTGGTGGCCATATTAGCTAAATCAATCTCAATTGTGAGCGATCCGGAAAAATCTATTGCTGAAAAAATAATATCTTCGATTCTAATTGCTGCTATTATCGCCCTGTCTATTGCAGCGATCACCCTCGGTGGATTGGCTGCCGCAATCATCGGGACAGTAATTGCTTCTACTGTAACCATCATGGAAGGATTGGGATTTTTTGGGAAAATTGCTGAAAAATTTCAATTGGCAAATTCCTACAAAATGAAAAAAGAATTTATAGATCTTGTAGCGAAACGTATAGAGCCAAACAATGATAAATATAATGACTTATTCGAAATTCGTGCCATAGAACTCCAACATGAACTTGAGAAATCTTATCCCAATCAAATTGAACAGCAACAATTAAAAGAAGAGTTGAATTTCATTAATGCGGTACTTAGGAAAAAAAATATCACCCCGGGCAACAACAAAGAGAATGACGCTTACAAACTAAACCAACTCTATGCTAAACGCGCTGAGCAATTAAAAACTCTTGTAGATAAAATTGCTTTAATCAATCCAACTGGAAAAAGAGCTGAGCAAAACAAACTTTTAAGCGAAATCAAAGCATTACAAAAAGAAATAACCAAAACCGACGATAGCATAGAAGAAATCATAGCCCCACTTGCTAAAATAGAACGAGACAATTTGAAATCTACCATTAATTTGCCATTAAGTTACAGTACCTTTGCTATAGCAGCGGCCAGTACTTTAATATCGATAGCCGGCTTATTGGTGGTAGCTGGCGTGATTGCCGCACCTCCGATTATGGTCCCTATCATGTTTGCAGTAGGTAGTGTTATGGCAATCATTGGTTTAATCAAGTGGACCGCTGAAAAAATGGCTGAAATAGAGGACGCTCAATTAAAAGCAGAAAAAACTGCGAAACACGAGGATGCAGTTTTAGATGAAGCATTAAACGTTTATGAGCAACAATTAAATCTTGAGTTAGTCAGTCCTTCAAACCCTGCGAGACAGGTGAAAAATATATTAATAGTTCACGATAAAGTGCCTGCTTTGTCGCCAACTGAAAGTACTGTAAGCTCATTAGATTCCAGATTTACTTTATTTGGCTCATCTTCTCGAGAGCACACAAAAATAGCAGAACAGAAAACCACTGATACAACTAATGAACAAGTACCTACAACTTTTGATTCCATATCCAAACCAACTCGTTAACAAATATAACAACTTTTCATAACTTTGTTATAATTGATTTATAAATAGTCAATTTATGCGTAATACCTGATTTGTGAATATAAAAATTAATGAAATCAAGAGAAAAATTCATGGCCAGAAATAAAAGACTCGATCGTTTTCATAATGCTCAAAATAGTAATACTTGTGGCTACGATCAAGCATTCAGCGAAATACAAGACGGAAGAAAAAGAAGCCATTGGATATGGTATATTTTTCCTCAATTGGAAAATTTAGGTAAAAGCCCATCGGCCAAACTATATGGAATTAAAGATTTTAATGAGGCATGTGATTATTTAAAAGATCCTGTACTGTTTAAGCGCTATTTTGAGTTAATAAAACTCATAGAGGAAAAATTAAAGAACATTCCTCTACCTCATCTGATGGGTGGTTTTCCTGATGATCGTAAATTCATCTCAAGTTTGACCTTGTTCCAAGCCACTTCCAATTACCTGAGTTCAAAAGATACGGATTCTCAAAACAAGTATCATGAGCTTTATGAGACTTGTAATAGAGTTTTTAAACAAATTGCTCCACAGGGTTATTCTCCATGTCAACAAACTGAGTTATTGGTCAAACATCAATCAAATTCCCCTGTGAAAAAGACAACAGAGAAATCAAGTCAACCTCCACAAGTGACTATCTTTTCACCCAAACGGTCCAAACCGAATACTGCTCATCCTATCCTTAAGGATCTTGCTCAATATATAAACAAAAGGGGAAATGAATGGAGTTATCATTATAATTTTCTAGGCCTAGTGGCTTTCGTTTATTTCATACAGGATTTAATTCTTGGAACTGATCATTTCAATCATAAAGCCCGTGAGGTCAAATTAACTGCAGCAAGCAAATTACAGAAAATTCTTGATCCCCAATGCCATGAACGATGTAATCTAAATCCATCAGAAAGAAAGGCGCTTTCCGATGGTCGCTTGGGGGAGATTATTAATAAACACGGGGGATTGAATAAAATCCTGACAGAGGCTCCTGACAAACCTCCAAAAAATGACCGAGCTCAGGAAATCAACAGTAATCCCTTTTTATAAAAGCATTCCCTTATAAACCCAATAGCTTTTACAATTTTTTAATCTTCAGGAATTAACTATAAACTAAATTAGACTTCATACGTCACCTGTCTATTTTGTATTATTCAAAGGACTCCCATAAGGCAACATGTGCACCAGTCGGATCGACTATAATAGCAAAACGTCCCATTTCACCAGCCTGCGTTATTCCTTTGACTTCCTGAGCACCATGTTGTTTTGCTTTTTTTAAAGCCTCTGATACATCTTGGACATAAATATAAGCCATCCAGTGAGGAGGAATATGACTTTGTTGATCTTTGGGAATTTGCCATATACCAGCCATTTCCTTATCATTGCATTGAATAAGAGTGTAGGTCATTTCCTTTGATTCAATCTCTCTAAATTGCCAACCAAAGACCTTGCCATAAAAATCCTTTGCCTTTTTAACATCAGAAGTGGCTAATTCATTCCAACAAAACTCTCCAAACGCAGCTTGAGTCATAAGAATCTCCTTTAATTTGTTTTTTTTAGAACAACTTGATTGGTATTCGGATTTATGCAAAACACCACAGTCAAGGCAAAAAATATTTTTAATGAGGGGATCTAGATAAACTAAATGACCGAATTAAAAACTTTTTTAACAAAGAGATTGGGGTTTTCGTAAGTCCTTATACTGTTAACAAGCGATTTCCTGATTACCTTCATTACTTGACAACGAATACAACTTAATGAATAGTTCACACAGAATAGTAGACCAATGTTATAAATACTGCCATTACCAGGATTAAATATTTTTAACCCAATCTAATAATTACATTATGAGTCAAAACATCATACTAAACCGATGCGAATGGGTAGGGCAAAACAAACCCCATTATGAACTATACCATGATACTGAATGGGGAATTCCTGTTCATGATGATGAAAAACATTTCGAGATGCTCATTCTGGAAGGTGCTCAGGCAGGGTTAAATTGGGAAACTATATTAAAAAAGCGCGACGGATACCGGAGAGCTTTCAAGCAATTTAACCCACAAGCCGTAGCCCAAATGACTGATGATGAATTGAATGCTTTGTTAACTAATCCTGAAATTATCCGCAACCGGCTTAAAATCTTTTCTACCAGAAAAAATGCGAAGGTTTTTCTATCTATTCAACAAGAATATGGATCGTTTGATTCTTACGTTTGGCAATTTGTTAATGGAGCACCTATCATAAATCGTCCTGAAAGCATACGAGCGATACCAGCAACCAGCAAAGAATCAGATGCCTTATCCAAAGATCTGAAAAAAAGAGGAATGAGCTTTGTTGGCTCAACAATCATCTACGCTTACATGCAAGCCATTGGTATGGTGAATGATCACATCGTAACCTGTTTTCGAGCCAAATAAAGAAATCACTCGAACTCCTGAAGGTGACTCATATTCTCCATAAGCTTTTTAGCGAAATCATTTAAACCGGATTATCTGTCGTGTCCTGGCCTAACCATAAATTAGAAATTCGGTTTTCATATTTTGTTAGGCCAGGGAATGATAGTTTGACCACCCTAATCAGGTTCTCAAGCTGACTGTAATGTAAGGGCCACCTACAGAAAAATTACTTTGTGTGTGTTTGGCACTTGATGTTGACAAAGAGCCAGTGTCCAAGGCAATAACATTGGTATTTGTTTCATAACTGGATAAAGGATTAAAATACAAAGCTCCCATATACCCTGCTTCAAAATTCAAATCCCAATTTTGTTTCAATGAGTAAAGATAACTTAACCCAATTTTGGCATCCAGAGCTGGAACCAGTTGATTGACACTGGGATTAGCAAGTCCTTCACGATTTACAAAGATTCCAGCGATAATCAATTGCTGAGAGGTTCCTGTGAATTGGTATTGAGCTGGTTGCATTCTGCCGTACAAGACTGAGCCGGCGAGTTGTCCGACCAAATTGAACCCATGAGAAATATTATAACTATTATTGAATCCTAGTCTCGGCCCAACACCTTTGTAAGTGGATGTATTATTTAATGACAGTATAGGGAGTGAAAAGCCCCGAAAAGTTGATATCAACTCTTCCTTTATCCAGGCACTGCTTAACCCTGTAAAAAGCCTTGTCTGTAATTTGGAACCAAAGTTAATAAATTTTCCAACATCGAGACTGACTGCATCATAACTAAAATCAAGACTGGCATGTGCAAGCTTCAATAAAGCCACTCCTGTAATTTGGCCAGAAGGCGTAGGAGGAGTACCGGTCTGAGAAAAAGGAGAGATCCATTGCGATGAGGGATTCACAAAGACATTATCAGTATCATTGGTACGCAGATGAGACCAGTTTAATTGCAAATCGCTTCCAGAATTGGCAAATACATAACGTCCTCCCAAATTAAACCCAACTTGATAATCTGGATTAAAAGTAACAACCTGCCAATTAGGCGATGGTATTGGCAGTACTGTCGTAATCACCCCCCAACCTAAATTATTCGCTCCCGGTTGCAGATAAAAGGCTGTCGCAGAAAATTCATATCCCGGTTTCAAATTAGGAATGAACACACGGAAAAAGTCGCTATTTTCAACTGGCCCTGTATCACCGGCATAATTGCATACACCAAACAACAATAAAGTAATTCCCATAAGTAATTGATGATATTTTTTCATATTTAATGAATCCTCCCTAATGCATGATTTCTATCAATCAGGACTTACGAAAAACCCCAATCTCTATGTTAAAAATTGTTTTTAATTCAGTCATTTAGTTTATATAAACTCCCTCATTAAAAACATTTTTTGCCTTGACCTTGGGGTTTTCGTAAGTCCTGTCAATCAAAATAAACTCCAAAACCAAGTTTTTATTCTTTAATCTATGGATTTCAGCGATGGACCAATCGAACAGCGATGAGTAAATCTGTGGAATTATGTTTAAGATTTATGCCTGAATTGGTACAAATTTTCAGGCAATCTTAGCATAGGAAAGATGTAATGTATTGAAAATTAATTATTAAATTCCCAGGCGGGATTAAAACTTATTCCTTATCCTGCTGGAGGGGATAAGTACCCTCCTTTATTGGCGTATTAAACGAATATTTTGCCCATCAAAAACACAAGGTTCTGTTGACCTGATTGGATTAATATCCAGACCTCCCCTTCTTGTATATCGTCCATAAACAGTCAATGATTCAGGTTGGCAAAATCGCATAATGTCTGCAAATATCCGTTCAATGCACTGCTCATGAAATTCATTATGATTTCTAAATGAAATCAGGTATTTAAGCAACCCTTCATGATTTATCTTTTTACCTTTATAAATAATTTGAACGCTTCCCCAATCCGGTTGGTTGGTAACCAGGCAGTTTGATTTAAGTAAATCAGAATACAATGCCTCTTCAACTAATTCAGACGAGGTCGAAAGAAAATCAGGCATTACATGATATACAGAGCATTCAATATCAAGCTTATCAAGGCAAATACCATCGAATGCAGCATAGATAGTTTGACTAGCGATTTCCGACAAGGGGTACACGTTAACCGCCACTTCAGAACCAATGCAGTGACTTAAATCTTTGCTGATAGTTTGCACAACGGTTTCCACGTCAGGGAAAGTAGTGTTATTCAACGAGTTAAAATAGAGTTTTAATGACTTGGATTCAATAATACACGGGGAATGACAATCATAAGAAATAACAGCCATCGCAACAACAGGTTTACCTTTGGAGTTTAACCAGGATACCTCATAATGATTCCAGCAATCAAAACCATAGAAAGTGGTGGAGTTGGGATCCAAATTAATTTCCTGGCGTTTTGGGGCTCTGGGGATAGGATACAGCCTTTTAGGATTATAGTGGTCATCATAATTTGAACTTTGTCCCAGCTCCGATTGATTCGTTATATTCTGATAAGTGCTTTCAAGTTCCTTATTCATTATTGATGCCTCCAAAATAGTAATGATTTGCGCTGTACTATACCAATTGATTGGCTGCCCGGCTTCAATTTGCATTGCAATGTAGTTTAATAAAGAAGACGCTTCATGAATTTGCTCTGCTTTTTTCTCCAAAGCCTTGGCTTGTACAGCAAGTGAAGTTTTTAGATTAAAATCAGGATGCTGAATAATTTCTTTGATTGAAGCCAGTGAACATCCCAGGTACCTCAGGGTAGTTATTTGCTGCAAGCGTAATACATCATCCGATGAATACAGTCGGTAATCTGACTGTGACCGTTTCGATGGCTTTAGTAAATTAATTTCATCATAATATTGTAAGGTACGAATACTTAATGAAGTCAGTTTGCTGATTTCTTTAATCTTATAAAATTTCATTTTGTAACTCTAAAAAACAAAATGATTATAATCTATCACGTTACGTGAGGGTCAATATTTTATTAAAAAAATGAAATAAACTATATTTACAGGACTTACGAAAAACCCCAAGATCGAGGCAAAAAATGTTTTTAATAAGGGAGTTTAGATAAACTAAATAACCGAATTAAAAACTTTTTTAACAAAGAGATTGAGGTTTTTCGTAAGTCCTGATAGTTTCTTGTCCAATTGGGAAAATCAATAATAGTGTATTTGCTACTAACCACATTAACGAGAATCAAAAAGAAATCTCAACAACTTCTTATTTTAATAGGCTTCTTATTAGGGATGTCACCAGTCATGTCTTTAGAAATTATTACTATAGAAAAAATAGAAAACCACCATATGCTAAAAACTCGGGCTGAAAATATTCAATTTCCCTTGAGTCGAGAAGATAAAGATTTAATAGAAGCGATGAAAAAAAAATTATACGCATTGGGAGGGGTTGGTTTGGCAGCACCACAAGTCAATTCCGCCAAACAAATTATCGCAGTTTACATCCCTGAAGAAGCTCAGCTTTTACGTGATAATGCGAAAATCTATCCAATGCACATCCTAATCAACCCAAATTACGAGCCCTTGCCCCAGGCTCGTATTATTAGCGACTTTGAAGGTTGTTATTCTGTATCCAGTAAAGCAGGGAAAGTGCCAAGGTATGATGAAATTCAGCTAAAGTACTATGATGAAGAAGGGAATGTTCACCAACAAATCGAAAATGGCTTTTACGCCCGTGTTTTGCAACATGAAATTGATCATCTGAATGGCGTATTAATCACCGATCGTTTAACTCCCGATTGTGTACAAGGGACTATTGAAGAAATGATGACTATTCGCCGTGCTGAATTGCCTTTAGAAAAACGAAAATTATTTGATCAAATCATGGCAAAAAAACTTAAAAAATAAGGTCGAGTTTCCAAATTATCTTTTATGAATTGACTTCAATGATAAACTGCCCTGGGTAATTTTTTTGCTTGTTCAACCCAGGTAACAACTTGAGATAATCCAGGTACATGTTGCGCCAAATGACATTGCTCATTTTTCTCTTTTAATGAGCTATAAAGTTGTTCAGGATTGCAATGTGCTAACTCTGGGATTGAGTCAATACCAGCCTGTTCCAGAAGCTCAGCATATTCTTCATTAATGCCATTTACTCGTGCAAGATCAGCTTGATTGGTCCATTTCAAAATCAATTTATGACTGATTCCCGTTTGCTCGGCTACTCTAAAACGCCCCCGGCGACCACTACAAACTCTTAATAAATCTTCCTGACTTTCAATCCCTACTCGCTTTAGCATTTCAGCATATTTTGGGCCTACGCCTTGCAGCTCAATTAACTTGTGCATTTTATTTCCAGTCTTCTACTACGATATTACATATATAAAATTATAGAATATAATGATCAATTATTAACCAAGACAAATGTTGAAAAAATTTAGGCCTCACGTATTAAAAAAAATCAATTCATTTGGCAAAATGAAACAATTTCATTATGATAATTACTTTCCTTTCAGTCCCTGGTGAGGTAGAAAATGCGCAAGCACAAGAACAAAATGGTCAGGATATTTTTATTGGCTTTAGGACTATTTTCCAGCACCACCATTAATGCTTGGTATGGCTCAGGGATAACCATTGGTGTTGCCAGAGCGAATGTTCACTATTACGGAGATGATATCCGAGTATATGACCCGTGGGGCTATGGATACTACGACAGAAATTATTACTATAATGGAGTAAGAAACATTATCGTTCCTAGTGTAATTGTACCGAATGTAGTGATCAATGTACCAGTTCAAAGGTATTACGTACCCTCATGTGAGGAAATGGAAGTTTGTGATCCTTATGGACAATGTTGGTTAGAGCAATTTTGCAGATAAATTAATAACTCAATCAACTAATGTTTTGGGACTCAGCCCATTATGGGATGAGATATTAGCAGGACTTACAAAAATCCCAAGATCAAGACAAAAAATGCTTTTAATGAGGGAGTTTAGATAAACTAAACAACCGAATTAAAAACATTTTCTAACAAAGAGATTGGGGGTATGTCCTGATTATAATTTTTTAAGGACAAAAAATGTCAGAAACTATTGGTTATGCCGCCCACAAAGCGGGAGCCCCTTTAAAACCTTTCACTTTTGAACGCCGCCCTGTTGGTGCACACGACGTAGCAATTGATATTCTATTTTGTGGTATCTGTCATTCCGATTTGCATCAAGTCAATAATGATTGGGCAGGAGCATTCTATCCTATGGTTCCTGGACATGAAATCATTGGACGAGTCAAGGAGGTAGGACATCAAGTCCGCCGGTTCAAAGCAGGAGATTTAGTGGGCGTTGGCTGTATGGTTGACTCCTGCCGTCAATGCACCTATTGCCATCAGCATGAAGAACAATATTGCAAATCTGGAGCAACTTTTACCTATAATAGTCAAGACAATCATCTGGGAGGGGTGACCTACGGGGGGTATTCCAAACATATTGTCGTCACTGAAGATTTTGTATTAAAAATTGATGAATCACTTGATCCTGCCGCCGCCGCACCATTACTCTGTGCCGGAATAACCACTTATTCCCCCTTGAAAAGGGCTAAAGTAGGTAAAATGAGTAAAGTAGGAATCGTAGGCCTGGGTGGCTTAGGACATATGGCTGTCAAATTAGCCCGTGCCATGGGGGCTTATGTGACTGTATTTACCACTTCTATAAACAAGATAAAAGCGGGTAAAGATTTGGGAGCTCATGATGTTGTCTTGTCTACCGACAACAATGTCATGCAAACACTAGCCAATCAATATGATTTTATTCTTGATACTGTTTCTGCCAAACATGATCTTGGCCAATATTTAAACCTTCTTAAAGTGGATGGACAACTAACCCAGGTTGGGCTTCCATCAGATCCACTTGAAGTTACCATGTTTCCTGTTATTTTAAAAAGACTGAGCATTAACGGCTCATTGATTGGCGGCATTAAAGAGACACAAGAAGTTTTGGATTTTTGCGCCAGGCATGGGATCACCGCAGACATTGAATTAATAAAAATGCATGAAGTAAATTCTGCCTACGAAAGACTGTTAAAAGGAGATGTGAAATATCGATTTGTTATCGATATGTCAACCCTGGATTAAATGAACCCGGTATAAAAGGCTTCCAGTTGGCCTTTTATACCACGGAGCAAATATTATTCCTAGTTTTTAATCTTGGGGAAAACTTTAATTTTGGTTATAAAAGAATCCTGTACCTTTTCAATCAAGGCATCAAATTCAACAAATTGAATTATTTCGCCTTCATTGGGCAATTTTCCGTGGCGCGTGATAATAAGTCCATATAGTGTATTCAGTTCTTCTTCATCTGGCGATAAAGTAATATCGCAATCAAGAGCCCGTTCTAGAGAATAAAGGGAGCAATCTCCTTTTGTCGTTATAGTTCCGTCCGAATTTTTTACCCAATCTTCATGTGTTTTATGAAACTCGTCTTTAATCCGCCCAATCAGGATATGGAGCAAATTATCCAGAGTTACAAATCCAAGTAAACTCGATTTGTGTTTGTATACCAAAGCAAAATGAGGCATACCAGCTCTGAATTTACGCAGCAAATCCATAGCAGGTAATTTATGACTGACTTTAAGTACTGGTCGCACATAAGGCTTTAATGTATTGATATTTTTCTGGAGCAACAAATCGGCAAATAAATCCTTAACATGGATGACACCAATCATTTCCTTAGTCCCGGAATCATAGACAGGATAACGACTATAACGATATTTTAAAATTTTATCTTTAATCGTTTCGAATGGCTCATTTATATCTATTATGATCATTTCATCTTCAGGACGCATTACCTCAGTGACATTTAACTCAGCCAAATCGAGAGTATGCTCCAGGATTTCACGTTCATCCTCTTTTAATTCCGATTGCAGATGCTGTCCGCTTAAAATTAATTTAAGTTCCTCACTTGAATAAAAACCTTCGTATTCATTTTTTATATCCATGCCGGACAGTTTGAGAAAAAAATTGGAACAGGTATTTAACAACCAAATGGCAGGATACATTATCCAGTAAAACCAATACAACGGGACTGCAGTCCATATTGAAATCAATTCAGATTGCCGAATGGCAATGGACTTGGGCATGAGCTCACCGATTACAATATGTAGAAAAGAAATAAGAAAAAATGCAATAAAAAAAGAAGATATAGTAACAATATGAACCGATGAAATACCCAAAGCAACAAATAATGGCCCCAATAACTCTGCAAAAGCAGGCTCTCCAATCCAACCCAATCCTAACGAAGCAAGAGTAATGCCTAACTGACATGCTGATAAATACGCATCCAGATTTTGATGGACTTGCTCAAGAATGCGGCCTCTTAGCCCGTAATTTTCTTTGATGGCTTGAATTCTCGTAGCCCTGAGTTTAACCATCCCAAATTCGGCCGATACAAAAAATGCATTGAGAAGCACCAGCAGGAATGCTATAAAAATTAACAGAATGTTATACATTAAAAATAGTCCGGTTTATGATTTAATTTCACAGAACTTACGAAAAATCCCATTCTCTTCGTTAAAAATATTTATAATTCGGTCATTTGGCTTATATAAAATCCCTCATTAAAAATATTTTTTACCTTGGCCCTCTGGTTTTTCGTAAGTCCTGTTTTCTATTCAGTCGTACCTTCACTAAAAACATTCACTCTCTACAAATGTGATCGAATCCTTTATGTTAATAGAATATCGCAGTCCTGGCGAGTTTAAAATGACTAAGCCAGAACCCAAAGATAAAATAATTATCATCCGCTTTAATGACAAATTATTTAATCAAAGCAACCGTATAGAAATGACACCAAATATCAGTAAATAGCAGCCCCCTATTGACAAATAGAAGCACAATTTGTTAATTTTACTCATTAAAAGACAAAATTAACTCAACCTGAAAAGATTATGAATCGTCCAGACGACAAAACATGCCATGACTTTTATGCAAATTCTTATGCCAATGTTTTGCTTTGCGGCGCTTCCCAGTCTATAGATAATCTTTCAATCATTATTATTATCTTGCCCTCTTTCCCCTAGAGCGGTCAGCTGTTGCTAATTCTCTGCCTCTCTAGGGAGGCTTCCAAAGAGTTAGCACCAACTGATTTCAACTGGAGGGCGTCATGAATCAAAATAGTTTCAAACCAAAGAATAATTTCGTCTCATTGGTGATGTGGGCATTACCTTTATCTTTTTTTACTTTTCAATTCTTATTACGTCTTTGGCCTGGATTAACCATGCAAGACATTATGGCGCAATTTTCAATTGATGCCGCAAGCTTTGGCCTTATCGCTGCATTCTATTATTATGGATACGCAGGAATGCAAATCCCTGTAGCCTTACTGCTGGATAAATTTGGAGCCCGCTTCGTTGTATTTGCCTTTGCAATGTTGTGTGGTATTGGAACTTTAGTTTTCATAGGTACCAATAATTTTTACTTGGCTCTGTCAGGCAGGTTTTTGATAGGTGTAGGCTCTGCGGCTGGTTTTCTTGGCGTATCCAAAGTCGTATCAGAGTGGTTCAGCCATTCACAGTACTCCAGAATGATCGGTTTATCCTTTAGCGTAGGCTTGTTGGGGGCAATCTATGGAGGAAAACCGCTTGCCCACCTGATACAGAATTTTAGTGGACAACAAGTTGGTTTGGCTTTGGCGGTTTTCTCCATCCTCTTAGGATGTTGCGCACTTTTGATCTTGCGCTCTCCCCCAAATAATACTCACTCAGTAACAAAAACAATGAATTTGTCTCACTGTTCCTCTTTATTTTCATCGTGGATCATCTGGGCTCTTGCTCTTGCTAATTTATTAATGGTCGGTGCCCTGGAGGGATTCGCGGACGTATGGGGAGTACCTTATCTTATCGCCAAATACGCACTGAACAAAACTGATGCTGCTTTTCTCATCTCGTTTATCTTTATGGGGATGATATTTGGCGGTCCTTTACTCGCTTTCCTCAGCCAAAAATTAGGAAACTACTTTGTAATAGCCCTCTGTGGTACTGGTTTGGCCTTCTTGTTCCTAATTCTTCTTTACACCGCTACACTTCACTGGTGGCAGCTGGGCACTCTCTTCTTTGCAATCGGCCTGCTGTGTTGCTATCAAGTTATTGTATTCGCCGCAGGTTCTACTTTGGTTCCTTATGAAGGTTTAGGCGTCACCATCGCCTTCTTGAATTGCATCAATATGTTAGGCGGGTCTTTTTTCCATACTTTGATTGGTAAATTAATGGATAGCAGTTGGAGCGGGCAAATGAGCGCTAATGGACTTAAATTATATGAAATGGAATCGTATCAATGGGCTTTGTCACTCATTCCATTCTGTGCCTTATGCGGCAGTTTGCTTATTGTATTAATTCATATCAAAACAAGAGCTTATGCAGCCCCAGAGCTTATGAAAAAGACTTCATTGACGGGAGTGTAGCTATGGAAAAAATTTTTTGGTCTAATCCCTACCAGCATACACTCGATACCAAGATAATCTCAATTAATGGCAACGAGATTCTATTAGAAAAAACCATCGCGTTTTCATTTTCAGGAGGACAGGAAAGCGATAGAGCATTTATCAATGGCCTTGAAGTACTCAGTTCACGAATAGATGGAAATCTTATTTATTATACCCTGCCTGATGACCATAATCTTGCGCCCAATGATGTAATCACCATGACTATAGATTGGCCTCGAAGACACCGGCTGATGCGTCTTCATTTTGCAGCAGAACTGATTCTGGAACTTGTAACCAGAACCAGTATGCTTGAAAAAGTAGGAGCTCACATCTCAGAATCCAAAGCTCGAATAGATTTTAAAGCGAATTTTAATATCTCTTCTATTTTTAGCCAGCTGCTTGATGAATATAATGCCATCATTAGACAAGATCTTGTTATCTATAAAGGATACCATGATGTGACAAATCAACGTCGGTTTTGGAAAATTGACGGTTTTGCTGAAGTACCTTGTGGGGGAACACATGTTCATTCCACTTCTGAAGTGGGTTTTATTCGTCTCAAACGCTCGCATCCTGGCAAATCTATTGAACGCATTGAAATAACCCTGATGGATGATAGTAGATAATGCACCCCTCGCATAAGCTGATTGTTTTGCTTTGGGGCAAGGTGAGAATGTTATGGGGCAATGAGTTTATATACATTGAATGAACGTTGCTGAAACGTTTGGAGCGTGACAGTAAAATAAACAAGGCGGGTTATTCAGGAGGCCAGGTCAAGCGCTAATCGAGACAAAAATATAGAAAAAGAATACAAAATCGCCTAAATTACAGCATTTGACTTTGTCGCCATTAACCTGTGAGCGTTATTTATCATGGAACTGCCCTATCATTTCTCTACTGCCTATGTGTCAAAACCAGAGTTTATAGAAGCACTTTCTGAGGAGTTAGGCGAGGTATCCAATAAAATAGGCTCTCTCGTTTTTTCTCCTCATCAGAAGCTTGATGTTTGTTTTGCACTGGATGTATGGCTTGAACCTGAGATAGTAACCTTTCAATCCATTTCAGAAGCAGCAAAAATATTGAGGCAAGCCGGAAAATTCTGGTATTTGCACCCTGTTACTGAAATTCGCCGATCGCGCTTGATTGAGGAACAACTTCGCAAGTGCCCATCACTAATGTCCCATTTTCCAGTTACAAGTGACATTCCACCCATAGGTGTATTTAGTCTTCTTGATAGAAACACTCTACTCTTTAGCGCCAAACGACTAAAAAAATGGCCGGATGGACAATGTTATTTTATTGAAGACAAAGTCAATCCCCCAAACCGGGCTTATTTAAAATTATGGGAAGCCTTGTTCCTGTTAAATAAATACCCTCTCCCTGGTGAAACAGTTTTAGATTTGGGCGCATCCCCGGGAGGTTGGACATATGTGATGCAATCACTCGGAACCCAAGTCACTTCGGTCGACAAAGCAGAACTGGATACAAAAATCATGGCGCTTCCCAGAGTCAGTTTTTTAAAGCAAAGCGCCTTTGCCCTAGATCCCGAACAACTCACAGAGTCTTATGACTGGGTACTTTCCGATGTTGCCTGCTATCCTGACAGAGCCTACACCCTCATCAAAAAATGGATAGCATCAAAAAAAGCAAAACAGTTGATTTTTACCATCAAACTACAGGGGCAAACTGACTTAAACACAATCAAACGATTTCAATCCATACCTAATTCCAAAGTAATCAATCTGTTTTATAACAAACATGAAGTCACGTTTTTTTATCCAGTATAAACATAACCAGGATTTAGTGATTATGTCTGCAAAAATATCTTAATGACGAGCTAATATTTAATTTTCTATGACTTAAGACCTTGAAAAATCAAATGAGAGAATTTTTTCTATGCTTGGTTGTTTTAAGGCGAGCGCCAACAATCGATCAACCCCCAGGGCAACCCCGCTGCAAGGAGGTAACCCATATTCCAGGGCTTTCAAAAGATATGCATCGGCTTCCATTGCCGTCAATCCCTTTTGCTTTCTATGTTGCTGATCCAGCATAAAACGCTTTTTTTGCGCCTCGACATCAGTCAACTCATGAAAACCATTAGCCAATTCAACTCCCTGATAGTACACTTCAAAGCGCTCAGCCAAGCCCTCTTTTACTTGTGCCAAGGCAGCCTGGGAGGCAGGGAAGTGATACACAGCAACGGGGGTTGATTCTTCTGCCAAAAAAGGCTCCACGACATGGCTCATTAATAAAAACAGATATTGATCCCTGTCTTGTTCGTTAGGAGATAAGACACCATCCAAATCATGCTGTGCTAATACCTTGTTGAATTGTTCTATGGATGTAGAAAAAGGGTCAATGCCGCAAGCCTCTTCAAAAGCCTGTTGATAGGTTTTTCTGATCATAGGCCGGGATTTAAGAATAATTTGTAATAATAAATCCACTTCATCCATCAAAACATGATGATCAATATGTAATTGATACCATTCAAGTAAAGTAAATTCAGGATTATGCCAGCGCCCCAGTTCGTCATCACGAAAAACTCGCGCTAATTGAAAAATAGGCCCGCTGCCAGCAGCTAACAGCCGTTTCATATGATATTCCGGGGAAGTTTGTAAATAGCATGTTTCACCTCTGAAAATCGCTTTGATATTGCTCAGGTAAACATCTGTAACCCCATGCCGCGCCATCACAGGGGTTTCCACTTCCAGATATTGGCGTTCAGTAAAAAATTGGCGGATTTTACCTATTAGCTCGGCTCGCGCACGTAATAATTGAATTGAAGCTGAGGGCAACCAGGAGTTATCAGACATGATCAATAAAATATTCCCAACTCCAGGCGGGCAGCCTCTGTCATGCGGTCTTGAGACCAGGGCGGCTCCCACACCAACTCAACAGTGCAATCACTGACTCCTTCAACCTGATTGACTGCCTGCTCCACCGTACCGGGAAAGGTTTGCGCCACAGGGCACCCCGGGGTCGTTAGCGTCATCTGAATATGAACATGGCCTTCGTCATTAACGGCAATGTCATAAATCAAGCCCAGATCATAAATATTGACCGGAATTTCGGGATCAAAAACTCCCCTCAACGCGGTAATAACGCCTTCCTTTATTGATTCGTTACTCTGTTTTTTCTTAAAACCAAACATGAGCTGCCTCTGGTCTATTTTGCAATATACAGACAAACTCTTTCACGAGCTCTGCCACTATTGCCATAACATTATTCTGTTTTCACCACTTCTGTTTCTTTGTTTAAAGCCGCTTCCAAAGTATGCCACGCCAAAGTGGCGCATTTTACACGCGCAGGGAATGCTTTAACTCCGGCTAGAACTGTTAATTTATCCATGGAAACCAAAGAATCTTCTTCCTCTTGTGTTAGCATTCGATGAACACGATGAAATAGTTCATGAGCTTCTTTAATTGATTTACCCTTTAACGCATCGGTCATTAACGATGCAGAAGCTTGTGAGATAGCACAGCCACATCCAATAAAACTGACATCACGAATCAAATCACCCTGCAACTTGAGGTAAACAGTCAGTTTATCTCCGCATAAAGGGTTAAACCCCTTCGCCTCGGTGGTCGCATCCTCCATCGCATGGTGGTTACGAGGATTACGATTGTGATCGATGATGATTTCCTGGTAAAGTTCCCGCAACTCCATACTCATGCGAATACCTCTTTAACTCGTTGTAAGGCTTCCATACAATAATCAATTTCTTTAAACGTATTATAAAAGGACATGGAAATACGAGAGGTCGCAGCAACATCGTAGAAATCCATCAAAGGCATAGTGCAGTGATGTCCGCTGCGTATCGCTATACCTTCACTATCCAGAATAGTTCCAATGTCATGGGCATGAATTTTTCCGTGGACAAAAGAGATAATGGGTACTTTGTTGGCAGCCGTTCCAATAATATTGTACCCTTTTACTGCTTCAATAGCCTTGGTAGCATAGTTTAACAATTGTGTTTCATATTCAGCTATCGCATCCAAATCCAATGACCAAATATAATCAATTGCAGCAGCCAAACCAATCGCCCCTGCAATATTCGGGGTGCCTGCTTCAAATTTATGGGGGATAGCCGCATATTCCGTTGCTTCAAAACTCACGGAGTTGATCATTTCGCCCCCGCCTTGATAAGGAGTCATGCTATTTAATAATTCTTCTTTTCCCCATAAAACACCTATTCCAGTGGGACCATACATTTTATGTCCGGAAAAAGCATAGAAATCGCAATCCAAATCCTGAACGTCCACAATCAGGTGAGCCGTTGCCTGTGCCCCATCCAGTAACACTTTAGCCCCTACTTCATGGGCCATCTTAATCATTGTTTTAACAGGATTAATGGTTCCTAAAGAATTGGAGGCGTAATTAATCGCAACCATTTTAGTGTTTTCATTTAACTTTCTTTCAAACTCTTCAAGTATTACCTCGCCATTTAAAGAAATAGGGGCAACTTGCAGCTTGCAACCCATTTTCTTGCAGACCATTTGCCAGGGAACTATATTGGAATGATGTTCCATATGCGTTATCAAAATTTCTTCATCAGGTAATATGCGAGGGGCTACGAGACTCTGAGCCACTAAATTAATGGCTTCAGTGGTACCACGTACAAAAATACATTCTCTCGGTGACCTGGCATTAATAAATCGTTTTACCTTTGCTCTGGCTGCCTCATACATTTCCGTAGCCCTGACACTCAAGGCATGAACTCCACGATGTACGTTTGAATTATCCTTTTCATAAAATTGAGCAATAGCATCAATCACAGCCTTGGGTTTTTGAGTAGTAGCCGCGTTATCAAAATACACCAAATCATACTCATTGATTTTCTGATGCAATACAGGAAAATCTTTCCTGATTTTATTGACATCAAAGGATGTCATTAGGGAAGGATTAGTACTCATTTGCGTACCCCAACTGTTGAGTTAATAAATTACCCATCCAATCAGCCAAATCACGATTTGGAATAAGGCGCAAATTATCATTGGCAAACGCCTGGATCAAATAATGAGAAGCTTCATCCCTGCTAATACCGCGTGTTGCCAGGTAAAAGATTGCCTCTTCATCCAGTTGCCCAACCGTAGCACCATGTGAACATAAAACGTCATCAGCGAAAATCTCTAATTGCGGTTTTGTATCAATTTCAGCATTTGCGGAGAGAAGTAAATTTTTATTTTGCTGCTTGGCATCAGTATGTTGCGCATTCTTGGCTACAATAACCTTGCCATTAAATACAGCTCTGGAATGTCCCTTTAAAATCCCTTTGTAATCTTGATCGCTTCGACAGTTAGGCACCAAATGATGAACCACAGTATGATGATCTATGTGTTGCCCATCCCCCGGCGCATAAATTCCATTCATAAGGCATTGAGCCTGTTCTTCCTGCATGGACACGCTAATATCACTGCGTACTAACTTCCCACCCAAACTTAAAGAGTGGCTGGAAAATTGACTGGCGGCAGATTGCCTAACCGATAAATGACCTAAATGGTAAGCTGATTTACTTTCTTTTTGAATTTTATAATGATTAAGTTTTGCGCCTGCTCCAAGAAACACTTCAGTAATACTGTTAGTGAAATAGCAAATGTTTTCTTCGCCATGATATTCTTCAATCAGAGTAGCCTGAGATTCCTTTTCCATAAGGATCAGATGTCTTAAATACATAGCCTGGTTCGTTTGATCTTGGATATGCTTTAAAACAATGGGTTCTTCCAAACAAATTCCCTCAGGAATATAAATAAAGACTCCGCATTGAAGCATGGCTGTATTTAAATAATGAAACCCATGCTCCTGCTCCATAATTTTTCCAAGGTGAGGCTTAACCAAATCAGCATAATGTATTAACGCAAGAGATAAAGGCAGAATTAACACGCCTTGAGGCAGATTCTTAATCCATTCTTGCTCTTGGGAAATAAATCCATTCTGTATTAAAAACAGATTTTTGACTGGTGAATCGTCAAAGGCGGTTTTAAGAGCAGGCTTTACTGTAGGATCAGGTGGTACAAAATGTTGCTGTAATAGTGAGTCAACGAGAGTGTACTTCCATTCCTCATCATATCGGGTGGGAAAACCACGGCGCTTCAAATCAGTTAATGCTTTAGACTGCAACTGCGCAAGCCAGGGTATTTGCGATACGCCTAATTGGGCTTGCTGTTGATAATAATCCAAAATATCACTCATAACTGCTCCACTTCTTCAAGCCAGCTATAACCCTTCTTCTCCAGTTCCAGCGCCAAAGATTTATCCCCTGACGTAATAATACGACCATTTGCCAAGACATGAATAAAATCAGGCTCAATATAATCCAGTAAGCGCTGATAATGGGTAACTAAAATAATAGAACGCTCGGGAGAGCGCATCGCATTAACTCCTTGAGAAATAATTCGTAATGCATCGATATCCAGGCCGGAGTCGGTTTCATCAAGAATAGCTAGCTTGGGCTCCAAAGCGGCCATTTGCAATATTTCATTACGTTTCTTTTCCCCACCTGAAAATCCCTCATTAATACTTCGGTATAAAAAGCTTTCATCCATATCCAGCAGCTGACATTTTTCCCGAATAAAACTTAAAAACTCTATGGCATCAAGGGTGTTTTTTCCTTGTCCTTTGCGAACCGCATTCACTGAGGCTTTAAGAAAATTGATATTGGTTACACCAGGAATTTCTACCGGATATTGAAAAGACATAAAAATACCGGCCCGCGCTCTCTCTTCCGGGGACATAGGCAATAAATCTTGTCCCAAATAGGATATATCACCACGAGTTACTTCATAAGAAGGATGCCCAGCCAATACCTTGGAGAGAGTACTTTTTCCTGAACCATTAGGTCCCATAATCGCATGAACCTCTCCTGGTTTAACCTCAAGATTAATACCTTTTAAAATAGACTGTCCATTGACAGCAACATTGAGTTCTTTAATGTTTAACATATTAGCCGACTGCCCCTTCTAAGCTTATACCTAGTAATTTAGTGGCTTCCACCGCAAATTCCATAGGTAATTCTTTTAAAACTTGCTTACAAAATCCATTCACGATCATAGAAACTGCATCTTCTGTATCGATACCGCGTTGCTGGCAATAAAACAATTGCTCTTCACTAATTTTTGAAGTAGTGGCCTCATGCTCTACTTGTGCCGTTGGATTTTTGACTTCTATATAAGGAAAAGTATGTGCTGAACATTGACTACCCATTAACATGGAGTCGCATTGGGTATAATTACGCGCGTTCGTGGCTGTTGGTGCGATGCGTACCAATCCTCGATAAGCATTATGCGCATGCCCGGCACTGATCCCTTTCGAAATAATTGTTGATCGGGTATTTTTCCCTAAATGAATCATTTTCGTACCTGTGTCAGCTTGCTGAAAATTATTGGTTAAGGCAACAGAATAAAACTCGCCAACAGAATCATCACCTTGCAAAATCACACTGGGGTATTTCCACGTAATGGCTGAACCTGTTTCAATTTGTGTCCAGGAAATTTTCGATTTCTTACCCCGACAAGCTCCCCGTTTGGTCACAAAATTGTATATCCCTCCTTTACCTTCTTTATCACCAGGATACCAGTTTTGTACCGTTGAATATTTTATTTGAGCCCCATCTAACGCAATCAATTCAACGACTGCGGCATGCAACTGATTTTCATCTCTCATTGGGGCAGTACACCCTTCCAGGTAGGACACATAGCTGTCAACATCAGCAACAATAAGTGTTCTCTCAAATTGCCCGGTAGAAGCAGCATTGATCCTGAAATAGGTCGATAGCTCCATGGGACATCGGACACCGTTAGGGACATAAACAAATGATCCATCACTAAACACAGCAGAGTTCAAAGCAGCATAAAAATTATCCCTGTAAGGAACAACTGACCCCAGATATTTCTTAACCAAGTCCGGATATTGATGTACCGCTTCCGATAATGGGCAAAAAATTACTCCTTTTTCAGCTAATTTCGCTTTAAAAGTAGTCGCAACTGAAACACTGTCAAACACCGCATCAACGGCAACACCTGCCAGCATTTCCTGTTCGCGTAAAGGAATACCTAATTTCTCATAGGTTTTTAACAACTCCGGATCAACTTCATCCAGACTTTTGGGAGCGTCTTTTTTACTTTTAGGCGCGGAATAATAGGAAATGGACTGATAATCAATTGGAAGATAGTGCACACTCGACCATTCGGGGTGAGGCATAGTGAGCCAGTGCCGAAATGCTTTCAACCGCCACTCAAGCAAAAATTCAGGTTCGCCTTTTATTGCAGACAAACGACGAATGACATCCTCATCCAATCCGGGAGGAAAAGTTTCAACTTCTATGTCGGTTATAAAACCATGTTGATATTCTCTATCGAGCAGAGAATTTAGTTGCTCACTGCTTTTAGCCACGATTTACTCCACTTGCTAATTGCCGAACTCGCTCAACATCCCTTGTTGGAAGAGTTGGTTTTGCCAATGCCTCCAAACTGACACTATCAAGAGCAGTTTCGATCGCATGGCTTATTAATCGCCAATTTCCTTGAATGGTACATACTCCCTGTAAAAAACAATCATTGGGTTGCATACTGCATTCTGTGAAACCCCTGTGCTCTTCCAAAGCAAATATGATTTGAGACACCGAAATTTCAGCTGCTGGTCTTTGCAGTCTATATCCTCCGGATACACCTCGTACCGAAGTTAACAAACCCGCGCTAGTCAGGCGTTTTAGTATTTTACTAACAGTAGGTACTGTTAAATGCGTATGTAAGGCAATATCTCGAGCATTGCATAATTCCTGCGAATGCTTGGCTAGATAAACCATTACAACTGTTCCATAATCGGCCAATTTACTGACGCGCAGCATAACACCCCCTACTCGAATAATCTAGTACCAAATAAGTCTTATTTTCAGATAGAGGAAAAGAATATCTTATTAAGAACAAGGATTAGACAATTGCTTACTGATCCAATATCACCTGATCCTCTATGTGAGTTTTTCTGGCACAATCATCCAAAGCAAAATTCTATTACCTTATTATAAATATAGTACTAATTTGGTTCTGTATTCGATAAAAGAGAGATTTTACCTTATTGATAAGGAAATAAGCAAATAAAATCTTCTGTTCTACCTTGGCGATTTCATGCATTTTAATATTTTTTACAATAGGTTAGTCATCAAGGGAATGGGCTTGCCAATATTCCATCTGTCTATAATGTGCTCTGGATTTAATATAGAATACTCTTGATAAACACAACCAAACCCATAAGAATAAGCTATTCGATTATTTGCTTTCAGGAGCCAGGATGACTCACGACACTGAACTAAGCGAACTGATGCAGGCTGTAGCTAAAAAAAGCCTGCAGATTATGACCGATTTCAAAGAAAAACCCATCCCGATTTCATCGCTGGTCAGTCAATACATCGATCTCACGGAGCATTTCCAAAATTTGATTGCCGTCATTCTAAAAAATCCTGAAAAAGTATGGCAAATGCAGTTGAATTACCTAGAAGATGCCTTAAGTCTGGCTCAAGCACAATTTAATTATTGGCTTGAAGGAAAACCACTGCCTATTAACGATCAGCGTTTTAATGGGGAAGATTGGATAAACAATCCTTTTTTTAACTTGCTAAGCCAACATTATCTTTTGGCAAATGAGCATATGAATTCATTGCTGGAAAATATGGAATATGGTGACGAGAATCTGGCAAAAAGAGTACGTTTTTTCACCCGACAATATCTTGATGCTTTATCCCCAGCTAATTTTATTCACACGAATCCTCAGCTCATGGCAGAAACATTACAAAGTCATGGTAAAAACCTATTACGTGGATTACACAATTTGCTATCCGATGTTGAAGCAGGATCTTCCAGATTAATCATTAAAATGACTGATACGGAAGCATTTAAAATCGGTGAGAATCTGGCTACAACGCCTGGTAAAGTCATATTTCGCAATTCCATGATGGAGTTAATCCAATATTGCCCCAGAACAACAAAAGTAAAATCCATACCTTTACTTATCGTTCCTCCCTGGATTAATAAATACTACATTTTAGACTTAAGCCCGCATAATTCATTAATACGCTGGTTGGTCGAACAAGGGATTACTGTTTTTATTATCTCCTGGGTCAACCCTGACGAAACGTATGCCAATAAAAGCTTCTATGATTATTTAAATGAAGGCCCCAGAGAAGCCATTGCAGTAATTCAAAAACAATTGCGTGTTAAACAAGTCAATACGCTGGGATTCTGTATAGGCGGGACACTTCTGGCTTCTCTTTTAGCCTACAATAAGGCAACTAAGGATCATTCCATTCGCAGTGCAACCTTTTTAGCGGCAATGATTGATTTCAGTGATCCTGGGGACATCGCTGTTTTTATTGATGAGCAGCAGATTAATAAACTTGAAGAAGAAATGAAATCCAAAGGTTATCTGGCTGGCAAATTTATGGCGTCCAGCTTTAATTCCTTAAGGGCAAATGACCTAATATGGTCATTTTTCATCAAAAATTACCTGCGCGGTAAAAGCCCTGTTCCTTTTGACATACTCTATTGGAATGCTGATTCAACTAATATGCCTGCAACCATGCATTCTCAATATTTACGTTGGATGTATTTGCATAATAACTTGATAAAACCTGGAAAAATTCGCCTTAATCATATCCCTATTGACGTAACAAATATCGACATACCCACTTTCTTTCTGTCTACTCAAAAAGATCATATCGCTCCCTGGAAAACAACATATAAAGGATTTGAATTAATGAAGGGGCCAAAACGTTTTGTTTTAGGTGGATCTGGACATATTGCAGGAATTATTAATCCGCCAACCCAGCAAAAATATGGTTATAGAACCAATAACAGCATGGATTTATCTGCTGAGCAATGGTTTGAAAAATCCAAGGAACACTCCGGTTCATGGTGGCCAGAATGGTTAAATTGGCTTAAATTGCATTCCGGAAGACTCATCAATTCCCCTGATATCAATCACTTGCCATTCGCACCGATAATGGATGCTCCAGGGAGTTATGTACTAAAAAAATAATATTTTGAACTCAATAACCATACATTAAAACATAAAAGGAGTTGTATTGTGAGAAAAAAAAACAGGATACTTTTGGCAAGTTTATTCTTGCTAGGCAGCCTGAATGCCTTTGCTGCTCAAGATCTGACGGTTGTTAATACGTCCGATGATCTGGGATATGTGACAATAGGATCCTATTCCTGTGAATTGACTTCCAGTTGTGCTATTCCCCCTGATAATTCGATTCATATTAACTCTGATATCTTAGAAGCAGCTTGTGCGAATACTTCCGCTGATTGTGAAATTGTTTTTGGGGTTGACAGTATAAAAGCAAGAATCGCGACCGGAAGCTTTAGTTTGAATGAGGGGATACAATACATCGCCCAATCTCGTTGGCTGAATTATTCTGCTAAGCGTTTATCCAAAACCGTGGCTGAAATCTATAAAAGATAATTCGATTTATTCCCTGCTGATGTCCTGGTTGAAGTACACAGCAATAGCCAGGACAAGGTGCAATGACATGGATTGATTAAGATAAATCATAAACACAGGGATCTGATTTTCTCCACCAGCTCTCTGTTCTTGCCAAAATCAGAATACCCCATGGTGGCACTTGAAATAACATTCCCATCCGCATGGATGCATAGCCAATCAACAAAATGGAAAAAGGGGCTTTGTCTATACCCCACCAGAAAGGATGCCTCCTGTTTCTGGATTTTCAATTCCGGGATCTTGCGTTCAATGCATGCTACCAATTGAGGCATACTCTCAACCTTCAAAGGAGCAATATAGTGAGAATCCGATTCATTAACCAGGCTACTTACCCAGTTTGGCTTATCATCTGGCAATTGCCCCTCAACTAACCCTTTCGGCATTTCTCGAAAATTGATTTGAGGAAATAAATAAAGAATGACAACAAGGGCTAAAATAAGGGCTAATACTATCCATATTAATTTCATTTATACTGTTTCCATGGTTTCTTTCTGTTCTAAAAATTGCTTTTCAAGCGTTATATAATCAATTTTTCCTGAAGGCAGGACAGGAATTTGGCATGCCGGATAAATCATATGAGGAACCAGCAATTCTGATTGCCCTCTCTCCTTAACCTTTTTTATAAATGATACTTTATCTGCATACTCTGCTTCAGTAAATAAGAAAATTTGCTCCCCCTTTCTTGGAGATTTTTGCACAACAGCGGCATGTAATAATTCAGGCCAAATTGAGGCTGCAATTCCTTCCACCGCTGTAAGAGATACCATTTCACCAGCAATCTTGGCAAAACGTTTGGCGCGACCTGCTATAGTAATGAATCCATCCGCATTCACGGTGACGATATCTCCCGTATCATGCCAACCATCTTCAGGTTCTATAATTACTCCAGGTTTATCCTCATCAAGATAACCTAACATGATATTGGGTCCGCATAATTTTAAACGCCCGCCTTGTACAATTCCCTCTACTGGTTCTACTTTGAAATCCATAAAAGGTAAAATCATTCCGACACTACCCGGTACTGATGCCAAAGGACAATTAAGCGATATGACTGGCGATGCCTCAGTAGCACCATAGCCTTCATAAATTCTTGCCCCAAACGCTTCGCTCCAGTATCTAATGGTTTCCGGTTTCACTTTCTCGGCGCCAGCGAAGATATAGCGGACGCTGTTGAAATCATGTTTGCCCGCGGCCCTTGCATAACCTGTTAAAAAAGTATCTGTGCCAAACAAAATAGTAGCCCTTGTTTGATAAATCAATCCAGGAATTACCTTATAATGAAGAGGGGAAGGGTAGAAAAAACAATTCAAACCATTAACCAAAGGAAGCACACTTCCTGCTGTAAGGCCAAAACAATGGAATATAGGTAAGGAATTAAATAAAACATCTCGTGGAGTAAAGTCGACTCTGGAAGTCATTTGCCAACAATTAGCCAATATATTGGCATGACTAAGAGCAACCCCTTTGGGTTTTCCCTCAGAACCAGAGGTAAACAGGATTATGCCTGTTGTATCAGAGGATATTTTGTCACCAAGAAAACGGTAGCTTAGAGTAGGAAAGAAGCCTTTGAATATCCCGGAAAGCTTGTTACCTAAATGAATGGTTGATTTAAAATCTTCTAAATAATGAATTCTTATACCCGCCTGTTGGAACTCTTCTACCAAGGGTTCTAATTTGGCGGTTTCTATGAATTGTCTTGCGGTATAAATTGATTTAATTCTTGCTGTATTACAAGCTGAATATAAGTTATAAAAACCCATGCTAAAATTTAACATGGCAGGTATTCGTCTATAAGCTTGTAAAGCAAAAAAAGTGACCATGCCAGCTATAGTAGTCGGCATCATTACTCCAACAGTTTCGCCTACAGCCGTTTGCTTTTTAATTTGGCGCCCCAGAATAAAACAACGAGCCAAGAACTGTCTGTAAGTTAATGGAATACGATTATTGTCTTCTATTTTAGTTTTGTTTTTAGTTCCTATACTTACTCCTTCAATTAAAGCAGAAAATAAAACATATGGCTTAAAACTATTGGCGAATGATAAATCGCTTATTAGTTGAAATAAACGTAAACTGATACCTTCTCTGTCGACACCTGTATTTTCAGCTTGACTCAATTTTTGAGCAGGTAATATATGAAGAGTAATTTTCGGAAAAATCCGTATTCGATGTTTATTTTTGCTATTAGAAAAAATACTGTGCTCCGCCCCTTCAATACGAACAGGGATTACCTCGGCGCCAACCCTTTGGAGTATCAATCCAGGTCCTTCAAAGACCTTTAAGCTGTCTTCCTGCTGTCTTAATAACCCTTGTGGAAATAGAAGACAACGCTTGCCAGCCCGTATTGCTCTTATTAAAATTCTTGTTGCCTGAGCGCTGCCTGGATCAACTACTATGACATCAGCGAAAAATAATAACGTTTTTACCCATATTTTTTTAAACATATCAGGATGTAAAGCTAAAGTTAATCGTTCGGGTAAAAATACAGAAAGGAGTAACACATCAATTATAGAAGCCCTGTTGGCAATAATGACAGAATGACTGTTCGCCTGATATTGTCCTTTAACCTCTATGCGAAACCATTTCTCCAGAAAAATTTTTATCCATGCCCTAGCCCGCTGTTTTTGTTTTCCCTTCCAGGTCAAATTTTCCTCATTTGTTTTTGTCATCATGTCGCATCAGTTATCTCTATATTGACTTTTATTCTGCAAGATTCAAAACGATTTGAATAGATAGGTTTATGAATCATGTTGATTTCATTTAAAAAATTTAAGCGAAAGCAACATCTGTTTTTATGATAATTTACCCGGAATATTGAGAGAAGGCTTGCGAGTCCTTAATTCCTGTAATAAAGTGAGGGGCATCTTTACTTTAACACAAAAAACCATTAAGACATTCTGTTTCATTTTAGCCATATTAGTTTTAATTATTTTCGCAGTGGTCTTTCATAATCATTCGTTAGAGATCATTGATTATATAGACGATCTGGGTTGGCTTGCCCCTGTTCTTTTCTTGATCACCTACTGCCTCGCGACTTTATTGCTTTTACCCACAATGGTATTAACTCTGGCTGGAGGAGCTGTGTTTGGGCCTGTATTTGGTACCTTGCTTAATTTATTGGGCGCCACTAGCGGCGCTGCGTTGGCATTTCTGATAACAAGACACCTGGTTTACGATTGGTTCTCAACCAAAAAGGGTGAAAAACTAAACAAATTGATTGCCGGGGTAGATGAGAAAGGTTGGGTTTTTGTGGCTTTCTTGCGATTGTTTCCAATAGTCCCTTTTAACCTGGTCAACTATGGCTTAGGAGTAACTGGCATATCATTTCGTCTTTATTTGCTAACTACTTTTATTTTTCTAATTCCTGCAGAAATTATTTATACCTATTTTGGATACGTCGGCATGGATGCTCTGACAAGGCCAGGCCATTTATATAGGAATGGTGGAATTTTTCTAACTGGATTAGCGATTTTCTTTTTACTTGTTATCAGAATAATGAAAAAAAGATAGTTGTTTTTTCAATTAATAAAAATTTATCAAGACTCATCCTGATTTAATAAAAAGATCAACTTATCGATAATTGGATGATTGACTTCAAAAATAATGTTATCCAGGGAGAGCACCCTTCTGATACCCTGCAGACTATTAGTTAAAAAAACAGCATCGGCGTCCTCAATCCTCTTTTTCGTTAATGATATTTCCTGCACTGACATTTTGTGTTGCTGACAATGTGAAATGAGGCGTGCTCTGGTAATGCCGGGTAAGATCCCATCCTCTACTCGCGGGGTATACAAAATGTTATTTTCAATCAAGAATAAATTGGCACAAGTTGTTTCAGTAACATGATTCTCTGTGTTGAAAAATAAGGCATCATCTGCCCCAACCGCAATCGCTTGACGTTGAGCAATAATCGCCTCTAAATAATTCACTGATTTTAATTGATAAAGAGGATTGGCCTTATCCCTTAGCCAATTAATACTGATTAACCGAACAGGATGCTTTTGTATAGAATAATTAAAAGTCTGAAATATTAATTGGCTGACTTGTCCTCGTTCTGCCAAGCCTCTCGAAGCAGGACCACCACTCAAAATGGCTTTAATGCCACCATGGTACAGGTTATCTTTTTGGATTTTTTGAATAAGATGCTCAAACCAATCATCAAATGAAATTTCAAAAGGAATACCCAACTGACGAGCTGAATTGCCTAGTCTCTCCCAATGCATATAAGCAAAGGAAGGCTTGGAACTATTGACTCTAATTGTTTCAAATAATCCCTCACCTAAAAAAATTCGATCATCAATTCCAAATGATGGCGTCATATCTCCTTTGTCTTCAATAACACGAGTAGGCATTATGATCTCATAATTAATAATCTACAAAATCATCTAACTCATCTCGCAATCGCTTTTCCTCCAACATATTTTCCAGTCGTCTGCGCGCATCCAAACTGACACCGGGAGCTTCTATAATTTCAGTATCCACTTCAACATCATCAAAATCGTCGACAACTTCAATTACTTCTTCTTCATCTTCTTCAAACAAGTCACTCATAACATTCCCTCAAAGAATTAAAAGTAACATTAAATAATTGCTTAAATGGAACAAGATTCCAGGACGGCTATATACCTTATTTTTAATTTTTTGCATAGTATTTTTTAATTATTTTATGTTATAAACTTATCGCATCGCGCATTTATAATCACCCAATGCATAAAACAACATATTGATACCTGGAAACACTTGAACTTTAAGCCTAATCCATCTAATAATAAAAAAGAATATTAGTGATACCAAATCATGTCAGACCAATATAAAGTTGCTCTAAGAAATACCATAAAACAGGTAAGATCCAAGCTTTCTGTACCCTACAGAACAGCATCTTCCAATCAAATTTGTACTCGTATCCGCTCGCTGGAACAATACAGGCAAGCAAAACGAATAGCCTTGTACTTTGCCGTTAATGGAGAAGTTGATTTAACGTTTCTCTGGAAAAGCGCGCCCCTCCAGGGGAAGTATTGTTATTTTCCGGTATTAAATAATGATTCCACTCTTTCTTTTTTACCAGCCACCCCCAGCACCCCTTTTAAAACGAATAAATACGATATCCCGGAACCGGACGTTGATATTGAGTTGGCCTTGCCTATTGATGAATTAGACTTGATTATCATGCCTCTGGTTGCTTTTGATGCACACTGTACTCGTTTGGGTATGGGCTCAGGCTACTATGATCGCACCTTGGCTAATAAATCAAAAGCGCATCTCTTAGGAGTCGCCTACCAATTTCAAAGGGTTGATTACATAGAACCACGCCCTTGGGATGTTCCCCTGGATGCCGTAATAACTCAAAAAGCTATTTATTGGCGAAATCCCTTGGCCTAAAATGACATTCTATAGAGCGTCTGTACCGACTTCCCCGGTTCTAACCCTCACTACCTGTTCCAAAGCATAAACAAAAATCTTGCCATCACCAATTTTACCAGTGTAGGCGGACTTGCAAATAGCTTCTATAGCTGCTTCAACCATATTATCTGGCAATGCCAGTTCAATTTTAATTTTAGGGAGGAAGTCTACCACGTACTCCGCCCCTCGATATAATTCGGTATGACCTTTTTGACGCCCAAATCCTCGAGTTTCAGATATAGTAATTCCTGGCACTCCTATTTCCATTAAAGCTTCATGTACATCATCCAGTTTAAATGGTTTGATAATTGCGGTGATCATTTTCATATTTTTTTCCATCACGTTAAATGCAGAGCCACCCATGATATTTCTAACACACAATTTTTATGTTATTGCTTTTCAAGACATCTTGGGTATAGTTGTAATCCAACAGTTTTGCTAGACTGTATTCAAAAATAATCCGGAGCCACCATGTTTGACCCCAAGCAATTTGATGAATTAGCTAATAAGCTTTTCGCTACTTTACCTACGAGTCTACAAAATTTTGAAAAAGACATTCAACAAAAATTTAAAGAAGTACTGCAATCAACATTCAGCCGAATGGACCTTGTTACCCGTGAAGAATTTGATGTGCAATGTAAGGTACTTGCCAGAACTCGAGAAAAACTGGAGCAATTGCAGCACCAGCTTGAAGACTTCATTAAACGGCAAGAAGTTAAAAATAATAAATAATAACTATTAGTCGTCCATAGGAAATGGGATCGACTTAAGTCCAACATAATAAGGAAAAAATCTTATGAATCTCGCATTTACCAAAACGCGAAGCACTATTGGTATTGTCGCACAACCAGTATCTGTGGAAGTCCATTTATCAAATGGATTACCAGGTTTTACTATGGTAGGACTTGCTGAAACAGCAGTGAAAGAAAGTAAAGACCGAGTGCGCAGCGCTATTATAAATAGCCAATTCGAATTTCCATGCCGTAAAATTACCGTTAATCTTGGCCCTGCCAATTTACCTAAAACGGGAAGTGGCTTTGACTTGCCTATTGCACTAGGGATACTCGCAGCATCGGAACAAATTCCTCTCACCAACCTTGCAAACCACGAATTTATTGGAGAATTGGCTTTAAGCGGCGAGCTTAGAGGGGTTTCTGCCATTATACCTGCTGTTCTTGCCGCTCATAAAGACAATCAACATCTGATTATAGCGAATGCAAATGCTGCCGAAGCTTCTTTAACCGGCCATCCAAAAGTCTTTACTGCCAATAACTTACGCGAAGTTTGTGATTATCTATGCCAGGGTACTTCTTTACAGAACTTACCTCCCAAACCAGATCTTTTATTAAATAACCATGAATTGGATTGGTCTGATATTAAGGGGCAACATCATGCCAAAAATGCTATGGTCATTGCTGCCTGTGGGGGACACAGTATTCTCCTAAGTGGCGCACCAGGCAGTGGAAAAACGATGATGGCAAAAAGATTTAGTACCTTGCTACCTGAACTATCCGAAACACAAGCTCTCGAATGCGCAGCCATTAATTCAATTCGAGGCAAATTACCTGATTTCAGGGAATGGCGTTTGCCTCCTTTTCGTGCACCACATCATACTGCTTCACCTGTCGCTTTAGTCGGAGGAGGCAACCCGCCGAAACCCGGTGAAATTTCATTAGCCCATCACGGCGTATTATTTTTAGATGAATTACCTGAATTTAATCGGCAAGTATTAGAGACACTTAGAGAACCTTTGGAGTCAGGGCATATTTGCATTTCCAGGGCAGCTGCACAAATAGAGTTTCCTGCCAAATTTCAATTAATTGCAGCAATGAATCCTTGCCCTTGTGGCCAATGGGGTAATTCACAAGCCAATTGCTTATGTACTCCTGATAGAATCAGCCGCTATTTGGCAAAACTTTCTGCTCCATTATTAGATAGAATCGATATGCAGGTTACAATTCACGCATTATCTCAAGAGGAGTTAATTAAACCCAATACCCATTTAGAAAAACAAAGTCCTGCTATTAGAGAAAAGGTAACAAAGATGCATGAAATACAAATGGCACGACAAGATAGTCTCAATGCCAATTTAAATTCCAAAACATGCGAAATGGTTTGCGAATTGGGATCAGAAGAACAATTGTTTCTCCGAGAGGTGATGAGTAAACTGAAACTGTCTGCTCGTGGTTACCATCGCTTACTAAAAGTAAGCAGGACAATTGCTGATATGAGTGAATGTAATAAGGTCATGCTAAACCATCTGCAACAGGCGTTATCCTATAAACAAATCTTGCATTTGCCTAAATAAAATTTCTTCTCAAGTATTGGGGTGTATAAAAAATCAATTCCGTATTAATCATATATACCTAAGTTGTCCTATAATTATACATAAATATAAATTACGGGGCCATCATGAGAAGCATACGACTCTTATTTCCTTGCATTTTATTAATGATACCATGGCAATTTGCAACAGCTAATAGACCTACTGATAATGCGCTAGCGATTATAAAATCATGCTATGATGAATCAGTAAACCTCAGCAATGAGTTTACTCCCTGCGTTACCAAAAAACTCAAAACTATGCCTAACGCAGAGAATTTTCAATTGATTATGAATTTTAAAACTGACGAAAAAGGCACGAATGAACGAATACCAGTCTTTATGGTCGATAAAACAGGGTATATGTATTACTGTATAGTAACCACAGGAAAAACTTTAATCATAAATGCTTGTGCCGGAGAACAGGGAAAACCGCTGACGCAAGGTCAAATGTTATCCATCGATCTACCTGAATAATTTTGCGGTTTCCTATCTATTGCTCAACGTGGTTAATCATGCGTCTTGCAGTATGAGTAGAATATATTACCCAAGAGAATAAAAGCATAATGCATGACAGAATATAGAGAAACCTAACTCGCTATCAGCGATTCAAGGATAGCCATTCTTGCATAAACACCGTTAGTAACCTGTTGTAAAATACAAGATTGGTTGCCATCAGCCACTTCACTATCAATTTCAACCCCGCGATTCATAGGCCCAGGGTGCATAACCATAGCGTCAGGTTTTGCATAAGACAGACTTTTTTGAGTAAGTGCAAAATTGTTTCTATAAAAATCCAAATCCAAATGATCATCTTGCAGCAAACGTTCCTTTTGAACTCGCAGGCAAATTACCACATCCGCACCTTCCAGACCTTCATTGAGATTATCAGTAACCCGTCCAAAGTGCACTTGTGATGGTTGCCAAATCTCTGGAGAAATCAAAACCAACTCACCAACCCCTAATTTACTGCAAATGCATTGGAAAGAATTAGCAACACGTGAATGTTTAATATTTCCCAAAATAGCAATTTTTAATTTATCTAATCGCTTTTTTTGTTCAATAATTGTCACCATATCCAGTATCGCTTGGCTTGGATGAGCATGAGTTCCATCACCTGCATTTATTATATTAACTGTATCACCTAACTTATTAGCTAAATTTTGCTGCAGCCCATCTTGCTTATGGCGAATTACAAAATACTGGATACCCATAGCGGCTAGCGTTCTGATGGTATCTTCAATGGCTTCGCCTTTAGTTTCTGATGAGGTCTGAAGATCCAGATTCACTACAGACATTGCCAGATGGCGCTCTGCTAACTCAAAGCTGATGCGGGTTCGGGTACTGTTTTCATAAAATAAATTAGCAATAATACTTTGGGAATAAGAAGGGTATTGCTTTGTATGTTTAAAATATAAAGCTCGTTGCAATAAGGATTCAATTTGTTCAGATGACAATTGACTAATTTCAAGAAAATGCTTCATGTTCCCCCGCCAAATTTCATTTTACGCCAAAAGAAAAATACTCTTTGAGTTATTCCGATTGTTGCAACCACTGCTCCAGTATAACACAAGCTGCTATACTATCTACCTCGGCTTTTTTAATCTGGCGATATCCCCCCTGCTCAAACAAATACCCTCTTGCCTCTACTGTTGAAAGTCGTTCATCGACTAAATGCACAGGTAAAGAAAACCGCTTGTGCAATTGCTTTGCAAAACGACGAGCAGCTGATGTTGTATACAATTCACGGTCATCAATACAGGTAGGAAGACCTACAATTAAAGCTTGTGGATTCCATTGGGTTATCACTTTTTGAATGGTATTCCAATCAGGGATTCCGGCTTTAGCTTCTATAGTAGATAAGGGAGAGGCACTACAAGTTAGCCGCTGTCCTACAGCGACTCCTATGCGTTTATACCCGAAATCAAAACCTAAATACACACCTCTAGGCATGGCCAGCATCAGAAGAGAGTTGATTCATTTTGATGCCCAGCGTTAATCCCGCGTATTCCCAACGCTCTTCAAAGGGCACTTCATAAAGAATTTCAGATTTATAGGGACAAACTAGCCACGTGTTACTCATAATTTCTCTTTCCAATTGCTGCTCTGTCCAGGCAGCATAACCTAAAGTAATTAATACATCTTTAGGTCCTTCGTCATAAGCTATGGCACGAATGATATCATTTGAGGTAGTAACCGTCACTTCATCTTGCAAAAACAAACTGGAACGCCACCCGCCCATTTGTTTATGAATAACAAATCCTCTTTCTGGTTGTACTGGTCCGCCAAACAATAAAGGCAACCCATTTTTTTCTACTCGAATAGGTTCAATTTGCAATTGCTCAAAAACAATAGATAGTGGAAACTGTAAAGGTCTGTTAATAATTAAACCAACTGACCCTTGCTCATTATGCTCGCACAAATAGACCACTGACCTTTCAAAGTTTGGATCTTTTAAGGAAGGCATGGCAATCAATAGGTGATTGGCCAGTGAACTGATAATTGCCATAAGAAGTCCCCCCCAAAATTATCTCCGCTCACTTTAATTATACACTATTAATGATTTTAATTTTATCATTTTGTTTTTAATTTAATCTACCCATGATGGCATGAGCTCACAATACCGAATTATGATGATTTTCATGGCTTAAAGATGCTTACGAGAAGCTCCAGGATCAAGGCAAAAATATTTTTAATGAAGGGATTAAGAGTTAGTTAATCAGTAAATCCTGGCTTATTCTCCAGTTCAGGGAAGAAAAGCTCATTAAGAGAAGTCCAAGTAAAATGATTATGAAACGCATTTCCATCATTTTATTTGGTGGTCCCAGAAGGGGTGGATTTTACAACTGATACCTTAATGTACAAAGTTGAATTTTGAGAAAAAGGCCTTCCAGCTGTATAAGAAGTTGAAGAAGAATCGGTATTTTGAACCCCCTCTGCTGTACCTAATGGAACCCATTTATTCAATGGCGCCATGATCGTAGTATCTATTTGTTGATTATCAAATTGTTGATCACTCTCTACATTTTCCTGCTCTCGCACTCTTCTCACCGTCAATTTGACCTGTGATCCTTGCAAAACAGGGTGTACTAGCAAACCGTTTTGGATATTATGCTGCTCATAAGATACTCCTGTGGCTAAAAGACCAACACCAACTGAAGTAACTACTGGTACTTGTTCACCGGTCGCAACAAAAGCGGATTCCCCACTCATAACTTTAACGGATTGACTGCGCTGGACTTCGTATTGTGGTTGTGTGCTGTAAACGACATCATTCCCATCCTGTGAGCTTAACCATTCAGGATCCCCTTGATAAACAGTAATATTAAAAACAACAGGAGGAACATCTATTTTATGTAATACGTTTCTGATTTGCGTTAAAGTTTGGGGACTCACATTAACAATTAGTGTTTGCCCTGAACCACTTACTTTCTCATCAGTCTGCAATAATGGCTGGATTAACTGAATAACCTTATCTGCTTGCAAATAATTCAATTCGATAACCTTGGTTATCATCTGCTGGGAAAAAGCGTTGCCAGAAATTAATAATATCACTAATAGCCATCGCTTAATCATAGAAACACTCCTGTTGTTTCAATTTAATTATAAAATCCTTTATTGAATTGTAGCACTAATAGGACTCAAAAGGTTACAAATAGCCCCCTTTAATCCCTAATCTGTATTCACTCTAGATAAGTAGTAGTTTTGTTCCTCAAAAAGTTTAGGTATAATCCTTAAAATCTGTTATCCGAGATCAAAAATTATGGGTAGTATATTCAATATGTTCGGGCCATCACCAATAAAGCCCATTGAACAACACATACGTAAAGCACATCAGTGTGCCAAGCAATTGTACCCTTTTTTTGAAGCGGTGCTCAAAAACGATTGGGATACTGCAAACAAGATCAAGGATAAAATCATCTCTATTGAAAAAGAAGCGGATCTAATTAAACGTGATTTGCGTCTTCATCTTCCTACTGGCTTATTTTTACCAGTCGCCCGCACAGATATATTAGAACTGCTCAGTGCTCAAGATAGAATTGCCAATAAAGCAGAAGATATAGCTGCTTTAATTATAAGCAGACAAATGAGCATACCTAAAAAATTAATTCCGTCTTTTATGCCTTTTTTAAGCCGATGTCTTGATGCCTCTAAACAAGCCTGTACAGCGATTAATGAATTAGATGAATTGCTTGAAACCGGATTCAGGGGCAGCGAAGTCAAAATCGTTGAAGAAATGATAGTAAAATTAGACGAAATTGAACATGACTGTGATGAAAGACTGGCGGACATTAGGCACAAAATCTTCGAATTAGAAAAGGAACTCCCAGCTATAGATGTAATTTTTCTATACAAACTGGTCCAATGGATTGGCGAATTGGCTGACCATGCCCAGACAGTTGGTGGTCGACTTCAAATTCTAATTGCCCGGTAGTTATCACTCATGGATTATTCAATTTACCTACTTTTTGCTGCTCTTATTCTTTGTTTTCTTATGACCTGGGGGGTCGGTGCCAATGATTTGGCTAATGTCATGAGTACCACTATGGGCTCAAAGGCAGTTACCGTCCGTCAAGCCATGCTTATCGCCATCATTTTCGAATTTGCAGGCGCTTTTTTAGGGGGTGAAGGTGTCACTGAAACCATGCGTGATGGGATTATCAATACCAGTCAACTCTCTAATGAACCATTAATCCTCATCGAAGGCATGCTGTGCGTTTTGTTTGCCTGCACAATATGGATGAATCTTGCGAGTTATCTGGGGGTCCCTGTTTCGATAACCAACGCATTAGTAGGCTCGATGGTTGGTTTTGGCACTATAGTCTTGGGTCCTGACGCAATACATTGGAACCAGGTAGCGCGAATCGCTATTGGATGGATTTCATCTCCGTTGATTTCAGGGATTACGGCCTACGCTTTGTTCATTAGTATACAGCAAACCATATTTGTAAAAAGTAACCCGTTGACTAAAGCTAAGCTATATATTCCTATTTATCTTTTTTTGATTGGTTTTATATTATCTTTTATCACTGTATTTAAAGGACTTAACCATTTTGATATTCACTTGAATTTAAAGCAAGATTTGGCGGTGACTCTGGCCACCAGTATAATAATTACAATTCTGGGTATGATCTTTATTAAGCGTATTCCTGAATACCATAAAATAAGACGCAGGGAACGATTTATTCAGGTAGAGAAGTATTTTGCTGTGCTCATGGCAATGACGGCATGCGCTATGGCTTTCGCTCATGGCTCCAACGATGTTGCCCTGGCTGTTGGACCATTAAGTATTGTGCACAGCCTGGTCATGCATTCCAATCAAATATTTGACGCAGATAACTACCCTTCCTGGATTATTTTATTAGGTTGCGTCGGAGTAGTAACTGGTTTCCTTATGTATGGAAGAAAAGTCATTGAAACCGTAGGAAGTTCTATCACTGCTTTAACGCCCAGCCGTGCATTTGCTGCAACACTTTCTGCAGCAACTACCGTAGTTGTTGCAACCAGCACCGGAATCCCTGTTTCGGCGACTCAAACTCTGGTTGGTGCCGTTTTAGGTGTAGGTTTGGCAAGAGGTATCGGCGCTTTGAATCTCATTGTAATCCGTAATATCTTTATGTCATGGGTACTGACATTACCCGCAGCCTCCATGCTAACGATCTTATCCTATAAACTTTTACATGCTTTGTTGGGATAATCCTCATTGCCTATCAGCTCATCATAGGCAATGGATTGCCTAAATTTCAACGCCTACTGTAATATGAAAATGAATTGAATATCCTTTAAAATATAAATTCTCAGGCAAACCATATGCTTTTCTCAATCTTGCCAAAGAGGATGCCTCCACTATAATGGCATAATATTTTTTTAATTCTAAATTTGCCTTAATAATATTCTTAATTTTAAAGCGATGCTCTTGATCTAACTCTTTTGGATTAATTGTTGTATTTTCTTCTGGATAGATAATACTAATATGAGCACCGATGGATTCATTACCAAAATAATCAGGTTTACGGATCTGCTCATTTTGTAAGAGTGGAAATAGTTCGTGGATCCATTCATCATGAATCTTAAGATAAGTTAATTGATTTTGAGAAAGGGCTACTTTCCCAATTGATTTAAGCTGCATAGCCTTATTTAATAAAGCAGGATTATTTAGTGCAGAATGGATGGATTTTTCATCTTTATCTTTACTAATACAATAAAGACCTGTCATTTCTGCTACTAGGTCTTGATTAACATGCTAGCAGCTTACCAAGATAGTTATAGGTGAGAAACTCTTAAAACTCTTCCCAAATTTCACTTTGATCGATCTTGTAGTCTTTATCGTCTCTCATTTTGAAGATGCGCTGATGCTTTTTAATTTCTTGCAATTGCGATGCTGATTTTTTATGTGTCGCATCAAATTCATATAAAAACTTATCGTAAGGACTGACATAAGCTTTATTTATATCATCTGTGTTCATACTCAATCCAAAATAACTTTATTTAAAAAATATATTTTATCGTTTTTTTATCTAAGTTACCATTAATCTTCTTTCAAGTAAGATAATAGGCTATATCATGAATTTAAAAAAGGCAGAATTACACGTACATCTAGAAGGAACTATTTCCCCAGAACTCGCCAAAAAACTAGCAAAAAGAAATCAATTAACTCTCCCTAATGGTCTTATTGCACCAGATGAAAAAAGTTACTTATCAAAAGACTTTCTCGATTTTCTTAAGGTTTATGATACGCTGGCATCCGTAATTAAAAATCCACAAGATTATTATGATATTACCTTTGATTATCTTAAATCGAACGCTCAAGAACATGCTATCTACATTGAAATGATGTACTCTCCGGACCATGCCGAGCAATCCAGTGGAATTCCTTCAAAAGAGCATTTAGCAGCAATTCAACAGGCTATTGATGATGCTAAAAGTCAATTTGATATTGTTGGACGTATTATTATCACTGCAGTACGCCATTTTGGCGTAGAAGCATGCGAACGCGTCGCAAAACAGGCTTCTATAGATAAATTTCCTTGTGTAACAGGATTTGGATTAGGAGGAGATGAAGCAAAATTTCCTCCTCAATTGTTTACCAAAGCTTATCAGATAGCAGCAGACTCCGGATTGGAATGCACCGTTCATGCCGGCGAATTTGATTCAGCCAAAGGAATGGAAGAAGCAATGAAAACTCTGCCAATTAAAAGAATTGGGCATGGGGTTCGAGTGATTGACTCACCTGACATTATGGCCATGGTTAAAGACCAGGGTATTGCATTGGAAGTGTGCCCAACCAGTAACATATTTTTGGGATTATTCAAAGACATGAATAGCCACCCTTTTCCAAAGCTTTATGAAGCAGGGATTAAAGTCAGTATTAATTCCGATGATCCTCCTTTTATGAGCACTACACTTGCTCAAGAATACAAAAGAGTTCAAAAAGCTTATGGCTATAACAATGACACAATGAATAATATTACGCGTATGGCTATTGAAGCTGCTTTTGTTGATGAAAAAACCCGGAAAGAACTTTTAACAAAATTAGAACAATAATCTCAGTCTTATATTCCTGTTGTCAGTACTAAGTCCCTGCTGACTTGAGGCGATAACGATACTGTTATATTTTTACAGGTTGGTGTTGATACATGGCTTAAACACCAACCATAACTAAAACCATCTGGTTGAAATTAAAAAATATTTTAGTTTTTTATAAAATTCAGTTTAATCCCTTGGTAGACCAAGTACGACCTGCTACTATTATTTTATTTTCCTATTAATTGACTATGAAAACAAAACATTTTGACCTTATAGTTCTTGGAGGAGGAAGTGGCGGAATAGCTAGTGCTGTTCGTGCTGCTCAGTATGGAGCCAAAGTAGCAGTTATTGAACAAAACCACTTGGGAGGGACCTGCGTGAATTTAGGATGTGTCCCCAAAAAAATTATGTACAATGCTTCATCAATTGCAGAAACACTCCATAAATCTCCTGATTACGGTTTTTTCCTGGAAAATAATGCCAAGTTAGATTGGAAGCGACTAGTGAATAAACGCAATGCGTATATTGAACGTTTAAGAGAAAATTATGAGAAACGATTTTCACAGCACAAAATTACTCTGATTCAAGGTAAGGGCATTTTCCACGATCAAAGTTCTATCACGATAGATCATACTATTTATCAAGCAGAACATATTATTATTGCAACTGGCAGTGAGCCAGCTCTACCAGCAATTAATGGCATTAAGCATGCTATTGATTCTGATGGTTTCTTTTCATTAACCAAATTACCAGCTAAGGTAGCTGTTATTGGTAGCGGTTACATAGGTGTTGAATTAGCAGGAATCCTTAACTCTCTTGGTAGTGAAACTCACTTATTAATGAGAGGTACACGGCCACTGAGTCGCTTTGATCATATGATTGGCGATACTTTAATGGAAATTATGCAAAAACAAGGAATCTGTATTCATCAAAACCATAAAGCCCAAGCTATCCATCTCCATAGCGACGGCAGAAAAAGTATTTTGTGCCAAAGTGGCTCTATTATTGAAAATATTGATGTCATTATATCTGCTGTAGGTCGAAAACCGCGGACTGGCAATTTAAATCTTGATAAAATAAACGTTAACATGGATGACAAAGGATTAATCCTGGTTGATGCATTCCAAAATACATCGGTTAAAGGTATTTATGCTATTGGCGATGTCACTAATGCTCCCGCACTAACTCCCGTTGCAATAGCGGCAGGGAGGCGTTTGGCAGACCGAATTTTCGGGAATCAACCTGATGCCTGCTTAAATTATGATAATATTTGTTCAGTAGTGTTCTCTCATCCTCCATCTGGTTCTGTCGGTTTAACCGAGCATGAAGCCATTGAAAAATATGGTAAGAATAAAATTAAAATATATCAAACCCGTTTCATCCCTATGTATGATGCCTTGAGTATTGATAAAACCCCTACTGCGATGAAATTGGTTACCTTGGGTAAAAAGGAAAAGATTATTGGTTTACATGTCGTCGGATACAGCGCCGATGAAATGCTACAAGGCTTTGGGGTTGCCATAAAAATGGGCGCATGTAAAAAGGACTTCGATAATACAATTGCAATTCATCCAACCAGTGCTGAAGAATTTGTAACTATGGTGTAAATATACATGAACTATTCCATTCGTAAATTTGAAGACAAGTATCCTGAATTAGGTGAACGAGTTTATATTGATCCGCAATCCACTGTCATTGGTAACGTAACCCTGGGAGATGACGTATCCGTATGGCCTATGGCTGTTATTCGTGGTGATGTCAATTATATTCAAATAGGCCATTCCTGCAGTATTCAAGACGGTGCTGTGCTGCATGTTACTCATGATGGTCCTTATACTCCAGGCGGTAGGCCATTAATTTTAGGGCAAGGAATCACGGTAGGGCACAAAGCTCTATTACACGCCTGCACTATCAATGATTACTGTTTAATTGGCATGGGATCTATAATTTTAGACTCAGCGCACATACAAAAACATGTCATGATTGCTGCAGGAAGCATTGTACCTCCGGGAAAAATACTCCAAAGTGGATATTTGTATTTGGGAAGCCCGGTTCAAGCCGTCAGAAAATTAACTGCAAAAGAGATAGAACAAATTGAATATTCTGCAGGGCATTATATAAGGTTAAAGAATAAGTATCTTACATATTAGGTTACGAGCTACTCATTTTTCTTATCCACATATTACTTTTGATAAATTAAAAAAAGAAATCAAGCCATTTAAACTCAACTTATGACTTAAAGAGCCAGTGAAGTAACGAGTATTTGATGTAGAAAAGACGATGTAATTTATTTTATAAATAAAAAAAGCGGCTTGAGAGCCGCTATAAGGAATAAAACCCTGGCGATGACCTACTTTCGCATGAGGAAGCCTCACACTATCATTGGCGCGGAAATGTTTCACTTCTGAGTTCGAGATGGTATCAGGTGGTTCCAAATCGCTATAGTCGCCAGGAAAACTGGTTTACCTGAGGCTTTGATTGCTTTATTAAGCCACAGGTTTGGTAAAGAGTCAGAGTTTACACGATACTTATCAGGTATACAAATCAATATCATATTCTGAAGTTACTCAGATTATATGGTCAAGACAATCAGCCAATTAGTACAAGTTAGCTTCACGCATTACTGCGCTTCCACACCTTGCCTATCAACGTCGTAGTCTTCAACGGGCTTCATGGGAAAACTCATCTTGAGGGAGGCTTCCCGCTTAGATGCTTTCAGCGGTTATCCCGTCCGAACTTAGCTACCCGGCCATGCCACTGGCGTGACAACCGGTGCACCAGAGGTTCGTCCACTCCGGTCCTCTCGTACTAGGAGCAGCTCCTCTCAATTTTCCTACGCCCACGGCAGATAGGGACCGAACTGTCTCACGACGTTCTAAACCCAGCTCGCGTACCACTTTAAATGGCGAACAGCCATACCCTTGGGACCTGCTTCAGCCCCAGGATGTGATGAGCCGACATCGAGGTGCCAAACACCGCCGTCGATATGAACTCTTGGGCGGTATCAGCCTGTTATCCCCGGAGTACCTTTTATCCGTTGAGCGATGGCCCTTCCATTCAGAACCACCGGATCACTAAGACCAACTTTCGTTCCTGCTCGAGCCGTCACTCTCGCAGTCAAGCACCCTTTTGCCTTTACACTCTTGGTACGATGTCCGACCGTACCGAGGGTACCTTTGTGCTCCTCCGTTACTCTTTGGGAGGAGACCGCCCCAGTCAAACTACCCATCATACACTGTCCTCATCCAGGATTACTGGACCAAGTTAGAACCTCAATAACAACAGGGTGGTATTTCAAGGGCGGCTCCATGAGAACTAGCGTCCTCACTTCACAGCCTCCCACCTATCCTACACAGTCATCATCAAAGTCCAGTGCAAAACTATAGTAAAGGTTCACGGGGTCTTTCCGTCTAGCCGCGGGTACACTGCATCTTCACAGCGATTTCAATTTCACTGAGTCTCGGGTGGAGACAGTGTGGCCATCGTTACGCCATTCGTGCAGGTCGGAACTTACCCGACAAGGAATTTCGCTACCTTAGGACCGTTATAGTTACGGCCGCCGTTTACCGGGGCTTCGATCAAGAGCTTCTCCGAAGATAACCCCATCAATTAACCTTCCGGCACCGGGCAGGCGTCACACCCTATACGTCTTCTTACGAATTTGCAGAGTGCTGTGTTTTTAATAAACAGTCGCAGCCACCTGGTCTCTGCGGCCCTCTCCAGCTCTGAAAGTAAATCCCATCACCAGAAAGGGCGTACCTTCTCCCGAAGTTACGGTACCATTTTGCCTAGTTCCTTCACCCGAGTTCTCTCAAGCGCCTTAGTATTCTCTACCTGTCCACCTGTGTCGGTTTGCGGTACGGTTCTCTATAAGTTATGGCTAGCAGCTTTTCCTGGAAGCCGGGCATCAATGACTTCTCTGTACCAAAAGGTCAGAACCACTTCGCACCTCAGAGTTATGGAAAACCGGATTTGCCAAGTCTTCCCCCCTACATGCAAGTACCAGGACAACCAACGCCTGGCTCACCTAGCCTTCTTCGTCCCCACTTCACCACTTATAAAAAGTCCAGGAATATTAACCTGGTTCCCATCGACTACGCTCTTCAGCCTCGCCTTAGGGGCCGACTCACCCTGCTCCGATTAACGTCGTGCAGGAAACCTGGGACTTCCGGCGTGTGGGCTTTTCACCCACATTATCGTTACTCATGTCAGCATTCGCACTTCTGATACCTCCAGCACACTTCTCAATGCACCTTCATCAGCCTACAGAACGCTCCCCTACCACGTGCGCCTTCGCGCACATCCGCAGCTTCGGTGACTAGTTTTAGCCCCGTTACATCTTCCGCGCAGGCCGACTCGACCAGTGAGCTATTACGCTTTCTTTAAAGGGTGGCTGCTTCTAAGCCAACCTCCTGGCTGTCTATGCCTTCCCACATCGTTTCCCACTTAACTAGTACTTGGGGACCTTAGCTGGCGGTCTGGGTTGTTTCCCTCTCCACGACGGACGTTAGCACCCGCCGTGTGTCTCCCGTGATTCAATTAGCCGGTATTCGGAGTTTGCATCGGTTTGGTAAGCCATGACAGCCCCCTAGCCGAAACAGTGCTCTACCCCCAGTAATCATTCACGAGGCGCTACCTAAATAGCTTTCGGGGAGAACCAGCTATCTCCGGGCTTGATTAGCCTTTCACTCCTAGCCACACGTCATCCGATAATTTTTCAACATTACCCGGTTCGGACCTCCAGTTGGTGTTACCCAACCTTCATCCTGCACATGGCTAGATCGCCCGGTTTCGGGTCTACTCCCAGCGACTATCGCCCTATTCAGACTCGATTTCTCTACGGCTCCCTTATTCAGTTAACCTCGCCACTGAAAGTAACTCGCTGACCCATTATACAAAAGGTACGCAGTCACACAGCCTAAACCATGCTCCCACTGCTTGTACGCAAACGGTTTCAGATTCTATTTCACTCCCCTCTCCGGGGTTCTTTTCACCTTTCCCTCACGGTACTGGTTCACTATCGGTCAGTAAGTAGTATTTAGCCTTGGATGATGGTCCACCCATCTTCAACCAGGATTTCACGTGTCCCGGCCTACTTGTTCGCGTGCCTAGTTCCTCATCAAACCTTCGTATACGGGGCTTTCACCCTCTATCGCCAACTTTCCCAAATTGTTCTACTCAGTTCAATAATAAATCACGCCAGGCTCCTCCCCGTTCGCTCGCCGCTACTTGGAGAATCTCTCTTGATTTCTTTTCCTTCGGGTACTTAGATGTTTCAGTTCCCCGAGTTCGCCTTTGCATCCTATGTATTCAAATGCAAATGACCGCATCGCTGCAGCCGGGTTCCCCCATTCGGACATCTATGGCTCATCGCTCGTTTCCAGCTCCCCATAGCTTTTCGCAGGATTCCACGTCCTTCTTCGCCTCTTACTGCCAAGGCATCCACCGTTTGCGCTTCTCTTCTTGACCATATAATCTCAATCACCTCAAAATCACATGATGCATATACCAATCGCTTGTGTTACCTCTTCTTCTT